>JBAYRF010000008.1:0-94444 GCA_041676785.1 Acidithiobacillus sp. | reverse complement strand
TGAAGCCAAAGCGTTGACCCGCCTGCACCGAATTTTCGGCGCTGACGTAACAAACAATCCGCCGCGCCACCAGCCCCGCAACCTGCACTACGGTCACATCGCGCCCCGTCGCTGTTTTCACCCACAGGGCGTTACGCTCGTTTTCCAACGAAGCTTTATCCAGCGCCGCATTAAAAAAGCGGCCCGGGAAATACCAAATTTTTTGTATCTGCCCCTGCACGGGCATTCGGTTCACATGCACGTCAAAGACATTCATAAATATACTGATCTTGAGCGCCGGACGCGACAGATAGGGATCTTCCACCTGCTCAATGGCAATGACTTTGCCATCCGCCGGACACAGCACCGACTGCTCCGACATTTCGGGCAAGGGTCGCTTTGGATCGCGAAAAAATTGCAGGCTGAACAAAAAAAGTAGCCAAAACAGCGCCGGCAGGAGCAGCCACCAACCCTTCAGAAAAATTTGCAGGATGATCGCGACCACCAAAAACAGACCCAGAAAAGGCCAGCCTTCGCGCGCTAGAACAGGATAGGGATAGTCAGTTTTCATGGGCGGAGCGTATCAGGAGCGGACGCATGAGAAAAGAGCGGAATAACCACAGACTCCAGAGTCTGTGGCACATCCGCCCTGCCCCGATGGGTAAAATCGGACGATCGCCGATTTTAATTCCGCGAACGATCCACAATTCGATTCTGACCAATCCAGGTCATCATGGAGCGCAGCTTGTTACCCACCACTTCAATGGGATGCTCTGCACCAATACGGCGCATGGCCTGCATGGTCGCTTTGCCCGCCTGATTCTCCAGAATAAACTCTTTGGCAAACTGCCCCGTCTGAATTTCCGTCAAAATTTTCTTCATTTCTGCTTTGGTTTCGGCGTTGACCACGCGGGGACCACGGGTAAGATCGCCATATTCTGCGGTATTGGAGATGGAATAGCGCATATTGGCAATCCCGCCTTCGTACATCAGATCAACAATCAGTTTCAGTTCATGCATGCACTCAAAGTAGGCCATTTCTGGGGCATAACCCGCTTCCACCAAAGTCTCAAAACCGGCCTGCACCAGCGCCGTAGCCCCTCCACAGAGGACCGCCTGCTCGCCAAACAAATCCGTCTCAGTCTCTTCCCGAAAGCTGGTTTCGATCACACCGGCACGCGTACCCCCGTTCGCCTTGGCGTAGGCCAGGGCAATATTGGTGGCATTACCACTGGCATCTTGATGCACCGCAATCAGGCTGGGTACCCCTCCGCCCTGTGTATAGGTGGAGCGCACCAGATGACCGGGGCCTTTGGGAGCCACCAAGAAGCAATCAAGATCAGCACGCGGATGAATCTGACCGAAATGCACATTAAAGCCGTGCGCAAACACTAACGCTGCGCCCTGCTTAATTTTCGGGGCGATTTCATCGCGATACAGGGCCGCCTGACCTTCGTCAGGGGTGAGGATCATGACCACGTCGGCAGCGGCTACGGCCTCTCCCACTTCTTTCACTTCCAGGCCCGCTTTAGCAGCCTTCTCCCAAGAGGTGGAATCTTTACGTAAGCCGACCACGACACTCACGCCGGAGTCTTTAAGATTCAGGGCATGCGCATGTCCTTGGGAGCCGTAACCAATAATGGCCACTTTCTTTTTCTGGATCAGGCCAAGATCGGCATCATTATCGTAATAAACCTTCATGTCAAACCTCGTAATGTATTGTTAAGTGATTGTAATAAATTGACTATATTTAAATAGCCTTGGCACCACGACTGATGGCACTGGCGCCACTGCGGACCACCTCAATGACCATACCAGGGTCCAAGGCGTGAATAAAAGCGTCGAGCTTGTCACCAGGCCCGGTTAATTCAATGGTGTAAGAACGATCCGTGACATCAATAATCCGACCCCGAAAAATATCGGAAAGGCGTTTGACTTCTTCCCGATCCGGCCCGACCGCATGCACTTTGATCAGCATCAGCTCGCGCTCAATATGCGGACCTTCCGTCAAATCATGCACTCGAATGACTTCCACCAACTTGTTGAGCTGTTTGAGAACCTGCTCCATGATTTCTTCAGAGCCATTGGTCGCGACGGTCATTCGCGAAATACTGGCATCGTGGGTGGGAGCCACGGTCATGGCTTCGATGTTATAGCCCCGCGCCGAGAACAAACCCGCCACCCGCGACAAGGCACCCGCTTCGTTTTCCAATAGGATAGAAATAATATGGCGCATCATTACACCAGAATCATTTCAGAAAGGGCTGCGCCAGCAGGAACCATGGGGTACACGTTTTCCTTGGCGTCCACTTGGAAATCCATAAAGACCATCCGATCCTTGAGGCGCAAAGCTTCCCGAATCACCGGCTCGACATCGGCCGGCGTTTCAGCACGCAAACCAATATGCCCGTAGGCTTCGGCCAGCTTCACAAAATCTGGCAATGCGTCCACGTAACTCATGGCATAACGATCCTCATAGAAAAACTCCTGCCATTGCCGCACCATACCCAGATAATGATTATTGAGACAGGCCACCTTTAACGGTAACTGATATTGCTGGCAGGTAGAAAGCTCCTGAATATTCATTTGGATGCTACCATCTCCCGTAATACACACCACCGTCGCATCCGGTTCGGCCACCTGTGCGCCCATGGCGGCAGGCAACCCAAAACCCATAGTACCCAGACCACCGCTATTGACCCAGCGCCGAGGCTTATCAAAGCCATAAAACTGGGCCGCCCACATCTGATGCTGTCCCACATCTGAGGTGACGATGGCATTACCGGCGGTCAATTCAAACAATTTCTGCACCACAAATTGCGGTTTGATAATCCGTTCGTCCTGCTTGTAGCTGAGGCAATCCCGCCGCCGCCATTCTTCAATCTGCGCCCACCACGCGGCTAAGGCTTGGGGATCGTTGCGGTGCTCTGACTCCTGCAAAACGGCATTCATTTCCAGCAATACCTGCTGCAAATCGCCTACGATAGGGACATCCACACGCACGTTTTTGGAAATAGAAGAAGGGTCTACATCCACATGGACAATTTTGGCATGAGGCGCAAATTTAGCGAGGTTACCGGTCACCCGATCATCAAAACGAGCGCCCAAGGCGACCAGCACATCACAGTGCTGCACGGCCATATTGGCTTCGTAAGTACCGTGCATCCCCAACATCCCCACAAACTGCCGATCCGAAGCCGGGTAAGCACCCAGCCCCATCAACGTATTGGTAATCGGCGCGCCCAGACTCTGCACCAACTTACGCAGCTCCGCCGAAGCGTTGCCGAGAATAACTCCTCCACCCGTGTAGAACATCGGCCGCTGCGCACTGGTAATGAGTTGCATCGCCTTACGAACCTGACCGGGATGCCCCTTCAAGGTCGGCTTGTACGAGCGCAGCGCGACCTTTTCCGGATAATGATAAGCCGCCTTATGGGCCGTCACATCTTTAGGAATATCCACCAGCACCGGACCAGGACGCCCGGAAGCCGCCAGATAAAACGCGGTCTTCAGGGTACTAGCCAGATCCTTGATATCTTTCACTAGAAAATTGTGCTTGGTACAGGGGCGGGTGATACCCACCGTATCCACTTCCTGAAAAGCGTCATTGCCTATCAAGGCTACCGGCACCTGCCCGCTGATGACCACCAACGGCACCGAATCCATGTAAGCCGTAGCAATGCCCGTAACCGCATTGGTCGCGCCCGGTCCACTGGTCACCAAGGCCACGCCCACCTTGCCGGTCACCCGGGAATAAGCATCTGCCGCATGTACCGCCGCCTGTTCATGGCGCACCAGAATGTGCTGTACGGCCTCCTGCTTATCCAGTGCATCGTAAATATACAGCACCGCACCGCCCGGATACCCAAACACATACTCGACACCCTCATCACGCAGGGCACGGACTACAATCTCTGCACCCGTCAGATCCTCAGTTTCCAGTTCTGGGCTCAGGCGATCTTGCGTAGTCGTCGGGGACGTCATCGTCATACTCCTCAGGGAATAAAGTATCAGCCCAAAAAGCTAGACATTTTTGCCCGGAAGGTCAAATAAAAAAGCCTTGGCGTAGATTGCCTGGCTTCTATGGCTGAAGACTCAACTGCGTTGATGCAAGGTTTCCAGATAGTCGCGTGCCTTGCTGACCAGCGCTTCCGGCAGCCCGCGTTTGGCCGCAATCACCAGCCCCAAAGAACGACCAGGAACACCAATCTGCAGTTCATAAGTGGGTTCCAGGCGCTCATGATCAAAGCGCATGGAGGCATTGCGCAGGCAGTGATGACTGTCCGCAAAAGCCTTGAGCGGCGTCAGATGGGTGGTCACCATACCACGCACACCCCGGTCTGCCAGATGATCCAGCACCGCCATGGCCAAGGCTGCGCCTTCCTCAGGATCGGTACCCGTACCCAGTTCATCGAGCAGAATCAGGGTGTGGTCGTCAGCATCGGCGAGCAGTCTTTTGAGCACCTCGACATGTCCTGAATATGTCGAAAGTTCGAAGGCGACGCTTTGCGGATCGCCCATATCCACAAAAATCCGCGTAAAATTTCCCACTACCGCACGCCCCGCCACCGGTACATGCAAACCACAATGCGCCATGACCGTCAGCAGCCCTACCGTCTTCAGAGAAACACTCTTGCCGCCGGTATTGGGTCCGGTCACTACCAATATCGGGCATTCTGCATCAATTTTAACGGATAGCGGCTTGGGCTGCGGACCGCGTTTTTCGGCAAAGGCCAGAATCAGTTGCGGATGATAGGCTTCTTCCAGAATGAGCATCGGCTCATTCACCATCTCTGCGGCTTTCGCGTGCAGATGAATGGACAACTGGGCACCGGCAACCGCCAGATCCAGCCAGGTGAGGGATTCTACCAACTGCTGCAACCCCGTCAGACGCTCGCGCCCTTCATCACTGAGCGCGCGAAGAATAGCTTGGTTTTCTTGCTCAATACTACCGGCGATTTTTTCAAGACGGTTATTGCCAGCCACCAGCTCCATGGGCTCGACCAGATACCCATGTCCGCCCGGGCCTGTTCCCCGGCGCACGCCGCGAATCTGATCCGTGGCTCCATCGGGCAAATGCACGCAGGCACGTTGCCCCGACCAGTGAATTTTAGCGCCAGCAACCTGCAAATGACTTTGCAGAGCCTTCTGAATTTGTTCGCGTTCGCTTTTCAGTTCACCATGAAGTTGCCGCAAGATGGCATTACCGTCTTCCCGAACACTGCCATTGGGCATCAGTACGGCATCAATTTTGGGCAACAAATCGGCGGCCGCATCCAGACGATCTGGTCCGGTGGGGAGGAGTGCGGGACGTTTTTCGACATAGGGCCGCAACTGCTCCCCCACGCGCAGCACCAGCGCCAGATTACGAAAAGCCGTTCCAGCCAACGCCGCTCCGGGGCTGGCTACCTGACGGATAGCCGCCCGCACATCGGGTAGTTCCGGCAGGACTGGGCCTTCGCCCGATTCCAGCCCGATGCGCGCCGCTGTAATCGCATCCTGCAATTGTCGGGCGACGCCTACTGTCGGGGCAGGCGCCAGATTACGGGCGGCATCTGCGCCAAAGGGCGTCGCGCAAAGTTTTTCAAGTAAACGGCGAATACCCTCAAATTCTAGGGGCTTGAGGTCGGCTTCCATGGATTCTCCTCAGTTCAATTTTGCCAAGGGTACAAAAGCCAGGGCGATAATACCAACCGGATCAGCCTGAAGTCAGTTCCCGCCACCAGCGCTTACGTCCCTCGGGTACCACCACCGCTCCCAGATCATCAGGGGGCATGCGCGACAAAATCCAGCCTGCCGGAACCAGTTTACCACTGCTCCCACAAGAAGATCCGAGATTATTGGGATCGTAAATTTTAACCAAGCGCGGCTGATCAACGTCATCCACATAGACAATCCCCAAATATTTCTCTTTATGGTCATGATGGAGCAACGCACTGATGGCCCTCAAACGCTTACCAAAAGAAGCCGCATCCAGCGCTGCATGGGGATAGTCCACGCCGACAAAGTAGACATACCAACCGTTATCCGCCTGTTCTGTTAACCTGTCCACAAAACTATCCCAACGCGACCAGTCCTTAATACCCCATAACATGCCCTGATAAACCTGCGAAAACTCCGACATTACACTTCCTCCACCTTGCCCTGAAAACTGACCAACACCTGACGATTGAGCGGCTTGCTGCGATGTTCGAACAAAAACACGCCCTGCCAAACCCCCAAGGCGGCGCGCCCCTCTCGCACCGGTATGACCAGACTGTTCTGGGTCAGAACACTGCGCAAGTGTGCAGACATATCATCAGGCCCTTCGTTTCGATGGCGAAAACGCGGATCACCGTCGGGCACCATCCGCAGAAAATAGTCGAGAATATCCGCTTGCACATCGGGGTCCGCATTTTCCTGCAAGAGCAGACTGGCGGAGGTGTGTGGCACAAACACGTTCAACCATCCCTCCTGAGCTTTTATTTCTTCTAACCAGCGCTGAATGCGATCGGTAAGCTCGTGCAGTCCACGTCCTCCAGCATTCACCCGCCAATCCTGACTAAAGTGCTGCATACTCATCGTCCTCCTTTACCCCCGCGCCGGGCCCGAAAAAAATCCCGTAACAGTTCGGCTGACTGCTCCGCCATAACTCCCCCTTGCACCTGAATACGATGGTTAAACCGTGGATCATCCAACAAATGATAAAGACTGCTCACCGCACCCGCTTTAGGATCTGCTGCGCCATATACCACACGCGCTATTCGTGCATGGAGCATGGCACCCACACACATCACACAAGGCTCCAGAGTCACGTAAAGGGTAGTTCCGGTCAGACGATAATTCTCAATCTGCCGAGCCGCCAATCTTAATACCCGCATTTCAGCATGGGCACTGGGGTCGTGGTCAACAATGGGCGTGTTATGCGCCACCGCCAGTAAATTTCCCTCGACATCCACCAGCACCGCACCCACCGGCACCTCGCCAGCGACCACCGCGCACTGCGCAGTCTCCAGAGCCAGAGTCATCCAATGTATATCGGCATGTAATTGCGTATCCACCATCAAAGTCATTTTCTCAAAAAGTCCTCCGGTCATCATCGCGTGACAAAAGCATTCCTCCTAGAACACGCCGATCATTGATTGTAACTATTTTTAACGACATGTGCCTTGACAGAATCGGGAATGCTGCTAATTTCCCTTGCAAGTTGCTAAAATGACTGTTGCCTTATGACCAGTGTTGCTTTTTTGGTAAATCTAATGCAGGTATTCTTCGTCAAAACATAAAAAAGGAATAAACGTGCTGCGCATACCAAGTTCTCCTTTGCTGGGCCTGGATATCAGCTCCGATGCTGTAAAACTCGTTTCCTTGGCACTAAACCGTGGAAAACTGCGGGTGGAGCACGCCGATTCCGAAGCGTTACCGCCCGGCGCGGTCAGTGATCGCGATATTCAGGATACAGAAGCCGTTTCTCGAGCCTTAAGAACCATCTTGGAGCGCTCACGTATTCGCACCAAAGCGGTAGCAACCGCGTTACCCGCCAACATGGCTATTGTTAAGGTCATTTCGCTGCCTGCGGATCTTGATGAGGTGGGCATTGAAGAACAAATTCGCTATGAAGGCAGCCAGTACATTCCCTACAGTATTGATGCGGTTAATTTTGATTTTTCCATCCTCGGCCCAGACGATACGCGTCGGGGCTATAACCATGTCCTGCTGGTCGCCTGCAAAAAAGAAGCGGTAGAAGACCGCGCGGCCGTCTTGGAGGAAGTAGGACTCAAACCCAAAATCATTGATGTCAAACCTTTTGCGCTCTGGGTACTACATCAGCATTTGGCAGAATCCATAACGACCGCACAACCCATGAACGGCAAAGGGATTGTTCTCGTAGAAATCGGAACCATCACTACCAATATTTATGTATTTCAGGACGCACATCCGGTGTACTCTCGGGAACATAACTTTGGTTTGGGTCGACTCATTGAAGAAATTCAGCGGCGTTACAGTCTGGACAGCACCGACGCCCAACGAATGGAACGCTTTGGAGGACTTCCTCCCGAATATGAAAAAGACGTCCTCCAGCCTTTTGCCCGCAACATGGCTCAAGAACTCTTTCGCTCCCTAGATTTTTTTCAGGCGAGTATGCCCGATGTACCCACGGGAGCCGTTCACTTGTTCGGCGTAGGCGCAAAAATTCCGCAATTAGCCGAACAGTTGCGCCAGCTCGTCAACTTTCCGGTATTTGTGCCTGATCCTTTTGCGGGCATGGATATATCGCCGCAAATCAGTCGCCGTTTCGTAGATTCCGACCGCTCATCACTGGCTGTGGCTTGTGGCCTCGCCCTACGGAGGATTCCGGCATGATCCGTATCAACCTCCTCCCCTATCGCGAAGCACGTCGCGCCCAACGTAGTCAGCTCCTAGCTGCTGCATTGATCGGTATTCTGCTGCTCGCTGCGCTTTTCTATTATGGGATATACAGCATTTTCAGTGCACGAGTCACCGCCGAAAAAGAAAAAGTAAACTATCTGCAGGGGGTCACCACGCAACTGGACACAAAAATTGCGTCCATTGCCGACCTTCGCAAAAAACGCGATGAGCTCCTAGCCCGCGAAGGCATCATTACCAACCTGCAGGACAAAAGAGACATGGTCGTTCGCGTATTTAATACGCTGGCCAGCGTCACGCCAAACGGCGTATTTCTGACCGGGCTCCAACAAACCGGCGATTCCGTCACTGTCAACGGCTTCGCCGAGGCCAATGATCAGGTAGCGGATTTTATGCGCAAACTTCAGGCTTCCAAAATTTTTGCAGATCCGCAACTCAACATCATCAGCAAGGCCAAACTCGGCGGCGAGGATGTCGGTCAATTCACGCTGCAAATGCAAATCCGCAAACCCACCGCCCCGAATAAAAGTGGTGCAGCGCTCGATCATCAGGAGGCCCAGTCGTGACTTTCGACGAAATACGCAATCTACAAGTAGATGATATCATTCGCTGGCCTCTGAAAACCAAACTGATCGCTATTGCCATCATTATTGTTATTCTTGGTATTATTGTGTGGTTTGAGTTCATTTCTCCCGAGAATGATCAGTACGATGCGTTGCACACCCAAGAAGAAAGCCTGAAAATTCAGATACGACAAAAACAGTTACTGGCGGCCTCCTTGCCTGCGTATCAAGCGCAAATCAAGGAAATGAACATCCGCTTTCAAAAGTTTCTGGAGCAGTTACCCAATCGCACCCAGATTCCTTCACTTTTAGACGATGTGACCTTGGCCGGACGTAGTCGCGGACTGGATTTTGAGCTGTTCCAGCCTACTGCTGAAATTAATAAAAATTTTTACGCGGAAATACCTGTTAATCTCAAGGTAGTCGGTACTTACAATGATATTGGACAATTTGCGGCGGCGGTTGCGGCCATGCCGAGAATTGTCACGATGAGTAATATTCACATCACGCGCGTAGCCAACACGGGCGCGACACCTGCCGCCAAGGCTCTGGCCGCGCAGCAACTGACTATGCAATGCACGGCGACCACCTATCGCTACCTCGACAGTAGCGATCACGCCAGCGATAAACAGGGGGGGCAGCCATGAGCTTCGACCAATCCATTTTTTCGCGGAAACGCTTACTAACCATCATCACCCTCTGTGCGGGTATTTCGCTATTAAACGGCTGCTCAGATAACGACAATCTTAATCATCTTCAAGCCTTTGTCGCGGATGGTCCCAAGACGAATACGCAGATCAAACCCTTGCCGAAAACTCCCGAGTATCATCCCACCGCCTATAACAACGTCAGAGATCGCGATCCTTTTACCAGCTTTTCTGAAATAATGCTTCGTAAAGAGGCTGCTGCGGACAGTAACGGACCCCAGCCGCTCAGCCACGGTCCCATTCAGCCGCTCGAAAAATATGCGCTATCGAGCCTCAGCATTACCGGCATCGTGCGTGCCAGCGACGGTCAACTGTGGGCGGTTGTACTGGCACCGAACGCCAAAATCTATCGAGCGACCATTGGGAGTTATATTGGCACACACAACGGACGTATCATCGGAATTGATGACAGCACCACCAAACAGTCTGTAACTATTGAGCAATATCTGCCCAACGCTTTTGGTGGCTTCAAAAAACAACAGACTGTCTTACACATGCAAAGTGGTACTTAAAACATGACGTGCCTGACCCCAAAGAATACAGAGGAATGCCAAAAAATGAGCACAGCCAACATTGCCCGTCTCCATCGTCGCGCTCAGCAGCCATTGCCGCAACCCTTCCGGATACGCCCCGCCACGGCAGCCATTCTCGCGGCAGCCCTCTGCCTGACTTCAGGCACGGCTTGGGCCGAAAGTCTCATCAGCGGTATAACGCCGACCACCGATCAGCACGGCACCGCTTTTATCATTCACAGCGACAGCCGGCCCGCCTATGATGTCAACAGTTTGAATGGTGGTTATCGGGTGCAAATTGATTTCACCGACGCGCACTTTCTGCCCTCAGTGGGCACCGTGACCGGAGCGGGTGCGGTAGAAAATGTTTTGACGGAAAACGATGGGCACAACGCCCGCCTAGAACTGCTGTTGAAATCACCACAAGCGGTTATGGTGCAGCCTACCGTCGACGGCTACCGCCTGGCGCTGATCAGCAGCGGCCCGACGGCGCCAGCTGCAGCACCGACGCCCGCTAGTCAATCGGCAACACCCGTAAGTACAGTGACCACCCCTACTAGCACTCAGCAGGCTTTGGTTCCCGCTCTAGCGTCTGGAACGCAGATTAACGATCTGAATTTCAAACGCGGTAAAAATGGCGGCGGCATTCTGAATTTGTCTATTGCTGGCGAACAGCCCCAGATGAACGTAACCCGTGAAAATGGGCGGCTGGTCGTAGAATTGAAAAATACGAGCATACCCGCCAGTTATACGCACCGCTTTGGGGTGACTCAGTTTGGTACGCCCGTGCAGTACATTGACAGTTACCCGCTGGGACGCGCAACGCGTTTGGTATTCGATATCAACGGCCCTTATGAATATTCGGCCTATCAGCTTGGGCAGCACACGATCATTGACGTGCACCCCAAAACCAAAGCCGCTGCCAATAATCCTGATGCTGGCGCTCGCCTGAGCATGGATTTCCAGAATATCAGCGTGCGTGACGCCATTCAGGTCATTGCCGACTTTACCCATCAAAATATTGTGGTTTCCAATAATGTGACCGGCAGTCTCTCCATTCGTCTGAAAAACGAGCCTTGGGAACAAGCTTTAAAAGTCATCCTCGAATCTCAAGGCTTGGCCGTGAAGCACATCGGCAACATTCTCTGGGTCGCTCCTGCCGATCAAATCACGAGCCAAGAACAGGCCGAGCTCAAGGCCGATGCCAGTAAGCGCAAACTCGAACCCTTAGAAACTCAACTCATTCAGATTAAATACGCCAAAGCTGCTGATATTGCTTCCCTCTTACAGGGCTTCGATCAAAACAAAGGACCGGGTATTGGTGGGGATGATCAGGGCATGAATAGTTACCAGCAGCAGTCCATCGCCAATGCGCTGGGTCTGCCAAAATCCAGCGTCATTGGGAACTCCCTGCTGGGCCCACGTGGGACCGTGGCCGTGGTTACCCGTACCAATAGTCTGCTGGTACGTGACACGCCCCGTGATCTCGAAAACATCAAAAAACTCATTGCCAAAATCGACAAACCCGTACCCCAAGTTTTGATTGAAGCGCGTATTGTGCAGATCACCACCAGCGCCGCCCATTCTCTGGGCGTCAACTGGGGCGGCACTTATACCTCTGGGGGTGCTGGCGGCGTCGTCAACCTCTCAGGCACCGGCGCGACGGGCACCACCAACACGCAGGGCGGCGCTTATCCTATTTCTGGCGGCACGGGGACTTCGACCACCGGAACAGGCTTCACGGTACCAGCGCTCGCCAATCTCGCTGCTTCCAATGCAGGTACTGCACTGGCGAGCACCTCTCCGGCTTCCTTGGGTTTTGCTCTCGGCACGGCGGCAGGAAATCGGATTCTCGACCTACAACTCCAGGCTCTGCAGGTGGATAACCGCGCCAAGATTATTTCCAGTCCGAAGGTGCTCACCCAGGACAACGAAAAAGCGGTCATTGAACAGGGCCAGGAAATCCCCTATCAACAATCTACCAGCAGCGGTGCTACATCGGTGTCTTTCAAAAAAGCCGAACTCAGCCTCGACGTGACTCCGCACATTTCACCCAATGGTAAAATCACCTTGGAAGTGGATGCCCAAAACAACCAGCCTAACTACTCCGACGCGCTGCCTTCGGGAATCCCCATCCAAACCCAGCAAGTCAAAACCAAGTTGCTGGTCAATAACGGGCAAACCGTGGTCATTGGCGGTATCTACACCGACACCACCAATCACAATTTGACGGGCGTTCCCCTATTGCAGGATATTCCCCTCTTGGGCTGGCTGTTCAAAAGCAAGGTCGAAAGTGTGGCGAAGACTGAACTACTGGTGTTCATTACGCCCAAGGTCATCGGTGGCGATGCCCCGGATGGTCTGGCGGGTGCCGACGGTGATGCCGACCTCGGACAATGACCGGTAGTATTGTCCTGATCGGTCCTATGGGATCGGGTAAATCCACCATCGGGCGGCTACTGGCTGCCCGCTTGCGTCTACCTTATGTGGATAGTGATCACCTGATTGTCAGCCACACTGGGGTCGATGTACCCACGATTTTTGAGATAGAAGGCGAAGCGGGCTTCCGAGAACGCGAACGCAAAGTCATTGCCGATCTCGCAGAAATGCAATCTGATATTGTTCTGGCGACCGGGGGTGGAGCGATTTTGGACCCCGGCAATCGCACCCACTTGCGCAATTTGGGGCAGGTTATATACCTAGATGTCAGCGTCGAAGAGCAAATGAAGCGGGTCCGTCATGATCGTAATCGTCCCCTCTTGCAAAACACGGATCTCGAAGCGCGCTTGCAAAGCCTGGCCACGCAACGGAATGCGCTGTACCGGCAAACCGCACATTGGCGCGTCGCTGGCGACGGCTTACGTTCCGATCAGGTTCTGCGCCGTATTCTGCGACATTTGCAAACCCGCTGATCTACCCCACAAACACCGCACTCCGACCCTGCCTTGGCCAGAATCTGCTGCCGCCCCTCTTGCCTGATGCACCAAGAACCTCAACAATGGACCATAAACCCGCCCAGAAGAGCACAGAAATTATGCACAGTCTTCGCGTAGATCTTGGTCAACGCAGTTATTCTATTCATATCGGCAGCGGTATTCTGGCTGACCCTACCCTGTTCGCGCCCGCCCTCAGCAAGGGGCCTGTGGCCATCATCACCGATACCCATGTGGCGCCCCTCTACCTAGAAGCTCTGCAAAAAACGCTGACTGCGCTGCAAAAAGACCAAATCGTCATCGTCCTTCCGGCGGGCGAAGCCAGTAAGTCTCTGGATAATATTCAGGAGATTAGCGGCCGCCTGCTGGCTGCGGGCTACGGTCGGGATTGCACCCTCTGCGCTTTGGGTGGCGGCGTCGTCGGGGATATTACCGGCTTTGCGGCGGCGGTGTATCAACGTGGGGTGTCTTGTATTCAGGTACCGACCACGCTGCTCGCCATGGTCGATTCTTCCGTAGGGGGCAAAACGGGAGTTAATCATCCCTTGGGCAAAAACATGATAGGCGCTTTTTACCAGCCCCGCGTAGTTGTTGTCGATACGGATACCCTCGATAGTTTGCCTGAACGGGAATTTCGCTCAGGCTTGGCAGAAGTCATCAAGTATGGACTGATTAATGACCAAGGCTTTTTTTCCTGGCTGGAAGATCACCTAGACGAAGTGCTATCTCGCGATGCGGCTGCTCTTGCCAAAGTGATCCAAACTTCTTGCAAGGACAAAGCCGATGTCGTCGCCCGCGACGAGTTGGAGGGGGGGCTGCGCGCTATCCTCAACCTCGGTCATACTTTTGGCCATGCCATCGAGGCGGCCAGCGGTTACGGTCATTATTTGCACGGTGAGGCGGTAGCCATCGGCATGGTCATGGCGGCTGACTTATCCCGTCGTCTTGATTTGATTAGGGAAAGTGAGCAGCAGCGAATTTATACGCTGATCAAGGCAGCGGGGCTTCCAACCTTGGCACCCAGACTGCCGATTCCCACTTACCTCGATTATATGAAAGTCGACAAAAAAGCGGAGGGGGGACAAATCCGCTTCATCCTGCTGCGTGGCATCGGCAGCGCGGTCATTACGGGTGACGTCCCCCCGGCTGCCGTGACCCAGACATTACAAGCCTTTATGGAGCCCGCATCATGAATGAAATCAACAAAGCTACGCTAGAATTGCAGGAAGAAATGGCCCAGCGTATAGCCATCAATCCGCAAGGCACTCGGCGCATTGGTAATTTCGGTTTTATTGAACTGGAAGAGAGTTGGGGTGACGAGGCGACGATCATCAACACCGCACGGATTAGCACCACCAATCAACGTCTCCAAAGTGGTCGTGATTTTACCGAACGCGACCGCGCCCTGCTCTATCAGTTGCTAAAAGATCAGCATGGCACCCCATTTGAAACCATTTACTTTCGTTTTCGCTTTATCGCGCCCATTTTCGTGCTGCGCCAATGGGTAAAGCACCGGGTTTCAAGCTGGAATGAATTTTCGATGCGCTACCGTAAGCCTATTTCTGTGGCTTATATTCCCGATCCTGCGGCCTGTAGCGTTGCCGGATATCCTGTGCTCGACGCAACGGCCATGGCGGAATATGAAACCCTGATGAGCCAGCTCTTTCAATGGTATGAAAACCAATATGCCGCAGCCTGCAGCCGTATTGATCAGGCCCGGGAAAACGGTGAACTCGCCCCCAAACAAGGCGGCCGCGACCCCTACCGAGGCCGAGCCAGAGAACTCTTGCGCAACGTCATGCCCGTCGCCGCCTATTCCGATGTCTACTGGACGGTCAACTTTCGCAGCCTCATGAATTTTTTCAAATTACGTCGCAAAAAAGATGCACAATATGAAATTCGCGAGTATGCCGATGCGGCTTTTGAACTTTTTGCCGCACGGTTGCCCCTGCTGGCTGAAACCATGCTTCAAGTCATCGCCGAAGCGTCAGATGCGGATACGACGGCGGAGCATTCTGGTCATGCCGGATGAGCAGCCCCCTATGCACAGCGATCAACTAGCTACCTACGCCGCCTATCCGCAACATAGTCTCGGGCGCAAATATCCCGAAGCGCCTCCCGAAAATCGCAGCGCTTTTCAGCGTGACCGCGATCGCGTCATTCATTCCAGCGCTTTTCGACGTCTGGAGTATAAAACGCAGGTGTTCGTCAACCATGAAGGCGATCTTTATCGAACCCGCCTCACCCATACCCTAGAAGTGGCCCAGGTAGGTCGGGCTATCGCCCGGCAATTAGGGCTGGATGAAGACCTGGTCGAAGCCATCGCTCTCGCCCACGACTTAGGTCACACCCCTTTCGGTCATGCTGGTCAGGATGCCTTACAAGAATGCATGAAGAACCTCGGTGGTTTTGAACACAACATCCAGTCTCTACGCATTGTCGATCGACTGGAAATTCGTTATGGCGATTTTCCCGGTCTCAATCTGAGCTTTGAAACCCGTGAGGGCATTCTCAAGCACTGTGCAAAAAGCAAGGCTGCAGACCTCGGAGAGATTGGCAAGCGCTTCCTCGATGGCACTCAACCCAGCCTCGAAGCCCAGATTACCAATCTTGCTGATGAGATAGCCTACAACAATCATGATATTGATGATGGACTGCGTGCCGGTTTGTTGGAGCTTGATGAACTCCTCAGCAACCCACTTTATGGGCGCATTTATCTTGAAGTGCAAAAACGCTATCCCCAGGCCTCACCTACTGTCCTCCGTCATGAGACCGGGCGACGCCTGATCAATCTGCTGATTCACGATCTGGTGGCGGAAACCCGCCACCGGATTCACGCTGACCATATTCAGAATATCGCCGAAGTACGCGCCGCTTCCCGACCACTCGCCGCACACAGTCCGGAAATTGCGGCACAAGTCGTTGCACTCAAGCGCTTTCTTTTTCAAAGGATGTATCGTCATCCTCGGGTCCATCGACAAGCCGAAAAAGCCAAACGTCTGGTCAGTAAGCTCTTTAAAACCCTGCTGGAAGACCCGCGCTTACTGCCGCTGAAATACCAGGAGCGCATCGCGGCCGCTGACCCGCAAGAAAAAAGTCGAGCCCGGGTTGTCGCCGATTATGTGGCGGGTATGACGGATCGCTTTGCCATTGCGGAGTATGATCGCCTTTTTGACCCCCACGGTGAAGCCTGAATAAAAAATGGCTCTCCCTCTTGGACCCACTCCATAAGCCCGTTATAATGTCCAGCCCTGCTTTGCAGTCCGGCGACAGGGCGATGTGACAACCAGGTGACCAAATGACGCAAAGCTTATACTCCTCAGACTTTGAAAGGGATTCCTGCGGCTTCGGACTGATTGCCCAAATGGACAATCAGGCGAGCCACAGCATTGTCGCGACCGCCATCGCCTCGTTGGCCCGCCTCACCCATCGCGGTGCGGTGGCGGCCGATGGTAAAAGCGGGGATGGTTGTGGATTACTGGTGCAGATGCCTCAGGAATTTTTCCGCGCCGTTGCCGCTGCGCAAAACATAACCCTGACCCCTCATTTTGGTATCGGCCAGTTCTTCCTGCCCCAAGATGCGGGTGCTGGCGCGCATATCCGCAGCACGCTGGATACCGAAGCTGCTGATCTTGGACTGCGCAGTCTTGGTTGGCGAGAGGTGCCCACCGACGCTTCCGCCTGTGGTGAAGAAGCCCTGAATAGTCTGCCGGCGGTCTGGCAGGTTTTTGTAGGACTTCCCGAAAATCAGGATACGGATGCCCACGAACGCTTGCTCTATCGGCTGCGACGCCGGGTAGAAAAGCATTTTGTCGAAGACAGTGCGTTTTTTTCTATTACCTGTTCTTCGCAAGTTATTGGTTATAAAGGGCTGGTGCTCCCCGAAAATCTCCCGGTCTTTTACCCCGACCTGCGTGATCCACGTTTTGCGTCCGCACTGGTGACTTATCATCAGCGCTTTTCGACAAACACTTGGCCAGAATGGCGTCTTTGTCAGCCTTTCCGCATTCTCGCCCACAATGGCGAATTAAATACCGTACAAGGCAATCGTCTCTGGGCCAAAGCCCGTGAAGCGCAACTACACAGCGATTTGCTGCCCATGGCAGAAGTGCTTCCCGCCGTTGGCGGAGGGAGCGATTCCTTCAGCCTCGACAACATGCTCGAATTGCTCGTCCAAGGTGGCATGGATTTCTTCAAGGCCATCCGTCTGCTAGTCCCCCCTGCCTGGCATAATGTGCCGCATATGGAACCGGCTCTGCGCGCATTTTACGAGTATCACTCCATGCGCATGGAAGCCTGGGATGGGCCCGCCGGCCTCGTTCTCAACACCGGTCGAATTGCCGCCTGCGCACTGGATCGTAATGGTTTACGTCCGGCCCGTTATGTTATTACCAAAGACCGCATCATCAACATCGCTTCCGAAGTCGGTGTATTTGACTATCAGCATCAGGACATCCTCGTGCAGGGTCGCGTAGGTCCCGGTCAGCTCGTCGCTGTGGACATGGCGACCGGTCAGTTCCTCGACTCCGAAACCATTGATACCCACATCATGAATAGTCATCCCTATCGGGAATGGCTGGATGAATACGCCGAACATCTGCACAAAGATGACAATGACCTGACTCCGGCCTTACCCGTCGCGGATCTACTCATTGCGGAAAAAGCCTTCGGTGTCAGCTTTGAAGAAGAAGATCAAGTGATTCGCATACTGGCCGAAGGCGCTCAGGAAGCCGTTGGCTCCATGGGTGACGACACGCCTATGGCCGTGCTTTCGCGACAAACGCGTCATATTGCCGACTACTTTCGCCAGCAGTTTGCGCAAGTTACTAATCCTCCCATCGACCCCCTGCGCGAAGCCTTGGTCATGTCGCTCAATACGGTTATCGGTAGCGAGAGCAACCTGTTTGCAGAACGCCCAGAATACGCGCGGCGCATCGAAATACACTCGCCGATTCTCTCAGATGCCACTTTTGTTGCACTCACCCATCGCGAAGAACCAGCGTTTCGCAGTCAAACCTTTGATTTGTGTTATTCAGCCGCAGACAATAATCTCGGTGGTGCCATAGAAGCGCTCTGCGAAGCCGCCATTGAAGCAGTCCGCCACGGTACAGTGATTCTCGTACTCTCTGATCACGCCCTAGAACGGGACAAACTCTACATCCCCGCTCTGATGGCTGTGGGGGCCGTGCATCATGCGCTGATTGACGCCGGTTTGCGTACCCGCGCCAATATGGTGGTCGCCACCGCCCATGCCCGCGATCCCCACCAGTTCGCCACCCTGATCGGTTATGGTGCAACGGCGGTCTATCCCTACCTGAGCTTTGCCATTATTCGCAGCCTCGCTGAGCGACACGCCTTCAGTCAGCCGGTAACTGTTCTCAAAGCACTGGAAAATTACCGTAAAGGGATTGATAAAGGTCTCTACAAGATCCTGTCCAAAATGGGGATTTCCACCCTCGCCTCTTACCGCAGCACCCAGCTATTCGAAGCCCTCGGACTCGACGAAATGGTGGTGCAGCGCTGTTTCAAGGGCACGGTCAGCCGTATCGGTGGCGCCTCTTTCAGCTTACTAGAGCAGGATATTCGCCAGCAGGTGCGTGACGCCTACATCCCCCGCAAAAGCTTACCCGTTGGGGGGCTGTTAAAATACGTCAACGGTGGCGAATATCATGCGTATCATCCGGATGTCGTGCAAAGCCTACAAACGGCTGTAAAATCTGGACGCTACGCGGATTACCAGGTATTTTCTGGCCTCGTCAACGAACGCCCCGTCACCAATCTCCGGGATTTATTGCAACTCAAAACCACTGCGCAACCCATCCCCCTTAGTGAAGTGGAACCCATCGAATCTATTACTCCACGCTTCGATACCGCCGCCATGTCCCTAGGCGCGCTCTCGCCAGAGGCACATGAAGCCCTGGCTATCGCTATGAACACCATCGGTGGGCGCTCCAATTCCGGAGAGGGCGGTGAAGACCCCGCCCGCTACCACAACAACAAAGTTAGTAAAATCAAACAAATTGCCTCTGGTCGCTTTGGCGTAACTCCAGAATACGCAGTCAATGCGGAAGAATTACAGATTAAGGTAGCGCAGGGCGCCAAGCCCGGCGAAGGCGGACAACTACCCGGCCACAAAGTCAGCGGTATCATCGCCCGACTGCGTTATGCCAAAGAAGGCGTCGCCCTTATCAGCCCTCCTCCGCATCACGATATTTATTCCATTGAGGATCTGGCGCAGCTCATTTTTGATTTAAAACAGATCAATCCGAGTGCTTTTGTGTCCGTTAAACTGGTTTCTGAAGCCGGTGTCGGCACCATCGCCGCTGGGGTCGCCAAAGCCTACGCCGACCGCATCACCATTGCGGGATATGATGGCGGAACGGGCGCCAGCCCTTTGACCTCTGTCAAATACGCTGGCGCGCCTTGGGAACTGGGTTTAGCCGAAACCCAGGTGACCCTGCGCCGCAACCAGTTACGTCACCGCGTCCGTTTACAGGCCGACGGCGGCTTCAAAACCGGGCTGGACGTCATCAAGGGCGCGCTCCTTGGTGCCGAAAGTTTCGGATTTGGCACCGCGCCCATGATCGCCCTCGGCTGCAAATACCTGCGCATCTGTCATCTCAACAACTGTGCTACCGGCATTGCTACCCAGGATGAAACCCTGCGCAAGCATTTCACCGGCCTGCCGGAAATGGCGATCAACTACTTCCGTTTTGTCGCCGAAGAAGCGCGGCAGATCATGGCGCAACTCGGTATTCGTCGCTTTGACGAGCTCATCGGTGCCAGCCAGATGCTGGAAATTGGTGGTGCCCAGACCGCAAAACAAGAACAGCTTAATTTGCTGCCCCTGCTTGCCAATGCACAGCTCAAAAACGCTGACGTCAACGTCCATACCCAGGATCGTAATCCGCCCTTTGACCTCGGTGAGCTAGCCGAAAAAATGGTCGAAGATGCTCGTCCAGCCTTGGAAGAGCAAATTCCGACTCGGCTGCATTACCCCATCCGCAACGTCAACCGCTCCATTGGCGCCCGTTTGGCGGGCGAAATTGCCCGTCGCTACGGGAATAGCGGCCTGCGCGAGGATGCAGTACATGTGGAGTTAAGCGGTACCGCCGGTCAGTCCTTCGGGGCCTTCTGCGTACAAGGGATGACTTTGCACCTGCACGGCGATGCCAATGATTATGTGGGCAAAGCCATGAATGGCGGCAGCATCATTATTGCTCCGCCAGCCGGTGTCAGCTACGCCAGTCAGGATTCCGCCATTATTGGCAACACCTGCCTCTACGGAGCCACCGGCGGTCGTCTATACGCGGCTGGCCGTGCTGGAGAGCGCTTTGCAGTGCGTAATTCCGGAGCCGTCACCGTCATCGAAGGCGCCGGTGATCATGCCTGCGAATATATGACTGGAGGCCAAGTCGTGATTCTCGGCTCGGTGGGCGTCAACTTCGGGGCGGGCATGACTGGCGGTCTGGCTTTTGTGCGCGATCAAGCGCGGCAGTTTGCCGACCAAGTCAACGGCGAACTGGTCAACTGCCACCGCATCGAAACCGAATCCATGCGTGGTTACGCCGCATTATTACGCCGTCATGTGGAAACGCATGTTTCCCATACCGGAAGTTCTTATGCCGCTAGTCTTCTTAAAGACTGGTCCCATTTTATCCGCGATGTCTGGCTGGTCGTTCCCAAAGCCGCCAAACTGGATGTTTTGTTGGAAGAAGCGAGCTGATTCTCCGCGCCACTCCGAGGAAAAATTATGAGCCATTTTGCCTTCATCGAAGACCCCCGGCAGGACCCCAAAAAACTGGACGTGGAAGAGCGCCGCGAGGCCTTCAAAGAAATCTATTCGAGCTTTGATCTCGATAGCGCCAAACTGCAAGCGGACCGCTGCCTGCATTGCGGTAATCCCTATTGTGAGTGGAAGTGTCCGGTTCACAATTACATTCCCAACTGGCTGCAACTGATTGTGGAAAACCGGATTGAAGAAGCCGCTGACCTCTCTCATCAAACCAATACCTTGCCGGAGATCTGCGGACGAATTTGTCCCCAGGACCGGCTCTGCGAAGGCGCCTGTACGCTCAACGACGGTTATGGGGCGGTGACCATTGGCAATCTCGAAAAATTCATCAGCGAAGAGGCGCTGGCTCGGGGCTGGCGACCCACTCTGCCCGATATCACCCCTAACGGCAAACGCGTTGCCGTCATTGGTGCGGGTCCGGCGGGCCTCGGTTGCGCCGACATCCTTAATCGCGCAGGAACCCAAGTCGTCGTTTATGACCGCTATCCCGCTGTCGGAGGCTTACTGACCTTCGGTATCCCTTCTTTCAAGCTGGAAAAAGAAGTGGTGGCCCGCCGTGCGGAGCTCCTTCAGGAAATGGGCATCCAGTTTCAACTGGGCACCGAGATCGGCAAAGATGTTTCCCTGACCCAACTGCTGGAAGACTTTGATGCGGTTTTTCTGGGCATGGGCACTTATACCGCCAAATCCGGTAACTTTCCGGGTGAACATTTGCCCGGCGTTATCAAGGCCCTCTCCTACCTGATCGCCAATACCCGTCATCTGATGCAGCTTCCTGACCCAACCTTGCCCTATGTCCGTCTCGACGGCAAACGCGTCGTCGTCCTCGGCGGCGGAGACACCGCTATGGACTGTGTACGAACTGCCATCCGTCAGGGCGCCAGTAGCGTCATTTGTGCGTACCGGCGCGACGAAGAAAATATGCCGGGTTCCCGTCGTGAAGTCGCCAATGCCCGGGAAGAAGGCGTGAAGTTCCTCTTTAATCGTCAGCCCGTTGCCGTGCTCGGTGATGATACCAGCGGGGTGCAGGGCGTGCGCATGGTTGAAACCCAACTGGGTGCGGCCGATGCCCACGGTCGCCGCCATCCGGAACTTATCCCCGGTTCAGAACAGGTGCTGGATGCCGACGTAGTCATCATCGCTTTTGGTTTTGATCCCTCGCCAGCATCTTGGTTTGCCGAACATGGCATCCAAACCGATGAACGGGGCCGTATTCGCACCAATGACCAATTTCAAACCACGAATGCGCGCATTTTCGCCGGCGGTGATATGCGGCGAGGTTCCGATTTGGTCGTTACGGCAGTCGATGAGGGCCGCAAGGCTGCCGAGGGTATTCTCGATACGCTGGGGGTTTGAAGCACATGCCAACCGAGTTGCTGAACGATAATTTTTTACGCGCCTGTCTGCAGCAACCAGTTGACCATGTACCCGTTTGGTTGATGCGTCAGGCTGGGCGCTATTTGCCCGAATATCGCGCCACACGTGCCCGCGCCGGAGATTTTCTGACGCTCTGCACCACGCCGGACTTGGCCTGTGAAGTCACGCTGCAGCCCATCAACCGCTTTCCGCTGGACGCCGCGATTCTTTTTTCGGACATTCTCACCATTCCCTACGTCATGGGCCTCGGCCTTCATTTTCAGGAAGGTGAAGGTCCTGTTTTCGAAAAACCACTGCGCACAGCAGCGGATATTCATGCCCTCTCCCAGCCCGATCCAGAAACCGAGCTCCGCTTTGTGATGGATGCCGTGCGTCTGATCCGCCATGAATTACACGGGCGCGTGCCCCTGATCGGTTTCGCCGGTAGCCCGTGGACGCTTGCCTGCTACATGATCGAAGGTCGTGGCAGTCGTGATTTCATACATATCAAGGGATTACTTTATAGTGACCCGATCTTGCTCCATCAATTACTCCAGCATCTGGCGCAATCGGTAACCCACTACCTGAATGCGCAAATAGCCGCTGGTGCCCAGGCCATCATGCTTTTTGATACCTGGGGCGGAAGCCTCAGCACCCCCGCCTACGCCGAGTTTTCTCTGGCCTACATGACGGAAATCATCGGCGGGCTGCAGCGGACGGCCAACGGCACCCCCGTACCTGTCATCCTGTTCACCAAAGGGGGCGGTCATTGGCTCGAAAACATGGCCAACAGTGGTGCTGATGTACTGGGGCTCGACTGGACGACGGAATTGAGTAGCGCGCGGCAACGCCTTGGTCAGAAAACCGCCCTACAAGGGAACATGGACCCCATCGCGCTGTATGGCAGCGCCTCTGGGGTGCGGCAGGAAGCCTTGCGGGTTCTCGAAAGTCACGGCAGCGGGCCGGGTCATATTTTCAATCTGGGACATGGCATCACGCCGCAAACCCCCGTGGATAATGTCACCGTCCTGATTGACACCGTTCATCAGTGGCGTCCTGCCGAGGCTTTATAACCGCGTTTTCCGTCCTGCCTGCTGCAAAATACGGCGGCAATTAGCCGTGGTGTCCACGGCGCCAAGCTACCCAAGCATCCCGAATGGGATGGCGGCGCAAATCTTTCAGATAAGTGACCGAAGCGCCCTGCTCCATCTTCTGTAAAGACTCGCTGATGGCCTTGTGCGTCGCCGCTGCCAGTTGCCGACGGCCCAATTCCGGTGCCAAAGCCGGTAGAAACTCTATGCGCAAGGTCAGCGGTGCTGCAGCCGCCAAGCGCCACAAATGTCCGAACAAACTATCCTCACCGATAAAAGGACAAAGCGCATCGGGCTGACCAGGACGCAGTACATCTTCATAACGTAACGCCACCGGTACGGTTGGCGCACTCGCCACGGCAGCGGTCTCAAAAGGAGCGGCAAAAAATTCACCAACCGCCTTGCCGTCACTGGTAGTACCCTCTGGAAACAGCACAATACTGGTGCCACTTCTGAGAATTTCACCCGCTTCGCGCATAATGCGTTGGCTGGCGCGAGCATCGCTGCGATCAATGAATAAAGTCCCCAACCACTGTCCCATGATCCCGAAAAACGGCCAGGCCCGCATTTCTTTTTTAGCCACAAAACGTCCGGGAATCAGCGTTGCCAGCGCCAGAATATCCAAATAAGAAATATGATTGGCCGCGATCAATACGGGTGTTTTCGGAAGAACGCCATCCACTCGAATATGAATACCGAATATCCACAAAGCCCGTCGGCTCCACCAGGCAAAAGCGCGATAGCTCAGCGCATCCGGGGCCGGCTTGCGCGCACAAGTCCAAACAGCCACCGGATAGGCCAACAGCAGATAAAATAGTAATAAAGGCACTCGCCATATTCGCCGCAGGGCATTGGGGCGCAGACGTCGCCAGCGCCGACCGGGATAATTCACCAGCACCGGCGCCGATTTTTTGCGACGACTCATTTACGACGGCTCCCGGGGTTCAGAAAACGCTGTTGATAGCGCGGGGTCATCAAGCTCGCCTCACACCAGACGAAAAAGTCTGAGCAGTGAAATTGGGGGTCCCAGAAGGGCTCGCCACCCACCCGCACTCCGGCCCGTAAATAGCCCTTTAAGAGAGAGGGAATAACGGCGGGTTCCACATTGGCCCCAAGCTCAAAGCCGGGTACGGGGCGCAAGGGAAACACTCTCTGCTCCTGAACAGTCAAATACGGCTGGAGGTTCTGATAAAGTGCTCCGAGTGCGGGACCATCCGTACTATGCACACTGGCACAACCCATCAGGTAATCGATTTGCCACATGGCCATAGCCTCTGCCAAACCGGACCAGAGCAGCGTAATCACCGCACCCTGTCGATATGCGGGATGCACACAGGAGCGTCCCAATTCCATAATTCGGGAATTCAGGCTGAGCAAGCGAGAGAGATCAAACTCGGTTTCCGCGTAATACCGACCCACCGAAGCCACTTTCTCGGGCAAAAAAAGTCGATAAGTACCGACGACTTCTTGAGAATGCTCATCTTCTACAATCAGATGCTCACAAAACGGATCATATTCATCCTGGTCAAGACCAGCCCCCCCGCTGAGTTGAGCGCCATACTCGGCACTAAACACATCAAAACGTAAGCGCTGCGCTGCTTCTATTTCATCCTGATGGCGGGCCAGATAAAGTCGCAAAGAGCGATCTTTCTTGTTAGACACGCGTTCGGTACTGCCGTGAGATTGTGTGCTGAGCATGCAGGGCTCTCCGTGCAAAAACGATAGCAAATCTTCCTTATTATGACTCACGATTATGACAATAGTGCGGCACTTTTATGAACTTTTTATGACAAACCCCATCATCCATTATCATAACGTGCACGTTTCGTTGACCCAAGCTGCGGGATACACGCATTTTATAGCATGATTCAAACATTACCAGCCCTACACCCAAATTAGTCTCCCCCTCGGCGCCAAACCGGGGGTAAAGTCTTGCACCCAAGGCGCACAGTAGCTACTGTATGCGATTATTCCAGTGTCTGTGCTAAGAGGTGAGATTTTTATTATGTCTGCCGCACCTGAGGAAGTCGATGACAGTCCCTACTGTTGCTGTTCGGCCGCCACTTTTTTGGAGATTCTTGAGCGCCAGCGCGCCGAACCTCTGCCCTTCATGGAGTTACTGATGGTTCATGCGGGCTGTGGCGGTGGTTGCGGAAGCTGCATTGAAGAACTGGAAGCCTATCTCCGTAATCACAACGCCTACATCGAAGATTGAGTATTTCCTGCACTTTTGATCCGCCTTGGTGGTCGCGGGGTGGTCACCTGCAAACCGTTTGGGCGCCTTTTTTCGCAAAATCCGGACCCGCCAATTTTCGACGCGAAATCTGGGAAACCCCTGATCACGACAAAGTCGCTGTAGACTGGATAGATGCTGCCGATGATGCTCCGGTAGTCATCTTGTTTCACGGCCTCGGCAGCAGCTCACGGGGCCACTATGCCAGAGCGCTGGCAGAAGCACTGCGCAAACAAGGTTGGGGGGGCTGCTTTATTAACTTTCGCGGTTGCGGCGGCATCGACAATTGCCTGCCGCGCAGTTATCACGCCGGTGACAGCCCAGAAATTGCCTGGATGCTGCAACGCTGCGCGCAAATCCTGCCCAACCGTTCTCGCTACGCGGTTGGCGTTTCTTTGGGGGGCAACGCGCTCCTTAAATATCTCGGCGAGGCCGGTCCTGAGGCTCTGCAATATATTCACCGTGCGGCTGCCGTCTGCGCCCCCATCGATCTCGTCGCAACAGCTCAGTTTCTGCAAAAAGGTCACGTCCGCTTCTATAATCACTACTTCCTAAAAAGCATGAAGGCGACGGTACGCCGTTACCAACAGCGCTACCCCGAAATGGCCGACTGGCCACAAGTTTTTTCTGCCAAAACCCTGTATGCTTTTGACGAGTATTTTACGGCACCCGTACATGGTTTCGCCGGTGCACAAGTCTTTTGGGAACAAGGATCGGCAGCCCCCTTGTTGACCCAAGTCGCCGTGCCCACGCTGCTTTTACACAGCGAAGATGACCCCATCGTACCCATCGCCAGCGTTCGCGAGGTGTCACTGAGTCCGGCAATAACGCCCTGCATCACTCAATATGGTGGTCATGTAGGTTTCATGAATGGGCGATTTCCCGGTCACTTGGGCTGGCTACCGGACATCTTGCTGCAATACTTTGCACAAAGGAGTGCCCCATGAGCGAAAATTTAGAGCCCCGCCTCCGCGTATTACTGGCTGAAGCCATTGCTATTGGTCCTGGCAAGGCCGAACTGCTCCGCCATATTCGCGAAGTCGGCTCCATATCGGCAGCCGCAAGGTTGATGAACATGAGCTACCGTCGTGCTTGGTTGCTAGTAGATACCATGAATCATAGCTTTAAGTCCCCCGTAGTCAGTACCGCAACCGGCGGCAGTCATGGCGGTGGCGCGCACCTGACGGACATGGGCCATGAAGTGTTGCGCCGTTATGAAGCGATGGAAAGCAAAGCCAATGCCGCACTCGCCACCGATATCGCCGAGTTTCGAAAACTCATGCAATTACAGCGCTCGGAGCCTACAAAATCGTGAAAAATCTATTGCGGGAAGTGCTTTGCAGTCGAGTCTATGATGTGGCTCGGGAAACCCCACTAGAACCGGCGCCGAAGCTCAGTATCCGCTTACAGCGAGAAGTGCTGTTCAAACGTGAAGACCTCCAACCGGTGTTTAGCTTCAAGCTCCGGGGCGCTTACAACAAAATTGCCCAACTGACCGATGCCGAAAAAGCCGCCGGCGTGATTACCGCCAGTGCTGGCAACCATGCCCAAGGAGTGGCCTACTCCGCCCAGAAACTCGGAATCCGCGCCATTATTGTCATGCCCGCCACCACCCCCGAAATCAAAGTGAATGCCGTGCGCGCAAGGGGTGCGGAGGTTATTCTCTACGGCGACAATTTTTCCGACGCCCAAGCCCATTGTTTTAAGATGGTTGCTGAATCTGGCATGGTGTTCATTCCACCCTTTGATGATCCCCTGGTCATTGCCGGTCAGGGTACCGTCGGCGCCGAAATTTTGCGTCAGCGCGGCGCTGGTTTAGAGGCTGTTTTCGTACCCGTGGGCGGAGGCGGTCTGATTGCGGGCGTGGCGGCCTACCTGAAATCTATCGTCCCCGAAATCCGCATCATCGGGGTCGAGCCCTTTGAGGCCGATGCCATGTATCAATCGTTGGCTGCCGGGGAGCGCGTTCATCTCCCGCAGGTCGGTATTTTTGCCGATGGCGTCGCCGTTAAGCAGGTGGGCGTACATACTTTTGAACTGTGCCAGAAATATGTCGACACCATCGTTCGCGTCAGCAATGACGAAATTTGTGCCGCTATTAAGGATATATTTGACGAAACGCGCTCCATCATGGAACCCGCTGGCGCCTTGGCGCTGGCTGGGCTCAAACGCCTAGCGGTCAGTGATCCCGGACAAGGGGGCGCCTGGGTTGCCCTACTCTCGGGCGCCAATATGAATTTTGACCGGTTGCGCTTTATTGCCGAGCGCGCCGAACTGGGCGAGGCACGCGAAGCCTTGTTTGCCGTCACTATTCCGGAAACCCCCGGCGCGTTCCGGGCGTTTTGCGCCACCATTGGCCAGCGGGTCGTGACGGAATTCAACTATCGACTGCATCGCCGTGATCGTGCGCATATATTTGTCGGCGTCGCTATTCGCGATCGGGAAGACGCCGAGCAACTCCTAGAGCAACTCCGCGCCACTGGCCATGAAGCGCTGGACCTCAGTAATGATGAAATGGCCAAACTGCATGTGCGGCACATGGTGGGAGGACACGCGGCGGCAGCCCAGGATGAGCGGGTGTATCGCTTCGAATTTCCCGAGCGGCCGGGCGCGCTCATGGAATTCCTCGATCAACTCGGCGGACACTGGAATATCAGCCTGTTTCATTACCGCAATAATGGCGTGGATCTCGGTCGGGTTCTGGCGGGTTTTGAGGTGCCCCCGGCGGAAGTCCCGCAATTTGAATCCCTACTAGGGCAATTGAATTACGCGCACGTTCAGGAAACCGGCAACCCGGCTTATCGATTTTTTCTGGATCAGGGGCAATAACCTCGAACCTCACCTCGTACCGATCACTAGTCCCTAGGGGCAAACATCAGACGCAAAGATTCACCAATTCCTGCGGCCATACCATGCCAGCGTTTGGCCAAATCAGCATCCATGTGATCCAGCATGGTTTCGTGAAAAAGGGCCAGCCAATCATCCACCAAAGGGTTAGTCACACCGACCGGCGCGTGCTTGTCCCCCAAGGCGTAACGATAGTCCTTGTAGGGAAGCCCCCCCGAAACCGTCCACCAGTAATGCACCAGACGATCCTTGTGCAAATCCCAGTCCTTGACGATGGAAAAGGGTTCAGCCAGCGTCGGATGCTTCTGAATACGCGTATAGAAGTCATCCACGACCACCCGGATGACCGGCAAAGTGATTTTTTCACACAACGGTTCGAGACGACGCTTGGGGGGAGTAACGGATTCCATAATTTGCTCAAGCAACCTAATTTAGAAGCCATATGCTAGCAGAATTTGCGCGGAAATGCAGATACCTCTTTGTCTAACGACGACTACCCCCTATAATTAACAGCGCCCTCAAGAATTCGGAAACTATTTAATGACGACAGCGGGAATCCGCATTGCAATTATTCATGACTGGCTGGTAACTTATGCCGGAGCAGAGCGCGTTCTCGAACAAATGCTGCAATGCTATCCTGACGCTGATATTTTTAGCCTAGTCGACTTTCTCCCCAGCGATCAGCGCGACTTTATTGCCAACAAGCCCGTAACGACCTCGTTCATCCAAAAGTTACCTAAAGCGCATCGTAAATATCGTAATTATTTACCGCTGATGCCTCTAGCCATCGAACAATTTGACCTCTCCGGTTATGATTTGATCCTCAGCAGCAGCCATGCCGTTGCCAAAGGTGTTCTGACCGGACCGGATCAGCTGCATATTTGTTATGTGCACTCACCGATTCGTTACGCTTGGGACTTACAGCACCAATATCTACGCGAGTCGAGATTAGAGCATGGTTTCAAAGGCTGGATAGCGCGCAGCATTCTCCACTACATCCGCCATTGGGATACTCGTACCGCTAACGGTGTGGATGTCTTCATTGCCAACTCCAGTTTTGTGGCGCGCCGAATCCACAAGGTGTATCGCCGTGAAGCAACCATCATCGCGCCGCCGGTAGATATTTCCAATTTTGCTTTCCATGAACCGAAAGAGCACTTTTATGTCACAGCCTCACGCTTGGTTCCTTACAAAAAAGTGGACTTAATTGTAGCGGCATTTACGGCCATGCCCGATAAACAACTGGTCGTCATTGGCGACGGTCCCGATTTTGACAAAGTAAAAGCCAAGGCCGGACCCAATATTAAACTGCTCGGTTACGCCGAGCCCAAGGTCCTCCGCGAACACTTGCAACGCTGTAAAGCCTTTGTGTTCGCCGCCGAAGAAGATTTTGGCATCGCCCCGTTAGAGGCTCAGGCCTGTGGCACGCCCGTAATCGCTTTTGGTAAGGGCGGTGCTCGTGAAACCATCATTCCACTTCCAGAGAACGATGCAGCTACGCCGTTAAAAGAGCCTACCGGCATATATTTCACGGCGCAAACAGAAGCCGCAATCATCAGCGCCGTAGAGCGTTTTGAGAAAGAAGGCGGAAAAATTAGCCCCAGCGCATGTCGTCAGAATGCGCAGCGGTATCGTCCAGAGCGTTTTCGCGCGGAATTTACCGCATGTGTAGAAAAACAATGGGAAGAATTTATGCAAGGGAAATTGGAATAAAACGAGCGCGACAGAGACTGACTATTTATGCTATTTAAGTAACAACACCTTTAACCTTTATGGACAAACTCAGAGAGACAATCCCCATGAACAATCATGCGCTGATCACTGGAATTACGGGCCAAGATGGTGCCTATCTGGCACAACTGTTACTGCAAAAAGGGTACAAAGTTTATGGCCTGATCGCGCGGCGGGGTACCGATACCCAAGGTCGCTTGCGGGAGCTGGGTATTGTGGATCAGGTGCATCTCATCGATGGCGATCTTACAGATCTTTCCTCCATGATCCGCGCTATGGAAAAATCCCAGGCCACGGAAGTGTACAATCTCGGTGCGCAGAGTTTTGTAGGCACCTCTTGGGACCAACCCATTCTCACCGCTGAGGTAACCGGCACCTCGGTGGTAAAAATCCTCGAAGCGATTCGCATCGTTAATCCCAAAGCCCGTTTTTATCAGGCGTCCACCAGCGAAATGTTCGGCCAAATTCAAGAATCCGTGCAGTCGGAGCGCACGCCTTTCCACCCCCGCAGTCCCTATGGGGTCGCCAAGCTCTACGGTCACTGGATTACCGTCAACTATCGGGAAAGCTTCGGTCTGCACGCCTCCAGCGGTATTCTTTTTAACCACGAGTCTCCTCTGCGGGGCACGGAGTTTGTCACCCGTAAAATCACACTGGCCTTAGCTAAAATACGCCACGGTCAACAGCAAGTGCTTGAGCTCGGCAATCTCGACAGCAAGCGCGATTGGGGATTTGCCGGTGATTATGTACGCGCCATGTGGATGATGGTGCAACAAGAACAGCCCGAAGACTATGTAATCGCTACGGGTGAAACCTGGACAGTACGCAGCTTTGTCGAAAAAGCGGCCACCCATGCAGGCTTTAACCTAGAATGGCAGGGAGAAGCGGAAAAAACCGAAGGTGTAGATCGTAAGACGAGTAAAGTGATTGTTCGGGTGAACCCCGCGTTTTACCGACCAGCCGAAGTCGACATTCTCATCGGCGATCCGAGTAAGGCCAACAAACAACTGGGCTGGACGCCAGAAATAGCCTTCGACAAACTGGTTGAGATGATGGCGGAGGCGGATTTGCGGCGGGTCACCGGTTAAATTTTGGGCACCACCATGACTATCAACGTCATCGTTCCCACCTATCACCGCCCGGCTGATCTGGAACGCTGCCTTACTGCTTTATCAGCACAAACCCGCCTTGCGGAAAAAATTATTGTTGTCGCTCGTCCAGATGATACAGAAACATGGGATGTTCTGCAGAATTGGGAGAGTATTCTGCCCCTATTCGCCGTAAAAACGCATAAACCCGGCCAGGTACAAGCCTTAAACCTAGGCCTTGACCATGCGGATGGTGACATCATGGCCATCACCGATGATGACGCCGCACCAAGACCTGAATGGCTTCAGCGTATCGAAGAGCATTTAGAAAAGGACCCTACGGTAGGGGGAGTAGGTGGAAGAGATTGGGTGCATCAACAGGGCGGTATAGAAAACGGCGCACGAAAAACTGTAGGCATTGTGAGTTGGTATGGGCGAGTCATTGGCAATCATCACCTCGGCGTCGGTGAACCACGCTACGTTGATGTATTAAAAGGTGCAAACATGAGCTACCGGGCATTAGCCATAAAAGGTATCCGTTTTAACGACACACTGAAAGGTTCGGGCGCACAAGTACACAATGACCTCTGTTTTTCACTGGACGTGCGCGGAAAAGGCTGGAAACTGGTCTACGACCCATTGGTAGCTGTCGATCATTACCCCGCAGAGCGCTTTGACGACGATCAACGCAATGTGATCAACATGCAGGCGCTTTCCAATGCAGCTCACAACGAAACCGTGGCACTATTTCGTTACCTAACGCCAATACAACGCGCCATCTACATGATTTGGGCGTTTATGGTGGGAACCCGCGTATCGCCTGGAATATTACAACTACTTCGGCCGTCCAAAAAACATACTGCAACATTTTCCGCCTTCAGAGCCGCAAGGACTGGAAGGCTAAGCGGTCGTAAACAGGGCTAAAATCATGAGCCATCCGCTCCAATTCGCGTAGAACGTCGAATCGGTAAATGTGTCAATAAAACAAAAAAACGACGAGTAATAACACTAGGGAGCCACGCCAACAAATAGACAGCGCCACAACGCAGATCTCCAGTTAAACGAAAGGCGCGCCAGAGGTTCTCTCGGGCTTTATCATTTTCTCCATATAAAAGACGAAACTTAGTACCATTGATGGTAGTATTTACCAGTCTTTTTTTAATAATTATTGATTTTTCAGGAAATAAATTGTTACTCATGAAGTAGCTTAGAATAAACGCCATTCCTTCACCATATTTCGGATTCCCGGCACTCGTAGCCGAGTCCTCATGAACGCGGTAATGCATCAGCCGTAGCGGAACATAGTAACAAGTATAGATCGATGTACAATGTAGAAATGCCATCCACCAATCATATATGACGCCAACTTCATCAGGTATTCCTTCTATATCTATAGTATTAGCTCTAAAAAGTCGCGCCGATGGAACCGGAATGACACCACTAAAAAGGGCATCCGACCGCATTCTAATCACGCCCTCTGGTAACGCCTCTCGCCCCCAGGAACGAGAATTATTAGCTGATGCAGATAAATCTACAACACCATTTTTATCCATAATAGTATGATCACAAAACACCAAACCAATGGCATCGTCTGCTTCCATAGGCTGTACCAATTTTTCAAGAAATAATGGTTCAATTACATCATCATCGTGAATATTTGCAATATATTTACCGCGCGCTTTTCGCATGCCACTCTTGGCATTTTCGAGCATCCCAAGACATGTTGAATTACCAAAGTATTTAATTCGAACATCATTAATATCATGGCACATTTGCAAAATTTCAGGGGAATTAGAATCATCCGTAATAATGAGTTCAAAATCACTCAAAGTTTGCGCCAACACGGAATCTATAGTAAAATGCAAAAGATTCACACGTTGATAAGCCATGATAACCACAGAAACCAGCGGTACAGAAGAAGAGCCACTATCCGTAGGAATATTCCGCATATTTATATTAACTTTATTCATCATCAACCTTTATAATCCGGGCAGGTACTCCAACAGCCGTAGAAAACGCTGGAACATCTTTTAACACCACAGCATTAGCACCAATACGTGAGCCTCTCCCTATGGTGATTGGACCCAATATTTTAGCACCAGCACCTATCATAACATCATCTTCAATTTTAGGATGTTTTCTATCATCGTTAAAAACGCAGTGCCAATTCTTATCTGTTTTTACACCCAGGGTAACTTGCTGGAGCATTAATACATTATTACCAATAATTGCCGTTTCACCAATCACAATTCCCGAGCCATGAGAAATCATAAAGTTCCTACCTATAATAGCAGAGGGACTAATCACTACACCGGAGACAATTTTAGCAATAACCATCACCCAGAGGCTGAACCAATTTAATTTCCATTTCCAAAGAATATGTGAAATTCGATAACAAGCAACCGCAAAATAAGCAGTAAATTTTTCTGGATGGATCAAAGGATCAATAATCTTCTTCATAATATTCCCCCACAAAAAATAATTCTATTATAAAGACACAATCTACCTAGTGATCAAAATATTATTATAAAGATTAATTACCTGATCGACCATTCTCTTGACCGTATATTGCTCCATATTCTCGCGAGCACGACGACCTAAGTTCTCGCGGGACAGCTTATGTTCTAATAAGAATTGAATTCTATCCGATAAGGCTGCAGCATCTCTGACCGGAACCAAATAACCAGCAACTCCATGTTCTAAAGCCTCTGGAATACCATCAGTATTGGAGGCGATAATAGGACATCCATATTCCCGCGCTTCGAGGAGCACGAGCGGGAAAGGGTCTTTGCGAGAGGCCAAAACAAAAATTGTTGCTTCCCGCAAATAAGCTTGAGGTTGCCGTTTAAATCCCTCAAAATGAATCTTGGAAACCCGGTTACTCTGCATGGCTAAATTTTCGAATATCACCCGATCAGGGCCCTCACCAATAATATAGAGATGGGCATGTATCGACTCCGGAAGCCTATCGAAGGCCAATATTAAATCGCGAATACCTTTTCTTTCATACAATCCGGCCACCGTAATAATGGCAGGATACTCAAGTTTAATAGGCACCACGGCACTTACACGTGGACTGCCTATAACACCATTACGAATGACATGTAATTTTCGTGAGGGAATTCCACGCAGCTGCATAGAGTCAGCGACCGCCTCGCTAACCGCAATCACCGCATTTCCTATTCCCATAAGACGTGCACTCCTTTGAAATTCATTATGAATATGCGTTACGAGCTTATAATTCCCACGAAATCGTAGGATTTTTGCAATCAAAGCACCGGTCATCATGTGCGCATGCACGATATCCGGCTGAGTAATTTTTATTATTTTATGGAGGTTATAAAGCATTCTTGGGAGTGCTGCAAGAGATTTACTAAAAACCATCTGGCAATGCTTAACCCCATGATCATTGAGGAGATCTTCGTACTCTCCGCCACCTGAAGCAAAAAAAACTTCGTGATTATAATCACTTTGCGCACAAGCCAAATCAACGGCAACGTTAACAATACCGTTACCAATTTCTAAAACATGATTAGTGATATGCAATATTCTCATGATTAGCCTTATTTTAGGTTTCTTACCTACTCATCTCGCAAAAATACTCCACGTTTTCAATAAATACTGCTTAGCGTATCTGCTACAATATTCCCTCACTGTTATGCTACAGTAGTTTGACATTACCACACTGGAAGTTATTAATAAAACTGCAATTATAATAGATACTATATTATTATAATGAGCAAACGCAATCACGCTGGCCAGCACTAGAAATATAAAAAAAGGTACAACCTGAATTAATATAGATTGCCCATCAATACCCGCCAGACGACACAGTACCATCATGTCTATCAATATTAAAATAGACCAGGATAATGCTGCTCCTTCTAAACCGTAGGAAACGATGGAGAACCAGAGTACGGGTACATAAACAACAAACTCTAGTCCATGTAACTTGGCAATCAGATCCGGTCGCCCGCGTGCTTCTAACAAATTATAAGGGATAAAAGACAACCCTTTACTCCACACCCCCAACAGTACAAGCAAACCAACTGGGGCAGCGTGTAAAGAAAATGCTTTACCGACCCACAAATCTAAAAACGGCCTTATCACAAAAATACCAATAATGACAAGAGGGGTCATTACCGCAGCCACGATCTGCAAAGACCGGATAGTTAAATCTCTGGCACGATCTGATGTGGTCATAGACAATTGTGGAAACAGCGCACTTGCCAAAGCTGCCGGAAGAATACTCACTCGATTAGCGAGATTATAGGGAACACTATAAAATGCAACAGCCGATGCTCCAGAAAGAGCCGCAATGATAAAACGATCTATCGCCGTTAATAGTGGCGTTAGTAAGTTGCTAACCGTTACCCACACACCATAATTCAATAACTCACGCACACGATGCCGCTCAAATTTTGGTGGATTACACAAGGGAAGTGTTTTTTTTACGGCAGGAATAAATGGCAATGCCGATATTATACGTGCACCCACTGTAACAGCGATGAGAAGTTCCAGATTGGTGCCGTACATAAATGCTGCAAGTAGCGGTGTAACCTGAAACAATACGGTACCCAACGATTGAATAATGTTCATGGTTGCAAAACGCTCACGTGCGCCCAATGCACCTGAAAAAACTCCGGTCATCGTTGCCACTGGCACGGTCGCTGCAATGATTGGCAATGCTGAAACAACTTCGTTTCGCAAGCTGTCCGGCATCGTAAATGCGTACAACATTAATGGCTTAGCAGCAAAATATAACACTAGACCACCAACCGTACCGAGAATACCATTGAGCGTAAGAGCCGTCCAAAAAACGCCTTCGCGTTCTTTCACAGTTGCATTATTGAGGCGTGCAATCTGATTCGTCGTCGCTCGAGAAAGACCAAGATCAAAAACACTAAAATAACCCAGCAGCAACCAAACAATAGCTAAAACCCCATAACGGGCATCACCTATTACCTTCAAATACAGTGGAATAGTAATTAGTGATACAAATGTAGGCAAGCCCGCACCGAGGATATTATAAAGGGTATTTTTCCTGATGCTCATTGCTGCGGATTTCCCGGAGAATTTCTAGATGAAACCCTCTGTTCGATTTTAGTTTCATTCACAATTGCATCATATAATGTAAGGTGAGTCTGCGCGGTCTTCGACCATGCGTATGTTACGGCTACTGCACGGGCACAGGTGCTTGCATCCGTGCGCTCTTTCCGGCTCTGATTGGCAACAATGGTGAGCAATCGAGCGATTTCAGCCCCATCTTCGGGATCGTCAAGCACCCAGCCAGCACCTTCCGGCACCTGAAAAGCCGCGCCAACCGTGCTTGCAGTAATAACCGGTACACCACTCGCCAGTGCTTCCGCAACAACGAGCGTGCACGGATCGTAACGTGAAGGAAAAACCAGAATATCAGCGCTTCGCATTAGTTCCGGGCTATCACGGCGGAAACCAAGAAAATGTACGCGGTCGGAGATGCCCATCTCTAAAGCCAGAGCAGGGTATTCACTGCCCTCCACTCTGCTCAATACCAGAAGATGCCATGCAGTGGCTTCTCGAAGTGCAGTCAGCACAGTCTCAAGGTTTTTTCGTCGGGATCTTAAGTCGCCTGAAAATATTGCAAGAGGTGCCGCTTCGCCAATTCTTAACTCGCTTCGTAATCCCTTACCAGGATGAAACTCGTCAATATCGACACCATTAGGAATCATGACAATCTTTTGCCTCGATACTCCAATCGAGCACAACTCTTCGACAACTAATGGTGACACAGCGATAACTGTCTTCGCCTGACGAAAAGCACGTTTTTCGAGAAGAGCATTCAAAATAGTAAATGACTTATGATAGGCACTTTTTATCCCAGCAAAAAAACGATCATTATTATATTCACTGCGTAGCCAGGCACCATGAACAAAATGTGCGGCATTGATGTTTGCTGAATACCATGTGATAAATCCATTAGAATGTATAATATCAAAATCAGCGCCATTCTTTTTTAACCATAAAAACGAACGAAATGCAAAAACCTGATTACGTAAAAACTGACTGAACCACGGATCAACACGTATTTCAACAAATTTCGCGCCCATTTTCTCTACAACTTCTGGCGCGCACTCACTTGCAAGAATAGTAACATCATATCCCCTGCCACATGCTGCACGTACAATCTCATAGTTCACACGGCCTTGACCATCTCCTTTTTTAAGTTTGTGTGTAATAAGACATATTCTTTTCACTGATTATGCTCCAAATAAGTTATGCAATCGTACTTATAAGCTAAGAATTATGAGAAGTTCATTCCTGCTGTTCATAAGCGTTTTCTGCCGACTTACTATAAAACTGTATACCTGCCACCGACATCCCTGAAAATCCCCAAAATAGCATACCGCCAGTACCAATCAAATTATTTATAAACGGCAGCGTTGACATTACTGCCAGCGCGATGGAACTGGACACCGCGATGAATGGATCAACTTTATTCCACCGGCTACCAAGAATATGCAACAAAATCCATATTCCTCCAATATAAAAAAATCCGCCACCAATCCAGCCAAGTACATAAGGAATTTCCATAATTCCGCTATCGAAGTTCACAACATGCGCACTCGATGACAGTCGTGCGGCCACCCCGGTGTTACCAATACCTACCCCTAATGGGGTACCAAATGCTTCATCAAAAAAATCTTCATAAAATGTCACGCGTGTTTTATAACTAGCATTTTTCTGTACATTCTGAATGGACTGAAATCGTGCATCAATATTTTTTGCAATAGGACCAAAACTGAGTATGGGAAAAGCCAGCGCAATAATGATCAGCCCACCTAAAAAATAGCGCAGTGTATTTTTTGGATTGAGCCGATATATCAAATAAACCATCGCCACGACCCAGCCACCCCATGCGGTGCGTACCATACTGAGCAACAGGGAACTGTAGCCAAATACAGCAGCGGGTATACGCCAGCGCCCGCCCCCGGCTGCCAGCATCAGTAGCGCACCCATAATTTCAATGGCAAACGGACCGGGGGAATTCATAGTGCTAAAAATACGAACATGGTAGGGCACAGGTAGTCCAATACTAAGCATTTTGGATGCCAGCATCCAGTATCTATCCCAGGGTGGTGGATTAACATACTGAATTAAGCCGTAAAGACCCATTATCAGTGCACCCCAGACAAATGTTTTAATAATAGTGTTCTTGAAAGTCTCATAGCGACGCCAGTGTATAGCCATATGCAAACCCATGAATATTGGCAGCAACCAATTTAAAGCGCCGAATGTTGCGGGGAGAAGGCCCGCATTAATAATTCCAACCATATAACCGTATACAGCCCCAATCGCGGCTATGGCCATTGGGAATAACGATTTTCTGCGCAGCGTTGGAAGATACATAACTACGGTAAAAAATGCTAACAAGGTAACTAGGTAGGGAGTTAACATGATCGGTGATACTGGTTGGAACCCTATCTGATAGTCCACCAACCGGCGAATTTCTGGTGTTATAAACCATAGCCACCACATATGACCGAGGTACAATTCAGGATAAGATCTATAGAGAACTATCCCCAGCGCAAGCGCTGCTATCGGATAAAGATAATTAACAAGCGTGCTCAGATGTACCAAATAAAAAAGAAATGGAAAGGACCAGAACAGAGCAATTGCTATCCATATTTTTTTAATACCAGAATGAATCCTAGTATTATTTGATGTGCTCAGTGATTGTAATGCCATAGCCGGACTCCTTGAATACACCCTTTAGTGGCATCGGAATATTTCCTCAGTGCACGCCATTTTTCTTTAGGTCGATAACGTAAACATTGCACTAATCCGTAATTATCTGTTTGCACTCGGCAACGGGCGGCTTTAATCCAGTATCCGTCTCCCCTTCCAGAAAACACTCTCCAGATGCTTAGGTGTTTCATCTTAAATCTTGCTGCGTATACGGCGAGACACCGCTTGCCACTTCTCTTTCCACCATATCAGCGGTGACCTCTGCAGGTCATAGTGATAACCCAGTTTATTATTCATTAACGTTCCATTAATCACCAAGCCACGCGGGCGATTCATCTGAGAACTCCCCATGACGTGCTCGTGAAAAGCTCGACGAGAGGTTTGACCTAGCTTGATTACAGAAAGGACTCGATCGACCAGAGGCGCTATAGTCAAGCCATCTGACACCATCGGGAATGGCGGCGTATCTAGTAGAATATAATCATATTCCTTGCGCGCCTCTTCGATTAATGACTCAAAACGTGGCTCCCCAATCAGTTCTGCAGGGCTGGGTGGTACATCACCAGCCGCAATGACTTGCAGTTGCAGATCAGATTGATCCGTTACGGATTGCAGACAGGCTTTCCACTCACATTGTCCCGCTAAAAATGCGGCTAATCCAGGCTGTTGCGCGATACGCATAACCTCATGCAAGTGCGGCTTCCGTAAATCCGTATCTATCAGTAAGACACGCTTACCGTCTTGTGCTAATGCTGTCGCAAGCTGAGATGCCACAGTGGTCTTTCCGTCGCCCTGACTGGCAGAACTCAGCATGAGTACTCGCCCCTTGCCGCCGCCCGAGACGTCCATATATATTTTGCCACGTAGCAAACGTATGGCTTCGCCATAACCCGAACGCGCATCAGGGACAATCATTTTACTGTGCTTTAAATGATGCGTATTCGGATTGAAATCTGGGTACTCAGGAAGGGCACCGAATAATGGCAAGGACGAGTATCGCTGCCGAATTTCTTCATCCGAATGAAATCCCTTATAGGTAACAAACTTCCCAAGCACAACGCCCAGACCAATCAATAGACCCAGAACACCACCGACTAATACATTGCGTCCAGCCACAGGAGTCACCGGAATATCGTGGACCAACGCGGTATCTAAAATTCGATTCTTGGTGATGGTATTTGCTTGACTAATTGCCGCTTCCTCTTGTTTTTCCAGCAGGAACATATAGAGCTTGCCAAGCACTTCACTGGAACGCGTTAAAGAAAGCACCTGCAAGGCCTCTTGCGGATACTCGCCCATACGCTGTTTATAGCGGCCAATAAGTTGACCAAGAGTTTCAAGTTGTTGATGTACTGAAGATTCTTGATTGCTGAGCACATTACGAATTGCATCTTTAATCGCGTCGATTTCTGAGTCAGCCTGCTTCATTTCTGGTGCTGCGGGCTTATAGAGTGTCGCTATTGTTGCTTTTTTACCTTGCGCTGCGATCAATTTATCACTAAGACCATTAAGCACGGTGTCATTTACGCTACTGATCAAGTAAGGATTAACATGTATGCTAGGTGAGTTCAGTTCAGCTCGTAATCTTTGCAAGCTATTGAGCTTAAGCTCCAAGGCGCTTCGCTGACTTTCGTAATCAGCCATCTGGGTAATCAATGCTTGCGCATTAGAGGTCACTGACAGTACACCACTCTTGCTCTGATAACCCGCCAAATGTTTGTCAGCCGTCTCTAACGCAGACCGAACCTTGTCTAACTGTAAATTCAAATAACTATAGGTAGAAGATGCTTCACCGGTAGCCCAGGCATGAGTTTGCCCCATATAAGTCATCATCAGCGAATTCAAAAAGTCCTGAGAAACATATGGGTTTGGATTTTCAAATGACAACTTAACGAGAAAACTCTTGGCAGAATCCGCCCCCCCGTCCCCGGCCTCCGCAACGGTAATATTACCATCAATAGCTTTGTAAATAGTCAATGGCGACTGGATGACGAGGTTGAACCTCGTGCCCGGCTTGGGTAAAAAACCGGGCACATTGGGTGTTAAAATCAGCCGTAGTGACGGAGCCACACCGGGCTCGCCTAAAATACCACTCAGTAGCAATTGCTTTCCGGATCGAATTTCATAACCACCTGCAGTCGCAAATACAAGCGTTAGCTTCTTACCGTACAGAACTGGATCAATGACCTTTACCAACGTGGCATGAAACCCATCTTTGGGCGGCATATAGATTTTCATAGAGTGGCCACTGAAGAGCCAACTCCAAAAATGAACGGACGAAGCTTCATCTGGATTTAAAATCGTTACATTTAGCCCGGATCTTTCTATCGCGCGCTCAATGATATCGCGACTCCGCATGATTTGTATCTGTGTATCTATATTGGGAGCCTGACTTAATCCAGCCAATAACGCCAAGTTAGTATTGACGTTACCGATACTTTGTTCTTTTTCTGCATTACCGAGATAAATAGAACCTGTTGATTCGAAGACCGGAATACTGGAAAGCGTTAAAATCAGTGCTGTGATCACTCCAACGCCCGTCAGTACTACAGGCCATCGCCAATGCATTCGCAATGACCGGAGTAAAGCTGAAAAATCAATTTTATCTCCTTCGTCTCCGCTGTTCATATTCATACCGGCACGTGCATGTAGCGGCAAGAGGTTGTCACTTCTACGCTGGGACAAGTTTTCTGAATTATCAGTCACGGGATCATCCTATTGTGACAAGAACTTAATGGAAACAAATGGATTCAACAAACCGGATATAGCCTGTAGGGAGGGCAACAACAGTTGTATGACCTGGTTCCAACTGCTGATTGCTGTTTGAGGTACATAAACAATATCTCCGGATTTCAAATAGAAGGGTGCCGCTTTACCATCCAGAATTGCCCTGGCGTTTACCACCATAAGCTCTCCACCCGTGCCTTCGGATCGTATCACTCGAATATCACTCAAACGCGCATTAGTCAGAGCAGCATTATCCATCCCCGTTGCCGACAGCGCCTGCAGCAATCCTAATCGACCATCCACAAAAGGCACCGCACCCGGCTTGCTAACCGCACCGAATACATAGGCTTGCATATTCGCAACGCTCGGAACAACCACGGTATCACCGCTGACTAATTGTATATTTTGATCAAGATTCCCATTCATTATGAGTTGATGAAAATTAATCGGTAATTTTTGGCCTTCTTGCACCACATAAGATCCACGCAGATCAGCTTTGGACAAAGTTACCGACCCGCCAAGAGACATGGCCTCCAATAAATTCAGAGGTCTATCAGAGTATTTCAAGCCCGGATCGGTGAACTCCCCGAGCAAATAATAGCGTATGCTATGCGCAACCTGGAGTTGAACCGTGACATCTGGATGAACGATGTATTTTCCATACAGCTTGGTGATAGAAGTCTGTAACTGAGCCGTGGTCATGCCCGCGACATGGATTAATCCTAACAGTGGTAATTGAATATTCCCATCATTACTGACCAAAGCTCCGGGCAAACCAACTGAACTAGTAGCCACCGGTGTTGAAAGCGTAGGATGCTGATAAACCGAAACCGAGATGACGTCTCCAGCACCAAGGTGATAAGTGATTGCTCGGTGTAGTAATTGTTTAATCACACTGGGTGCGAGGATTTCTTCTTTATTATTTACCACCGGACTGGGTAGCTTGTGTACTGAAACCGAGGTCTTCATTCCAGCGACACCTGCACACCCTGCCAAGGCCGCACTTAGCAGACCCAATACAAAGAATTTACTGAGATCATATCTTAACTTCGCAACACATGATCTTGAAAAGAGTCGACGAACCCAATAGAAAAAATGATTATCTATCGCGCGACCCTGTTTGGGTTTTGAATTTGTCATATTCACATCAACGACCTCACGCTATGAAGAACAGAGGGTCAGAACCCACAGAACACGAGATTCGCATTTAGACCCCAATCTCTTCGCGACATTATGCATAATTCATGCCAATCAAAACATTTCCACTTTATCTTATGGATTGCGCGTATCTGTTCAAATCATGCACCCCGTATCACGGACACTAGCGGATTGTTCTACAGGATTTTTTTAAACACTTTGGAGAGCAAATTATACGACTCACGCAAATAATATAAGTATTTTTGTATGTTATTATTTAGTTTATAGCCTTACTATTTCTTGGCGCGTGGAGAGCTATCCATTCAATTCTCTTCACATCTGGGACAAAACAGCAGACACGGCCCTGGAGATTTTCAAAAAATTTATTTTTCTTGAATTCAAAATGTTAAATGCAATGAACGCTTAATTTCTGTCCACATCAAGACACACTATGTAAAATTTTCAGTGCAACCACTAAAATATCGTACTTTATCAAAAAGTTACCAATAAATAACAGTAAGATACAGATCCTTTTACACCATTCAAGGCAGCCTCTTGTAACAGTTTTATTACACTCTATTTTCTGTAAGAATCCGCGTCAATTTATATATATAAATGATTATTATAGATATTTTTATTTGGCACATTAAATGCTTATAAACAGCATAATCCCTCATATTCATAAATATGTGCATTCTTGCACCATTCAATGGAGACCCACCAAGATGTCCACCCTCACCAGCCACAACCTTCAAAATCTTAATGAGTTTTTCGACAGTAAAAATGTGCTTGTAACCGGCGGTTTCGGTTTCGTAGGTGGCCATATTGTCAAAAAACTGGTCAATTTTGGTGCGAATGTCACCGTCGTGGACATTAATATTGATCCCAAACGTGACTCCATACTCAATTGCGACTCCATGAATCTTCGCTCGCAAATTTTGGTACAAGAGGCCGATGTTGTGGATGCCCAAGCCATGAAAGAGATCATCCATGAAGGTCGCTTTCATTCTATTTTTCACTTCGCGGCATACGCTTCGGTGATTGAAAAAGCAATTACCGCACCATATGACACCATCATGGCGAACACCATGGGCTGGGTGAACATTCTTGAAGCCTGCCGTTTGGCTCCTTATAAAACTAACATGATTTTTTTGTCGTCGACCGACAAAGTATACGGAGAAATGGATGGTGACTCCTATTCGGAGCACCTTACCCCTTTGCGGGGTATCGGGGTGTACGATTCAGCAAAGCTCGCGGCAGATGTTTTTTCGCGTACCTATCACGAAGCGTTCGGTCTACCGACGGTAACGCTGCGTATGTGCAATATTTTCGGGCCATACGATTTCAACTTGGGTTATCGTCTTCTACCCAAAGCCATGGCTAGCATGTTCAGCAGTCATGAACCGCAAGCCCCTGAACTTTATTTTGATGCCATTGAACATCACCGTGATTACCTGTATGTAGACGATCTCGTCAATGCCATCCTGCTCCTAGCCCATACCAAGGAGTGTCGTGGCGAGGTCTTTAATTTGTCCGCAGGCACTTATCTTCCCACGCCGCAAATGCTCAAAACGATTGTCGAGCAGGCGTCTGAAATCGAAAAAGAATTTGATCCAGAACGCGCTGAATTCATCATGAACAATGGGATAGCCATACGGGTGCGTGCCAGTGGATCAACCGTACATGCCATAACCAAACAGCATCTAAATGGGGAAAAACTAAAAAAAGCAACCGGTTTTGCACCACAATCGGATTTTCTGGAATCACTACGGGAAACCATTCGCTTCTATAGAAATTATATGATGACCCGAGAAGAAGGTTGCTGAAATGTCCAACTTCTGGGAGGGACGTCAGTGCCTGGTAACTGGTGGCGCGGGCTTCGGTGGATCACATCTTTGCGAATTATTACTAGCGCTGGGTGCAAAAGTACATGTCATGGATCGCTGGCTACCATCTAACTCTTACCTAGTTATTGCCGACCTCGTCTCTCGAATCAATTACATTCAGGGCGACATACGCGATATGGATCTACTGCGACTCACCTTGCAGCGTTTCAATATCAATACCATTTTTCATCTAGCCGCGCAGCCCATTGTGCCCATTAGTAATGTATTACCCTACGAAACTTTTAGCATCAATGCGGGGGGCACTTACACGGTCCTAGAAGCTGTGCGAACTGCGCAATGCGTAGAAAATCTGGTGTTTGCTTCCAGCGGCGCTTACTACGGTGCCACCAGCACCCATCAAGCGATTCCGGAAACGCATCCACCACTTCCAGCAACAAACATTTATGCGCCATCAAAAGTGGCCGGAGATGTCGCCGTGAGAACCTACGCAGAGGTCTATTCCATAAAGGCGGCAACCTGTCGCTTCATGAATACCTTTGGGCCAGGTGATAGCAATTTCAGCAGAATTGTACCGAGAGCCATTCAGAACATGATCAACGAAGCGCCCTATGACTTTGGATCACGAGATGACGGCAGTTCGCAAATTGATTGCCTGTATATAGATGATATGACCCGGGCCTATATTAGTGTGGCGGAGCATCTCGACAAGGTTTCTGGTGAAGCCTTTAATTTCGGCACCGGCGCACCCATTTCGACACGGGCATTAGCCACTGCTGCGAATAGGGTTTTTGGTGGCAAAAAAACTCTGCCTCAATTCTCCGGCCCGGCCAAGACTACACCCTCCATCAAATATCTCGACATATCAAAATCCCAAAAACTGCTAGGCTGGAAACCAACGACCACCCTAGAAGATGGTCTGGAAGCAACCATAGCTTGGTATCGGGAAAATTGGCATCGCCTTTAACGCGGGAGTCAAAAATGCCTCAAGAATTAAAAACACTCCAACTTGGTTCAGCATGGTTTCCTGAGCATTCAGGAGGTTTAGAGCGATACTACTTTGATCTTTTTAACCGTCTTCCAGAGCAGGGTATTCTTAATCGCGGACTCGTAGTAGGCAGTCACAACGTGTCCAATAACGAAAAACAAGAAATTCTGGCATTCGCTAACCCTTCTTCGCCACTTCTGCATCGTTGGTATAAAGCGCGGTACGCCGCTAAGAATTCTCTGATATCTTTCAAACCCAATCTGATTTGTATACATTTTGCTCTTTATGGATTTCCTGCAAAGGATTTACTCGGTGACCTACCTGTTGTCGTTCATTTTCAAGGGCCATGGGCGCGTGAATCCGCTCTAGAAGACGGAAAAAATCCTTCGATTATTAAACATTACATTGAGAAAACCGTTTACCGTCGTGCAGACAGATTAATTGTCCTTTCAGAATCATTTAAAGAGATACTAGCTAAGGACTATAAAATTTCTCCAGAAAAAATAACCGTCGTTCCCGGAGCCATTAATACCCATGCATTTAATTCGACATTAAATAAAACTGAAGCCAGAGAAAAACTCAAATGGGAGAAAGATCGGCCGATAATTTTTGCAGTGCGCCGTTTATCCCGCCGTATGGGTCTCGAAAATTTATTAACCGCTATGGTTGAAGTCATCAAAAAATATCCTGAGGTAATGCTTATAATTGCTGGCAAAGGCAGTATGGCGACCGATCTTGTTAAAATGTCTAAAGATATAGGGATTGAAAACAATGTTTCATTTCTTGGATTTGTTGCTGACGAGGATCTTCCACTAGCCTATAGAGCTGCTGACTTCAGCGTAGTGCCGTCCATTTCACTAGAAGGGTTCGGCCTAGTTACCGTGGAGTCTCTCGCAGCAGGCACCCCTGTACTGGTAACCCCCGTTGGGGGCTTGCCAGAGATTATAAGGCCTTTCGCTTCAGAGTGGGTTACGGAAAACACCAGCGCCACAGCAATTGCCAAATCTATTGTCGGTATTTTATCAGGAACCATAAAAATGCCTACGTCAATTAGATGCCAAGAGTATGCACAACGATATGATTGGAATAATGTTACTCCAGTAATTTCAAAAATTTACAGGGATACAATATTATGAAAATACTCTTTATTGACCAAACAGCAAAGCTTAGCGGTGGCGAATTAGCATTACTAGATATCATCACGCCTTATCGCGACCAGAGTAAAGTTATACTTTTTGAAGATGGGCCATTGAAAGGTGAGATCGAAAAACGCGAAATCAGTGTGAGTGTAATAAAATCCTCTAGTGCTTTAAAAAATATTAGACGCGGCTCCCGTATTCCACTGTCTGGAATTATATCGTTATTGATGCTAGCTAAAAAAATCGCACAAGAGGCAAAAAATTATGACTTTATTTTTGCTAACTCTCAGAAAGCTGGACTCATTTCTGTTCTGGCTGGTCAATTAGCACATAAGTCAGTGGTATGGTATTTACACGATATAGTGACTAAAGAGCATTTCGGTTCGGCTCAACTCCTCGCAGCTAAATACATCAGCAAACATGCGGATCAAATTCTTGTAAACTCTAAAGCAACCAAAAATTCACTTCAGCAGTTATCAGGGCGCACCAAAGGTGTGCACTTGGTCTACAACGCATTTAACACAATGCCATTTTGCAAAATATCCGCAGCAGAAAACTTGATGAGCATTCGCAGTACGTTAGGTTTTGACCAGCGTCCACTGATCGGTGTATTTGGAAGACTTTCGCCTTGGAAGGGTCAGGATGTTTTTCTACGCGCCCTCTCGCGAATGAACGAAGTTCAGGGTTTAATTGTCGGCAGCCCGCTGTTTGGTGAAGAAGCCTATGCCACGCATCTGAATCAGAATATCAAGGACCTTCATTTAGAAGATCGTGTAAAAATGGTGGGTTTTCGTAAAGACATCCCAGAGCTCATGAGCACTTGCGACATTATCGCTCATACATCCGTAGCACCAGAACCATTCGGACGGGTGATTGTAGAAGGTATGCTGGCCGGACGGCCCGTAGTGGCCAGCCAAACCGGGGGCCCCATCGAAATCATTGAAAATGGCATTACTGGGCTTCTGTATACGCCAGGAGATGAGCAAGAGCTGGAATCGGCTATTCGTCATCTGTTGAGCGATCCTCAAGGCACCGCACTGATGGCACAGCGTGGCAAGGCATCGGCTATTCGTCGGTTTTCACTGGATGGCATGCATGAGCGTATAGAGGACATTCTCAGTGTTTCCTTTAAACAACAAAAAAAATATCTGCTACAGACTTCAGGCTGAAAATTAGACCGATGAGAATCTTGCTCCTGAGCGTAATCACAGGATATGCTAACTCCTTTTCAGACATCTCTGTGACAGTTGAGTGATATGAAGTATTTTTCAATGCTCTGCACCGGAGATAAAATATGGCGACTATAAAGTTAATTATGAGAACTAATAGCACATTAGAATGGTCTACATGGACACCTTACATTATGGTAATTGGTGACATCTCCGCTTTTTTACTCGCATTCTACTTTGCCAGATTGTCACATGCTTTCTACTACGGATTAAACCCTTTATATGTTCTCGGGAGCTGGTGGGGAAGCTTGGCGCAGATTAACATTTTACTGTTTTTATTACTAGTAGTTTCGGTAATCATCAGCTTTTCAATCAAAGGGCACTACACTCAAAGAAAAGCATTTTGGGATGAAGCTGGTGAAATTATAAGCGTTTTAACCATATTTATTGCTCTAAATTCAGCAATTGCTTTTATTGGTAAATGGCCACTATCTCGTCTCTGGCTATTTTCTACATGGGCACTTATTTTTATATTTTTACCACTTTCCAGAATTATGATAAAAAAAATATTAACGCGTCTTGGCGCCTGGGCACGCCCCGTCGTCATTATTGGCTGTGGCCAAAATGCAGCAGAAGCCATCCGTGCGTTAACGAGTGAATCTTTGCTAGGATACTCCATCCAAAAAATATTAGTACCTAAAAATTCTAATTTACTAGAAGACGAAAATTATTATCCTAAAGTCGGCATTGAACCTCTCAGCAGCGATCCTCTAGGTCAACTATCTGATATGGGTAGTCCGCATGTAGTGTTAGCTTTAGATATGGACCAGTGGGAAACACAGGAAAAACTGGTACGCACGCTTGGCTTAGGATATCCACGACTCACTATTGCACCACCCCTTCGTGGTTTACCATTATTTGGACTTGAAGTAATGCATTTCTTTAGCCAAGAAGTCTTTATGCTACGAGTTCGGGACAATCTTGCGCGACCAGGTCCTCGCATTATAAAACGCATGTTTGATCTTGTTTCAGCTACTCTTATCGTCATTCTCATCTCGCCGATATTGTTATTGATAACTGCGCTCATAAAATCCGAAGATGGCGGCAAAATATTCTTCATACAGGAGCGCGTTGGTCGCAATGGTGCATTATTTCATTGTTTCAAATTTCGCAGCATGGTTTGCGACGCAGAAGACCGACTCACAGAATATCTTCAATCCCATCCTGACATCGCCGATGAATATCAAAGGAACTTCAAGTTGCGCAATGATCCTCGAGTCACCCGTATCGGAAAAATCCTGCGGAGTGCGAGTCTGGACGAGCTCCCGCAACTTTTTAATGTGCTGCTTGGCCAAATGAGCTTAGTGGGACCGCGCCCCCTGCTAGAGAGAGAAACGGACCGATATGGTGATGGTATAGTGCTCTATGCTCAAGTAAAGCCAGGAATTACCGGGCTGTGGCAAGTCAGTGGACGTTCTGAAACCACCTTTGCAGATCGCGCAGACTTGGATGCTTGGTATGTAAAGAACTGGTCGCTATGGTATGATATCGTTATCTTATTTCGCACTGTTAAAGTCGTATTTTCTAGAAGCGGAGCCTATTAGATAACGGTATTCTATTTGCTTTCGACTTCAACGTATCATTTTTCTGGAAGCAATAGCACTTTCGCCGAAAAATACGATAAAAATCCGACGAAGCTGATCTGAGCGTCTACACTAGAGGATACACCTCTAAACTTCAGTGAAAAATCGGGATAGCGGAATATGCCAGTAAACAATTGCAACGGACTAAGTAGCGACGAGGCGCGGCAACGGCTTGCCCAATATGGCCCCAATGCGGTCATCGAAGAAAAACCCAAAAACTGGCTGCTTTTTCTCCACAAGTTCTGGGCACCGGTACCCTGGATGCTGGAAGGCACCCTGATTCTGGAAGTTATTCTGAGCAAGTGGCCGGAAGCAATCATCATTACCTTGTTGCTCATTTTTAACGGCGTGCTCGGTTTTAGTCAGGAGCGCAAAGCGCAGAGCGCACTCGAACTGCTCAAAGAGCGACTGCGAATTCAGGCTCGTGCTTGTCGCGACGGACAATGGCAAAGCATCTCGGCCGCCGACTTAGTCCCAGGTGATCTGGTCCACGTGCGGGTCGGCGATATGGTCCCTGCCGATCTGCATCTCAGCGATGGCGGTATCCTGGTAGATCAGTCCGCCTTGACGGGAGAAGCTATGCCGGTGGAATGCACCACAGGCGACACTCTCTATTCCGCCTCCATCGTGCGTCGCGGCGAAGCATCGGGGGAAGTTACAGCGACCGGCGCCCGGAGTTATTTTGGTAAAACCGCTGAGTTAGTGCGTGTTGCCGGTGTTAAAAGTCACCTAGAAGAACTGGTTCTTTCCATTGTCCGTTATCTGGTAATGATGGACGTTATTCTCGTCGCCGCGATCCTGATTTATGCAGCCGCCCGCCACATCTCTCTTGCGGAAATCCTCCCTTTTGCGCTCATCCTGCTGGTGGCTTCGGTTCCGGTGGCGTTGCCCGCCACTTTCACCCTGGCTACCGCCATTGCCTCTCTCCATCTGGTACACCGTGGGGTGCTGGTCACCCGTCTGGCCGCTGTGGAAGAAGCCGCCGCCATGAGTGATCTTTGTAGTGATAAAACCGGCACTCTCACCCAGAACCATCTCCTTCTCAGTCAGACAAAGACTTGGCCCGGCGTGGAAGAGGCTGAACTTCTAAAGATGGCCGCCGTAGCTAGTGACAGCGCCACTCAGGACCCCATAGATCTCGCCATTCTCCAGAAGCCGACAACCGGGATTGGTGCGTTACCGGATCGCCAGCAATTTGTGCCCTTTGATCCCGCTACCAAGCGTTCGGAGGGGGTTTTCCTGCAAGACGGCACATCTTGGCGCGCACTCAAAGGTGCGCCGCAGACGATCGCCAAGCTGTGCCGCAATACGGACTGGGAATCTGCAACCACGGCTCTCGCTGCCAGTGGCGCACGAGTGCTCGCCGTGGCGGCCGGTCCAGAGGGTCATCCGCGCTTTCTCGGCCTGCTCGCACTCGCGGACGCCATCCGTCCAGATGCTGCCGAAGTCGTCCAGCATTTGCAGGAACTTGGCGTACGAGTACGCATGGTCACCGGCGACAGTCTGCCGACCGCCGAAAATGTGGCCACATCACTGGGCATCACCGGCAGCGTTTGTGACCGCACTGCCCTGGCTGAGGACTGTGGCGTGTATGCTGGGGTTTTCCCTGCCGATAAGTTTCATCTGGTGCAAGGGTTGCAGAAAAAGGGCCGGATCGTCGGCATGACTGGTGATGGCGTCAATGATGCCCCTGCACTGAAACAAGCCGAGATGGGCGTGGCCGTGGAAAGTGCCACCGACGTGGCCAAGGCAGCGGCTAGCCTCGTGCTGACTGCGCCCGGCCTGCAGGGAGTGCTCGATGCGGTAATCACCGGTCGACGTGTCTACCAGCGCATGCTCACCTATACCCTCAATAAAATTGTCAAGGTCTTTCAGGTCGCCTTGTTCCTGAGTCTGGGTTTCTTGATGTTCCGCAGCTTTGTGGTCACTCCGCTGCTGGTCCTTTTGCTGCTCTTCGCCAATGATTTCGTGACCATGTCGCTGGCTGAGGATAATGTGCGTCCCTCGCCAAAGCCGGACCGCTGGGATATTCGAACGCTGGTCCTTTCCGCGTTAGTGGTGGCTTGCGCTTGGCTGATTTATATTTTCGCCGTATATGGCGTGGGCCGGTCCTTGGGACTGCCACTGGCGTCCGTGCAAACCCTGGATTTTCTTGGGCTGGTATTTTCCGGCCTCGCTAATGTCTTTTTGGTACGGGAGCGCGGTCATCTCTGGGGATCAATCCCTGGTCGCTTTTTGCTTTGGGCAAGTCTGGCAGACATAGGGATAGTAAGCGGTCTAGCGGTTATGGGCTGGTTGATGGCACCATTACCGATAATAGTTATCGCCTACCTGCTCCTAGCGACGGTGTTCTACACCTTTTTCCTTGATCAGCTCAAGGTATTTTTATTACGAAAACTGTAAATTCAATTTGAAGGCTGCTCCATACACTTTCCGTTTTGCTGCGCTCATCGTCTTCTCCTTGCCAGACAAAAGCTTAAACCACTGCCTCAAATATAGGGACCACTATATTCTATAGCATACAGGCGCATTTTTTGCTTCGTAGAAAACGATCACGGACAACGACGTCCTCGCATCCTGTAAACTGGGATGCGGGGATTTTTTGTGCAGAACTGAGTATTTTGGAGGAAAGAAAGATGATTCAAAAACACGCGCTGAGTATTGGCTATGTGGCGCTGACTGATAGCGCCCCCCTGATCGTCGCTCGTGAAAAAGGCTTTTTTGCCGCCGAAGGTCTTGAAGTAAGCCTGCAGCGCGAGCCTTCATGGGCGAGCCTGCGCGATCATCTACTATTCGGCGATTTGGTCGCTGCGCACGCTTTGGCACCCCTGCCCATGGCCGCCACACTGGGCATCGCCTCCCCCAAAATACCGGTCAGCACAGCGCTGAGCTTATCCCTAAACGGTAATGCCATTACGGTTAGTCATGCGCTACATCGACGCTTGGTGGATGCCGGGCTGAGTGGTGGCGATCAACCGCTTCTCGCCGCCCAGATCCTGCGCCAGATTATTCAGGCCCAACCCAGCCGTAAATTACGTTTTGCAGTGGTTTCTCCTGTATCGAACCACCATTATCAACTCCGTCACTGGTTGCAGGCCGCCGGTATTAATCCCTTAGCCGATGTTGAAATCAGTGTGGTACCTCCGCGTTATATGGTCGAGGCACTGCGATCTGGTGACATTGATGGTTATTGCGTCGGCGAGCCTTGGGGTAGCCTCGCAGCAGTCGAAGGCGTGGGTACGCCTATTATCAGCAGTTATGCGCTCTGGAATAACATGATGGAAAAAGTGCTGGCGGTACGCGACGACTGGGCACGGACAGAGCCGGAGTTACATCTTGCTATGATCCGTGCCGTCCTCGCTGCAGGGCGCTGGCTCGACGACCCACAGCATCGACTGGAAGCAGCACCCTGGGTCGCTGCAGCCATTGAAGTCCCAGCCTCCGTGGTCGAACTGGCGTTGATTGGCTTAGTACCAGGGCTGCCTCGGCGGGAAGATTTTCATGTTTTTACCCGCTATTCAGCAAATTTTCCCTGGCATTCCCATGCTTACTGGCTAGCAAAACAGATACAAGGGACGGGACAATGGCCCGAAGATGTACGTCCCGAAATTTTAATCCCACAAGTATACCGTTGTGACATCTACCGGGAAGCGGCAAAGGCTTTGCACATTCCGGCCCCTTCCTTGGACTTCATACCTTGGGGTACACAGCCTCAACCTTGGCTCGCGACAGATACTGAAGGTTCTACGATACGCATGGGGCCGAATCTGATTTTTGATGGCAGCACAGCCACCTTCTAAGCCATAACGCCTTATTATTGGGCCCCATTCTGGGGAGTACGCACTATTTTCGGGCAAACCAAGCGCCCGTAAACGTCATAAAACTAGGTGTTCGGGTCGACCACAGCAAACCGCCAACACCTTCTTTTTGAGTGAACATCGACTGAGCAGCACTCCGCGCTCCAACTACCGACACACAGTGGCACGATAACTGCTTTTGTTGACACAAGCACTGTTCACTGACGAACAGCGTTTTGGAACGAAGGCGTTCCTGGCTCATGAGCCGGGAACGCCTTTTTTCATTTTTCAGCCATGGGCATTTGAGGGAACCACAATGAAAGAACTGTTCACACTGCTGCGGAGTGGAAATTGGCGAGCACTGGTGGCTAGCTTCCTCTACTTTGACACCGGTTTCACCGTCTGGCTGCTCTATGGGCCTTTAGCACCCTACATGATCAAAAATCTGGGGCTCGCGCCTGCACAACAAGGCTTTTTAGTGGCCGTACCCATACTGGCAGCGGCTATTTTGCGCATTGGCATGGGTAATCTCTATCAGACGATGGATGGACGCTGGGTAGCTCTGGGTGGCATTGTGCTCTCGGCAATTCCATCGCTTTTTCTACTATTTTATCCAGTAGCGCCAAGTTTTCCGTTACTCATTATCCTTGGCATATTACTTGGCGTTGGTGGGGCGAGTTTTGCCGTGGCGCTCCCCATGGCTGGGAGTAACTATCCCCCCAAGGTGCAGGGTACGGTGCTCGGCATCGCGGCGGCGGGAAACATCGGCGCGGTATTGGATGGTTTTTTATTCCCACCCCTAGCCGCACATTTCGGCTGGGCTCATGCCACCGCCGCTGCCCTGCCGCTGCTGGCGCTAGCTGGCGTCGCCATGTTCTTCTGGGGTAAAGACAGTGCCCCCAAAAGCGGACAGGTCGGCCCCGCCTTGGCAGGTTTTGCAATCACGCTGTTCGGCCTAGCGTTTCTCGCCGTTGCCACACCGCTTGGCTGGCTCGGCTTACAGGGTAAAACCGCCTTATTGATGCTACCCGTATTAGGTGTGCTGCTCGCAGGCATTCTGCTCCCCCAACGGTATCGCCTAGCGCTCAAAGAACGCGATACCTGGATTCTCATCCTGATATACGGCATTACTTTCGGTGGATTCGTGGGCATGTCCGCCTATGTCAGTCTATTACTGGTGTCTCTGTACCATCTACCCAAAATTGATGCTGGCATGTTCATGGCACTGTTTGCATTTACCGGCGCCATGCTACGCCCCTTGGGTGGGATCATCGCCGACCATATTTCCGGCACCCATGCTCTCCGTTGGTTTCTGGGTGGAATTTCGCTGACTGATGGGATTTTTGCCCTGTGGACACCGCCACTGGATGTCACCATAGCTTTATTGATTCTCCTGTATGCCTGTTTTGGGCTCGGCAATGGCGCAACTTTCCAGTTGGTGCCTCTGCGTTGGCCCCTAAAAACCGGAATCATGACCGGCATCATTGGTGCGGCTGGCGGGATTGGGGGTTTTTACCTGCCAGTCATTCTCGGTATCACCAAAGAGCAGACGGGCTCTTATCAATCGGGTTTTGCCTTTTTCGCCGCACTTGCTGGCATTGCGCTCGTGCTGGTCGTGGTCATGCGACGCCATTGGTTACCTTGGTCTCACCATGCAGTAATCGCCGCCGCCACTCACTGAATATTTAACTTCTGGAGAGAAACATGATGCACCTACGCACTTCAAGAACCCTGCTACACTGCCCCATTCTGGCTGCAGCCCTGATCGCTTTAACCACCGGCTCTGCAGCCGCAGGCACACTGACAGAGGCCATCACTCAGGGTCAAATCCGTCTAGATTTTCGCCCACGTTACGAATTTATGTCTCAGGCGGACAAGCAGGATGCCAACGCCTTCACGGTACAGACGCTTCTGGGTCTGACCAGCAAACCCATAGCGGGTTTCAGCGCCGACCTGCAATTCATCAACGTAGCGGGGATTGTCAATCAGTACAATAGCCTGCGGAACGGGAAAACAGCTTACTCGCTGATTCCTGACCCCGAGGAAACTAATGTCAATCAGGCTTATTTGCAGTATGCAGGCATCCCAGGCTGGAATCTGCGCGTTGGGCGGCAGGAAATCAATCTGGATGACGAGCGCTTTGTGGGTGCGGTCGGATTCCGGCAAACCCCACAAACCTTTGACGTCGTTTCCATAGAAGGAAAACCTCTGGATGATCTGACCCTTTACGGCGCTTATATATGGCGAATCAAGAATATCCTGAACGAAAATGTGCCATCGCAAACCGTTCTCAGCGAGGCAAGCTGGACACCATCACCGCTGCTCCACGCGCAGGTGTTCGGCTACTGGTATGGCGATCAGGCCCATAGCATTATTCCGGGTGCTGCGGCTTGCTTTCTGACAGGTAATGCGCAGGTTTGCAACAGTGAAACCATGGGTGCACGAGTACAGGGTGCATTACCGCTCGGCCGCAATCTGAAGCTGCCTTACGACCTGAGCTATGCCAAACAGTTACCTTATGCTGGTGGAAGCAGTGCTATCAATGCTTCGTATTATCATATCGGCACCGGGCTTGCTTTGCCTGCAATCTGGGTTCACGCCGACTACATGGTGATGGGTGCGAATAGTCAGGGCAGCTACGGCTTTCAAACCCCATTGGCGACCAAACATGCATTCAACGGCTGGGCTGAGCTTTTTCTGACCACACCCGCCAAGGGACTGCGCAGCCTATATTTTACGCTTGGCGGGAAAGTGATGGGTACCCAACTGGCCGCTATTTATTATCATTTTCAGGCGGATCACGGCGACGCTCAATACGGTCACGAAATAGATTTGTCGGCCACGCATGGTTTCTCAAAGCACTGGAGTGCCGGGGTGCAATATGCCGATTATCGGCGCAGCAGTTACGGAGTGAACACCGAAGGCGCCTGGGTATTTGTGGCAGCGAAGTTTTAGATCCACAACGATACTTCGCACCATAATAGTGCATTTGCACCATCTCATGCACCAAAAAACTCCAAAAGCGCGGCGCAAAATTTAAATAACCTATTGTTTTTTATCATATCCATTTCAGGCATAACTATTGCTTTATCAGGTGTGAAGCGATTCTCAAGAATCGCCGGGGTGCAAAACGGCAAAGGCGTCGTCAGCAATTCAGCTGACTGCGCCTTTTTTCTATTCTGGGAGTCTCGCATGCAAAACCCAAAACCTGCAGAACAACAACGCAAACCGCGCTTAGTCGTGGTCGGCAACGGTATGGCAGGCATTCGTGCCGTCGAAGAATTACTGAAAATGGCACCCGACTTGTACGAAATCACGGTGTTTGGTGCCGAACCACACCCTAACTACAACCGCATTCTGCTAACTCCTGTGCTCGCCGGAGAAATGGCACTGGAAGAAACCATTCTGAATTCCCGTGAATGGTATGCAGAGCAAAATATCACGCTCCATACCGGAAGTCCGGTGACGACAATTGACCGAATCAACCGTCAGGTAGTGACCGCCGATGGTCGCATCGCGCCCTATGATCGACTATTGCTGGCAACCGGAGCAGCGGCGGCTATTGCGCCGGTTCCGGGGAACCATTTGTCCGGTGTTCTCAGTTACCGCGACATGGCCGATGTCGAAGCATTAACCGCTAGCAGCCTGTTAGGGGGCGAGGCGGTCGTCATTGGGGGCGGACTGCTGGGCCTGGAAGTCGCACATGGTCTGCGAGCACGAGGAATGGGGGTTACGGTCGTGCATCGACGCGCATGGCCTCTGGATAAGCAGTTAGATGCCAAGGGCGGTGCCTTACTGCAAAAAGCCATGGAGGAGCGCGGAATTCGTTTTCTGCTCGGCAAGGAATCCGCCGAAATACTGGGCGACCAACAAGTCACCGGCTTGCGCTTTACGGACGGTACCGAACTGTCGGCAAAGGTGGTTGTCATGACCATCGGCATCAAGCCACGCATCGAACTGGCTCAGGCTGCCGGTCTGCAGTGCGAGGCGGGTATTCTCGTCAACGATACGCTGCAAACTTATGATCCACGTATTTATGCCGTGGGAGAATGTGTCCAGCATCGTGGTCAGACTTATGGTCTTGTCGCCCCCCTATTTGAACAGGCCAAGGTGGCCGCCAATCATCTGGCGGAATATGGACGCATGCGCTATCAGGGCTCCATCACCAGCACCAAGCTGAAAGTCACTGGTATCGAACTGTTTTCCGCTGGCGATTTCATGGGTGGAGAGCACTGCGAAGAAGTCACCTTGCTGGATGGCAGCCTCGGCATCTACAAAAAAGTCATCCTGCAGAAAAACAAGGTGGTGGGCGGGCTCCTTTACGGGGATACCGGTATCGGTCCCTGGTTGTTTCAACTGATGCGTGATGGAACGGACGTTTCGGCTTTCCGCGATCATATCGTTTTTGGGGAAACCCATCTGGGAGATTCGGGACATGCCGGGGAAAATCAAGCGGCACGCCTACCCGATGCAGCGGAAATCTGTGGCTGTAACGGTGTTGCCAAAATCAGCATTGTCAAAGCCATCCGCGAACAGGGGCTGTTCACTCTGGAAGACGTGCGTAAATGTACCAAAGCCAGCGCCTCTTGCGGCTCCTGTACCGGATTGGTAGAACAGTTACTGGCCAGTACGCTGGGTGGATTTTATGACAATACACCCAAGAAAAAAGCGCTCTGCGCCTGCACGGATCTAAGCCATCAGGAAGTGCGCGATACCATCCTCCAGCAAAAACTGCTCTCGGTGCGTCAGGTTTTCGCCCAGTTAGATTGGCGTCATCCCGGTGGTTGTGCCACCTGCCGCCCGGCCGTCAATTATTATGTGCGCACGGCCTGGCCCGCAGAAGGTTTGGACGATGCACAATCCCGCTTCATCAATGAAAGAGCGCATGCCAACATCCAGAAAGACGGCACCTATTCAGTAATTCCCCGTATTTACGGCGGCGTCACGAGTCCGTCAGAACTCAAGCGCATCGCCGAAGTAGCAGAACGCCATAACGTACCCATGATAAAGTTTACAGGCGGTCAACGCCTGGATCTTCTGGGCATAAAAAAGGAAGCCTTACCGCAGATATGGGCTGAACTGGATATGCCTTCGGGCCATGCTTACGGCAAAGCCTTGCGCACCGTAAAATCCTGTGTGGGCACGGAATTCTGCCGCTTTGGGGTGCAGGACAGCACCCGACTGGCGATTGAGTTAGAGAAAAACCTGGAACGCATGTGGGCGCCCCACAAGGTCAAGCTCGCCGCCTCGGGCTGCCCGCGCAATTGCGCCGAAAGTACGATCAAGGACTTTGGCATCATTGGCGTGGACTCCGGCTGGGAACTCTATGTTGGCGGCAATGGCGGCATAAAAGTTCGTGCTGCTGACCTGCTTTGCAAGGTCAAAACCCACGCCGAAGTCTTAGAAATGGCCAAAGCGTTTTTACAAATGTACCGCGAGAATGCCCAGTATCTGGAGCGTACCGCACCTTGGGTAGAGCGTGTTGGACTGGATCATATCAAGGCGGTAGTCGTAAACGATCCAGACGCCCGCAAGTTACTGGCGGAACGTATGGACTTTGCGCTCTCTCAGGAAAAAGACCCTTGGGCTGAAGCCGTTTCCGGCCGTCTCAATATTCACGCGGCGCCGCTGCGCCGTATACCCCTCTGAGGAATAACACCATGGAATGGTTAGAACTCGGTTCAATTGAAGAAATCCCCGCTCTCGGCGGACGTTACATCACCACGTCTCAAGGTGAAATTGCCCTTCTGCGCAATGAAAATGACGAGATTTTTGCAGTCAGTAATCGCTGCCCGCATCGCGGCGGACCGTTGTCGGAGGGATTCGTTTCGGGAAAAACCGTATTTTGCCCGCTCCATAACTGGCAAATTGATCTTGAAAAAGGCGAAGCCATGGCACCCGATCAGGGTTGCGTCAAAACCTTTCCTATCCGCATTGAAAACCAGATAGTCTGGCTCGGGCTGGAAAAGGGGACACCATGACCCAGGTCCGACCGAAAAACCGGCAACCCATACCACGGCTTGAGAGCAAATCAGCCTGTCCTTACTGCGGAACGGGATGCGGAGTCATCATTGAGCATGATGGACAGCAGATCACCGGCGTGCGGGGCGATCCGGACCATCCTGCCAATTTCGGACAATTATGCAGTAAGGGCAGCACCTTACACCTCACCAGCAGCGGTAAGGACCGCGCGCAGGTACCCCTACAACGCCAGCGCGGCAGTGCGGACTGGGCAGCACTGCAATGGTCTGCGGCCCTCGCCCAGATGGCCGCCACCTGGGCGGAAATCATCCATCGTCAGGGTCCACAAGCAGTAGCCTTCTATGTATCTGGGCAACTGCCAACTGAAGACTATTATGTGGCTAACAAATTGGCCAAAGGCTTCATCGGCACCAATCACATAGATACCAATTCGCGGCTCTGCATGGCTTCCGCCGTAACCGGATACAAATCCAGCTTAGGTATGGATTCGGTGCCCTGTAGTTATGAAGATTTGGAAACAACAGATTGCCTGTTTATTGTCGGGGCCAATGTCGCCTATGCTCACCCCATATTGTTTCGTCGCATTGAAGCCGCGAAACAGCGTCGCCCTGAACTAAAAATTATCGTGGCCGACCCCCGAAGAACGCCTACCGCCACCATTGCCGATATTTTTTTACCTCTGAAGCCCGGTACCGACGTCGCGCTTTTTCACGGCATGCTCCATATCCTGATCTGGGAAGAATGCATTGATCGAGATTTTATAGAGAATCACACCGAAGGCTGGGAAGCACTCAAAGCGCATGTTCAGAATTATACGCCGCAATGGGTTTCAGAAACTTGCAATATTCCCCTGTCGGACCTTCGGGCGGCGGCGTTGGCCTTCGGTAAAGCGCCTACCGTCCTCTCTCTTTGGTGTCAGGGACTGAATCAATCCAGTCACGGCACTGACAAAAATGTGAGCCTGATCAATCTGCATCTGGCCACCGGCCAAATCGGACGCCCAGGTGCCGGCCCCTTCAGCCTCACCGGACAGCCTAACGCCATGGGTGGGCGCGAAACTGGCGGCATGCCCGCCCTCCTCCCCGGCCATCGAGAGGTCGCTCATCCAGAACATCGCACCGAGATCGCGGCAATTTGGGGCGTGGAAACCCTGTATTCCCAGCCCGGTTATACAGCCGTTCCTTTGTTTCAGGCGCTGGAGCGCGGAGAGGTGGAAACCCTCTGGATTACCTGCACCAATCCAGTCCTTTCCATGCCCGATGTTCAGCAAGCACAGCGCGCTCTAGAAAAAGCACGGCTCGTGGTCCTGCAGGACAGTTATCTGGGCACTGAAACCGCTGATTATAGTGACCTGCTGCTGCCCGCTGCGAGCTGGGGAGAACGGGAAGCCGTCGTCACCAACTCCGAGCGCCGCATCACCCACCTGCAATCCGCTGTACCCGCGCCCGGCAGTGCTCTGCCCGACTGGATGATTTTTCGTGATTTTGCTTTTGCATTAGGGCCGGCTTTGGACAGCATCGGCCATCCAGTGCCCGACGACCGAGACGTATCGTGGACGGCGCGTGCGCAACGCATGTTCGATTTTGTCGATTCCTCCAGCATTTTTCTGGAGTATCGGCAATGTACCGAGGGTCGCGATCTGGACATCAGCGGTTTGGATTTTGCCATCCTCGACACGCGAGGGCCCCAGCAATGGCCTTATCCCAAAGGCGCTAGCACCGGTCAAAAACGCCTCTATGGTGATGGTATTTTCCCGACAAGCAATGGTCGCGCCCGTTTTCGCAATCCGGAGTATCTAGGGGTCGCCGAGGAAATTGATGCCCGTTACCCCATGCGGCTGACTACGGGCCGCCTGCGTGATCAGTGGCACAGCATGAGCCGCACCGGCAAGGTCGCCGCGCTATTTACCAGTGACGAAGAAGCCTTTCTGGAAATCCACCCCGAAGATGCGCAACGTCTGAAACTGGACGACGATACATTGGCCCAAGTAATCAGTCGTCGAGGAAGCAACGTGTTCCGCGTCCGCGTGAGCGCCGACTTGCAACCGGGTTTGGTGTTTGCGCCCATGCACTTTGGACGTCGCTTTGCCCCTGCCGCGCTCTGCAACCAACTCACGCTTGCGGCTATTGATCCGATCTCGGGCGAGCCAGAATTCAAACATACTGCCGTGCGCATAGAGCCAGCAATATTCTCCTGGCAAGGTACCATCCTGCGCCGCAACGTCGACGACACGATCTTCTGCGCCGCACAACGCATCGCTCGCCTTTTTCCTTATGCCAGTCTCAGCCGCATCCGCCAGGGTGAGCAGGAGGGTTTTAGATTACGTCTCGGCGCACATAAAGCGCCAGCGCTAGACGACATCCATGCCTGGGACCAGGCACTAGGCATGGATGGTGTGGATGTACTGGACTATGACGATGCCCGGCGCGGCGTTCGTAAACGTCTTTGTATGGATCATCAACAACTGTTTGCCGCCCGTCTTTTTGGTGAGGATGCCACCCGCGACTGGTTACGCGATTTATTACTCACCGGGACAAATGTTCAATCTTATCGGCATGCTCTTTTTGCCCCCAAAGTTCCACCCGATATGCGCAGTTGGACACGCTCGCGTGGGGTATGCGCTTGTACCGGCGTTGATGAGCACACGCTGCGCCAACATATCCACGCGGGGGCGGTTACCCTCGTTCAGATTGCGCAGAACTGTGGGGCCGGCGGTGAATGCGGGTCCTGTAAACCAGAAATCCTGGAAATCATTCGGCTTGCACAAAAGGAGAGCGCATGAGCTACACCACCCACCCACTGCCCAATCTCATTGGTCGTGTCGCCCGTGGCCGGGAACACGCGGAAGATCTTACCTATGAAGACGCGAACCTCCTGTTTACCGCCTGGCTGAACGGCGATCTGCCTGACCTGGCCGTTGGCGCTTTGTGGACGGCCTATCGAATCAAGGGTGAATCAGTAGACGAATTACGGGGCTTCGTGCATGCGGTCGAAACCCAGATGCAAGCCATCCCATTCAAACACCCCTGCCAGCCGGTGATTCTTCCCAGTTATAATGGCACCCGTCGCGGCGCCAACCTACTCCCCTTGCTGGCACTTATTCTCGCTCGCTGCGGCGTACCCGTACTGCTTCATGGACGCTCCCGCAGTGATGAAAAGGAGGCAGATCGACTCGCCGATCACGACCCGTCTGGACGCATCCATAGCGCCGACATTTTAAGACGCTTCGGCATATCCGGGGCCGAAAACGCAGAACAGGCGGCCACCCTTTTGCACTTACAAGGCATTACTGATCTGCCGGTACACGCCATTCATCCGGGCCTCGACCGCATGCTGAATTTGCGTCAAAAACTGGGGGTGCGTTCCAGCGTGCATACGGTGGTCAAGCTCATCAACCCCTTTGAAACTTCCGCCGTACATTGCGCGGGGGTTACCCACCCTCCTTATTTGTTGCTTCTGCAAGCTTACTTCATGGCTGAAAGACGGACGGCACTTTGTCTACGCGGCACCGAAGGCGAACCCTTTGCCAACCCCAAACGTCGTCCCGACCTACAAATATGTCAGGATGGTCAATCCTCCCTGTGGATGCCCAAGGATGATCAACCCTTAAAAACACTACCTGCGCTGCCTGACGACTCCGGTATCAGCGCCACCTGTCGCTTCATGGAAGCCGTTTTAGAGGAGCACCTCCCACTCCCTGCCCCATTGGCAGATCAGGTGTTATGCCTACTCTGCTTGACCGGCCGATGTGCAAATAGGGATGCAGCTCGGGCCCATCTTTCTGGTCGTTTTTCTCGTCACGCCGCTTAAACCGGAGAATACCCATGCAACAATACAGCCCCATGGTTTCCATCGTCGGCGCCGGTCCCGGTGACCCAGAACTGCTAACGCTCAAGGCCGCGCGCCTTATTGCAGCGGCAGACATCATCTTTTATGACGCGCTCGCTAATCCCTGTTTATTGGAGATGGCTGCGGAGCGCTGTCGGAAAATAGAGGTGGGCAAGCGCGGCGGGCAAAAATCTACCGCACAACTATTGATTCACGAACAACTGATACGTGCCGCCAAGCAGGGGTTGCGCGTAGTACGCCTCAAGGGAGGAGATCCATTTTTCTTTGGTCGCGGCGGGGAAGAATGTCTGGCACTGCGAGCAGCGGGCATTGATTACGAAATTGTTCCGGGCATTACTAGCGGTATGGCCGCCGCAACCTATGCCGGAGTTCCACTCACCCACCGTCATCGCAGCCAGTCGGTATTGTTTCTCACGGGTCACGAAGCCCGAGGGAGTACGCCCCCCAACTGGGCACGCTACGCCAAGGCTGCGGATACTCTGGTTATTTATATGGGTGTTGCGCGAGCAGCCAGCATCTGCAACGATTTGATAGCGGGCGGACTCGCTGCGGAAACCCCCTGTCTCGCGGTACAATGGGCAACCTTGGAACAAAAACAGGTACAAGCCTCATTGCAGGATCTCAGTGGAGAAATTCTGCGCGCAAAATTAGGCAGCCCGGCGATTCTTATTATCGGCGCGGTTGTCGAACTTGCAGACCTCTGCACCTGGATACCCAAGGACATGCTGCCCGAGTCCCACCGTCGGCAAAAACCCTGAGGAATCATGATGACGGAAGTACAGCTTTTACTGGCCCACGGCTCTCGCAATCCACAATGGCGACTGCCCTTTGAAAACATAGCCGCACACCTCCAGACGCGGGTACCAGAACGCCGCATCGTGCTCTGTTATCTGGAAATGTGGTCACCAGGACTGGGGGATGCCCTACGCGAATGCTATGCGCTGGGTCTACGCCAATATCGGATCTCGCCACTTTTTTGGAGCAGTGGCCGCCATCTACAAGAAGACCTTCCAGCCATGATTCAACAGCTTAAGCACGAACTACCCGACTGCAACATTCAGGTGGATGGGCCGTTAGGAGAAACAGAAATCATCCTCCAAGCCGCCCTGCAAGCACTACAGTGAGCCCATGCATCGCATTGTCCTGATCGATAATGATACGGAGCGTGCTGAAATGCTTCGCCAAGCACTCAGCCGTGAAGGTCATCAGGTCGCCGATATATTTGCGTGGACCGCGCTTTCCTGGCAACGTCTTGAAAAACTCAAACCCGAAGTCATCATCGCCGAGGCTGGCACCCCCGAACGCGATGTGCTTGAACATATTGTCTTTCTCAGCGAAACACTGGAACTTCCTGTAGTCGTGCTGGGTGCCCCCGAAGATGAAGACACCATGCGTCGCGCCATTCGTGCTGGCGTTGCCGCCTACGTAGCGCACGGCATTTCGGCAAGAGACATCGCGCCGATCCTTAAAGTCGCGGCGCTGCGCTATGCCGAATACCGGCAATTACGCAAAGAACTAAAAGACACGCAAACCGCCCTTTCCGAACGCAAATTGATAGACAAAGCCAAGGGTATACTCATGCGCGACTTACAGATTGATGAAGCCGAAGCCTATCGTCGGATGCGTCGTCTCGCCATGGACAAGGGCAAAAAACTCTCCGAAATTGCCGAAATGGTAATCACCGTAGGAGAAGCTGGTATAGCGTGATGGGTCGGTACGATATCTAACCCGGATAGCGCGTTGACCCGGCGATCCTCTCTGACAAGGCGGAGCGGGGATAAAAAAAACCCGGCAAAGCCGGGCATAAGCATTTCATCCTAAACAGCAGTAGTACTCATCTACTGCGAACTGCAAACAACGGTACTACGGTACTACGGTACAACACATCACCACAAAAAAAACGAAACTAAATCAATCGAATTACAAACCGCCCAAAAGTCCGCCCAGCAAACCAGTGCTGCCGCCCACAAGGCCCGTAACCGTGCCAGTGACAGGAGACAGCGCGGTAACGGTGCCAGAAAGAAGGCTAGGCACATCGGTGCTCACCGCAGCCAGGGCATTTCCGGCATTGTCAACTACGTTGTTCAGCAGACCTTCGACGCCACTGAGTAATCCTCCCGCCACAATGGTGGTTTCGGCCAATGCAGCGCCGACATCCGAGGTGACGCCGCCCAACAAACCTTCGACGCCCGTCAATGCTCCACCCACCGTGCCATCCAGCGCGGATACCAGCCCGGTTACCGTACTCCCCAAACCAGAAACCAGGTTTCCGGTACCAGAAGTTGCGGTGCTGCTGCCACCCAGGAGTCCACCCAGTAAACCGCTCAAAAGACCACCAACGTTCAATAGCGACATATTGCCTTCTCCTAAAATAAGTTAATAATCACGAAGCGAACCTACTTATGTACTTTTACGAGTGAAAGACACCTAAGCCAGAAACACTCGTACACAAACGTAATGCAAGCTGCGTGCCACATTTTGAGCATCTCGGTAACATCCACCACCCTACTGATTTAACTACTATAAAAAATAAGAAGCAGGCATTATGTGATCATTATCCGGGAAGATTGTTACCTTGTAACCGCCCCCGCACTGCTCAATATGTTACCTCACGTTACCCATCTCCCCCACCTCGGCGCGCCCCAACCACTCAAAATCAGCAACAAAACATATTTGTCTCCAGCATGTTACTTATACGGTAACACAAAGCGCAGGGATAAAATATTTTTCCTGTAATTTCATAAAGATGTGCCATACACTCAAGGGCATAAAGTTTGCTTCCATCATTTAAAGGTATGCCCAGAGACACAACGTACATGACGGCTCAACCCCACAGCCTCCTTGCTTTATCCAGCGGTACCAACCATACAGCCCTGACCTGGGAACTGTACGCGATAGTGCTCGTCGCCCTTCTGATCCTCTATTTTCTGCCGACCATCAGAGCGTGGCAAAAATGCCACGGCAAGTACCGCTGGTGCCTGCAACTGTTCTTGATCAACCTATTCTTCGGCTGGACCCTCATCGGCTGGTGGCAAGTCTGGCGTCGCGCTCGCTGGTCCGGCCCCAGGCTTTTTGCTGGCCATCATAAAAGTCGGTTTACGCGTTCCCGCGCGCACATCTGGCCCCGATCACTCCATTAAGGTCTAACATGCACTCTAAAACCAAAACGATTATCCGTATCACCCTGTTAATGATTTTCGGCGGAATCACCACCGCCGCATCAGCCATGACGAATGCACAAGGAAAAATGCTCTGCCTGCAAGCACGCAATGGCAGTCAGGCCGCACTGGCCGACCTCACCACGGCAGCACAAAAAGGAGATCGCAGCGCAGAAAACTGGCTGGGAGTTTATTATGGTTCTGAAAAAGAATTTGCCCAAGCCTTACCGTGGACGCGCAAAGCAGCACAACAAGGTGACCCTCTCGCTGAGTACGTCATGGGGGGGGCTTATTTTTATGGAGATGGCGTCGCTCGCAACCATCAAAAGGCCGCCTATTGGTACAAGCTGGCCGTTGCTCAGGGTTTTCAGGGTGCCCAAGGAATGCTTGAAAAAGCAGAGACGCAGCCCACCCCAACGCTGGCAGCCGTTCCACCCAAAACCATGCCTGTCCAACCGGTTGCCAATACGGTCCAATCCCCAACGGCGCCCTCCACCACGCCCATACCCACCAGCAACACCCGCAGCCCCGAAGCAGAAAATCACCTGGGGTACGCCTACTATAGCGGTCAGGGCAAAATTCAGAACTATCAAAAAGCGGTGTACTGGTTCAAAAAAGCCGCCCAAGGCGGCAATGCCAGCGCCAAAAACAATCTGGGCGTCGCCTACAATCATGGTCAAGGGGTACCCAAAAACCACGCCAAAGCTTTTTATTGGTATCGGCAAGCCGCAATCCAGGGCAACCCCAGCGGCGAAACTAACCTCGGCGTCGCTTATTACGAAGGGGTCGGTGTCAAAAGCAACACCCCCAACGCCCTGCACTGGTGGAAAAAAGCCGCCGCCCAGGGCGATCATCGCGCCCAAAGCTACCTCAGCGTGGTGCAGCAAAACGCCACGACCTCCCCATAAAATCTTTCGGCCCAACCCCGGCCGATGGTCGCCTTGACCAATAACCAGTGAACTTTTGACTGTTTTTGTTTATCCTCCGTTACAGAATAATCTCCATACGGATGAGACATGACACTTACACCGCCGCAAAAAGTGCACACCCCCGGTCAAATTCATCTCGCCGGCGAGCCCATGGTGATGCACTGCAATCATTACAACCGCTTTCTGCAGATGGTGGTAGAGGGCTGCCAATCCATTGACGGCGTGGGCCTGCAACTACAGGCCGCGCAAGAAGTCGTATATCGGCAATTATCGGCGCTGTTTTCCAGCCACCCCAGTAGCCCCCTTTCAGAGCGCATGACCTATGCAGAAAACCAATACGCCTATTGCGGCTTTGGGCACCTGCATTTTGGGGCACTACCCGACAACGCCCCCTCAGAATGGATCGTGCGTGAGGACTATTCCCATTATGCCAACGCCCTGCAACTCAACCGGGGTGTGCGCAGTTTTCCCGGCGTACTTTTCGACTTGGGGTACTGCGCAGCCGCTTTTTCGGCGGGATACAATCACCCCTATCAGGGAGACATTCTCTTACCCAACGCCGCACTCTCTGCCGGAGGGGCACAAACCCTCTTTCATCTCCACGACGCCCCGACCACACAAAACAACCTGCACACGCATCCACAACCATCCAGCACGGCCAGCACGCCAGGGGGTAACGGAAGCACTATCCCTCCCAAAAGCAGCGGCCTGCATATTGACGAAAACCGCATTCTTGAGCAGATGATGGCTCTGCCGATTCACGGTGACCCCGATACCGGCATTATCGCGGCTTTCGGGGTAGAACTGACGCTGCATTACGCCGATTACTACAACCTGCTCTCATTCCGCTTTGAAAAAGCGCTCAACCAGGCTATCCAAGACTCCCCTTTTCTGGCCAGAACCCTCGCCGCCGAATATCCCGTACTTGCGGAGTATAAAGATTTCGGTCATCTGCGCGGAGATTTTCTGGCCCGCACCCTGCTCACCGAAGCCGGCCACATCTGCGGATTCCGGACCATGGGAGGGATTATGGGTTCTCCGCTCTGGAACACCCTCATCCTGCCCATGCTCCAGAATAAAGGGGACTGGATTCATGGCATCATTGCCGTCATCAACAGTCTGGGCTGGGGGATCTGGCGGGTGATGGAACTGATCCCCGAACAGCGCCTGATTCTGCGTGCCTGGCAACCCTACGAATCTCTGGGACATCTGCGCGCCTTCGGCATGGCCGATGCCCCGGTAGATCATCTTTTTGCGGGCGTCGCCACCGCCTTGATGAACCTCATTTATCATGTGGACGTCACCAGCGGACTGACCCTCGATAACGCCTGCTATGAACAAGCCATGCACAGCGGTGCGCACTTTTGGGCACGACAGACCGCCTGCGTCGCTCAGGGCAGTCCCTACTCCGAGGTCATCGTCGAAAGGGGGATATTGCGAAACTGGTGAAGCCGCGCCGGGCAATTTACGACGCTACGGTTAACCGCATGTCACCCCTTTTTACCCATAAACCGCACAGGGGTTGCGCTCCGCTAACGCACGAACAAGCACTTAACCCCAAAAGCATGTAGGCACGATAATTGCTTAAGGTCATTGACAGCTTGCGTCAACCACAGCGCAAACAAGGCCCAGGAGTTTCGTGATGAACCGACAGAACAGCGCCATGCAGCCCCAGCCGGAATACCCCCCATTCTCGGCAAGAAAGCAGCCCGCCACGGCTGCTCAAATCGCCACAACTACGGATATCCTGCTGGAGCAGCTCAGCAACATTACCGCCAACCTGCGCCACTACCAAGCTTTTGGTGACCGACAAGATCTGGACGAGTCGATTTTCTCCTTGATGGTTCTCGAAGCCCGACTCCTGGAAGAACGCTCGCCGCGTTCCACCCGAATTCTCCAGGTTTCATAACGCAGCACCAGCCCCACCGCAGCACACCGCCACAACACCACCTTCATTCACCACCCTCACGTTAAAGGAAAACCATGAGTATCAATTTAGGCAGCTTGCTGGACAGTCTTTTGGGTTCTAACGGTCACGGAAACGGTCTGCTCGGCGGAAACGCATTACTGGGCAACCTGCTGGGCACCCAGCCAACGGCCTCCAGTTCAAACAACGACCTGCTGGGCAACCTGCTGGGCGGAGACGGACTGCTGGGCGGCAATGCTTTACTGGGCAACCTGTTGGGCGGAAGCTCTGCCTCATCCAGCTTGGGGAGCAGCCTGCTGGGCAATGTTGTGGGGGGTAACGTCATGCCCGGAAGCAGCAATACCGGCCTGCTCGGCAGCCTGAGTCTGGGCGGCATCCTCAACCCCCAAAGCGGCAATATGGCCTCAACGGGCAGCAGCACCACCGTGTCCTCGGGTGCGGCAAGCGGGAACGTGAGCACGGGTACCCTCCTTTCCGGAGGCAACCTGCTGGGTCTTGGTGGCCTGCTGGGTAATCTGCTCGGCGGCCTCTAAACCGCGCATCCGCGCGGGCGGGTCACCCCCCGCGCAGAACCTGACGCCTCGGTGGTAGCCACTCCTGCAAAAACCCACCCATTCCGATGCTGTAGTTCCTGATATTGTAACACGATGTAACGCATGTGATACTTATTACGGTACGCACCCGCAGGGTTACCAAACATCAAACAGCATGTCTCTTTTAAAGTGACATCCAGTGCTGGATGCTCTGGACTGGTAATTCCATGAATGCAGACTAATTAATTCTGTACCATGGATTTCGGCAGCGCTGGCGCCCCATCCCGCATTTTTTGGAGAGGCGCTGGCACGTAATCTGCTAATGAGTCTGCGGTGGTTGTTGTGGTGCGTATGCTCTGCCAGAAAACGGGCAGGAGAACGGAAACAGATCTGGAATACATTACGGGAGAATCCATCATGGAAAATATGAAAAATGCAGTAATGCGCTTTGTGCGGGACGAAGAAGGCGCGGGTGTTATTGAGTACTCGTTGATTGCGGGGATTATGGCGGCGATTATTATCACTGCTTTATATGGTGGGGTCGGCGGAGCCATCACAAAGGTGTTCGGGAAGATTACAACTGATCTAGGCAAGTTTGGCTAGTCAGGGTATCCAACAGTAAGCTGTGCCTGCCTGAATCAAAGCAGTTCACAAGATTGGTTCAGTGCGGGCCCAACAAAACCTAAACTGGTCAACCTATACGCCCCAAGGAGAATCATTGGAATGGCACGCAGGAATAACCGCCCTCTGGGCATTGATTCTGGCTGGCAGCGATGTACGCTTCCGGCGCCTGCCCAATGTGCTCACTCTGGGCGCATTGGCGTTCGGCCTCATCTGGCTGCTGATCACCGGAAACACCTGGTTGGGTGGGCCCGGATGGTCCGGCCTGATGGGGCTGGCCGCCGCTTTTTTCGCACTGCTCCCCTCTTACGCCGAGCGTCAGTTGGCGGCGGGCGATGTCAAATTTATGATGGCCATCGGCGTGCTGGCGGGCGCGACGCCCCTGTTGGGGATTTATCTGCTCGCTGCGCTGATCACGCTGGTGGTCATTCTTCTGGAATATTTGTGGCGCGGTCAGGTGCAGCGCAAAACCCCTTATGGTTTTGGCATCGGCCTCGCCGGTGTACTGGTGATTCTCACCCACTGGCCGCCGCCCGTATTCGCACCGGGGGCTTGGCTGGTGCTGCGCGGTCACCCATGAGCCCAACCGAGGCGTCCCCTCAGCAAAAACCGGATGAACGAGGCTCGTCGGTCATCGACTTCCCCTTCATTCTGGTGTTCTTTTTTTTATTGCTCTGGGGGGTTTTCAACTTCGGATTTATTTTTGTCATCCAGAGCATGATGACCACCGCCGCCGAGGACGGCGCCCGAGCGGCTTTGCGTTATCAGCCGGCCACCGATAATGGTAGCGCCATCGCTGCGCGCGCCGCTGCGGCCACGCAAACCGCTCAACAGGTAGCCAATGTGCTCGGCGGGCTGGCGCCCATCAGCGTCACCGTCAATCCCTCGCTCTGTTCTTATAACCCCAATCTGACCTGCTTCAATGTTCAGGTGACTTTTCCTTATGGACAGCATCCCATCATTCCAGCCCTGGTGAATTTTCCATTCATCGGTTCGGTGGGGGTGCCCCAGCAACTCACCGGCACGGCGGTAATGCAGGTAGCCAACGATAATTTACTGCAAAACTGATTGACACAAAATTCATATTAAGGAGACCGGGAAACATGGGAAACAAGGCGAAAATCGCCATCGCGCTGCTGGTGCTGTTGGCGGTGATATTGGGGGTTACGGCTTACGTGATCAGTATGCCCTCCAGCACACTGCCCTCTAAGCCATCACCAAACCGTAGCACGCCAGCGGCCTCCACCGGAGTGAACGTGGTGGTGGCCAGTAAAACGCTGATGGCCGGCAAACCCATTGCAGCGGACGCTCTGAAAGTCTTGCACTACCCAGAATTCCCAAACGGGGCTTATCACCACACGACATCCGTGCTGGGTCAGGTGCCAACTACCACCATTGGCGCGGGGGTTCCCGTTTTGCGCAGTAACATGGTTTCGGGTCTGGCGACTCAGGTGCCAGAAGGCGCACTGGCTATGGCCATTCATGTGAACGAACAAATCGCCGTGGGTGATCATCTGCATCCCGGCGATTTTGTCGATGTGTTTACCACGCTGCCCGGCAATCAAATGCAAATGCACGGTGGTTGGCCCACCCAGAGTCGCCTGTTGTTAGCGGGCTTGCGGGTGCTGGCCGTGGGGCCGCAGACGGTTTCCAAAAACATCCAGCCCGGACAGCCGGGTCAGGATAATGCCATCGTCAATGGCCAAAACAGCGGCGCAGCGGTGCAACCGCCCAGCACCATCGTGTTGCAGGTACCCGTGGCGTCGGCGGCTACTCTGGCGCTGGCCAGTAATCAAGGGCATCTGGTGCTGGCTCTACGCAACCCCAAAAGTACGGGAATGCCAGATCAGGCGGACTTTCCGACACCGTCGCCAGCGCTGGTGCCCAGCAAACTGCCCCCCAGCCAACGTCAAGACGCTTTGCAGAAGCCGGAAAATCGCGCTTTTGCAGGTTTGACCCTACCGGGGCTGGCGGGGAAAAGCGCTACGGCAGCGCAGTCCATGCGCCCGCTGCCGCCTCCACCGCCGATGATGCAGATTTATGATGGCGGCCAGAAAACTGCCGTTCCTTACTGAATGGTCCCCGCACCTTACTAAAGCGAGACTCTTGTATGAATCCACAACACAAGCCGGGATACCTGCAGCGGCAACTGCGCAACGCTCTGAAACTGGCGACCTGCGCCTTAATCGGCACAGTGCCGCTGGCCGCGATACCTTCTTCCGCGTTGGCAGCCGACTGGTCGGCGCACAGCACCGGTCATTATCGGGCCTTATCCATTCCTGTCGGCACCCAACAGGTGCTGACGCTCAACGAATCGGCTTATCGCGTCGCCATCGGCGATCCCAAAACCGCTTCCGTCCGACCACTGTCCCACAGTCACGGCAAATCTTTACTGATTACCGGCATCGGTACAGGTGAAACCAGCTTGCTGGTCTGGAAACTCGGCCACAAACTCCCAGAAATCTGGCAAGTAAATGTGGACAGCCAGGTTCCCCACGCCCCGCTCGCCGCGCCCGCACCGGGAATGCCCAAAATTTCCGCCCAGGGCAACGTCGTCACCCTGTCCGGTGCGGTATCCAGTCAGATGAAGCAAGAAGCCGCGCTGCAAGCCGCTGCTGCCATGGCGGGCAAAAATGGAAAAATCATCGATGAAACCACCATTCCCATAGACGATGAAGTCCAGGTCGGCGTCAAAGTCGTGGAATTCAGTAAGACCGAGCTGAAAAATGTGGGCATCAACATTTTTTCGGTCAATAACGGTTTCACGCTCGGCACCTTCGGTCCCTCCACACTGACCGGACCCAGCACGCTGGGCAGCGCCCTCAGCGGTGCCGCCTCCACCCTGCCCTTCGCCCAGGCCTTCAACCTGGTGGCCCAGGTCAACAATGGTAGCGGCCTGAGCAGTTACCTTAGCCTGCTCGAAGGCAACGACATTCTGCAAGTGCTGGCCGAACCGACGCTGGTGGCCATGAATGGACACAAGGCCAGCTTTTTGGCGGGTGGTGAGATTCCCATACCGGTGCCCCAGAGTAGCGGCACGGGTTCCCCCACCATCACCATTCAGTACAAAAAATATGGCGTCGCGCTGGACCTGACACCCACCATTCTCAGTGCCCACAAAATCGCCTTACATGTGGCGCCGTCCGTCAGTTCTCTGGACTATACCAATGCCATCACCCTCAACGGGTACAGTGTGCCCGCCTTGCTGGTGCGGCAAGCCAACACCACGGTGACTCTGGGCAACGGGGAGAGCCTGATTATCGGCGGTCTGGTGGATCGACAAATGCAGCAGAACATCAGCAAAGTCCCCATTCTGGGGGACTTGCCTATTCTTGGCGCATTTTTCCGTTCCATTAACTACAGCAAGCAGGATATGGAACTGGCGATTATCGTCACCCCCCGATTGGTGCGTCCCATTGCGGCGGGGGCCAAGCTGCCTCCCCTGCCCGGAGAAAAGTTTGCTCATAGCCGTTTAAATCTGGGCAAGGCCGTTTTCCTGCCCGGAAGTCACTATGATGAACCCGCCACAGGACCCGGATATACACAATGATGGCACGCCCGAACGAGTCTCTGAATCCGAGCACTCAAGCGGTCGCGCTGGCCTTATGCCAGCGCGCCGAGTGTCTGGCCTGGATGCGTCAGGCTCTGGAGGGCATGGCGGTCGTTTTGCCCGTAGAAACCCGTCCGGATGAAATCGTACAGGCGGTCGGAAAAAGTGGCGCGTCGTTATTGATCGCCGACTTTGGGGACACCCGCCCCGACCCGGAGATTTTCGATCAGTTACGGTTGTCTTTTCCGGATCTGAAGGTGATCGGGGTAGGTACGCTCTCCGACCAACAATCTCTGCTCGCGGCCATGCGTGCCCAAGTCGTCGATTATGTCGAAAGCGAATCGCCCGTCACCACCTTGCGCAATGCCGCCGAGCGCGTTTTTGCCGAAATCCGTCAGCGGCGCCAACGCAGCGGTCGCCTGATTACCCTGTGCGGCGGCATTGGGGTTGGCTGCACCACCATCGCCTGCAACCTGACGTCCCTGCTCAAAAGCCAACGGCCTCATGCCAGCGTACTGCTGCTCGACTTTGCCACGCCTGTAGGCGATACCGCCGTACAGATGGGGGTCGCACCACTCATCAGCTTTGCGGAGGCAGTACGCAATCTCAGCCGCTGTGACCGTACCTATCTGAATACCGCCATTGCCAGAACCTCGGACGGTGTGGGGGTTTTACCCCTGTTTCATGAAGTGCGGGAACTGCGCGGACTCAAACTGGCCGATGCCTATCAGCTTCTGGTGTTAATCCTGTCCACTTACGATCTGGTGATTGCCGATGTGGGTGGGGCGGCTTTTTCTGATCTGGGACAATATTTGCAACAAGCCGCCGATGAAATTCTGCTGGTGGTGGACCAGTCCGTTGGACATATTCTGGAAGGTAAAAAAATTGCCGCCAACCTCCGCGAAAAACTCGGTAATCATCTCCATGCGCATCTTCTCGTCAATCATTTTGAACCGGTGCTCGGCGTCGAAGCGGCGGACGTCGCCGACGAATTGGGTCTGCCACTGCTGGAAAACGGCATTTTGCCGGAGCGCCGCATCCCACTGGTGCAATCCATGAATCACGGTAAAACCCTGGCGCAGGCGCTGCCCAAAGATGCCCTGGTCCATGCGCTCAGTACCATGACCCAACAATTGCAGAGGAAGCTCTGGCCGGATCAGACTTCTGGACTCATGACGCTTCCGCGCAGCCGGATCAGCCAATGGTGGCAGGGTTGGAGAAAATCCCGATGAACGACGATAACGGGCAGTCTTTCGGAGTTCAGCCTTTTTCTGGAGGAAATTCCACGGCCCTCCACGATCAGGAAGGTTACCTGCAGTTCAAGGGGTATTTGCATCAACGCCTGATCGACCGGGTTGAGGAAATTGGTGCGGACTTTGCTTCTCTCCGAAGAGAGGCGGTATTGCGCTTCGTCACGCTGGAACTCGACCGCCTGCACAGCGAGCGCCCTTTTCCGCTCAGCGAAAAAGAAACCGAGACGCTGATTGGGGAACTCACCGACGAACTCACGGGTTTTGGTCCCCTCGAAGCAGCCATGCAGGACGGCAGTGTAGAAGATATTCTGGTCAATGGTCCCCGTGAAATTTATCTGGGCCGTGCCGGAACCCTGCAATTGAGCAAGCTGGCTTTTCAGGATGACGCGCATCTGATGCGCATCATTCATCGTCTTCTGGCCATGACGGGTCGGCGTATCGACGAATCCTCTCCGACAGTGGATGCCCGCCTGACGAATATTGGCCGACTTAATGTGGTGATTCCACCACTGGCCCTGAATGGTCCGGTGATGTCCATTCGTCGCTTCCCGGCGCATCCGCTGGCGGCCAACGACCTAGTGGAAAAAGCGACACTGACCCAGCCTATGCTGGAATTTTTGCAGCTTGCCGTGACCAATCGTTGCAATATTCTGGTTTCGGGCGGCACCAGTAGCGGTAAGACGACCTTCCTGAATGTCGTCGCCAGTTTTATCCCCGACAGCGAACGGGTCATCACCATCGAAGATACCGCCGAACTGCAACTGCAGAGCAAACATGTGGTGCGTCTCGAAAGTCGGCCCGGTGGCCATGAAGGTGCCGGTGCGGTCGATGTCCGTGATCTTTTGCGCAACACCCTGCGCATGCGCCCGGATCGTATCGTGATCGGTGAAGTCCGGGGCGGTGAAGCTCTGGAAATGATGCAGGCCATGACCACCGGACATGATGGTTCACTGGGTACCATCCATGCCAATTCGGCGCGAGAAGCCCTGCAACGTCTCGAAATCCTGCTGAGTTTCGGGGGCTTTCCGGGCAACGACATTTCCATGCGTCGGCAGATCGCATCCGCCATCGACATCATTGTGCAAATCGCACGCTTACCCGATGGCCGCCGGCGCGTGATTGCCATCAGTGAAGTCACCGGCATTGGCGACAACATCATCTCCATGCAGGAGCATTTTCGTTACGAAGCCAAAGAAGACCGCGACGGCAAACTGGAGGATTACTGGGTGGCAACTGGTATTACGCCACGCACGCCCAAACTGGCCAAATATCAGCCCACAGCCTCTGACGACGACTTCGGGTGGCGATGATGATTGTGCTCATACTCATCGTACTCGCTGTTATCCTGATCGGAGTTGCCGTGGGTATCGCCCTGACCCAGCGCAAACCTTCGGAATTGCCTTCGGCCTTGCGGGAAAGGCTGCGCGTTTTTGACCAGAAAGATCCGACAGCCCTTTCTGATGAGAGTCCAGAAGAAAAAAATCTGTTGGCCAAATCCGCTGCCGGCAAAAATGAGCACTGGCGTTTACAGTGGGAAGAAAAGCTGCGCCAGGCGGGCATGGTGCCCAAAACTTTTTTATGGAAATCCTTGGGTCTTGGATTGCTTTTAAGCGTACTGATCGCGGTGTTTCTACGACCTTGGGCTGCCCCCATTTTCTTTTTCTTTTTTTATCCCTTCGCGCTTTGGGCGCATGTCCATAGCCGCATTCGTAAACGCGCGGCGCTTGCGCTGATAGATCTTCCCAACTTTTTGGACGCAGTCGTCCGTACGGCACGAGTAGGAGCCAGCTTGCCTGCGGCCATGTTGGCGGCTACCAAAGATGCCCAAGGGCCCATCCGCGAAGTGTTCAATCAAGTCATGCGCCGTCAGCAATCGGGCATGCCTCTGGACCGCGCCCTGCTCGTGGTGGGTCAACGCTACCAGATGCGGGAACTGGCCATTGTAGCCACCGTCCTGCGCTTAAATACCCGTTATGGTGGACGCGTAGACATCGTGCTCGAACGCATAGCCGACTGGTTGCGTGGCCGGGTCAGTGCTCAGGCCGAACTCAATGCACTTTCGGCGGAAACCCGTTTCGGCGCCCTGATCATGAGCCTGCTCATCCCCGCTCTGGCGGTTTACATTATGATTATGAACAGCAAATACCTGCTAAGCATGTGGGACGATGGCACCGGTCGCATCGTCCTTATTTTCGGAGCGATTCTGCTGGTAACCGGCGTGGTTCTGGTAAATCGCATGGCCAAACTGAGGTGATGCACTGATGTTCAGCCTTCCTGCCCTGCTCATTGCTCTGGCGGTTGTCGCGCTCAGTCTGGCCGTAGGCCTGCTGCTATTTTTTCGCGTTTACCGCATCCTGATGGTTTCTCGTACCCAGGCGTCGCTACAACGGGTAACCACCCGATCGCAAGAATCCACAATCAACGAAAACGAAGCCCACCCGTCGCCCGCTACGCCAACGCGTCGGGTCATTCCCGACAGCCTCGCGCGCTGGGGCACGCCAGAAGATCGCCGTCAACTTTTGCAGGCAGGATATCGCCATCGTCGCGCACCGGCCATGTTTATTGCGCTGCGCATTGGTCTTGGACTGTTTCTTGCCGGACTGCTCGTGCTCACCATGACGCTCATCCACGCGCACCTGGCTGGCATGATGGTGATCATCTCGGTATTTATCGCACTGGCCATCGGCTACCTGATACCCAAGTTCATTCTGGAAGCTCAGGCGCGCGGACGCCGCGATCAGATTAATGCCGAACTGGCTTTTTTTGTAGACATGCTGGCGCTGCTGCAAGGGGTAGGACTGAGTCTGGAACAAAGCCTGATGTCTGTCTCCAGCGCCGGAGATGCGGGTATTCCCCTCCTGGCTTCAGAAATGCAGGAACTCAACAAGCAGATTGCCATTGGTCGCCCGCGCGTCGAGGCCATGCAGAAACTGGCTGAAATGTTGCAAGACCCGGACTTTCAGGAACTGGTGAATATGCTTCGGCAGATTGACCGCTTTGGGGGCGATGTAGCCCAACCCTTGCGCGAGTTTGCCGAACGACTGCAGGAAAAAAGGCACATGGCACTGCGTGAACGCGCGGGTCGCCTGAATGTTAAAATGACCTTGGTCATGGTATTGACGATGCTGCCGGGGCTGGTGATTATCACCGTAGGACCAGCCATGTTGTTGCTGATGAAATTCATGGGACGCTTCTGATGATTCCGAGAAGCGCTTCCCGTGACCTTTTACGTTTTTTCTGGATACCGCTTATCGCTGTGGTAGCAGGTTGTGCTACCAACTCCCAAAGCCCCGTGGTGGTCAAGGCCCCTACCCCCAAGATCTCTTCGGCACATTTGGCCGATTTGAGCCTGCAACTGATTGCGCGTATGGAATCCGAAAAAAAATGGTACGCCGCCATTTCCTATCTGGACCGCTATCAACAAAGCTATCCAGTTTCGGATACCAGCAATCTGCTGTGGGCGCGGGCGCTGGCAGCCACAGGTTCGACCGAAAAAGCGGAAAAATACTTCAATGCACTGCTTTCCGGTCCGCTGGCGGCCCAGGGTTACCAAGGGCTCGGCTTGTTGGCGGCGGACCAGGGTCATCAGGAGCAGGCCATCCGGGATTTCATCCGGGCTTCCCGGCATGATCCCATCAACGCCAACATTCTCAACAACCTGGGATACGCCTATCTCCAGCATCATGCACTGGATCATGCCCGAGCCGCCTTGTTCCGTGCGGGAGAACTGGCCCCCGGCGACGCCAGAATCTGGAGTAACATCGCCCTCTATTACCTGCTCCGCAACGAAACTTATCGCGCCGAAGAAGTTATCGGCAATCACCAGTTGGGTTGGCGTACCCAAAAAATGATTCATGCCGAAGCTGCGCGCCTCATGAATCACCGCGCGCCCAGCACGGCGCAGCACGCACCTGGCCCGGCAGCGCCGGGAAATATTCCCGCACCATTTCCTAATCAGCCGCTGACGCAGATGTTCTCTGCAAATCCGGCTCAATCAATAAATCCATTGAGGACTGCACCATGAGCAAAACATGGAATCCTGCGCTGTCGTGCCTGATCATCTTTACGGGTACGGCGCTACTGAGCACCACCACTTTTGCGGATGATGCCGCAAATTACCTGCAACCCCCCATACTCGGCTGGCATACGCCCCCCCATGCTGCGACCATAGCGGCACCTGCACCTGCACCTGCACCTGCACCTGCACCTGCACCTGCACCTGCACCGGTAGTTTCGGTTCCGTTACCGGTGGCGGTCCCTGTAACGCCGCCGCGTGTTGCACCTAGGCCGGTCGTATCCACACCCGTTACCGAGCAACACACCATTCCCCTGGTCCACACGCCAGCGCCCATGCCCGTAACGGTCGTCCACCCCATTACCGCTCCCCCGCCGCTACCACGTCTTCCGGCGCATCCGAATGCGGTGCAAAATCTGTTCGCATTTCAGGCCGATGGACAGCATGCCGGTCATTTTCAGCCCATCTCCGGTGCTGAAGCCCAGCAAAGCTACCAGGCTTACCTGAAGGCTTCCAGCACCCACAAAACCACTGCCACGCCTGATGCCAGCAATAATGCACCGGCCGCTTCCAGTGCCATTTCAGGCTCTCAGTATCCCGGAATGCAGCCATGACCAACCGGCACCAAAATCACCGCGATGGGCGTCACAATGAAAAAGGCAGTCTGGTGATCATGACCACACTGGTTTTACCCATCGTCATGCTCATTATTTTTGGTGCCATTGATATTGCGCACGCTATTTATGTACAGCGTCATCTACAGAAAATTGCCGATATGGCCGCCATTGCTGGCGCAGAAGACATTCCCAACGCCGCCTCTACGGTGGAAGCGAATGCGCAGAGCAACGGCTTTCAGACCACCGCCCCGGCCCGGTCAATCATCGTCACCCCCGGATACTGGAATCCGAGTTCCGAACCAGCGCCTACCTATTTCTCCAGCAACTCCAACCACCAAAGTAACGCCCTACAGGTGCAGGTCAGTCAGCAGGTCCCCTATTTTGTCTTCTTGGGGCCCGCCCTGACGCTACATGCACAAGCCATTGCCTGGGCACCGAGCATGGCTGGGTTTAGCGTCAGCAGTCAGCTCGCCAGCATCAGCACGAAGCAGTCCACCGTCCTGAATGCCCTGTTGGGAGGATTGCTGGGTACGAATCTCAATCTGAACGTATTGAGTTACAACGGACTTCTGAGTACACAGATTACCTTGGGACAATTAGCCCAAGCTTTAAATGTGGGCACGGTCAATGGTTTGTTAAAGGCGCAACTCAACCTGCCTGGACTCTATCAAGGCGTGCTGACGGCCTTGAGCAATCAAAGCAACGGCGGAGTCATGGCCTCGGCTGCTCAAGGTGCTCTACAGCAACTGGTGGGCCTCAATGTACCCGGATCTTATCAGGTACCCGTAGCTAAACTGCTACACATCACCCTTGCCGACCCCAATGCAGCCGCCAATGCCCAGGTCAACTTGCTGAATCTGATCACGACCGCAGCTATGGTGGCCAATCAAAAACATTTCATAAGCATCCCGGATCTTGGCGTACACTTGGGGGGCCTGGTAAATCTCAGCTTGGGTTTACAAGTCATCTCCCCCCCCTCCATTGCCTTTGGCGAAGCCGGACAAAATCCCGACGGCACCTGGAAAACCCAGGCGCACACCGCTCAGGTGGTCTTAGCCTTGAATCTGCAGGTTTTAGGGGCACTCGATGGTGGCGCAATCAACATTCCGATTTATCTTCAGGTAGATCCTGCCCAGGCACATCTGACTACATTGGTCTGCGCCGTTCCGCAGAGCGGCACGCAAGTAACAATCGGCGCCAATACCGGATTATTGACGGCCATTATTGGCGACATTCCCAAGGATGCCCTATCCAATACGACGCAACCCCTGTCAGCCTCTGCTCAACCATTCAATTTGGTGAATGTGCTCGGTCTTGTCAAAGTGACGATGAATCCTTTGACCGTTCCTCTGAGCGGACAAGCGGGGTATAACAATAATACTTACGCATACGCTCCACTAAATTTTACGGGCCAGCCATCACAAAGCCAGACTCTGAACACCAATGGTTTAGGTGATGCGCTCGGTAATACGCTGACTGCCTTGCAAGAGCAACTACAGAAAGCCAATTCCCTGAATGCTCAATTGCTTGGTGTGCCCGTTCCTCTGGGTAATGTGGTGGGTTCATTACTGGGAGTCCTGAATCCCATACTGACGCCCCTAACCAATCTCTTGAATCAGATACTGGTACCCGTACTCAATCTGCTCGGCATTCAGTTGGGCATCGCCACCGTAAACTACAATGCCCTTAGTTGCGGTAATCCTGTATTGGTTTACTAGATGATGTGGATAAGGTTGTATTCATGAGTTTGACCCAAATTCTTGCCTGGGAAGGTCAGCACGACTTCGCCAAACGCCTAGAAAGATGCCTGAACCGCGAAGACGGTCCAGAGATCATCCGCTATGACGAAGAAGCGGAGCACCCCTCCAGTGATGCGCCCATGGAAGCGGACATTGCCTTCATCAGCACCAGCGCTTTGCGGCGTTATGACCGCAACCATCTGGCCTGGGAGCGTATTAAGGGTATTCCCGTGATCTGGGTGGGCAGCGGCGACCAAAGCGTCTATACCGCGACTTCGACCAGCGAACGGGTAGTGCTCCCGGCGTATTTTAACTGTGCCAGTCTCGATTCGGTGTTACGCCATACTCTGCGCAGTTCGCCACGTTTTGGGATGGATACCCATCCGGCATCCACCTCTGAAACACCCCCTGTAGAACTGCCTCTACGCAAGGAAGGTTCGTTCATCTATCAAGCCGCCTGCATGCAGCAACTGGTGGCCAATAGTCGACTGTATGGCGCACTCTCCGTCAGCGTTCTCATCCGGGGTGGCAGCGGAACCGGCAAGGAGCACATTGCTCGCATGGTGGCCGACGCGCACCCAACGTATCGCAACGGCCCATTTGTAGCCGTAAACTGCGCGGCCATCCCCGAGACATTATTCGAATCCCTTTTTTTTGGTCACGTCAAAGGCTCGTTTACCGGGGCGGTGCGCGATCATACCGGCTATTTTCAGGATGCGCACAATGGCACCCTTTATCTGGATGAAATCGGCGACTTACCCTTTTACCATCAAGTCAAATTACTGCGCGCCCTTGATGATGGGGTGATTCATCCCGTCGGCTCCAGCGAAAACATCAGGACCAATTTTCGTCTGGTTGCCGCCACGAATCGCCCCCTCAACCGCATGATTCAGGAGGGTACTTTTCGTCTGGATTTTTATCACCGCATTGCGGTCGTAGAATTGTATGTCCCGACCTTGCAGGAGCGCGGCGCAGACGAAAAACTGCTTCTTTTCCATGCAGCCATGCGTCAATCCCTGAACCTCTATGCCCAGGAATCCTGTGAGCCACCCGAATTACCGCTCTGGCTCAAAGATTGGGTTACCAGTTATCCGTTCGTGGGCAATGTTCGCGAATTGTCCAACAAAGCGGCACGTATGGCGGCCTATTATCTGGGGCATCATCGTTTTGAACAGACCGAATGTATGCTCCTGCTGTGTCCTGAAGCTCTCGAATGCGAAGCTGACGAAATAGAGGAACTCCCTGATTTTTCATCCCGCACGGAAGAACGCGCCCAGGTTTTACAGGCCTTGGAGCAAAATCAGTGGCGGCGCTCAGAAACTGCGGAAGCTTTGGGCTGGAGCCGCAAAACGCTGTGGCTGAAAATGAAAAAATATCGCTTATCCGACTGATGCCAGCCAGAAAACAAAGCCGTACAATTCGCTTTGAGTGTCTGCTGGTCCATTTTGAACTACACGAAGGAGAAATATTCATTATGCGTACACGTACCAAACAACCCGCGCTTCGAGCCGTGACCATGGCGCTAGGTATTCTGCTGACAGGAGCCGGAATCAGCAATGCGGCCTATGCCGATGGTGCATCGACTAAGACCACCGAAAACACCGCAGCACTGCCAATGAGCGCCCCAACTCAGGCACCGGCTCTGACCCAGCATGTCCTGCAACTGATCAAAAATCACCAACTCGTAGAACTGCGTACTATTTACAATGGGCCTTTCGCCGCTGCCATGTTTTTCAATCCACAAACCCTCAATTACTCTGTGGTTCTGCTGAAACATCATGATTTCTGGTGGGTAGGAGAAACAACTGACGGTCATAAGGCCGAACAGCTATATACCAAGCTGGCCACCCAAACCATTCGTTTGGCAGCCCCGGATCTGGCCAAAATCCAGTTGGATGCCCGTATTGCAGTAGCCAGGCGAAGCCTTGCCGCCCAGCAGAAACGGGAATCAGAATTGTCGCAACAGATTTCCGATCAGCAAAAAATTGTTCAGGCGGGAACCGCTGCCCAAAGTCAATTACTGGAAGAAGCCCAGGCTCTGGATGCCCAGCGCAAATCTCTGGAAGAGCAGCTCAACTCTACCAATAGCGCTATTGCCGGATTGCAAAGCCGGGCGCAGGCGGGTCCTTCTCTGAATTTATCCAATAACCAAATTTCTCAATCCTCTGAGCCCGTTTCCCGGCCCTCCTCGCCAAGTAGGAGCCGGATTCAGATTCGCGCCACTGCCCACCCATGACGCAACAAGAAGCAGATCGAAGCGAGGGAACTCCCGCCGCTTCTGAAGGGCAAGCCCGGCCAACGCAACCCATCTCCAGTGGATTACAGTGCCTGGCGATGATAGCCGGCTACTATCAGCGTCCCTGCAATGCCGAACAATTGGCGAGAGCGCTGGGAATGACGGCCCCCATTCTCCCCCCCGGAAAAATCATTCTGGCGGCACGGGAAGTCAAACTGGTGGCCAAGGCCGCCCAATTGAAGTGGGTGGATCTTTCTCGCCAGCATTATCCCGTCATGGCGGAGCTGAAAGATGGCAATTACATTGTTCTCGGACGTTTCGAGAATAATCGTATGGTCGCCGTCGATCCTACGCGCGGTCAACTCATATTGGATCAGGCGACCCTCGAACGCATCTGGACCGGTCGTGTTCTTTTTCTAAAACCGCGCTTTTCTTGGGGTGCTGAAAACCAGCGTTTTGGCCTGCGTTGGTTCATTCCCATCATCCTGAAATATCGACAACCCGTTGTGGAAGTGCTGATTGCCGCCTTTGTGGTACAAATGTTCGGTTTGGCCACGCCGCTTTTCGTACAATTGGTCATTGACCGGGTGCTGGTCTACCACAGCCTGCCCACTCTGGATATCCTGGCGATTGGCATGCTGCTGGTCATTGCTTTTGAAACCATCCTCAACGTTCTGAAAACCTTGATGATGACCCATACTACCAACCGCATAGACGTCACTCTGGGAGCGCGTTTGTTTGCCCATGTGCTACGCATTCCCATGCGCTACTTTGAAACCCGCACCGTCGGTTCTACCGTAGCTCGGGTCAGAGAACTGGAAGTCGTGCGTCAGTTTCTCACCGGCCCGACCCTTATGGCCTTCATTGACGTCTGGTTCGTGGGTATTTTCATCATTGTTCTGCTTTTTTACAGCGGTTTGTTGACGCTGGTCGTACTGGCCACGATTCCCTTCATGGTCGGGCTATCTTTAGCCATATTCCCTATCCTGCGCCGTCTGCTTCAGGAAAAATTTGATCGCAGCGCCGAAAATCAATCATTTCTGGTGGAAACCATTACCGGCATTCAGACGGTCAAGGCACTGGCCGTGGAATCCAAAATTTATCAACGCTGGGAAGAAAGCCTGTCGCGTTATGTGATGGCTTCCTATCGGGTAGATCGTCTGGCCGGCGTGACCAGCGCGTTCACACAGATGATTCAGCGTCTGGGAACCCTCGCCATCTTATGGGTGGGCGTCAAACTGGTACTGGCAGGTGAACTCAGTGTCGGTGAATTAATCGCTTTCCAGATGATTTCCGGACAAGTCACTGGGCCTATTTTACGTCTTGCTCAACTCTGGCAACATTTTCAGCAGGTGGGTGTTTCTGTGAGCCGCATGGGAGACCTCATGAATACTCCGGCGGAACCCGTTGTAGATATCGGCAAAGCTTCTCCACCAGCCATTCAGGGTCGGGTGACTCTCGACAAACTACGCTTCCGCTACACCGCAGATTCCGAAGAAGTGCTCAAGGGAATCAGTTTTGACATTCCTGCCGGATCATTCATCGGCATCGTCGGACGTAGCGGATCGGGCAAGAGCACCTTGGCAAAAATGCTGCAGCGCCTGTATCTGCCCGATTCGGGAGCGGTGCTCATCGACAATATCGACTTGCGTCACGTCGAACCCAACTGGCTACGCCGTCAAATTGGCGTGGTGCTCCAGGATAATTTTCTGTTCTCCGGCACTATCCGGGAGAACATTGCCATGGTGTATCCCGAAGCCACCCTGGATCGTATCATTGCGGCCGCAGAGATGGCGGGCGCCCACGAGTTCATCAGTAAAATGCCTGACGCCTACGATACCAAGGTTGGCGAACGCGGAGACAGTCTTTCCGGTGGGCAGCGGCAACGTATCGCCATCGCCCGAGCGCTGCTGGGCGATCCACGGATTCTTATCTTTGATGAAGCAACCAGCGCTCTCGACTATGAGTCGGAACGCATTATCTGGCGGAATCTCCATAAAATCTGTGAAGGGCGAACCGTGTTCATGGCGGCACATCGGCTTGCCTCTATTCGCAGCGCTGATGTCATTTTGGTGATGAATGATGGTGAAATCGTGGAGCAAGGTGCGCATCAGGCCCTGATGTCTGAAAACGGGATTTACGCCATGCTGGCTCATGACGAAGAAGGAGCGAACTAACATGGCGCGTGGTTTGGAAAATTGGCGCAGTGGCGTGGCAGAAGCTCGGGAGCGTAATCGTCAAGCCGCCATGAAAAAGCTGGAGCAGGAGTTTCTGCCACCACTGCTGGAAATTCAGGAGCGTCCGCCAGCACCCTGGCAACACCGGATTTTATGGGTACTGGTTTTTCTTCTCGTGGTTGCCGTACTGTGGTCCTATTTCGGCAAGATCAACATTGTGGCCACGGCCAGCGGTCAGTTTGTTCCCGATGGGCGGGTCAAGATGGTGCAACCCATCACCACGGCAACCGTGGAGCATATCTATGTACACGATGGAGAACGGGTTCAGAAAGGGCAATTACTGGTTTCTCTCAATCCCACGGTGACCCAGGCTACCCTTCATGCCACTCGACAGGAACTGGCCTTGCGAGATCTGGAAAGAGCCCGTATCCAGGCGCAACTCTTGGGTAATGCCGTAAGCATGCCCAACACCAATCCTAATCCTGAATATTTACAGATGGAAAACGCGTTGCAGGCAGCCCAGGAGGCCGAATTTCATAGCCACCTCAGTGCCCAACAATCGCGGCTGGCACAAAATGAAACCGCTCTGCAGGCGGCTAAAAGCGCGGGCGAATCTTTAAGACAGCAAGAAGCTTTGTTACACCCCCAAGTCGTAGCCGATGCCGCGCTTGCAAAAGTAGGGGCAATTTCCACCGTTCAGTATCAGGATGCCCAACAAAAAGAAATTAGCCTGCGCGGTCAGATCTCTCAGAATGCAGGCGATGTTGCCCGATACGCCCAACGACAGTCGGAACTTGAGCAGGATATTGCCGAAACCCAGGCCAACTACCATGCCACCTTGCTCCACAGTCTTAATGAAAATACACAGTCCATGATTTCACTGAAGGCTCAGCAAGCCCATGCCAGCCGTGATCTCGCTCTGCACGCTTTGCGCTCTCCGGTCAACGGTTATGTGCAGAGCGTTCAAGTACGCAACATCGGTCAAGTAGTCACGCCCGCGCAGTCGGTTGTCAGCATCGTTCCTAGCGACACGCCGTTGGTGGTGGAATCTGCTTTACCGGACAGCCACATGGCCTTTGTACATGTCGGTCAGACGGCACGGGTCAAGGTGGCAGCTTATCCCTTTGAACAATATGGCGCATTGCAAGGCGTTGTCGCCAAAATCAGCCCGGACGCCATTTCGCCACACGGCAGCGACGGTAACAGTAACGCATTGTTTTATCGTATTCGCGTGACAGTGGCACATCCCTATCTCATGGTTCATGGCAAATCCGTCAAAATGCGCCCTGGAATGTCCGTATCCGTGAATATCAATACGGGTAAGCGCCGTATCCTGCAATTTTTCCTCAGCCCCTTGTTCCGCGATTGGGACGAAGGTTTGTCGGTACGATGAGAAATACGGGATTCATATTGCAAGCCTCAATTCTGCTTGCGGTACTGGCGTTGAGTCTGTCAGCGTCGGCTGCCCAAGCCGAAATCGTGGATGACATCAGTAACGGCGGTCTGGCGGCGGCTCTCAGCGATGCTTTACCCGCATCACCACAATACTTCAGCCCGCCTCCAAAATCACCGATCATGAATCATCCGATCCGGCATCCACACCGCTCCGCGCCTTCCCGAAAGGCCGCCCCGGCAGTTACGGTTCCTAGGGCACCAGTGGCGGATGCGGCTCAGGAACCTGTGCACCTGATCAAAATTCCGACACTTTCCCTGAACAGCCCAAAAGCTCCACCGCAACCGCCTTCGTCTGAAGTCCAGCCGATGGCGGCACCTGCACCTGCACCTGCACCTGCACCTGCACCTGCACCTGCACCTGCACCTGCACCTGCACCGGCTCCGGCTCCGGCTCCGGCACAAGCCAAGTTAAGTCAACGTGCGCTATCGACCCAAGGCGCTACTGCGAGCTTCGGGCAACCCCAAGGCGTATTACCCATAGCAAAGCGTTTGCGCCGCAATTCGGCTCCGATGCGTCCAACGGAGAGTCCCCTATCCGCGATAACACCCCATTCCGGAACTTCTCTGTATAATCTTCTACAGATCGCCATTGCCCACAACGCCAATATCCGCCTTGCTACGCAAAGCTTGCGCAGCGCCAACGCCGGATCATTGCAGGCCTTTGGTGATTTTCTTCCGCACCTGAGCTTCCAGGCGCAAACCCAGATCTATGTGAACAGCAGCGGTTTGCCAACCGCATCGCTGGTGGGTTCCAACATTGTTGAAACCCAGGGGAGCATCTATTCAAACTACATGAGTATCATCGCTTCACTGAACCTCTTTGAGGGCGGTAGCGGCATCGAAAATTATTCGGCGGCACATCAGGAGGTTGTGGCAGCACGAGATCAGATTCTCCATCAAAAAATTCGCACCGCTCTGGATCTACTGGTTAATTTTCAGCAAGTACAAATCCTGAATCAGCAGGAAAATACTTTACATACCGCTATCCGCCTCGCGAAGCAGGATCTCTCTCTCAACGAAGAAAAATTTCGACAAGGTAATGAAAGTGTTCTGGAACTCAACAAAGCTCGGGAACTCCTGCTCCAGTACCAATCCGAAAACAGCGATCTGCAACGAAAATTGTTAAAGTCACAAACCGAACTGGCCGCCCTACTTGGACAACAAGGAGCGTTTGATTTAGTACGTGCGGCCGCACACCAAAGTCTCCCCCCACCGCCCCCCATTGAGCACAATCAAAACCAAGAAAGCGCAGATATGGATATTGTATATCATCTGCCCAATGTCGAAGCTTCACAGGCGAACATGCGCAAGGCGCGCCATCATGTGGCATCCGTCCGAGGAAGTTTCTTACCGGACGTGAATTTACAGGCTGGGTACAATTGGTTGGGCACATCCAGCCACGGATTTGGCCCCGCGCTGAACAACATCAATCGTAACAATTACACGGTTGGCTTGAGCATTACCCAAAGTCTTGGGCCATTTACAGGACATCTGGCCAAATTGCATGATGCGGAAGCCAAGCTAGAGTCTGCACGGATTCAATATCAACAGGCCGTTTTAGAGGGGCATCAACAACTTCGGGTGGATCGCGAAGAAATTCAGGTGGGCGCCCAGCGCGTTCATACGCTGCATGAAGAATACCTTTCCGCTCATAACAACCAAGACCTGATTAACGCCTTATATGAACACGGCCGAGTCAGCAAAATGGACCTGCATTCGGCAAAGTTGCGTACCATGAATGCACAAACGGCCTGGCAGTCAGCTCAGGGAGAATGGGTCGTCGCGCGCTGGATGTATTACGCCATGCTGCGTCCACAAGAAATGGTGCATGCTCTCCTGAATGAATCCATGAATGTGAGCCAAACTCCAGACTACAGGAAAGGAGGCCAAACCTGAGTACGGTAAGGAGGCATCGACAATTTTTTTCAGGAGAAGCACTCACCTGGTGGTTAATAGGCGCTGGATTGGTTGTATTAGGAATTACTGCCGCCGTTTATACGATCCTGCATCAGGAAAAAACTAAAACAGCCGCAGCGCCCTATGCTTTTCATATGGTGCACATGACCAAGCCCGCTCAGAAAGCGCCCGATCTTGCGCACGCGCCTTCGCAAAAATCCCCTCGACCCGTACCTAACAAGCCTTCGGCGACGACAGCTCAGGTGCATCAGGTTACAGCGCCACTGGACAACAAACCGACATCCCGCCGTACATCTTCTCCAGAAAAATCCCAAGAAGCCCAGTTGGACAATGCGCAATTCCGCATTCTCACTTCACGTCAGCGGGCACGGCTCATTAGCCGCTATGTCACCTACTGGATCGAGCATGTCGAGCAAGAGGCTTCTGGACAAATACAAAATCAAAACTCAGGAAAAATCAGGGTCCGGGTAACCGTAATATCCACTGGACATCTGGCAGGTCTGGCACTACTTCAGTCCACTATGCCAGGTACTGAATCATCGCGCGTCGTGGATTTGATACGTGCGGCTTCGCCCTATGCGCCATTTCCGAAAAATCTGGCCAAAGCCGCGAACAAACTGATCATCCACAGCACCATTCAATTTATAGCAGAAGGATCTGGTGCGACAACCGTCAACTCCCCGAACAAAAGAGGAAAGACTGACCAGAAAAATAGTTTGGGAGGGAGTCTCTCCCAGGCTTTACTGGGAGGAGCTTCATAAGGAAACATCTCAATAAAATAAATAACCGCCGATATCCGTAACTAACGGACTTGAAGCCAGACTTTTCACATTTTCGGCAATTCCAGTAGCTACATTGGCAGGCATGTCCGTCGCAAAGCTTGAAAGCGCCATTCCCGCCTGATTACCATCCATAGTCAGGCTATTAGCAAGCTGCGTAACACTGATAGAGCTACTACCATAAAGTAAGCCGGGAATGGCGTTTACAGCATTCAGAATCCCTCCGGTCAACGATGAAGACGTCTTGGCAAGCGTAGCCGTCAGTTCTCCACTAGCATAACCAATGCCCGCGCTAGTCAACGTGGCCGCATCGGTAACAGACTGGCTGACGGCCTGATTCATTTCAGCACCCACAGTTGCCACCGTTTGCAGCGAAGGTGTTGAACTGCTACTACCACCCAGCCCCAGCGAAGAAAGCAACCCGGATAATAAACTTCCTAGTAAACCCATATATGGATCTCCTTGTTTCGTGATCTGGAAGCAATAACGGCGCAGCATTGCCGCGCCGTTGCTCCTTAAAGGAACTGATGCTTCAGTGGCTTACAGCAGGCCACCCAACAGCCCGGAGGAGGAAGATCCCACCACCGTAGCGTTGCCCAGAACACTGCTCAGACCCGTAGCCGTCAAGGTGGAAGCACCTAAGGAGCCAACAATTGCCGCAGTGGCAGCGGGAATGCTGGTAGCCATATTGGCCATAGCATTGCCGACGCCGGTACCAACACCAGTCAGCATACCGCTGATACCGCCACCCATGCCTGCCGCCAAAGCGCCAGCAACATATTGCGTGTAAGTACTGGTCAGTGCAGAACCCACAGTTTTGTCCAATGAAGCCACTGTGGAAGCACTATCCGACAGAAAAGACTTGCTCAAAGCTTGTGCACCGTTCATGGCCAAGTTCAGGGTACCCTGTGCAGCGGTAGTGATATCATTGGTCATATCTGCAGCAAGCGTTGCTGCATCGGCAGTAACTGCCTTGTCAAGAGTCGTGCTAGCGGCAACACCATCATTCATCAATGTACTGACATCGCTGGTAGTAATACCGCTCGAACCGCCGAGAAGACCACCAAGCAAACCAGTTACGCTATTGAGAAGACCACCTACGTTTAAACCTGCCATAACTAACTCCTTAAAATAGATGAGTACATAAAGGATGAAATGCTATTATTTTAGCCGCAGAACCAAACAAAGATTTTTACGACATAACCGTGTAGCAAATTATGTGCCATTTCGAAACCACCGTTAACTCCTTGTTTACCCGTACGACCACTAATGCAAGGTTACACTTTCCACCTCATGAGTAACCATTCTTGAAACTTTTATGACACATCCCTCTAACCTTTACACCATTATTATTTCTGCCATCATAGCAAGCATGTATTTAAAGTAAGCATAAATTCAGTATATTACCACTCAATAAAGTTGGAGCCTCGCGATGTATGTAGCAAACCTCAATATCGGCCATAAAAAGCGCACGCTGTGTAAAGCAGCACTCTATGTCATACTCACCCTCCAGCCCGCCATATCCAGTGCCGGTACCTTGCCATCTGGCTCCATAGCGCCCGCTACGCCCACCACCTCATCCTTCACCACTAAAATGTCGACAAATGCCCATGCTGAATTCCAAAAGGGTGTTTACTGGACCAGAATGAATCAACACGCACGCGCCACCCAAAGCTGGATGGTCGCAGCAAAGCTGGGTAATCCCGAAGCCCAATTTAATTTAGGCGACGCCTACTACTTCGGAACAGGTATTGATAAGAACCTTAAAAAGGCCGCACATTGGTGGACCATGGCAGCACAAGCTGGCAACACTTCCGCCCAAAATAATCTGGGATACGCCTATGCTCACGGACAGGGCGTACCAGAAGATCCGCAAAAAGCCATTTATTGGTGGACGCAAGCCGCCAATAAAGACGATGATCATGCCCAGCTTCTTTTGGGATTAGCGCAATACTATGGTCGCGGAACTCCCCAAAACTACCGGAATGCCAACACCTGGTTTATTCGTAGCGCTCATCACGACAATCCCATCGCCGAAATTGCTTTGGCCAGAGATTATGCTAGAGGATACGGAATCCCCCAGGATTACAACAGAGCCTTCGAGTGGTTTCTACGAGCTGCCAAACAGGGAAACCTGTCCGGTCAACTGAGCGTTGGTGCTAACTACTATGAAGGACAGGGTACCCCCAAAAACACGGAGAAGGCCATATACTGGTGGAGTAAGGCTGCCATCCGTGGCAGCCAAAAAGCAGAACTCCTGCTGGGCATTGCTTATCACGACGATCCCAGTGCCCAAAACCAAGAACAGTCAGAATACTGGCTCAAAAAGGCAAAGGCGGGTGGGGGCAAGATCGGAACACTTGCCGAACACTTACTGGATAAGCAAAAATAAATGAAAAATAGCCCGCAAGATGCGGTCTTATCAGACCACGACTCACGGGCCAATTTTTATCTCATCCGTAATTATCGAATGATCTTTTTGACCTGTATGGTCGATTCAATAACAACCCGTTGATTAAGGAATCTACCTTCACGAGTCGCATTACTTGCAATCGGATTCATCCAAGAATAGCCCCTGGTAATAATTCGATAGCCCGGAACGCCTTGCTGCGTCAGATATCCGGCAACCGCATTTGCACGCTGCTTAGACAACTTAAGATTATACCCGTAAGAGCCGGTATGGCTGCAATAACCTTTAACCAACAACACGGCACTGGGATGTTTTTGGGCAAATCTCGCCGCTCGATCCAGTACATAAACATCCGAACCCATAATCTTTGCAGATCCGGTATTAAAATTAACGCCTCGAATCGTTATAGGCGTACTTTGCAAGATCGTTTGCTCAACTGGAGCTATCTTCTTTACGGGTGGTGGAGGCGGTGGTGGTGCAGGCTGGACCTTGACCGGTTTTGGCTTGGCAAAACACGACAAATTGCAACTATGATAATGAACCGGGGCACAAGCAGTCAGAGCCATACTGCCCACTGCCAGCGCAACTAGATTGTAGCTAAATTTTTGCATCGTAGGTTTTCCTGTTCAGAGCAACTCTTGGTTGATACTAAGACCCCCTTGGCGAACCCGAACCTGAATAATCCGAATTCTTGCCAAGGAATGCATAAGGCCTTCAGTCTTCAATTACCAAGAATACGAGGCGCCGCCACCCACTGCTGTATTGTTACCCGAACCGTTGCTACCAACGGTCAGTTGGCCCGTCCAGTTACAGTTGAAGCGGTGCTGATACGTAAATGCAAACGCGCTTTGCCCATTGTACTCTCCATATCCACCGGCAACCGTATTGGGTCCTTGCCCAGCCGCAGCCGCCGCTGCCGCGTTCAGAGAAGCAGCATTTACTGAGCCGACTTGATCTGCGTAGTGCTTTGCTTGACCTACGGCACTAGACATCGCACCTTGCACCTGACCATAGGTAGCCGCATCATTGGGCGCCGTACCCGGTGCCACGTTAGTGATTTGTCTTTGCAGGCCCGTAGCCGCATCGCCAACAGAAACCGTAGTAGGTCGATTGGCCACCGAACCCTGACCCAAAGCGACTGAGTTTGAGCCATTAGCCGTACTGTTAGCACCGATAGCCGTACTATTGGCCCCTGCGGCCACCGCGTTGTTACCAATCGCGGTGGTCGGATCGGCCAACGCCTGTGCACCCGCACCAATAGCCACCGAACCCGAGTAATTTGCTTGAGAATCGGTACCAATGGCAATACTGCTTTCACCCGTTGCAGAAGCCCCTTTACCCGTCGCAAAGTCATTAGTCCCAGTTGCCTTCGCTCCAGTACTGGTAAGATTGCCATTCTTATCTTCGGACCATACACCAATACCCTTCGAATTCACGACAGTCTGTAAGTTCGAGATATTGGTTGTATTGTTAGCAATATTACTGGTGTTGGTTACCTGCTGGTTGTGCAGCGAACTGATATTACTGGTGTTGCTGGCAATATTACTGGTGTTGGTCACCTGCTGGTTGTGCAGCGAACTGATATTGCTGGTATTGCTGGCAATATTACTGGTGTTGGTTACCTGCTGGTTGTGCAGCGAACTGATATTGCTGGTATTGCTGGCAATATTACTGGTGTTGGTTACCTGCTGGTTGTGCAGCGAACTGATATTGCTGGTATTGCTGGCAATATTGCTGGTATTGGTTACCTGCTGGTTGTGCAGCGAACTGATATTGCTGGTATTGCTGGCAATATTGGTGGTATTGGTCGCCTGCTGCTTCTGGAGATTGCTGATGTTGCTGACATCCGTGGTCTGCTGACCCTGCAAATTGCTGATGTTGCTCGTATTACCAGCAATGTTGGTCGTATTGGTCGCCTGCTGC
>JBAYRF010000007.1:0-109428 GCA_041676785.1 Acidithiobacillus sp. | reverse complement strand
TATCTGTTGCCGCCAATAGGCAGCCTTCTCGTCCTTCGTCATAACCATCCCTCCTCGCGGTATGCGGGTCAGGATCGGTTAGGTCAGAAAGTTTGGGAAGGTGGGTTGCTTAGACGCTTACGCCTCACGGCAAACTCAATGGCTCTAATGCAGCGAAAGCTGCCGTTGAGGCGGCAAGTCGAAACGCCGAGTTACGTTTGCGAATGCAAAGTGCGAGATTGATAGATATTTAGGTTTTCGATCACACCGTTAACTCTTTTCTAAATGCTCAAACATGAATATACTCTAACTTTAGGAAAATGCTACAACCATTAACCAACTGGGATTTTTCACAACTTAATTCTGCAAATGAGTCTTGTTCGTTGACCAGAATTACTCAGCCACACTTGGGCGCACCTCGATAATTTTTGCTGATTGAAAAATGTCATTCTTATAAGTTATTTCCAAGCGCATAAAAACAGGTTTACGTTCCCACTCGCTATTCATGATAGTATCTTTCTTGTCTTTCTCAAAATCCTTTTGAAGAATTGCGATGATTTTTGTATCGTCAGTTATTTTTTTTAACTTCAACCTATGCTCGCCGCTATAAAGTGTCTTATTTTCCGTAACAATAAATTCTCCCTCTTCATGATCCGTTCTGTATTTGCTAGCCTTGTAACGAGAAAGATTTTCAATTGAGTACCTGTCAAATTCAAGACCGTTAAGTTTAGCGCCATCAGCATTCTTTATTGACTTTACAATGTCCCTTTCATTTTCTAAAATGGAATCTATAATCTTCTTAAAAACGTCATCCCTGTTGCCAGTAATTTGAGAAATAATCTCTAATTTTCTTGTTTCTTCTTTGCTAGATTCAAGCATATTATTGCTTAACTTTATCTTTTCTTTATGAGATAATCATGCTTTTAATAGAAAAACTCCTGAGATAGCCAGGATGGCCACAATAAGAAACAGATGAACCACGCTCAACTTTTACTGTGAGTTCTAGCTCTTCACGCTCTTGCTCTGATAAAATTCTAATATTATCTTTTTTATTGATAGAGTATGAGTATATTCTGTTTATATTGCGCTGGAATTCAATTAACGGCTGAAGCAACCTTGTCGGAATTGTACTATCCCACTCATCACCCTTGACAGCCAGGTTAAATACTGGCCAACCATCAAAAACTATATCGCCGACATCCTCTTTTCTAATAAGCTTTTCTAATGTTTCTCATGCATCTTCTTCATTTTTAATTACTGTCATATAGATTCCAAAAAAATTTCAAATGGGCTATAGTTACTCGTTAATAAGACCTGCAGTTTTTCTGTCTCGCATCGTGATTTACCCGCCCATAAGACTAAGCCAGCCAGTCTTTTTGATGTCAAGTCGGATATGAACTTTATGAAGCTTATTGTGGTCATCGTGGTCTGCCACGGCATCCCCCGCAGATGTTAGCCCAGTCCTTGTCCTAACGTATAGCAAAAATAGCGTGCGGGACAACTAGGGACTGCAACCCAATAACCGCTCACGGTCTTGAAGCGACATTCAGGCTGCGATGTTTCGAACGCATCTAGCCACTCCCCGCTGCCTCGCCTCCCAGAGGTCGTAAGCCACCTGCATTCGCAATCAGAACCCCGCTTCCACACTGTCATTGACTGGCAATATGGCGCCACCGATGTGCGGCGTACTGGCGCCATTTCAAAGTACCTCAAATGAGGTCTTGAACGGGGTTAAGAATGGGTGTTTTTGGCCCCTTTCGCAAGCGTGCTTTTGGGGGATTCCGGGAGCGGTCTGGGGGCACGGAAACTCTCGCCTTCTAGGATCAGTCGATAGGCGCCGTGGCGTAGCCGATCTAGGGTAGCCACACCGAGCATGCGGTTGGCCGGGAAGACGTCTCCCCACTCGGCGAAGTCGAGATTACTTAGACACTTACGATCAGGGGAACGTGCCGCATGCTGAGTGTGTCAATTTTAACTCGGCGTTGACAGTAGCAACGGTACGCCACCTTACTCAGGTCAGTTGTATTCTGCCCGAACACCACTTGCGATCATAACTCGTAGTGCTGGCGTCGATGCCGACAATATCCAACTCAAACGTTAGGCGGCACAATAGCGGTACTGTCTCGAAATTGGTGGTTGCATCAGTTGGTAATTACTGCCAGAATGATGACTATGATACCCATTTTGCAGACATCTTATGGACGCCTTTACCAGATCGATTGCCTTGCGTTTCTACGGACACTTGAGGCTGAGTCGGTAGACTTAGCTTTCGCTGATCCGCCCTTCAACTTGGGGAAAAAATACTCATCAAAAATCGACGACGCCAAAGCAGAACATGAATATCTATCATGGTCTCAGCAGTGGCTGGATGAATTGATTCGGGTTCTTAAACCAGGCGGTTCACTCTTTCTTTGGAACCTGCCTAAATGGAATCTTCCTCTCGGAGCCCATCTTGGAAGGAAGCTTACTTTCCGACATTGGATTGCTGTCGATATAAAGTATTCCTTACCAATCCCGAAACGCCTGTACCCGTCTCATTATTCTCTCTTGTACTTTATCAAGGGAGATAAACCCGCCATATTTCACCCAGACCGAACGCCTGTACCTTGTTGTCGCCACTGCGGTGGCGAATTGCGTGATTATGGCGGTTATAAACACAAAATGAATCCCCAAGGCGTCAGCCTCTCCGATGTATGGACAGACATTTCCCCCGTCCGTCATGCAAAATATAAAAAACGTGACGCGAATGCACTGCCATTGAGGCTCATGGATCGCGTTATCTCGTTAGCAAGCGATCCTGGCTCGCTTGTACTAGACCCATTCGGTGGATCTGGAACTAGCTACGTTGCCGCCGAACTTACAGGCCGTCATTGGCTTGGGTGTGAGTTAGAGTGTTCGGATATACTTGATCGCTTTGATGCCATCGATAGCGACAAAGAACACTTAACGCAGATTCACGCCGATAAAAACACCTTGTTTACTGATGCAGACATTGCCCGCATGGAGAAATCTGGAAGGCCGCTATCCCCAAAATATAAGATTGAAAAGAAGAAGTGCGAATGTCCAGCCACATCGTCTACAAGAGATTTATTTACTTCAATTTAGAGTGTCCTTCGCGTGATCGACCATCAGTGCCTACCTTAAGATATTCAACCTCTTCGCTATCAGTTAGGTGGTCATGCTCGACTACAGTAATAGCTAGCAGGCCGTGCTCGACTACACTTTTCAGGCCTTCCCACATAGCAAGGTAACCTGATAGCTCTCCGATATTACCTATTCGATCTGTTAAGTGCTCATATAGAGCTCGACTAGGCACTATCAGAACACCGACATCCATAAGTTTATTGCTTAATGCAATAGCGAGCTTGTTCATACTCCGGTGAGACGATGAAATATTACCCGTTTCCCATTCAATAGCGACTCGTGCCCCATTCTCTGCAACAGCCATGAAATCAAATCCACCGAAATTCGATGTGATCGGTTCGCGGTATTCTTCCATGCTCGGATAAAGCAATAAAGGCGGTTGTTCGCGATTCTTAGATAGCTCAACGTCAGATTCTGGCTCCCATCCTTCGTGATCACATATGTAAGTCAGAAACTCTTTCCGAAGATAACCAACGCCGTTGCGCTTCCATTGACCATTTGGAAGTCGAACTTTACAGCGTAAAGTTAGGGAACCTGATCCTTTAGGATGTTCAATGCTGGCGATCGCACGAACATAACTCTCGTGAAGGTGCTTCCAATCAGATGAGGAAATCACATTGCCTCGGTCAAATAGGATCATCGTTCGGAGCCATTTCATCGCGGCAACTCCGGAATACTCTTGGTTAGAGCAGCAACATCGCACCGCAAAGCCTCGCAGATCTGGCATAAGACTTTGAACGTTATATTGCGTTCGCCTCGCTCGACACCGCCAATATATGATCGGTCAATACCAGAGTTATCGGCGAGATCTTCTTGTGTCCAGCCGCGCGCCTTCCGTTTTTCACGGATTCGATTTCCCAGTTCTTCGAGTACAATCATATTCATGGTCGAAGACTGAACCATTTGCGGACTATCAGTCCACGGACTATAATACCCATTTAGCCCAACAAGGTGTTGCTCCGCTCATCAATTCCGCTGCACTGCATTGGCGAGTGAAACGGGGCTGGGGCGTGAAAGTATTTTTTACGGAAGTGAAACATCATGAAAGCTGAATACGACTTATCCAAAATGAAGTCGCGCAGGAATCCCTATGCATCTCAGCTCAAGAAGCCTGTGATGATAGGCCGGAAAGCTGGCTTCGCGAGAAAACCCCAACCCGCCAAAACGAACTATAGTCAACTCTACAGATCACAGAATCTCAATACACTGGAGCCTGCTATGACCATGATGACCGCCATGACTACTGAAGCATTACTAGAAAAAGCCCACGAGCGCGCTGTGGCCGCAGGGAAACATCATGCGGGCGATCTGACGCCTGAAGAGGCGCATCAGGTGCTGAGTGATCACCCCAAGGCTGTGCTGGTGGATGTACGTTCTCATCCCGAACTGGAATTTGCGGGTATGGTGGAAGGTTGCTGCCATATACCTTGGCAAAATTATCCGGGAATGACCCCTAACCCGGACTTTGATGCGGAAATCGGCCAGAAAGTGAAACCCGACCATTTGTTATTGCTGTTGTGTCGCACCGGCGGTCGCTCTCTGGCCGCCGCCGAGCATCTCGCCGATCTCGGCTACCAGCATTGCTACAACATTATGGGCGGATTTGAAGGTAAGCACGACGCGCAGGGACAACGCGGCAAACTTGAAGGCTGGAAGGCCAGCGCCCTACCTTGGAAACACCGGTAAGACACCCCCTGCGTTTAAAAAAATCAGAGTTGGCAGGCAGGACAGAACAACGCATTTTTGCCCCCCACCGACAGAGTCTCTAAATGACCGCCGCAACCGGGACAGTGATTATCTTCCCGGTGCCGGGTGAGAAAGGTCTTGGGCAACAAGTTGGTTTTAGCCTGGCAACGCACAGCGCGGTCCAGCACCTTGGGAATCTGCTCCAGAAAACGATCCCGCTCTTCGTCACTCAAACTCGGGGCGGTGCGATCGGGGCGCAGACGGGCTTGGTAAAGAATTTCATCTGCCCAGATAGCGCCGATGCCTGGGGCAAAGCTGTCATCCAGCAAAATGTTGCGCAGCGCACTGCGACGCCGAGACAGAGCCTCGCGCAATACCGCCAGACCTTCGCCATGCACCATCAGCGGATCAGGACCGAGTTTGGTGAGAAAATCGACATCACTGTTTTCGTCGAGCATGCGCAAGCGGTTTCCCAATTGGGTACCTTGCAGACGCAGTCGCTGGTGACCATTAATCTGGATTTCGAGCGCAGCGCGCACTTCGTCTTCCGTTTCTTGTGACGCCGGGCCACGCACCAGCTCCGCCGTGAGTTCACCACCCAACTGTAGGGCGAGAATATCCTTACGATCCAACTCTAAAAACATATATTGACCATAACGATGCAGATCCGTGATGGATTTACCCTTGAATGCCGCTTCGTCAATACCGGTACCGTCCGCCAACCACTCGCCTTTGGCATTCCGCACCTGCATCATATTGACGCGTTTACTGAGAATATTGCGACGCAACTTTTGCTTAAGTAATTCTAATTCTGGCAATTCAGCCATGTTTTCTCCGGATTTTTTCGGCTTAAAAGCCCCATTGTCAGGCCGTAGTCTAACCCGCACAGGCACATGCGCCAATGGTAGAGGGTTAGCTTCTTCCATAACCTTCCAGACATTGCGCCACCTCGGTGCCTGTGGCAACCTTTGGACCACTTTCATATCCGGCTGAACGATAGAAATCATGGACATTCCCGCCTACGCCCCGCAAGAACTCGAAGCCACCGTGCAACAACGCTGGCAGCACGCCCAGACTTTCAAAGCGAGCGCCGCTCCCAGTGGCGAAAAATTCTACGCGCTGGCTATGTTTCCTTACCCTTCCGGGCAACTGCATATGGGGCATGTGCGCAACTACAGCATTGCCGATGCTATCGCCCGCTATCAGCGGATGCTGGGGAAAGAAGTCTTACAACCTATGGGTTGGGATGCTTTCGGTCTGCCTGCGGAAAATGCGGCACTCAAAAATGGCGTGGCACCAGCGCAGTGGACACTCGAAAATATCGCCCACATGCGCGGACAATTGCAACGCTTGGGGCTTTCTTATGACTGGTCCAGAGAGTTCGCCACCTGTACGCCCGACTACTATCGCTGGGAACAGTGGCTTTTCGTAAAACTCTGGGAGAAGGGCTTAGTCTATCAAAAACTCAGCACCGTCAACTGGGACCCGGTGGATCAGACGGTGCTGGCCAATGAACAAGTGGTAGACGGCTGCGGTTGGCGCTCCGGCGCACCCGTCGAGCGCCGGGAGATTGTGCAGTATTTTTTGCGCATCACAGCCTATGCGGACGAATTACTCCAAGGTTTAGACACCCTCAGCGATGGCTGGCCGGAACAAGTTTTGACCATGCAGCGCAACTGGATTGGTCGTTCTGAAGGCGCGGAAATTCATTTTCCGCTCGCAGCGGGCGATGGCGTCATCAAAGTATTTACCACCCGCCCGGATACCCTGATGGGCGCGACCTATCTTGCAGTAGCACCCGAGCATCCTTTAGCCCAGCAAGCTGCCGGACAAAATGCAGAGTTAGCCCATTTTCTGGAGCGCTGCCGTCACGGTTCGGTGTCCGAAGCCAGCATAGAAACTCAAGAAAAAGAAGGGCATCCGCTTGGGATTTATGTGAAACACCCGCTCAGCGGAGCAAAATTGCCGGTATGGGCGGCGAATTTTGTCTTGATCGGCTACGGCGAAGGCGCGGTGATGAGCGTGCCCGCCCATGATCAGCGCGACTTTGAGTTTGCCCGTAAATATGATCTACCCATTCGCGCGGTGATTTCCGCCGAAGGTTTGCCCCTGGATACTACCGCCATGAGCGAAGCCTACACCGGCCCAGGCCGCTTGGTGAACTCGGGTTCATTCGACGGACTACCCAGCGATACCGCTAAAAGTCTTATTACGGCTGCGCTCGCCGAAAAGGGCTTGGGTCAGAAAACCGTCAACTACCGTCTGCGCGACTGGGGTATTTCCCGTCAGCGCTACTGGGGTACGCCCATCCCCATGATCCACTGCGAACATTGCGGTATTGTCCCGGTGCCCGAGCAGGATCTACCCGTCGTGTTGCCCACCCATTATCAGCTTAAAGACCCCCGCTCTCCCTTGCTGGATGACCCTGAATTTCTGAATGTTGCCTGCCCGGTGTGTCATGCTCCGGCGCGCCGCGAGACGGACACCATGGACACCTTTGTGGAAAGCTCCTGGTATTACGCCCGTTTCGCCTGTCCAGATGCCGCGCACATGCTGGATCAGCGGGCCATTGACTGGCTCCCGGTAGACCAATATGTCGGTGGCGTTGAACATGCTGTACTGCACCTGCTGTACGCGCGCTTTTTCAATCGCCTGCTTCGGGATACTGGCCTGCTCCCCGCCGACGGAATCCATGATGAGCCTTTTAAACGCCTCCTGACTCAGGGCATGGTCTTAAAAGATGGCAGTAAAATGAGCAAGTCCAAAGGAAACACCGTGGACCCTCAAGGATTGATTGATCGTTACGGAGCCGATACCGCCCGCCTCTTCATCCTTTTCGCAGCCCCACCGGAGCAACATCTGGAGTGGTCTGATTCGGCAGTAGAAGGGGCACATCGTTTTCTGAGTCGGATCTGGCGTCTGGTGCATGAATATGGTCCGGATCACCAGGCCATTCCCTCAGAAATATCGCCAGAAGCCCGCGATTTACGTCGCGCGGTGCATCAGTGTATTGATCGGGTCAGTCGCAATATGGATGGTCGCTATCATTTTAATGTCGCGATCGCGGCGATCATGGAGCTCACCAACGCCCTCATGAAGGTGACAGCCGATGCGCCAGCCGACCTCCGTGCCATTCTAGGAGAAGGGCTACGGGCCATCACCCTGCTGATTTCTCCGTTTGCGCCGCATATTGCCGAAGTGCTCTGGACGCAACTGGGTCAAAACGGTGAAATCAGCAAGACATCTTGGCCAGAGGCCGATCCCGAAGCACTCCGTTCTGACACCATTACCCTCGTGATACAGGTGAATGGCAAACTCCGAGAGCGTATGGATTTTCCGGCGGATGCCGACAACGCCAGCATCGAAAAAGCCGTACTAAGCGCGCCCGCCATGCAACGGCACCTAGAGGGTAAAACGATTCGTAAATGCATTGTCGTTCCCGGTAGACTGGTCAACCTGGTGCTGGGATGAACAGACTGCGGAGTCGCGCGCGGTACTGGTTGGCCGCCATACTGATCGCACTTCTGGGTGGATGCGGCTTTCACCTACAGACCGGTGCGACCATTCCACCGGCGCTCAAAGGCATCCGCGTCAGTGGCAGCGGGCCCGATGGCGGAACGCTCGCAGAAACCGTGCATCGGGAACTGCAGCGTGATGGTAATTTCAGTCGGACGGATGGGCCACTCCTGAAAATCGAAAATGCATATGTGAACCAGCGTATTATCAGCATTAGTCCGAGCAGCGGAGTTGCCTTGGAGTTTTTGGATACTCTGCATGCGCAGTTCAGTGTTGTTGATCATCACCAGAAATTACTTTTGCCGCCTCAGACTCTGCTTGTAGAAAACAGTTTCAGCTATAACAGTGGTAATCCCCTCGCGACCAATGAGCAGCAAATCCGCATGCAACGGCTATTGATGGAACAAGGCGCACGCCAGATTCTGCGGCGCGTGCTGAATAGTCCCAACGTTCGCCAGCCAGGTTCCTGATTTGCGACTAAAGCCTGGACAATGGTCGGGGCATCTACGCGGACCGCTGGCGACCGTCTACGGACTGTTTTCTGATGAGCCCCTACTATTGCAAGAAGCCGAAGATGCGCTCAGTACTGCCGCCGTCCAAAAAGGTTTTATTCAGCGCCAGCGCTTAGGACAACAGGGTAATCCTTGGGAAGCCCTGCGCGACGAACGCGATGCCGGATCACTATTCGCCGAACTGCGTTTACTCCTCTTGCGCTTAGATAGCCCCAAACTGGTCAAGGACAGCGTCAGTGCCCTGCAATATTGGCTGGCATCACCACCGCCTGATGCTTTACTGGTGATCAGCGGTCCCCGGCCGGATGCCAGCACTCAAAAAACGGTTTGGTTCAAAGCGCTCGAAAGTCAGGGGCATACTTTGCTTCTTTATCGTCCTGAAGGAGCAGACTGGCTGCGCTGGATTGCCGAACGGCTTAGTCAGCAGGGCATGAAAGCAGACGAGGCGGCCTTGCAGTTACTGGCGGATCTCAGTGCTGGCAATCTCAGCGCTTGCCACCAGGCTATTCAGCGTCTGCAGCAGGTATATCCCCAGCAAAAAATAGGAGTTTCTGAGATCCGCGCGGTACTTGCCGACAGTAGTCAGTTCAGCATTTACGATCTGGCTGATGCCACATTGCAAGGCGAAGGCACGCAGATTTTGCGCATTATTCAGCGCCTGCGCAGTGGTGACGGCGAACCCGCTCTCTGTCTCTGGGCACTGCACAAAGATCTGCGCATGCTTGCTGAGTTGCGGGGAGGACAGGTTGAAATGGACAGTTTCTTTCGCCAAAATCGCATCTTCCCCGCCCGCCAAGGCGGGTTGCGCAGCGCTGCCCGACGACTGACCCGTGCGGGACTGCAGGCCGGAATTCACGAATGTCTCGCCATAGATGCGCGCATCAAGGGCCAAGACCCTACTCCCGTATGGCCTGCTATAACCGATTTATGCCTGCGAATTGCCGGATTGACTCCAGAACGGCACAATAGTTAGGTAACGTCCGCGCGCTTTAAAGCCGTCCGGAGCTGCAGATTCTATGAGCTTATGAGGTTTTTGCTCATTTCATGCCGAACTGCACGGCACTGAAGAGGAGACAATATTTTGGATTTACGCAATGATCTGGAGAAAATTGGCGAACGTGCCCGTACTGCCCAGCATCGCCTGCAACGTGCGGATAGTGCCGCCAAAGATGGTGCTCTGCGTCTGATGGCGGAGTTTTTGCGACGCGATGCCGACAATTTGCAGCGCGCCAATCGCAAAGACCTTCGCAGCGCCGAAGAAGCGGGTAAAGACGCCGCTTTTATAGACCGTTTGCGCTTGGATGAATCCCGCATCGCAGCCATGGCCCAAGGGTTGGAGGAAATTGCTAACCTGCCCGATCCCGTCGGGGAAATCACCGGACTGCGTTATCGTCCTAGCGGGATTCAGGTGGGTCATATGCGGGCACCCCTCGGCGTGATCGCCATGATTTATGAGTCCCGTCCCAATGTGACTGCGGATGCTGCCGGACTTTGTGTGAAATCGGGTAACGCTGTTATTCTGCGGGGTGGGTCCGAATCCCTGCACAGTAACATGGCCATTGCCGAGCGCCTGCGCGCTGCGCTGGGTAAAGCCGGGCTGCCCTTGGATCTGGTTCAGTACGTCAACACTGCCGAGCGGGAAGCCGTGGGTATTCTGATCAGTATGGACCGTTATGTGGATGTGGTGATTCCGCGTGGCGGCAAGGGACTGATTTCTCGTATTAAATCCGATGCCACGGTCCCTGTCATCATGCACTTGGATGGTAACTGCCATGTCTATGTGGATGCCGAAGCCGATCCACGCAAAGCCGTGCCAGTCATCGTCAATGCCAAAACCCAGCGCCTCGGTACCTGCAATACCGCCGAAAGCCTGCTGATTCATCAGGCTCGGATAGACGATCTTTTGCTGCCTATTGCTACGGCATTGCAGGAAAAAGGTATTGAGATTCGCGCCTGTGAACGCAGTCTTCCCCGGATTCCCGGTGCCGTCGCCGCTACCGAAGAGGACTATGCTACCGAATATCTGGCACCCATCATTTCTCTGAAGATCGTCGATGATTTGGATGCCGCTATTACGCACATCAACCGCTATGGCTCACAACATACCGAATCCATCCTCACTGAAAACTATACCCACGCCCGGCGTTTTCTGCGTGAGATAGATGCCAGTTCGGTGATGGTCAACGCTTCCACCCGCTTTGCCGACGGTTTTGAATATGGTTTGGGAGCAGAAATTGGCATTTCTACCAACCGCCTGCATGTACGTGGCCCCGTAGGACTGGAAGGATTGACCTTACAAAAGTGGATCGTGCTAGGAGATGGCCATACCCGCTCTTGATGCGCCTTCGGCGGCCTTACAAAACCTGCTGCACACGCTGAGTGGTGGCGGGAGCGGGTCGAGTGAGCCTGAGTCGGTAGACGCCACCAGCTTGCTTCATGAAGCAGCAAGCTGGGGAATCCCGCTCCAGAATGGGGTCGATGGCCTGCGTCTGGAGTATCCTCACGCCGCCCTCAGCGGTTCAGAAATTGCCGCAGCTTCTGGATTGGAGGCCCGACAAATCCGGATTCTGGCCGCTTGTGCTTCCACCAACACGGAACTCCTCGCCAATACCGACAGCCCCACAGCTTGTCTTGCCGAAAGCCAGTGGGCCGGACGCGGGCGTCGCGGGCGACACTGGGCATCCACTTTCGGCCATCATCTCACATTAAGTTATGCCTGGACCCAAAGTACTCCAGTCAATCCCGCACTGACCTTAGTGGCCGCGCTGTCCGTGTTCACGCTATTGCAAGACTCCGTGCCCGGACTCTGGCTAAAGTGGCCCAATGATCTCTGGATTGGCCAGCAAAAACTCGGCGGCTTACTGGTTGAGGCACGCACTCTGGCGCAAGCCCAAACCCGCTTGGTGGTTGGGCTAGGGCTCAACATCCACGCCGACCCATCATTGCCGGAAACAGCCACCAGCCTAGCAGAACAGGGGCTTGTCTTGCCGCGTAGCTTTCTTGCAGGACGTATTCTTCGCCAATGGCAGACGGATTTTGCCGTATTTGCCGAGAGCGGACTCAGCGCATTTATTGCGCGATGGCAGCAGGCTGCCGCGCCCCTCCTAGGGAAAAGCGTTCACATTATGGATGCCTTGGGTGACCACGAAGCGCAGGTGATTCAACTCGGTGAGGATGGGCGACTGCAAGTACAAAGCGGTGGCTGCCAACCCCATTGGATTAGTGCAGGGGATGTCAGCCTCCGGCCTCTCGCATCATGATTTTTATTGCCGTAGGAAACACGCGCACGCTCTTAGCACGCAGTGACGATGGTCACCACTTTGAGCATATCAGCATGGCGACCGGCACCCCCCCCGCCAGTATATTGCAAGGACAAGATCCTGCATTTTTACATCTCGACGAGGATGAAACCGTTGCCTTGGGCGGTGTTGTGCCTTCGGCACTGGCGGCATGGCGAGCCGCTCTGCCCAACCATCGCGTTTATGAGCCCGATCCGAAGACCTTTTGGAACGCCGTGCCTGGCAATTATCAACCGCCGGAAAGTCTGGGTTTTGATCGACGTTGCTGCCTGCTTGGCGCCGCTCGAAACTATCCGCAACAAGACAGCATCATCATAGATATGGGTACGGCTATCACTATTGATCTTCTGGCAGACGGACGTTTTCAGGGTGGTCGCATTCTTCCGGGCATCGCCCTGACGCTGCATAGTCTCCATTTAGGGACAGCACTGCTCCCAGATATCCGTTTACATTTGCCAGCCCCCCTTTGGGGCAACGACACCGATGGTGCCATTCAGTCGGGAGTTTTCCATCTTTTTGCGGATGCTTTGCGCAACGCCATCACCGCTTATCAGGAAGTATTCCCCAACGCGCAAGTGCTCATCACCGGGGGCGACGCAACAACTTGGCAAGCGCACATTCCTGACAGCCATCACCTACCCGACCTGCTGTTACGCGGATTCTCTGAATGGATGCGTGACCAGGTTGCGTCCACCACAAAAGCTTTATAATAATGCGGGGCGCACTCTTGGCGTCCGCGCCGCCCCCATGTAGGCTACGTCCATGACCCAACCATTCCAGCGCGTTCTGCTCGTTAGTAAATATCGTGATCCTTCGGTACTGCCCGGATTGCGGAAGCTCCGCGATTTCATTATCGCGCAGGGTCTGGAAGTCTTTCTCGAAACCCAATGCGCGGCAGAGATTAATGAGAATCTCGGACTGCGTCTCCTGTCTTTTGCCGAGGCTCAGGCAGAAAGCGACCTAGTCATCGCCATCGGTGGTGATGGCACCCTGTTGGGTACCGCACGACAAACCGCACGCAGTGGGGTGGCGATTCTCGGCGTCAATCAAGGAAGGCTGGGGTTTTTGGCTGATCTCGCTATTGAGCAGATAGATACCGCCTTGCCTCCCATTTTGCAGGGTCATTATCAACAGGATCTACGCCGCGTGCTGCATGCCGAGCTGTGGCGTGGTCAAACTCAGATTCACAGCGGCCTCGCCATCAACGAAATTTTTATTCATAAAGGCTGCGGCGAAAGCATGATTGAGTTGCGTGTGCACATTGATGGCCGTTTTGTGTATACCCAGCGGGCTGATGGCGTCATATTCGCCACACCCACCGGCTCTACCGCCTATGCTATGTCCGCTGGCGGCCCCATTCTTTCTCCCAGTCTCGAAGCGCTATTGCTCGTGCCAATCTGCCCGCACACCCTCACCGCCCGCCCTCTGGTCGTTGCCGATACCGTAGAAATTCGTGCCCGGCTCACCGCCAGCCGCCAGCCCGCCGCCTTGAGTCTCGACAGCCATAACAGCTTGGCGTTGGAAGTCGGCGATGAAATCCTGATTCGTCGAGCGCAGTGCTCGGCGCGTTTTATTCATCCCGAAGAAGAGAATTTTTTTCAGATTCTGCGCAGTAAATTACACTGGGCGGAACCTCCCGGGGACGATTAAATGCTACTTAACCTGCAGGTTCGTGATTTCGCGCTGATCGACCGAATCAGTGTTGATTTCAACCACGGACTCACCGTACTAACTGGGGAGACTGGTGCCGGTAAATCCATTCTGGTAGATGCCATCGCATTACTACTCGGCGATAAAGGTCATGCGGAAAGTATTCGCCATGGCGCGGAACAAGCCGAAATCAGTGCAGAATATGCACTGAGTCCTGACCATCCCGCTCGTCAGTGGCTACGGGAGCAAGAAATCGACAGCGAGGACACCTGTCTGCTGCGTCGCGTCATCCAGCGTAACGGCCGCAGCCGCGCCTTCATCAATGGCTGTAGCGTGACTAATACCCAGCTTCGAGAATTTGGCGAAAATCTGATTGAGTTACTGGGTCAGCACGAGCACCAAAAACTCTTGCAACCCGATCGCCAGATCGCTCTGCTGGATCGTTTCGCTGCGCTGGAAAGCCTGCGGACAACCGTCGCCGAACACTACCATACTTGGCGGCAAGCCGCTCAACACTGCCAGACATTGCAAGAACAGCAAGGGCGCCAGAGTGAACAGGAGGACTGGCAACGCTTCCTACTCCAAGAACTGGACGCTGCGGAACTCCAAGAAGATGAATGGGAAACCCTACGCGCCGAAGAACAGCGTCTGGGGGCCGTAGAAAAGCTCCGAGAACATCTCGGAACAGCACTGCAACGTCTGGATGGTGAGGAGCAATCCGCCAGCCGAGCGCTTGCTGAAGCCCAGCGTCATGTCAGTACCGCACGCCTCCATGACCCGCAGCTCAGCGAAACCGAAGAACTGCTCAATACCGCTCTGATCCAGACCGAAGAAGCGCTGGCTAACCTCGGCGCTTATCTGACAGCCCTTGAAGCCGATCCTGAACGACTCGCAAACATCGCACAACGCCTGCAGCAACTCCAAGACCTGCAACGCAAACACCACTGCGATATGGCTGGACTCATCGCCAAACGGGAAGCCCTACGTCAAGAACTACAGAGCAGCGAAGATCTGGATAGCGCGCGACAGGCTGCCGAGCAACGGCTGAATGCAACCCGAATAGCTTACAGAGAGCAATGCCAGCAACTATCCCATGCGCGTAAGAATCAACGGGAAAACTTAGCGCAAGCCGTTGTCACCCAAATCCAGCAATTAGGAATGCCGCACGCCAGCGTCGCGCTGCACCTAGACAGTTACCCCGATGACGAAAAATACTGGCGGGAAAATGGCTGGGACGGGGTCGAAATCTGGATTACCGCCAATCCTGGGCATCCTGCACAACCCCTCGCAAAAGTCGCCTCTGGCGGAGAGCTTTCGCGCATCAGCCTCGCCTTACAGGTCATCCTCGCCGCGCCGGAGCGCGTAGACACCCTCATCTTTGACGAAGTGGACGTGGGTATCGGGGGGGCAGTAGCCGAGCGGGTGGGACGTCTGCTGCGTCGCCTTGGTAGCCGTCAACAGGTGCTTTGCGTCACCCACCTAGCACAGGTGGCGGCCCAAGGACACCAGCATTTACGGGTAGAAAAACAGGTGCAAGATGGACAGACCTTGAGCGCTATCCGCACGCTAAACCCCGCCGAACGTCAGCAGGAGATAGCCCGGATGCTGGGGGGCATTGAAATCAGTGCGGCTGTCAGCGAGGCTGCTGCCGCACTACTTACGGGTGTCGATCCCTGAACGCCACTAAGCGCACTCGCGCCCTGATGCGTTTCAAGCAGCCCGCCGCTGTTCCCGTCGCGCCGCCAAGGAAATAACCTTAGTGCCCATTTGTTCACGCCAGCGACCCAGCAAAAATCCTTCGTGCGGCGCACCCGAAACAAATATACGAGTTTCTGGACATAGTTTTTGCAAGCTGTCCCAGCCAACTTGATCGCCTTGCCAGTTCCCATGTGACCAACCGTCCGTCTCCCATCCCGCAGTGATTACCAAAGCACCCTCTGCGTATAGCCCCCAAAAACCACCCCCCATACTCCAAGGCCACCAAGATACCGTTCCCAACGTAGGATATTCTTGAGCACTGATGTCCCAATTGCCCCAAAATGGAGCAATCACCTCCGCTTCCGGCACCAGTAGAGCCAGCCGTTCAGCAGCATCTTGCAGCGCCAGACTGGCATGCGATAAAAATATTTGCCGGAGATGGACACCATCCTGAGCCAAAATAAAATCGAGATCCGCCTCGACCGCCGCTGGCGGACAATCCAGCAACGCCACATCACCACTATGACGATCCCAAAGTAAGTGATGGCGAGCTATTACATCAAACGCTGCGCTGTAATGAGGAACGATCTCCATAATATATCTCCTAGATCAGGGTAGCCGAAACTCTATAAATTAGAATAAATATACATACTGATATTCATCAAGCATGGATCGTGCCACCCGAATATAATATCCAGCAAATCAAACCATTCATCGGGACTCTGCGGTAGCGACCGTGCAGCATCAAAGGGAGAACCCGTAGCCCAATTGCTACAGATTCATCGAAAATATGGGTATGTAGCTTCGCGCAATCTGTTGTGTATGACCTATACTCAGTCGGGTAACGTGTCGTAGCCAATGATCTACACTAGGCCTTGAGACGGGAGTCGCTTACACTGACCCCCGCAGTAGCAGGGAAAAGTAATACAGGACGGCACGGAGAAACGGATGGCGGCGGACTTTATGGAAGGACACAGCTCGGACCACCCACAGGCTGCTCCTGAACGGATGGAGCCGCAACGTGCCCTCTCGACGCCCCGTCGGGTTTTATTTTTTGCCTTACTCATCCTGTTATTAGTCGCCGGTGTGGTGTTTGTAGCGATCAACGCGATCCATACCCTAGGCAACAGCAGCAACACACTGATTCAGGTGGGGCTACCCCTGCAAAAAAATCTTCTGCAGATTCAGAGTCAACAACGTCAGGCCGAGTTTTATCACGAACTGGCCCAGGTTCTCCCGCACTCAGGCTATGAAAAAACCTTTGCCGACCTAGTCACCCACGAGCAAACGGCGCTGCAGAGTGTGCAAGTGAGCGCTAAGGATCATCCACACCTGCTACTTGCCGTTCAAAAGCTGGAAAAAAGCCTCGTGAATTATGCACAAAATCCGGTAACTACTGTCGCCGCACCCGGCTCCGATGCCATCGGCAAAGAAGCCGTGGACCAGGACTTTCAGTCTGTACATCGGGCCATGGAATCGTTATTGCTGCGCCAGGGAGAGGCTGCCGCTAGCGCCCGCTCGCAGGCCGTTCATCTGCTTTACGCTTTGGTAGTCATCACCGCCCTGCTTAGCCTTTTCATCCCGTGGCGTGTGGCGGCTGCGCTGACCCGGCCGCTGCGGGATTTCCGGATGGCTCTCGAAGATATTGGCGCCGGCAAATTAACCCATGTTGCGAGTGACGGACCTCAGGAATTACGTGACCTCGCGCGCAGTATTGAAAGCATGCAGGCACGCCTGCGCGAGGAAGAACGACTTCGCCATGAATTTCTCAGTCAGGTTTCTCATGAACTAAAAACGCCTTTGGCATCCGCAAGATCTGGGAGTGAACTCCTGCTCAGCGAACGCATTGGACCACTGCTACCACGTCAGCGCGAAGTTTTGGAAATTGTAGTACGTCAGGTCAAAGAACTATACGCGGCCATCCAGGAAATGCTGGATATGCACGCTCTACAGGCACGATCCCTAGATTTTTCACCACAGTTGCTGTCCGTCTCTGAGGTGCTCGAAGATTTGCAAAAACGCATGCAACCCCTCACCGAAAAAAAGCAACAAATCTTTGAGTACCACAGTCACTCCGATCTGAAGGTATACGCAGACCCACAAAGATTACGTCAGATTCTCACCAATTTGGTCAGTAATGCGCACAAGTACAGTCCAGCAGGTGGACAAATCAGCGTCAGCGCACAGCAAAAACAAAATGGTATTCTTTTCCATGTGGATGATCACGGTCCGGGTATTCCAGAAGCGTTATTGGAGAGAATCTTCGAACGCTTTTATCAGGTGCCTGTCAGCAATAGTCTGCCGCGCGGTACTGGTCTGGGTTTGGCGATCACCCGAGAACTCGTAGCCGCTCAGGGGGGCTGGATTCATATACGTAACCGACAGGAGGGCGGTTTACGCGCCGAAATCTGGTTGCCAGCGACGGCGGCCGAGGGTGCTCACTGATATGCCTCGATTGCGATTGGGTAAGGTCCACCTAGTAACGCTGTTTTTGGCTCCGCTGCTTAGCGCCTGTGCGCTATTACAGCCGCCTCCGCAACCACCTGTCACTCCGGTTTCGCCCCTCTCAGAACTTTCTCAGCATCGCCTGCTCCAAGAGCTTCATCAATGCGGACAGCCGGATTCACTCAACTGCGCAAAAATTCATCGCGCGCTCGCCGAATGGTATCTCAGCAGCGGGGCGCTCAATCACACCGCCCTGAACAATGCGACTCGGGAACTTTCTATGGCTGCACAGAACCACGATATTGCGATGGCTACACGACCATTGCGACGAACCCTCAGCGCCCTCATCGAAAGCCGAACTGCTGCACAGCATTGTGCGCTGCAATTGCGCGCAACTCAGGGCCAGACCGCCATAGCGCAAGCCCATGCTGCATCCGCACAAAGCCGCCTCCAGCGTCTGGAAGCCCTGCTCCACCATCATGCCGAAAAATCTCTTCAAAAACCTTCTACCCCCTTACCCTGATATGCGGAAAACCATGCCCACCATTCTGATTATTGATGATGATCCGGATTTTTTACGTTTACTCGGACTCTGGCTGGAAAGTGAAGACTTCCAGGTACTTACCAGCAGCGATCCCGTTCAGGGATTGCAGCAGTTGGATCGCGAGGACGTTGATCTTGTCATTACCGATTTGCGCATGCCCGGTATGGATGGCATGGCCGTCCTCGAAGCCGTACAAACACGCGACCCTGATTTGCCGGTCATCCTGCTCACTGCCCACGGCAGCATTCCCAATGCCGTTGCCGCCATGCGCGCCCAAGCATTTGGATACCTCAGTAAACCCTTCAGCAACGAAGAACTTCAGGAACTCACGCACGCGGCTCTAGCGCAACGTCGCGCAAGCCAAGAAACCCGCAAGCTTCGAGAAAAATTGCGCGCACAGGCGGGCCAGAGCATCCTGCATCGCAGCTCAGTCATGGCCAATCTGGTCAACGAAATCGCCCAGATTGCAAACTCTCAAGCCAGTGTTTTTCTCTTCGGAGAAAGTGGTTCGGGCAAGGAACGCGTCGCCCGAGCGATTCACGAAGCCAGCCCAAGAAATGCCCAGCCCTTTGTGGCCGTCAACTGTGGTGCTATTCCCGCAGAGCTTGCGGAAAGCGAACTTTTTGGGCATGTAAAAGGGGCTTTTACCGGGGCTACTCAAGATCACAATGGACTGATTCGTAGCGCCGATCGCGGGACCCTATTTCTTGATGAAATTGCTGATTTACCCTTGGCTCTACAAGTAAAGCTGCTGCGCGTGCTGCAGGAGGGAACCTTGCGGCCAGTAGGTGCCAAAACGGAGGTTTTTGTGGATTTGCGCATCATCAGCGCCACCCATCAGGATATTCACGCACTCACCGCGAGTGGCGCGTTTCGCGAAGACCTGTACTACCGACTGCACGTCATTCCTCTCCGGGTACCCAGTCTCAGCGAGCGGGCGGAGGATATTTTGCTGCTCGCTCAGTATTTTCTGGATCGCGAAAGTCAGCGACTGGAACGCAACATACTCGGCTTCAGCCCGGAGGCTCTGGACAAACTGATGCAGCGTGCCTGGCCGGGAAATGTTCGGGAACTAGAAAACGCGGTCACTTTTGCCGCCGCCGTCACCGAAAAGGGTTGGGTAGCGGGGGAGGCCATTCCCGACCCCAGCCGCCAAGGTGGTCCCAGTGCTTTTCCGCCCCTGCAAGACGCCAAGACCGCATTCGAGCGCGTTTATTTGGAAAACCTACTGCGCGCCACCGATGGTAACATCTCCCGCGCAGCACGCATTGCCGGACGACATCGTACTGACCTCTACAAACTGATGCGCAAGCATGGTCTCGCCCCACAATACTTCAAAAATCAGGAGGAACGTGATGAAGACTCATAAAATTTTATCCTCTCGTGAAATTTTTCATTCGGGTGATACCCCGGCCAATCGACCTGTGCCTGGAAGTCTATGATGCTCCCCGTACCCATCGAACCCCAATCCCGCTTTCGACATATTCATCTGCGGCGCTGGTTTGCCCAAGGCTTGCTCATTTCCTTACCCATCGGACTGACCGTATATGTCGTCCTATGGATTGGTGGCTGGCTCAACAACCTCTTTGAAGCACCGATCAAAGCGCTTTTTGGAATTGATATTCCTGGCCTAGGACTGCTGCTTACCCTGCTCCTCATTCTGGGTGTGGGTTTTCTCGCCTCTCATGTCCTGACCTCCTGGATTTTTGACTGGATGAACAAGGCGTTGGCGCGCATTCCAGTGCTCCACAGTCTCTATAGCACCATTCAGGAAACGGTCGGCCTACTTTTTGGCGGCGCCGATCGGGGCTTTCGCAGTGCTGTGCTGGTGCGCCAAGGGGGCGACATGGGTTACATCATTGGTTTAGTCACCCGTGACAACTTGTACGAACTGCCACACTTACCCGAAGACTGCATTGCAGTATTCATCCCCATGAGTTATGGCATCGGCGGTTTTACCTGCTTGGTTCCGCGTGAAAAAGTCATTCCTTTACCGGATATGACGCCCCAACAGGCTTTGCGCTTTGCCATGGCGGGAGGCGTTGGAGGCGGGAAAAACAATCGGGACAAAGCGGATTCAAGTACCACCCCAGAACGTCCAGAAGACTTTTCAGAAACCGATCATCCGCTATGAGCAAAATAACCATCCTTTGCGGAAAAGCGCCCGATTTCGTTATACTCCGACTATTCCAAAAGGAGAGAAAGCATGGCTGAAGTGCGCAAAGCGGTTTTTCCTGTGGCCGGTCTTGGTACCCGATTTCTTCCGGCAACCAAGGCCAGTGCTAAAGAAATGATGCCCGTAGTCGATAAACCGCTCATTCAGTACGCCGTGGAAGAAGCCATCGCAGCGGGTTGTGATCAGTTGATATTCATCAGTGGCCGAGGCAAACGCGCCATCGAAGACCATTTTGACGTGTCCTACGAGCTAGAAAATGAGCTGGAAAAACGCGGAAAAACGGTACTTCTGGAACAAGTACAGAGTATTCTGCCCAGTCATGTCAGCACCATTTTTCTGCGCCAGCCCTACCCACTCGGCCTCGGGCATGCGGTGCTGATGGCCAAACCCGTGGTGGGCGATGAGCCCTTTGCCGTCTTGCTGGCTGATGATCTCATGCTCGGAGAACCGCCGGTGCTGGCACAAATGGTCGAACAATACCATCGCTATCAGGCTGGCATTCTCGGAGTTGAAGAAATTCCTCGGGAACATTCCACGCGCTATGGCGTGGTCGACGCCAAACCCTGGGATGAAAGTATCTTTCAGGTCAGCGGAATCGTGGAAAAGCCCAAACCAGAAAACGCCCCCTCCAATCTCGGAGTGGTAGGACGCTACATTCTTCCTGCCCGCTTATTCGATTTTTTGGAAAAAACCCAGAAAGGTGCCGGCGGGGAAATACAACTCACCGATGCCATAGCCCATCTGCTCAATGAACGGCAAGTTCTCGCCTATCGCTTCTCCGGTCAACGCTTTGATTGCGGAGACAAACTCGGCTACCTCAAAGCCACCATCGCCTTCGGAAAAACGCACCCAGAAGTCGGCGCCGAATTTACCGACTACATGGAAAGCCTCTGTCATGCCCACTCCGTCGCCGCAAGCTCTGAATCGGAGGAACCCATTGGAGCGTAAAGGGATCGTTTTGGCGGGAGGCTCCGGGACTCGCCTCTACCCCCTCACCCAAGCCGTGAGCAAACAGCTCATGCCGGTGTACGACAAGCCCCTCATCTATTACCCGCTGGCGACTCTTATGCTCGCAGGCATCCGCACTATCCAGATCATCTCCACCCCGGACGATTTACCGCGCTTCCAGCAGCTACTCGGTGATGGACATCAATGGGGTATGGATTTCCATTATGCCGAACAGCCTCGTCCCGAAGGACTGGCCCAAGCACTATTGATTGCCGAAGACTTTCTGGCGGGAAGTCCTTCCGCCTTAGTCTTGGGAGATAACGTTTTTTACGGACACGATCTGAGCGAATCGTTGCAGCAAACCAATGCGGCGGATTCTGGAGCGACCATTTTTGCTTATCACGTCGCCAATCCCAAAGCTTATGGAGTCGTTGAATTTGACCAGCACGGCATTGCCGTGGGTCTTGAAGAAAAGCCCGCTAAACCGCGATCTTCCTACGCGGTCACAGGACTGTATTTCTATGATACCGAAGGCAGTCGCATGGCTCGGGAAATCCGTCCTTCGCCACGGGGCGAACTGGAAATCACGGATCTTAATCGCCTGTATCTCGAAAAAAAGCAGTTGCGTGTCGAAGTACTTGGGCGCGGCACGGCTTGGCTAGATACCGGTACCCATGCTGATCTCCTCAGCGCTGGTCAATTCATCCGTACACTGGAAGAGCGTCAAGGTCTGAAAGTGGCCTGCCCGGAAGAAATTGCTTACCGCATGGGGCACATAGACGGCGCGGCCTTGGCGGAACTCGCCGCACCTTTACGAAAAAGTGGCTATGGTGAATATCTGCTGCGGATTCTTGAAGAAGGATCGCTCTATTGAACATTCAGCAACTCTCTATACCCGAAGTATTACTCATTACGCCTAAAGTATTTGGGGATGCTCGTGGGTTTTTCATGGAAAGCTGGAATCAACGCCAATTTGCGGAAGCGGGTCTAGATTTGCGCTTTGTACAGGACAATCACAGTCGCTCTCAACAAGGTGTGCTGCGTGGCCTGCATTATCAAATCCATCAGCCACAAGGCAAGCTGGTCCGGGTAGTAGCTGGGGCCGTTTTTGATGTTGCTGTGGACTTGCGGCGCAGCTCTCCTTCTTTTGGGCAATGGGCGGGGGCAACCCTGTCCGCCGAAAACCAACAAATGCTCTGGGTGCCGCCGGGTTTCGCGCACGGTTTTTATGTGCTGAGTGAAGCTGCAGATTTTCTTTACAAAACGACTGAGTTCTACGCGCCCGAGGCCGAGCGCTGCATCCTCTGGAATGATCCGGATATTGCCATTCACTGGCCGCTCGCAGAGCGTGGGGCACCACTACTGGCGCCCAAAGATGCGGCGGGCCTGCACTTATGGGAGGCAGAGACTTTTTCGTGAGCCTCTTCATTCTGGTTGCAAAGGGCGCTATTATCGGCGGCTTTCCTGTGGAGCGACGGTATTCATGATCATCATCGATGGCGTGACCGAAAGTGGCGGTAAATTCCGCCCCTCGGCCTGGGCAGAGATGCTTATCGAGGGCGTAGGTCTGGCCCATTTTGGTGCCGACCACAAAATCCACTACTTGCCTTTGATAGAACCCGCAAACATTAATGGCAATGCGGCCATTGTCATGGACGAGAGCTTAGAACAATTGCGGCCAGAAGCTTTCGCAGAAATCATGCGCTTTGCCACTGAAAATCGACTACAGATTCGCCACGAGGAAGGGAATATTGCGGACCGCCAAAATCATAAAAAGCCCGCCCGCCGCCGCCGCCCCAGCCAACAGCGTTCTTCCTAATGTCAGAACGCCCCAGTAAATCAAGCCGTCTCCGTTTTGCCTGGTTGCTCGGTGCAATCATCGTGATCTATGGCGTTGCGACGATAGCACTCAGCGTCCACGTCATCGACCAGCAAAGTGGCGCGCGGACGGATTTATACGCTGCCCTTGACACGCTAGATCAGTTGCATCAGGAAGCCATGGCAACCGCCAGCACTGCGCAACAAAGAAAAACCATCGCAGACGCTTGGCATAACGCGCGCGCATTTGCAGCGGCCTCCAACCAACAGGCACAGCGCGTAGCTGACCAACTGATCATACGTCTTAATCAAGAATATCCCCACGGCACTTGCGGACAAAGCGGTCCGTCCTTCGTGTCCACTGAAACACTACCTAAGGAGCATGCCTGTAAGGTGGTCGTCGGTGTGCATGGCAACCAAGTCGAAGCAACCGGTTATGATACCCAGGGAATCCGAATGGACAATTTTTACGAGTTTCTTTATGCCCCCACTGGTCGCTCCGATTAAACTGCTCAAGGAAACAACACGATGACCCGCGTACTTTTACTCGGAGCCAATGGTCAGGTAGGCTGGGAGCTGCAACGCCATTGCCCGCCAAATATCGAACTTAAAGCCTTAACCCGCACCCAAGTAGATATTTGTGAAGCTGAGCAGGTCCAGAACGCCGCTCAGAGTTTTCGTCCAGACTGTATCATCAATACGGCTGCCTACACCGCAGTTGACCGTGCCGAATCCGAAAGCACGCATGCCTACGCAATTAATAAAGAGGGTGCCAAACACTGCGCTCGTGCTGCCGCCGATTACGCGGCGCGCCTCATTCATCTTTCTACAGACTTTGTTTTTGACGGCGCTCAAGCCTCACCCTATCAACCCCAGGATGCGCGCCACCCACTCGGCGCCTACGGGGCTAGCAAAGCGGCTGGCGAAGAACAAGTGCAAAGCATACTGGGTGACAATGCGCTGATTCTTCGTACCGCCTGGGTATACAGCGCTCACGGCAATAATTTCGTAAAAACCATGTTGCGCTTGATGGAGCAGCGCGATTCTTTAGGGATTGTGGGCGACCAAATTGGTAGCCCCACCTGGGCGGCGGGACTTGCCCAAGCAGTCTGGCGGGCGGTGGCTCTTGCGGATTTTAATGGTATTCAGCACTGGACGGATGCCGGGGTCGCGTCCTGGTATGATTTTGCCGTCGCCATTCAAGAAGAGGCCCTGTCTATGGGCCGCTTGGCGCGCGCTATTCCCATCACCATGATACCGACCGCCGCTTATCCCACACCGGCTCTCCGCCCCGCCTGTGCAGTGCTCGACAAAAGTGCCAGTTACGCCGCGTTGGGTGCCGCACCGCACTGGCGTCAGGCGCTCCGCCAGATGCTCGCCGATGTTGACTCCGATGGAACCCCGTAAGGAAAACTCATGGCTAACCCATCCCGTAATTTCATAACCGAAAAGCGGCTGCTCGTCACGGGAGCCGCTGGCTTCATCGGCAGCAACTTTTGTCACTACTGGCTCCAACAACATCCCGATAGCACGCTGATCGCACTGGATGCACTGACTTACGCAGGCAATCGGCATAATTTAGATGGTCTGGAAGCGCATAGCGGATTTCATTTCGTGCATGGAGACATCTTGAATGCAGAAGTGATTGAGCAGGTGATGCGTCATCACCAAATCAACGTTATGGTGCATTTTGCGGCAGAAAGCCATGTGGATCGTTCCATTCATGACCCAGATACATTCATCAGAACCAACATTCTCGGTACCCACAACCTTTTGCGCGTGGCCAAAGCGCTTTGGCTGGATGATCCTCAGGGACCGATTCCCCACCGTTTTCATCATATTTCGACGGATGAGGTGTATGGCACCTTGGGTCCGCAAGATCCCCCCTTCTGTGAAACGACGCCTTACGCACCAAACTCGCCTTACGCTGCCAGCAAGGCGGGTTCTGATCATTTGGTCCGCGCCTATCAGCATACCTACGGACTCTGCACCACAACCAGTAATTGTTCCAACAATTACGGACCCTATCACTTTCCTGAAAAGCTGATCCCGCTCATCATCGTCAATATTCTCCACAACAAACCGCTGCCCATCTACGGTGATGGACAACAAATTCGCGACTGGCTCTATGTGGAAGATCACTGTCGTGGCATTGCCGCCATACTCGAACAGGGGCAAGAAGGCGAGAGCTACAACATCGGCGGTTGCAATGAATGGGCAAACATCGATATTGTCCTGCTCGTCGGTCAGATCATGGATGAACTTTTTGCCCATGAACCGCAATGGTTGCAGACTTATCCGCTATCCGCTGCTGCCCAGGGCCGCAAAAGCGCCGATCTCATTACGCATGTCCGCGATCGTCCCGGTCATGACCGGCGCTATGCCATTAATGCCGAAAAAATCACCCAAGCACTGGGCTTTTCGCCGGCTGTGGATTTCCCTGCGGGGATTCGTCGGACTATCCGCTGGTATCTGGAGAACCCGCAGTGGTGGCAAAAAGTCATGGACGGAAGCTATCGAGACTGGCTGGATGTGCAGTATGGAACCAGCCCATCGACGACTTTATCGGAATAATTCTCCTGATTTCACAAAGTCAGCACTGGGGCTACATTGGCCGGGTCACTGAAGCTCTCCTGACCATTTTCGATATGCCCGGCCAAACGCCAACGATGCTCCGGGGTGGCGATTTCTAAATCATACCAGTGATGACTGTCCTGCAGATTCCATGGTATTTCTCGTACTTGTCCTGCAGAAAGCCGGAATTGACGCGGGCTTTGTCCGTAAGACCGATCACTGACCTTTATTTCTAAACCCTGTGCACCGGCATTATAAAACAGCATACGGATATCACCGCTGACTTCGCTGTGCGTGCTGATATGCAGGTTGGAAGCCCCCTTCCCCGTCAATTTGCGTAAAAATCCGTTAGGTCCATACACGGTCATCGCCGCAGGCTGATCCGTAGGCTGTGGTACCGTATCGCTGAGCTGATGCCCAGCACCCACCGTGTAGCGCTGTGGCAGCGCGGTGCTGGCATCCCAGTAGGCGTAACAACCGACCCCGGTGGTCGAGCGATTATCGAAGTCTAGGCGGACGCCGTCTTGAGTCATGTGCAGCGTCACATCCAAATCATAAGGAAGGGACCGGGCCGGTCGAAGACCCGCCTCTTGAGGATCTATCTGATGGTGTTGACGGACAGGCACCACCGGTGCTGGTAAGGTAGATTCCCGGTAGACCATATCCCGGTAGCCCTGAGTGCTAGGGAGAGACGCTGGCTGATCATTATGATGAGAAAAGTCGAACGCAGCCGTAAGATCTCCACAAACCGCGCGCCGCCAAGGGCTGATGTTGGGTTCTTTCACGCCAAAGCGCTGCTCGATAAAACGGATGACCGAGGTGTGATCAAACACTTCGGAACAAACGTACCCCCCCTTGCTCCAGGGAGAAATCACCATCATCGGCACGCGTGGGCCGAGTCCATAAGGGAGCTGGTCCGCGACGTAGAGGATGCTCTGGTCCGGATTAATCACGTTATGAACTTCACCTGCCGTGCTGACGGTAGATTTACCCGGACGTACGGGAGTCGGTGGTTGTGGCGGCATGACGTGATCAAAAAAGCCATCATTTTCGTCATAGTTCAGAATGACCGCCGTTTTGCCCCAAACCTCGGGGTTGACGGTGAGCGCATCGAGAACTCGGGCGATATACATCGCACCGTAAGCAGGCGGATAGGACGGATGCTCGGAGTAACCGGCGGGGGTAACAATCCACGAGACTTGCGGAAGTCGATCACGAATCACGTCTTCTTTAAGCTGCACCAAGGTACGGGCGGTCATGGCACGCTGGTAGAGTGCAGAGCCCTCCTGCGCCTCCGCAAAGGGCCGAAAATATGCCAGCGCATTGGCACCAAAGTTGCCGGTCAAGGGATTATGATCAATCTCGTGCAAACCCTCCTGATAAATTTGCCAGGAGATCCCCGCATCCTGCAGACGTTCGGGATAGGTGGTCCAGGTAAAGGGCTTCACCTGCTTGTCCCAAAGACAGGTGTTGTCGTCGATGAAAGGACCACCATGGCGTCCTTCGGGGTCAATAGTCCCACTCCAAAGCATGCAACGATTGGGGCAGGTAGGGCCCGCAATGGAACTAAAATAGTGATCACAGACCGTAAAAGCATCTGCCAGCGCATAGTGAAAAGGCAAGTCGGCACGCTGAAAGTAGCCCATAGTCATATTGGTTTTGTTGAGAGGCCAGGCATTCATGACGCCTCCAGCGAGCGCCCCATGCTGCGAGGCCCAGCTATGATCCAGATCTTGGAGCAACTGGGCAGAGGTTTTCTGCGTATTCAGGTGAAAGGGCAGAATGCTCTGCTCTGGATGCTCCATGCGCGGTTGATACCAGATCGGTTTACCGCCGGGTAAGGGCAGCGGAAAACGGTCGTTATAGCCACGCACGCCACGCAGATGGCCAAAGTAGTGGTCAAACGAGCGATTTTCCTGCATGAACACCACAATATGTTCAACATCTTCTAATGTGCCACTGCGCCCGGTAGACGGCAGTGAAGCGGCGCGCGCAAGCGTACTCCCCAGAAAAGTGGAAGACGCAGCACCTAGTCCCAAAGTCTTTAGAAAATCTCGGCGTTCCATAGTGGGTTCCCCTTCATCCTTCACGATGTCTGGTGTGATTGGCTAGCGGTTTCTAAACGATGAATAGCGATGGCGGCGGGCGCATAATGCAACTGCATGGCCCGCTGTAACCACTGTAAGGCTTTGCCCCGATCGACCGGTACGCCACGCCCATAAGCGTAACTCAGGCCCATATCATAAGCCGCAGCACCATTGGGCTCTTGCGCCAAAGCCTGCAGCGCCGTTTGACTGCGCTGCAGGTAGTAGTGGTATTTTTTCAGATTGATGGGCGCGAGATGTCCTCTTTTATAGGTTTCTGCCAACCAGTAATCGGCGTTGACCTGCTGGGGAACGGCCATTCCTATGCGAAACCAGTACGCCGCCTCTTGCGGATTGCGGGCCACACCCTCTCCGTTCAGGTAAGCATTAGCCACCCGGCGTTGTGCAAAATGATCCCCCGCATTGGCTGACCACAAGTACCAGTGAAAGGCTCGCGCCGGGCTTCTGGATACACCCAGACCTGCCGCATATAAATTCCCCAAAGCAAACCCGGCCCAAGCATCTTGATAACGCTGGGTCGCCTGCTTCAATTCTACAGCCGCTTTGGGATAGTTTTTTGCATTGAGCAACGCCACGATGTGCCGATCCGCCGCCCTGACAGCCTTGGCATGGGCCATGTATTGACCTGCGTCACGTCCCGCCGAACCGGGGTTAGCCTCATTGCTGAAGGCAATCATCGGGGATGCCGTTGCCGCATGTGCCGCCGCCATGCCATGACCCAGCATGGTCGACATCATAACGAGGGTGATCACGGTCAATTTCATCGTAAAAGAGGAACTACCATCTCGTTGGTACGCAGTCATCATTCCACCTCTCCGGCCTGATAGGCAGCTATGGGGGCATGCCGCTTTTGGGCATAGGTCTTCAGGTAATTCTTTTCTTTGTGCCAAGCTTTCACACCTCTGGCAGCAATCCATTCCTGCTTCATCTGCTCGGGGCCCGGCACCTTGAGTAGCGTCGTTGGTGTGTAGGTATTGCCCTTGCTGGGAGGTGGCAACCCTGCCCCATTTGCGGTCTGGTGGGCTTGGTACCAAGCATACCATTTCGAATTGGGATGTAAGTAATGACCCGTTGCTCCAGCCTCACGACGCAGCAAGGTATAATTGCTACATTTGCCCGCGTTAAAGGCGACCGGCACCTGGATGGGAATCACTTTTGGCGTGGGCGTAAAGTCTGGATGACGGGTCCACATTCCGGAAAAGACGCTGGCATTCTGGTCCCATTGCGACATCGGCGGTAGGCCAAATACGGCTTCCGTAGTCTTCAAAATATTTACCTGAGAATACAGATTGGTTTCCAGATACCCTTTTTTGACCCAAGGTCCCATGGCCAGAGCAAAAGTGCGGTGGGCATTGATATGATCCGCACCGGATTGGGCATCATCTTCGTTAAGGAATACCACCATATGCTTCCATTCTGGGGTCGTGGATAAATAATGAATGAACTTTGCAGTGGCGAAATCATTGTTGGCCACATAATAATTAGGGGTGTAATAGCATGACGAACGGCCTGCGGTGTGATCATCGGGCAGCCAGATGTAAATAAAGTGGGGGAACTTCGCACCCGGATGCGCTTTGAGCCAATTCACCGCCATCTTCTCGCGGTAGGTATCTAGTATCATACGGTCCCAACCTGGGAACCCCGTAGCGAGGTGTTTTTTCATCGCCAAGGAGATATTTCCAGACTCGGATCGGGAAACAAATTCCCCGAAATCCTCAAAAGAAATTTTATGATCCAGGAGATCGTTGAAAAGAAACAGTCGCTGCGGATAGCTGATCCACGGATTAGACCATTTACCCAAAACGGAAAGGTTTTCGTAAATAGCATACGGATTATCAACGCCCAGTGGCATACCGCCGGTGCCCGTAGCACCGCCAGGTACCAAGGATTGCGTCCATCCCGGATTGGCAACCAAGCCCCGTCCTGAATAATATTCCGGCCAAGTGCGCTGCACAAAATCTGAATCGGAGGCCGCAGTGGTCCATTGATGACCTTGTGCAGTAACCTCTCCATCCGCCATAAAATTCGTGAACAATGTGTAATGGTGCGCCAAATTATAGAGATTCGGCAATTCTTTCGGGCCATATAAATCTAAGTGCGGATCGGCCCAAGCACCGGCTGCTCGATAATCCCCGAGGTCTTCATCAAAAGTTTTATTTTCGCGTAAGATGAAAACCACGTAATGAATATGCGCACGTAGGAACTTTGTCGATTTCACATCTTCCTGATGTCGAGCCGCCCGCTGGGCGTGGGTGAAACCATTATGGCGCAGACTCTCCTGCGTCCAGGCTGGAAGCTCCTGTGACAGACTATGCAAATCAATTTTCTGCACCAGACCGTCCATCATATCGCCGACCCATTGATGTTCTACATTGGGGCCAGAACCCAGCCCCTTCGCAGCCGCGACATATAAAGCATGGCCATTATGGGTAATCGCCGTCGGATACCAGGCAGTGGGTATCAGACCCAGTCCTTTACCCGTTTGGTCATTGAAAACGGCCACATCATTATTACCCGCATTCGCCACGAATAACTGATCACCGACGATGGTCAGCCCATCTGGATAGCTGCCAGGAGGGGCTCCGGGATAGGGGCTGTCATCTACAAAACCCTTGACGGTCAATGAATGGGTATCGACTTCTGCGATTCGATCTACGTTCGCCAAGGCGACAAAAACATTGGCCGTGTTTGGCATCGCGGCCAAAGCGGTCGGATGGACCCCCGCTTCGGTATTACTAGGTGCTGTGGGTGGCCCGACCCGTACAGTGCCTATCAATTTCATGGTTGCAGGATCTACTACGGCAACTGCATTACCTCCCCACAGACTGACTACAAGTTTTTTACCGCCATCGGCGAAGGCCACCGCGAACGGATAAGGACCCACATTCAAGTAATGGGTTGTACCCGTCTGGATATTCACTCGAGCCAGACTATTGGAAAGCATACCCGTTACAAAGAAATGTTGGCCTTTGGGGCCCACGGCAAGTGCATCCGGATAAAACAAACGCGGTTGATTCACATAGTGCCCTTGGTATTCGTAAGGATATTGATCCTTGGGAAAGGGTTGCCATATCAAGGAATAGCGACGTAGTAATTTAGGCTGACCATTTTGGACTTTAAAAGCGGCTACATCATCGCTGTCTCCACCCGCAGCCAACAACATCTGATCGGGCCCCACAGCCATGCCTTGAAAGAAGCTCTGATGACCAATGACGTCACCGTGCAGATCGGTCACATCCGTAGGCATCAGTCCATTTGCATGAGCGGCTTTTTTATATGCCGCAATTTCAGCGACACGCTTAAGGGTTTTTTTGTCGTAGAGGGTAATGGTCTGCGCACGTGTGGCACCATTGGCCATGACCGCAATTTGATCCCCAAACGGTACCACATCCGTCACAAAATTCGGGGAACCATTCACCAACCCAACCGGACTGACAATACGACCCGTCGGCAGCACATGCGTCACCCAATCCTTGTTTTCTGCGTTAATTTGAATAGGGCCGTTGATATTGAGGGTATTAGCAATAGAGTCATCATAAGCCATGGCTATAGCTGGAATGCCTCCAGAAAAGACAAGGGCCATTAGTGACATAATGCGACGAATGGATTTCAGATTGTACCTCAAGATAACACCTCAAAATAGTTCATTCAGTCTACCTAAATTAACAGCAATAAATTTCGTACATGTATTTTTTCAACCATTTTTGCTATTTATGATTACCAAGAGAAATCCGTATATGGGAAAATACCCATATAGTATACAGGAGAAATATGACACTAATGTGACAACATTTTGATAACCGCTTTTCATGATCTACTCCGCCACTCCAAAAGCTACGCACATGACGAAGTCCATTTCAGCAGCCACCCAAGACTATATAAAGAGTTGCACATTTTCTTGTACACTATTTATTCGCGCTGTACGCCATATTTGTGGGTCCACTCTGCCACATACGGAGGTGCCAAGTCTGCTCTCGTAAAAGTCCCCTTTGACCATGGATCGGAAAACCCACCGCCGAAACCAGCGGGAACTGCTGCCGGTAGCGAAGACATTATCTTGATCATCTGCAAAGCAATACCATTAGAACGATGCTGGGCGTATTCAGAACAACGATGAAAATAACCATTCATTTTGGTTGGCACATTGATAGCCGCATCAGATATGGTGTGGATTTCAACGAATGGCACCTTATTTAAGGTGGACACTAAGGCAATTGGGTAATTACCCGCCTCATCAACTTCATGGAAAATCCGGGTACTCGCCTGGATCTGAGCAACGTTGCGCAACCAGGCATCCCCTGAGCCCTGGGTTCCATAAGTCATGACCCATGGTTTACGGCCCACCGGAGCAGAAAGGATAGTCGCTGGCGTATAAGAAGCCACCGCGTGTGCCGCTTCTGCGGCAAGCTTCACGAGTGTGGAAGATGCGTATAGATACTCTGGATTTGGATTCCCTTTGGTGTAGCCTTCATTATCAGATACTAGGGCGCTGAATTGGCCAGGAACAATTTTTCCACCGGCCTTGGTCATATAGTTACTGAAGTTGACCACTCTGGCACCAATTACTACATCGCCCATGGATAACATGGGCAAGTGTGAACCAGCAGTACCGGGATCAATAAGCAAGGTTGGATGAAATACTTTCTCCAATAAATAGGTATCAATAGCCGTCAAACTAAAACTCCCAAGAGGTGGCGGCGATGAAAGCACCAGCACCACGCCATCCAGTTCACCAACGGTAAATTTGAACATACCTTCCTGAAAGGTCTTTTTGTCAAGCATAACCGTAGTATATTGCTTGTAAGTATTTGGGCTAGAGGGAAGCATGATTCCAACCACCACTCTGGCATTTTTTATGGTCATCTGCGGCAACTTTAACGAAACAGAAGACGAGACTGAAGCATCTGCAAGAACAGATGATAATACAATTAGCATTATTACTATAAAAAAATTATGAATCAATGAAAATATAAAATCAGTAATAAATTTATTTTTCATAATAAGCATACTCCATAAAAAATACAGAAATTGGTGCAGAAAATATTTTTCATATCACCTGCACCAAAAAACCATTTCAAGGATTATATAGCATCACTCGAAACGAAGGCTAACATTACTACCTATAAAAACCGGGGCTCCAGACTGTCCTTGAAAATACGAGAATGGTTTAAGGACTTGTTCAGCATATACCAGATAATTATTATCCAAAATATTATCCGCATAGAGACTGAACTTTATGGACTTTACATAAGCTGAGTTGATCGGCATTTCGTACGAAGTATTAAAATCCAGGGTATCGTATGAGGGTAGTGTCAGGCCGATAGTTTGACCTTTATTGGTTGCCATATATTGACGACCCACAAAATGACCAGTCAATGCCGCATATAGCCCACCATGCTCGTAACGTATACCCGCTGTAGCCGTATATGTCGGAACATAAGGACGCGATTCACCTGGATATGAGGTACCATTTGTTCCTACAGAAAGGCTGGTGTACTTTGCACTCGTATAGTTATAAGTTCCAAACAAAGAAACGTGATCTTTGACGGGCACATCTAGCCCAACATTAATCCCCTGATACAATGCCGTTCCATTGTTATATTCAAAAGTTTGCCCTGTCGCGGAGTCATAGTATTCGCTAAAAATATTACTAAAATTACGCCTAAATACCGACAGATTTCCCGACAGAGCGTCACTCGTATATCGCACACCGGCATCGTAACTTATATTGCCTTCAGGTTGCACCGAAATAGCTGAAGGCGTTGGCGCAGCCCCTATGGCTGCATAGTAGGCGCTAATATTGGGTACCTTATTTGTTTTACCCACACTAAAATAAAGGTTTAGGTCATGCACCGGAGTATAAGAGAAACCAAGAGAGGGCTCCGAGAAGTAATAGGTATTATCTACATGCCCCCCGTAAGTGTAATAGTAACCGGCGACATCATCACACCCCGTGGAGACAATATTATACTTTATCCCCGGATAAATATGCAGCTTACCACCCATTAGGTCTATATTATCTTGCAGATAAACATAATTGTAATCCCGCGTATCATGCTCATTCCACGCATTGTTGTAGCCGTCAATATTGGGGACAGGGCTACTACCATACCAATATTCCGCACTGTGATCCTGACTATAATCCACCATAGCGCCCAACTCTATGGTATTATGTGGAGCGAAAAACGTAAGCGAGGGAAGGAACCCAACGCTCTGAATATCATCAATATAATTATGATATTGCGTGCCATTAACCGCCGATCCGAACAGCGCTACAGGATCGTAACTATTATTGGTTGATGGTGGTGCAGCATAAGGCTCAAGATTAGTCCCCACTGGATAACCTTGATAAATTGCATAACCGTAGTAATTCGGATCATAGTATGCCGCATTGGTGAACGATGTGCGGTTGGCCGCCTGCTGTTGGATGAACACCTTGGTTTTAGCCATCATGTAGTTATTCAAAAGACTCTTCCACGACAAAATGACATTAAGCGCATGGGTGTTTGTACTACTGGAGGCAACTCCAAGCGGTGCCTGATAAGAACGTCCATTCTGAGCTAGCAGAGCAAGAGGAACCAACGACGGTTGCCGGGCCGATTCGACATTATATACTGCCACTAACTTCAACTGCGACAAACCATGATCATAGGGCTGCACAATTGCAGCATAGTATGAATTGATGTTAGCAAACACATTGCTCATGAAACTCGGTGCGTGGGTATAAGAATATTTGAACAACATTTCTGTTCCTGTCCCCGGCAATGCACCACTATTCACCGCAAATCCAGTCGTGTAATTACCGCCACGATAGCCATATTTCCCACCTGAAGCATCCAAATCCACATAAAATTTCGAGGTGGGCATCGCTGGCTCGTATGAAATGGTCCCGCCTAATGAATTGATGCCATTTTGAGAAGGCTGATTTGCCCCACTAAAAACTTTTACCGTGGAAATCTGACCCATCGTCAAAGGCGTGTAGGCGTGATCATCTCCGGTACCCCCCGCCCCGCCTCTGAATGTGTTAATAATGGGCACTCCGTCAAAATTAGAGGCCATCTGACTACTGGTGAAGCCCTGATATGTGAATTCATTGTCTGTTGCCGACAAATTACCTGGGCCCTGCGATATCACGTTCATTCCAGGAACATGTTTTAGTACCGACTGAAAGTTCTGAGCTGGCGAAGCGTGAGTTACCGTTTTCTTAGTCACTGAAGTTACTGCTTTTTCTGGTGGAGCTACTTTTTTAACCGCGCCAATGTCCGTAACTGATGCAGCACTCTGGGTCGCGGCCACTACCGATCCACCATCCGCATAGGCACAAGTTGAGAATACTCCCAAGGCCGCAATGACCGCTGTTTTAACCAGTTTTCTACCTACAAAAACGCCGGTAGGAGCTCCCTTTCCGTCGGAGACGGTAACTTTAAATCCTTCTATAGTTTTCATTTCCATGACCTTCCTTTTTGATGAATAACGCGTCCATGGTTAGGCAAATTTCGTTCCCATATCGCATACTTTTCAATACATTGATTCACTGATAAAAACTAAGGTACGTTGCGCATAGGTACAAAGCCGTGCACCAATATAGGGCACATTTGTTTATAATAATCATCATATTTGTGCATCGGCGCCGCAGCTATAATCAAGATCGGCCCGAAAAACATACTATGACGACAATATTATCAAACGCATCAAGGTAATACTAAAGTGCTATTTATGCATCAGCAGATCACGAAAAATGCAACACGGAGGTAAAGATGATTATTTTTTATAATAGCTTGCTCTAGGCAAGCACTTGCACTTACCAAAGACAACCCGGAAGGATACTCAATACAGACAAAATTTATCGCGTGATGGCCTTAGTAACCGAGGCTATAATTCGACTCAATGCTTCTGCATTCTCAGCTTCAAAACGTGTAACCAGTACTGGCTGAGTATTCGAGCTTCTAATGAGAGCCCAACCATCTGCAAACTCAATGCGCAGCCCATCCAGTGTTCTGAGATATGCGTCTGGGAAGAGCGTTGCAGCATCGCGCATAAGTCTCTCCATGATCTGCTGAGGTTCTCCCTCGGCCATTTCGAGACGTTGCTCTGGGGTGCTGGGCAAATTGGGTAACCTATCCAACAGCGAAGCCATGCTGTCTCCGTTCGCTTTTGCCATGATTTCTAACAAGCGAGCGGCGGCGTACATGCCGTCATCAAATCCCGGCCAGCGGTCCCGGAAAAAGAAATGGCCTGCCAACTCGGCGCCAAGCGGTGCATTGAGGGCTTCCATTTTGTTTTTGATTAGGGAATAGCCGGTTTTCCACATCACCGGTTTTCCACCCAATGCCCGAATATTGTCCGCTAACAAAGACGTCGATTTCACGTCGTAAACCACCGCAGCGCCAGGATAAGCAGGACAAATATCTTGGGCAAAAAGCATCAGCAGACGATCAGCGAGAATAACTCGCCCGCTGGCACTCACTACCACCATCCGATCACCATCGCCATCAAAAGCGATGCCAATATCCAGTCCGTCACTCTCAACCTGTGCGATCAAATCACGTAAATTATTTTCATCCGTTGGGTCAGCGGGATGGTGGGGGAAGCGTCCATCGACATCGAGGTATAACCCGGACACCGTACAACCCAAAGCTTGAAATAATTTAGGGGCTACCAAGCCAGTCACCCCATTACCGCAATCTATACCAATACGCAAAGGCCGACAAAGCTGAACATTATTTGCTACAAAATCGCGGTAAGCGTCAATAACCCGATGAGATGACATATCCCCCATAATCGCTGTCTGCAAGAAGCTTTCTTCCCGCATGCGCTGATATAAATGCTGAATGTGCTCGCCAAATAGCGTCTGGCCCATCAGGACCGTCTTGAAACCGTTGTAGTCCGGTGGATTATGACTCCCGGTCACCATTACCCCACCATCAGCATGCAAATACTGTACGGCAAAAGAGAGTACGGGAGTCGGTACCATACCGACATCCAACACCTCACAACCTACGCAACGCAAGCCCGTGCAGAGCGCATGATGAAAAGACGGACCAGACAAGCGTCCATCTCGACCTACAGCGATAATCCGTCCGCCCCGAGCGCGCAGCTCCGTCCCTATCGCGAGGCCCAGACCTTCAACAAGCGCAGGCGTCAAATCACGGTCCACAACCCCACGTATATCATATTCTCGAAAAATGCCCGCAGAAATTTCCATCAAACTCCTGTGTACTGACTGGCGTTATGAAGCCGAACCGTTTCGCGCGCGACCAAGCCAAGACGTTCTTTGACCTGTGCATAAACTGTCTGATCTACACTTTCACTCTGCGTGCGCGATGCAATGACCCCACAGAGCGAAGCCGCATGTAATCCGAGAGTTCGGGCAATCGTGAAGAGCGCCGAGCTTTCCATCTCAAAGTTCAGTACCCCGAGGCGCTGCCACTCTTCTAAACTGCCCTGAAAACGTCTGGGTACATAGCCTGAAAAGGAATCATAACGCTCCTGACCTGGCCAGAAGCTGTCCGAAGAACAGCAAATTCCCGTTATGTATCTAAAACCAAGGTACTCCGTCGATTCAATGAGTTTTTGGGTGAATGAAAACGAAGCCACAGCAGGATACTCAAGGGGCGCATAATGACTAGATGTACCCTCAAGTCGTACTGCACCTTCGCTGATAATCAAATCACCTAGTGCAATATGCGGCTGAATTGCCCCTGTCGTACCTAGTCTTAAAAAATGAGTCACACCGAGTCTGCCCAACTCTTCCAATGCAATACCTGTAGATGGGGCGCCAATACCTGTGGACATAACCAAAACAGGGATATCGCCCACATAACCCAAAGCAGACCGATATTCACGGTGTTGAATCAAGTCACGGGGAGCATCGAGAAAACTGGCGATTGGGGCTACCCGATCTGGATCTCCAGGCAGAAATGCGTACCGAGCCCCGTTCAGCATGTTCCGCGACAGACCAATGTGGTATTGGACTTCATCTAAATCCATAACCATGCCCGTCATGTTGATGCATCCGCGCACAGCAAATCGTCCAACAACCTGCTGGCACCAAAGCGTAAGCGTTCTGGGACCAAAAATGTGGATCCCATCACGTTTTCCACTTGATGAATATAGTCATACAGTTGAGCAATAGTGCGCACCCCTCCTGCTACCTTGATTCCCGGAGGAGGCACCGACTTCCGATACTCGTTGGCCACCATCGCAAGCTCCGCCACAGCCTCTGGAGTAGCACCAATGGCCACCTTCCCTGTCGATGTTTTCAAAAAATCAACACCAAATTCGGCCGCAGCTCTAGCTAAACCGAGACGTTGCTCAGGGAGCGGCATCGCTCCAGTTTCCAGAATGGCTTTAACCCGCGCCCGACCCTCCAACCAATGGCGCATGGCTTCCAACAGTGTAAAAACCGCACGAGAATCTCCCCCTAACCAAGCCTTGTAAGGTAAAACCACGTCGATCTCATCCACCCCAGCGGCCAAAGACATTTCAACATCGGACTGGATTCTCTTTAATGACTGATCACCCGATGGAAAGTTGGCTACTGTGGCAACAAATACCGGGCTTTCTTTCAAAAGTCCCACCGCACGCGCCACATAGCCGGGATGAACACAAACTGCTGCCACATCTCCTTGGGGGCTAAGCGCTTTAACACAGAGCGACTCAATCGCGGCTTCATCGCCCATTACAGCTTCCAGCCGGGTAAGATCCAGCAAACCGATACATTCTTTTACGGAGAGATTCACGGATTTTGTTCCTCCAGATTGGCAGCCCCAAAATTGTGTGGCAGCAACTCCTGAAAGCGCATGGCCTCAGTGCGCCCCTCTTCATTCGACGTGTACACCCACATTCCGATATCGGCAAATTCATTTAATCGTTGGCGACAGTTTCCACAAGGCCAGGCGGCTGTATGTCCTCTGCAGGCGACATAGGCAGCACGAATCCGCATTGGCCCCAACGTCGCCACCATCTGACCGATAGCCACAGCTTCCGCGCAAAGACCAGAAGGATAAGCCGCATTTTCAATATTACAGCCCTGAAAAATATGCCCCGTATCAGTCAGTATCGCAGCGCCTACTGGAAAATGTGAATAGGGTACGTAAGCATTTTTAAGGATATCTTCGGCTGATCTACGTAGCTGAAGGATAGTCGATTCAGCGATTTCCTTGCCAATTAGAGAATGGGGACTCAAGCTATTTTTCTCCTTTGAATATACGGTCTAGTTAGTCGCAACCCTGCATAATATATAAATGCGGCAATTAGTGCCGAGCATACTTGCCAAGGAATCATGCGAACAAAAAAGTTAGGAATAAGGTTTTCGAATTGCCCCATAACAACACCTAAAATAAGTACTCCTAAAGCCCAAGGCGCGGGCCATATAAAATATTCCTGCAGTGATTTTGGTCGATAATAGAATAGAGCAATTGGATCGACATAATAACGACCATAAAACCAGTCTATCACCAGAATAAAACTAAATGGAAACAAGAGTGATCCCAACAGAGAAAGGAAACCCTCAATAAAGTTCAGGATACCAGCAATAGCTAATAGAGTAGCAAACACGCCGAGTACAACCACCACTACGGGTTGCATCATTCGATGCGGTCTGCCAGCAACGCTTGCCACTGCCAGCAATTTAGTCACCGCAGGATACAAATTCATGGCATTAGTATGCGCAATAGCCAGGATTACCCCGATAGCAGATACCTCACCCCATACGGGCAAGTTCTTACCTAGTAAGGCAATATTCCAGTCCCCCGTCATCTGCAGGGCAACTAAGCCGAGAATACCCATAAATAACACGGCCGTCATAATTCCGATGGCCGGGGTCAACAAATACAGTGCGCGATGAAATGGTCTCTCAGTAGCATGGGAGGGGGGACAAAAGCGCGTTACCGTAGGAAAATCATAAGCCCATGCCAATAGACTAAAGCTCAGGACGAGGTCAATATCCTTACCCCAATTTACCGATGTTGATACTACAGGCATTACAAATGCGTGTTGAGAAAATAAATAATAAATAAGCACCGCGTAGCAGAGCAGAAACAACAAAGCAGTGTATTTATAAAATTTTTCGAGAACCTCCATTCCAAAAAATACTAGTGTGATCTGCAAAGTTCCGAGAACAATATACCAAAGCATACCGTACCCCGGGAACAAGGTATTGAGAATTTTTCCACCCACATCCGTGTTCAAGCCAAACCAACCCGCTCCAACAATAGTGTACAAAACCGCTAGCACAGTAGCGCCGCCCACACCATATGTACGACGTGCCATTACCATGGAAATAATGGGAACCTGTCGCCCCATATGCGACAACAGCATGGAAGGAATCAAACCAATGAGTAAGGCGAGTAATACCATCCAGACAAAGTTCCACAGTCCGATCCCATGTAAAAGCAGACCAATCACAGGGGTAGTGGCCGATGCGGATGCCAGCGCCCAGATCAGGAAGAGCATACCTGGTCGCATGGTACGATCTTGATCAGGAACCGGGGCCACCCCCAATGTCTCCACATGGTGCGCCACCAGCTCCTTGGGCGACGAATGGGTCGCTTTAGTCATGAAGCACCCCGAATGGTGCTACCCATTTCTTGAGGTTTTAATAATCCTTGCAGTAGCCAATAGCTCAGCCCCGCAACAAAGAACGTCCAAAACCAGCCATAGGTATAGAGCTGATCCAGAAACCCAGGATGGGCAACAATACCTCCAGGGCTGGAAGACGCCGCCACAAACCCCGGCAGGACGGGCAGGACGGCAATGGCTATCGCAATGAATGCACGACGATTCCAGCGGGAATACGTGGTGCCCTCCTGATAAAGGCTCAGAAGATTGATACGCTGCCGACGCCATAACCAATAATCGGCGATCATTACTCCCGCTATGGCTCCAAGTAGGCTGCCGTAACCGGCAAGCCAAGTGAAAATATACGCCGAAACATTGTTCATGAGTAACCACGGGCACATCAGCACACCAACCACGCCAGTGATCAAACCCCCAGTCCGAAAGCTGATCAAGCGTGGTGCCAAATTAGAAAAGTCATTGGCAGGAGACACCACATTGGCGCCCATATTAATACTCGTCTGAGCGAGTAGAATCGCACCCATGGCCAGCAGCAACAACGCGCTGTTTTGAGTAATCATGGGTATCAACACAATAGGATTCCAGAGGGTCTGATGGAATACGCCTATAGCGGCTGCTGTTACAAAAATACCCACAAAGCTCGTACCCATCATACCAAGGGGCAAGCCTATGCACTGCCCTATAATCTGGGCTTTTTGTGACCGCGCGAAACGCGTGAAGTCGGGAATATTGAGACTCAGCGTTGCCCAATAACCCACGTTAGCAGCCAAGCCTGGCCAGAATAATACCCAGAAATTATGCCCGCTTGGTTGCGCCAACCGACCCGACTGATGCAGCACCGCCATAAAGCCGTGTCCCGCCAGCAATGCCCAGTAAAAAAGCAGGGACAACAGCAGGATCAAAATGGGTGCGGCCAGTGTTTCAAAGCGTTTGATAGCTCGCATGCCGCGCAGCACAATCGCCATCTGCAATAGCCAAAAAATCCCAAACGCCACAAAGTCATGGCCCTTAATGCTCGTCCAGGGCGACCAAAAATGACCCAAAAGCATGGAAAGGGCGAGGCCACCCAGCCAGGTCTGTATCCCAAACCAGCCGCAGCCCACAAGACCACGTGCCATAGCCGCCACCTTAGCGCCACTGGTGCCAAAAGAAGCGCGAACAAAAACCGGAAAAGGTATGCCATAGCGTACCCCCACATACGCGTTGAGAAGCATAGGAATTAACACCAAGAAATTACCGAGTGTCACGGTAAATAAAGCTTGCCACCAAAGCATGCCCGCCATCATCAAACCTGATGCTAGGGTATAAGTGGTCAGCACGGCGGACATGCTGATCCAGAGGGCAGTAATGTTCCAAGCACTCCAATTACGTTGAGAGGCACCCACTGGCGCCAAATCACTATTATAAAGATCAGAGTCGCCAACGGTGGCGATAAACTCCGCAAACTGGGGGCCGTCAGGGGCTTCGATAGCTGTCCAAGGAACATGAGAACCACTCATAATCAGTGCCACTCTCGCACTGCTGCGCGTCCCCGCAGCACACTGCGATAAGGATGACGCTGATTTTGCGTCTGCTGCGCCCGCATGAATGGCGGGAAGGGCGGGCGGGATATGTATTCGCCGGCACCACGTTCAACCTGCAGCACACCCTGCGCATAAACCACTCGACCTCGGCTGATAGTATAGGCGGGACCACCAGCAACCGTCATGCCCTCGAAAACATTAAAGTCCACCTGCTGATGTTGATTTTCCGCACGGATAGTACGTTGCAAATGGGGGTCCCAGACCACAAGGTCAGCGTCACTACCCACTCGAACCACCCCTTTGCGCGGATAAATATTGAATATACGCGCCGCATTGCTGGAGGTGAGCGCCACAAATTCCTGGGCGGTGAGACGTCCGGTATTGACGCCATGATGCCAAAGTACGGCCATCCGGTCTTCGACACCTGCTGTTCCATTAGGAATTCGTGCGAAATTATCCTGACCCATGGATTTTTGATCTCCGCAAAAACAGCAGTGATCCGTGGCCGTAGTTTGCAAAACTCCGCCACTCAATGCCTCCCAGAGGGCTTCCTGATGGATTTTGGAACGAAAGGGTGGGCTCATCACATGAGCGGCGGCTCGATTCCAATCCTTGTCATAGTAAACCGATTCATCAATGAGTAGATGCTGGGTCAGACATTCGCCAAAAACCCGTTGCCCCCGGCGACGGGCATCGGCGATGGCATCCACCGATTCAATCGCCGAGTTATGGACCAAGTATATGGGGACGCCCAAAATGCCCGCGATCTGAATGACGCGTTGTGCGGCTTCTCCCTCTACTTTGGGTGGGCGTGACTGAGGATGCCCCTCTGGACCAACGATTCCTTTCTTCAGAAGCAGTTTTTGTAAATAATCGACCAATTCGCCGTTCTCGGCATGCACAGTCGGTAAGGCACCTAACTCTAAGGCACGCGGGAAACTTTGGGTGAGCACGCCATCGTCCGCCATGATAGCGCCCTTGTAAGCCATAAAATGCTTAAAACTGTTCACCCCCCAGTCACGCACCAAAGTCCCCATATCTTCACGTACGGATTCATCCCACCAGGTAATCGCCACATGGAAAGAATAATCAGCACAACTTTTTTCCGCCCAGCCGCGCCACTTGTGAAAAGCATCTAACACGCGCTCCCCAGGGCTGGGAATAACAAAATCAATGATCATAGTAGTACCGCCTGCTAGCGCCGCCGCCGTACCACTGTAAAAGTCATCACTAGCCACCGTTCCCATAAACGGTAGTTGCATATGTGTATGAGGATCAATGCCACCAGGCATCACTAAGCATCCTGAAGCGTCCAGCACTTCAGCCCCGAGCGGTGCAGAAAGACCCGGTTCCAAGGCTACAATCCGGCCATTCTCGCAATAAACATCCGCACTGAAACCACCATCGGCGTTGACGATTTGCCCATTACGAATGAGTAATGACATGGATTAATCCCCCTGACCCAGGATTGACGATGCGTCTTTTTGCAACAATGGATTGTTGGGATGCTCGGTCCAGTTAGACGGTTGCGGAGAAATCGGAACACCGGTACGTGGATCAATCCCCAGCTCCATACGCTCCATACGAATACAATCAACCACCGGACAGACGGCAACACACAAATTACATCCCACACAATCTTGCGCACGGACTACATAACGTCCCGTTTCGACCACCCGTTCGATGGCCTGATGCGATGTATCTTCACAAGCAATATGACAGCGCCCGCAGCCGATACACTTCGCCCCGTCAATCTGAGCCTTGGTTACATAATTCAGGTTGAGTTGGTTCCAGTCAGTAACATGCGGAACGGCACGCCCGGCAAAATCCGCAAGACAGGTATACCCCTGTTCCGTCATCCAATCCTGCAAACCTTCCGTGAGATCATCAATAATACGAAATCCGTAGAGCATGGCGGCAGTACACACCTGAATATTAGTCGCTCCAAGCGCCATGAATTCCGCAGCATCGCGCCAGGTTCCTACTCCTCCGATCCCAGAAATAGACATTTTTCCCAGGGAAGGATGCCGTGCTATTTCTGCCACCATATTGAGAGCAATAGGCTTTACGGCGGGCCCACAATATCCTCCATGCGTCCCCATACCATCCACTGTTGGCATCGGTGCCATCAGCTCCAGATCTACGCCGATAATGGAATTAATGGTATTGATCAGCGATACGGCATCGGCGCCACCCGCAAGAGCGGCAGCCGCGCTCCAGGTAATATCGGTTACATTGGGGGTCAGCTTGACGATGACCGGGAGATGAGTGTGTGCCTTAGCCAAGCGGGTGACCATTTCTACGAGCTCCGGTGCCTGGCCCATAGCGGAACCCATGCCCCGCTCCGACATACCATGCGGACAGCCCAGATTCAGCTCGATTCCATCCGCGCCTGTCGCTTCTATACGGGGTAGCCATTCCGACCAGACCGCTTCGTCCAAGGGAAACATGACGGAGACCACCATCGCCCGATCGGGCCAGCGCGATTTCATCGCCTTAATTTCCGCCAGATTCAACGCGATCGGACGGTCACTGATCAACTCAATATTATTAAAGCCCTGAACGCGACGATTATCGCCTTGCCAGAAGCCATAACGTGGGCCATTCACATTCACCACAGGAGGGTCTATTCCCAAGGTTTTCCAGACCACTCCTCCCCAACCGGCTTGAAAGGCACGTTCCACATTCTCGGCGCGATCCGTAGGTGGAGCTGAAGCCAGCCAAAACGGATTGGGCGAGGTAATACCGACAAACTCACTACGGAGATCAGGCTTCATGACTCTTTCTCCTCAGTGCGCAACTCGACCATCATGGAAAGGACGGCAGCTTTCGCGTCGGCCACTGCGTGTACGGTCAGGTCGTCACTCCTGCCCGTGCAATCCCCACCCGCCCATATACCCTTCAGATTCGTCCGAAACTGAGCGTCTACGGCGATTTTTCCCCACTGATCAAAGTGCAGATCCGCCATATCCTCTTCGCCAACACTATCCGCCATGCATTGCCCAATCGCCGTAAATACTTGATCTATCATCCAACGTAGGGGCTCACCAACATCGATCAAACGCCCTTCCGACAAGGCAGTAGGCTGAAGCAGGACAGACTGACAAATGCCCGCCTTTCCCTCAATGGCTATTGGCCGCAAATAATCATGGATATAAACCCCTTGGTCGCGGGCCATTTGTTGCTCTCGGGCGCTTGCGCCCATGGCCTCAACGCCGCGTCGATAGCAAACATGAACTTCACGAGCGCCTAATAAGCGTGCTTGTATTGCTATGTCCATGGCCGTCATTCCACCACCAATCACAAGCACTGTCTGACCGACTGACACAGGCTCTCCACGCCGCATCTGTGCAATATAGGGCACGGCACTAAAAACACCCGCCAAGTTTTCTCCTGCGATTCCGAGACGCTGCTGACCCTGCAAGCCCACCCCCAGAAAAACGCCGTCATAATCTCGGCGAAGCTGCTGCAGATGGAGGCTCTGACCGAGGGCCACGCCACAATGCAACCGAATAAGGGCGTGAGTAAGCAAAAAATTGGCTTCTTGCTGCGCCGCGTTATCCAGCATTTTGTAAGCGGCAATACCACTTTCGTTTAAGCCACCTGCGAACGGCTTGGCTTCAAAAACATCCACTCCGCAGCCGACCTCGGCAAGCAGATGGGCTACCGTCATACCCGCTGGACCGGCACCCACCACGGCGACCCGCTTGCCGCTCATAATTGCCAACGATTCGCTCTGCTGAGTAAAAGAGAAATGCGCCATCGCCTGTCGCTGAAGCAGACCAATCCGCACAGCTCCACCGTCATGCTCTGCTCGCACACAATGTTGTTCACAGAGGGTTTCAACGGGACATACCCGAGAACAAGAAGCCCCCAAAGGATTGGCCTGCAAAATTCGTTCAGCTGCGCGACGTGGTTGACCCACCGCAATGGCACGAATAAAACCTGGGATGTCAATACTAGTCGGACAAGCCACAACGCAGGGCGCGTCGTAGCAGTAGTAGCAGCGATCCGCCTCCGTCAAAACGGCGCTCTCGGGCAGCGATTCTTCCAATGGTCGAAAACGTGCTTCGAGCCGTGCCGTATCTAGCGTAACCGTGGACATAGGCACGATCTATCAAGGCCGACAAAGATCGCCGTACATATCCGGCCGGCGATCACGGTAGAACTGCCAAAGGTCACGAACCTCAGCTATTTGATCAAGATCTAGGTCACTAACGAGCAGTTCTTCCTTGTCCCGACTGGCTTTGACAACAATCTGACCGCGCGGATTAGCAAAATAACTCTGACCGTAAAATTCGCCAATATTCCATGGCGCTTCTACACCAATCCGATTGATTGCACCCACGAAATAGCCATTGGCAGCAGCATGCGCAGGCTGTTCCAGCATCCAGAGATATTCCGAAAGACCCGCGACCGTAGCGGAGGGATTCATGACAATTTCCGCCCCATTCAAACCTAGGGCACGAGCACCCTCGGGAAAATGACGATCGTAGCAAATATATACGCCGATTTTAGCATAAGCCGTCTGAAATACCGGGTAGCCCAAATTACCGGGGCGAAAGAAAAACTTTTCCCAGAACCCTTGAACCTGGGGGATATGCGTCTTGCGGTATTTACCCAGATAACTTCCATCCGCATCTATAACCGCTGCTGTATTGTAGTAGACACCGGCCATCTCGCGTTCGTAAACCGGTGCAATAATGACCATCTGGTATTTACGCGCATATTCCTGCATCAGACGAATAGTAGGACCACTGGGAACTTCCTCAGTCAAGGCGTACCAGCGAATATCCTGACTGGGACAAAAATAGGGTCCGTAAAATAATTCCTGCATACAAAGCACCTGCACACCTTGAGTTGCCGCAGTCACAATATGCTGCAGATGGCGCTCGATCATCTCTTCCTTGATTTGCTCCGGGGCTAGAAACTCTGCTCCATCACTCTGAGCGGCCTGAATAAGGGCACAACGTACGATCTGGCTCATTGGGTTCCTTTCTATATGGTGCAAATGACCTCTAATTTAATCAAGCAAAGTGTGTGCCACTTAAAAAAAGCGTTTGATATCGGCAAGAAAAATGTCAGCAACCACCTAATATTAATATGATAAATACTTCCCAATTAAGCGAGCACACCATGGAAAATTGCGGCACTTCTTGCATCAGATGACTATTTTATTAAACATCCGATGCTGTTCTCGCACCAACATGAGGCACAAGCACCACCCTTCGCTCTATCTTGGTGCACAAAGCGAACGACTGAGTATTTCAAGCGCTCCGTTTGGTTTCTATTTAGCGCACCCAGCAAAAACCGTAAAAGGCACAAGTTTTGCTTACTATATTCATCAACAACACGCATACCAAGGAACAAAACATGGACCCAATAACGACCGATGCCGCTCAGGTGGACCCCGCCTGCTGGTTACCTTTTACCGCGAACCGCGATTTTCTCCAGAAACCCCGCTTATTGAGTCGCGCGCAAGGAATGTACTATCAGACTCCGGAAGGGCGCTCCGTACTAGATACGACTGCGGGCCTATGGTGCGTCAACGCTGGCCACTGCCGGACAGAAATCGTTCAGGCGATCAGCAAGCAAGCGGCCGAGATGGATTTCGCACCCACCTTCCAAATGGGGCACCCCCTCATCTTTCAACTCGCCAGACGTCTGATACAAAAAATGCCACCTTCCCTCAATCATGTATTTTTTACCAATTCAGGGTCCGAATCCGCCGACACAGCACTCAAAATCGCTCGCGCTTATCACTTCAGTCGCGGCGAAACCCAGCGCACCCTATTTATTGGCCGAGAAAAAGCCTACCACGGTGTTGGTTTTGGTGGTCTGAGCGTCGGAGGACTGCCGCGCAATAAAGCAGCATTTGGTCCCCTTCTAGAAAGTGCGCTACTCCCGCATACCCTAAACCAAGAGCATAATCGTTTCAGTCGTGGCTTGCCGAGTTGGGGCCATAATCCCGCCGAGGCCCTGCGTGACATTATCCACACCTATGGTGAAGATCGTATTGCTGCAGTCATCGTTGAACCGGTAGCCGGATCGGCGGGCGTGGTTATTCCACCGCCTCAATATCTGCAACAACTCCGCACGGCCTGTGATGAATACGGCCTCCTACTGATATTCGACGAAGTCATTACTGGCTTCGGCCGTCTCGGCACCCCCTTTGCCACAGATTACTTCGGCGTGACTCCAGACATGCTCACCACAGCAAAAGGTCTGACTAACGCCGCCGTACCAATGGGTGCAGTGTTTGTGAGCGATAAAATTTATCAGCAGTTCATGGAAGGTCAGGAGCAAGGTATCGAGCTATTTCATGGTTACACCTACTCCGGCCACCCGCTTGCCTGTGCTGCCGCCATGGCCGCGTTGGATGTATACGAAAACGAAGCGTTATTTACCCGTGGCAGCACACTCGCACCATATTTTGAAGCCGCCGTACACAGTCTTCACGATTTGCCGATGGTTACGGATATTCGCAATATCGGATTGATGGCCGCTATAGAACTCGAAAGCCGATCTGATCAATTTGGCGCACGCGGTACCGCAGCACTGCAAAAAGCCTTCGATTTGGGCATGCTTATTCGCAATACGGGTGACACTATTGCCTTATCACCTCCATTGATTATCCAAAAAGAAGAAATCGATAAGGCGATAGACATCCTTCGAAAGACCATATCCAGTCTTCATTAACAGCACACAAAGTCTATAATGTATAACTCACTTCCATTGGATCAACCTGATGAGCAACCCAGAAGATATTGGCCAACGACTGCTATTAGTAAGGAAAATCTATGGCCTGACCCAGCGTGAACTTGCCCGCAGAGCCGGCGTGACTAACGGCGCTATCTCCCTCATTGAACAAAATCGGGTCAGCCCCTCCATCAGCTCTTTAAAAAAAATTCTCGATGGCATCCCCATGTCCATCGCTGAATTTTTTACACTGGACCTCGTACCATCGGATGAAGTCTTCTTTCAGGATTACGAGCTACCTGATATTGCCATAGACCCGAAAATCACCATGAAACTCCTTGGACGACGCTCCAAGGGTCGAGCCATTCAAATACTTCACGAATATTACGAACCCGGTGCTGATACCGGTGAGGCAATGCTACGCCACAACGGTGAAGAGGGTGGAGTTATCGTCCGAGGTACAATACAACTGACCATTGGTGATAGGATCCAAAATTTATCGGCAGGAGACGGTTACTATTTCAATAGCCAACTTCCGCATCGCTTTGTAAACAACAGTGAGGAGATATGCGAGATTGTCAGCGCCAACTCTCCACCAAGCTTCTAAAAAACGACCGACACTGCTGACCGCAGTGTCGGCAAATGACTCACAACGAAAACTCAAAAAACCATCTTAACCGTTCCAAAGAACGACCTTGGCATCATCGGCTCTGCCTCCAGATAATTACCCGATACGCCATTGATGTAAGGAAATTGCTTTTCCAAGACCGAGGCCTCTGAATTAAGCAGGTTTACACCACTCAAGCTCAATGTCACATTCTTGATACCATACTGATGAATGGGAAAGGTATGTGCAAGATTAAAATTCATGGTGGCGTAAGAAGGCATACTGAGAGCCGTCGGCGCACCGGTACTTGCCTCAATATATTGTGGTCCTACGAGATTTCCATAGAGCCGGGCACGAGTTTGTCTGTAATGCCCCTCGATACCCATTCCCGCAAGATAGGTTGGCGTGTTAGGACGCGGCTCTCCAATACTTGTGGACACACCATACGAGCTGGAAGAGTTCGATGTATAATTTGCCTCTTGGATAGAATAGTTACCATATAATGACAAGTACGCATCTAGCGCATAAGCAGTAGCAATATTAATACCCTGATATTGCGAAGACCCAATATTATACTCATAGGTCAGCCCAGTATTGGTATCATAGTAAGAACTAAAGGTATGCTCGAAATCGGAGCGATAAAAAGAAATACTGGCGTCCACACCACCTTTGTTATACTCAGCACCAAATTGGTAAGTATTCACCTCTTCCGGCTTTATGGTGACTGGTGTCGCTGGTGAGGTTGTCGTCGCATTGCTGTCTGCCGCATAAAAGGCGGTAATATTGGGATACTTGTAACCAACGGCATAGTTTGCATACAGGGTGACCGACTTGAGGGGCTTAAACTGAATACCCACATAAGGACTGAGCTCACTATAGGTTCTGCCGCTACTGGCACCCACTGTATAATAATAACCAGGCACATCATTAATATGGGTACTCACCGTTTCATATTTCAATCCTGGGGTGATGGCAAGAGTTTTTGTCGGCTTGATTTTTGCTTGAGCGTACAGCTTACCGTACATCCGCCAGCCATGCTCATCCCAAAGATTGTTATATCCCGGAATCTCAGGAACATTCGGCGTACCATAAACATAATCACGTGAATTATATAAAGATACCGCACCAAGGCCACCCGCTTTCAGGTCCACATAATGATTCAGCCATTCTACTGACGGGTTAAATCCGAAGGTATTTGTTGTATACGTATAACTATGATAGTTATCACCGTTAATAGTTTGTGCCTGGCACGCTGCTGAATCATTACCCGCAAAATCATTTCCTGAATATTGACAAACAGTTTGCGCAGGACTTAGATAAAAGGTGACGAAACTATTATATTGAGAGTTCGCATCTGGGTTTACATACTCAAGACGCTTCGAGTTGGTATAGGCGTAAAATCCTTTAAAACCAAATACGGCATGCGAAGATATCAGCGTCTTATTTTGTAAAATAGCCATCATATGCTCTGCGGTACTATTGGCGTAAGTAAAGGAAGTAGGCCATTGATAATAAGGACCGTACTGATCCAGCAATGCCTTAGGCATCCGCGCTGCTGTCGCACCCTGATTTTTGTTCAGCAGAAATATCAAAGACCATTTTGAAGTGGGAGATATTTGCGGAAGATCATAGGCTGCATAGTAGGAGTATTCGCGATCTGGGCTGTGTTCCAGATATCCTGCGGTCTGCCGGGATGAAAAGCGTAACAAAAGATTGCCATATCCTGCCGCCGCACCCGTGTTAATTTCTGCACCGTAACTGCGCGTATCGAACGAACCATAGCCAGCAAAAATTGACTCATATGGCTCCGTCGATGGTACCTTTGGAAGGTAATTAATATTACCACCTATTGCTCCGATCGCATTGATATCCGGTGACGGCGTACCATAGGTGACCCGAATACCCGAAGTTTCGCCCAACGTTACCGGAATCAAATTGGTCAGATCAGCATAATTGTTATTACCGCCAGAAAGGCCACCATTGAACAGATCGGCAATGGGTAAGTTATCAAAAGTATATCCGACCTGTGTTTGCGAGAAGCCACGCACTGAAATGTGGGTTTTCACACCAATAGGATTGGTGCTCGTCGCGTTCACACCCGGCACAAAACTCAGAATAGTGGACGCATTTTGGGTAGACTCCTGACCCTGCAGAAATTTTTTCGGAATCAATGCAGTTTCAGCACCATAGACCGGCTTCACATGCGTGAGCGCTGCCTTGTCTACCATACGCAGAAGGTCTTTTGAAACTTGCTTTATTTTGTAGACTTTTTTTGCTGCTTTTGGTGTTGGTATGGGGCTCGTATCAGCATACACCGGCAAAAGGCCGCTGCCGAGCAAGCCACTGGCAATAAGAATACTCTGCCGAAGAAGTTGCTTATGGGCTTTAAACATTTTATAGACTCCTGTCATTTTCAATTGCATTGCGGTAAGCAGTATATATGCCATACAGAAACACCTGATTTTAGCTTGGTATCGCACTAAAAATGAGCATTACGCCCTATTTTGGTGCCCATTCAACACACTCTCTGCACTAAAAAAATGCAAAAATTTGCTAATCTCATTATTTCGCTCTTTCGTGTATTGATTGTGTCGCAACAATGTGTCCATATATAGTGCTATTTTGTTGTACAATCGTTGCAAAAAAATCAACATGGGAGCAGTTCATGAAACATCTTCGATTATTCAACTATATTGATGCCATCGTGCGCGAAGGATCCGTGCGTCGCGCCGCCGACAAGTTGCATATCACCGCGTCTGCGCTGGATCGCAGAGTGCAAGATCTGGAAGATGAATTAGGGACAAATATCTTTGAACGTCACCCACGCGGTATGCGCCTCTCGGCTGCGGGGGAAGTTTTTCTCGGCTATGTTCGCCGCCATCTCTCTGATATGCAGCGCCTGCACTCAGAAATCGATAGCCTCAATGGCCTGCGCCGAGGTCAAGTATCCTTAGCGGTCAGCCCAGCCCTCGCTACCGACTTTATTCCTAGAATCATCAATGCGTTTCGCGAGCAATATCCGGGCGTGTCTTTTATTGTAAATGTTGCAAAGCACGCAGACGCTATCCGCGCACTACTGGCCTTTGAAGTGGATTTAGTGGTCATCGTCGCACCCCCGCGTCATCCTGACGTCATTGATCTCGCCATTAGTGAACAACCTCTGGTCGCCATCATGGAGAATCAACATCCATTAGCTGAAAAATCGGTACTGCGCTTAAGTGATTGCATCCAGTACCCACTGGTTATTCCGACCCCCGGCCTTACTTCGCGTGAAATGTTGGAGTCCGTCTTGCATAGCCGCCGTTCTGAGCTACATATTGCGGCTGAAACCAACTCCTATGAGGTGATGCGAGGGATGCTTCACAGCTCGACCAATATCGGCTTCGTCATTTCTACTGGCATTCCCAAAGATAGAATAAACGGGCATATTGTTTATCGGACAATATCCGCTCTGGATATTCGCCCTGTACCATTGGTTTGTGCACAACTAAAAAGCCGGGGTATTTCTGTGGCGGCTGCGCGTTTTTCCAACTACGTTGCCGAGGAATTAAACAACATGACCGTCACAGAGCCGTTTCCCGATACACTCGATCCACACGTGCCTGATCCGTCGGCTTAATGACCATCTGATCAATATTGACATGCGGCGGGAGTCCAACCACCCAAGATACGGCCTCGGCAATATCTGTCGCCCGCAAGGGACGCATACCCGCATATACTGCCTTTGCACGTTCCTGATCACCCGCAAAACGGACCAGTGAAAACTCTGTTTCGACCAGCCCCGGATCTATTTCGGTAATTCGTATTTTTTTCCCCAGCCACTCCAGACGCATCGTTTCAGAAATAGCCTTTACGGCATGTTTGCAAGTGGTATAACCCGCACCACCCACATAAGTCTCGATCCCCGCAACAGAACCCATATTGATGACGTGACCACCCGTTTCCGACTCCACGAGACAGCGCCACAAGGCTCTGGTTACTCTGACCAAACCAAGTACATTACTCTGATACATGGTTAGCCACTTTTCTTCATCCATATCGAGGATACTGTCCAGTCCGAGTGCGCCCCCGGCGTTGTTGACAAGCACGTCGACTTTTCCACGTATTTGTTGCGCGAAGTTCTCTACCGAAGACGCATCGCTTACGTCCAGAGCAATAGCCACGCCACCAATTTCTGCGGCCACACTTTGCAGGCGATCCAGACGACGCGCACCGAGGATCACCAGATAGCCGTCCGCAGACAGCCGTCTCGCCACCGCCTCGCCTATTCCGGAAGACGCACCGGTGACAACCGCCGTTCGAGTTTTTTCCGTAATCATATCCATTGCTCCTTAACTCAAATGTCTCTTTACACACTTCCCGTTGCCACGCCACCATCACTGCGGGGATCTGCAGCGCCTAAGGCGGTGGTGATCCCCAAACCCGAATCCTGCCATGCTACTATTCCAGCATGCCCCATCAAGTCACTATAATTGGGAACCCAAGTGACCTGATGTCCCCAACGTTGCAAGTCTGCGAACACATTCGTACTGTAGCGACTTTCTAGACGCAATCCTGCTGAGGCATTTCCCCAGGTTCTTCCATAGAGCCAGCGCGGACTGGCTATGGCTTCATCCAGAGCAAGCCCATAATACTTGGCGCGCATAATGATCGCCGCCTGGGTTTGGGGCTGACCATCACCGCCCATAGTGCCATAAGCCATTTGTACTCGACCTCGCTCTGCGTACATTGCTGGGTTGAGCGTATGAAAAGGCCGCTTTCCCGGTTCCAGACTATTTACATGCCCTGCTTCCAGCGTAAAAGCGCAACCCCGATTATTCCAGAGCACGCCCGTGTCTCCTGCTACCACGCCCGTACCGAATTCGTGATATAAACTCTGGATAACGCTCACCATGCGTCCTTGTGCATCTACCACGCCGAACCATACCGTATCGCCCTTCGCCAACCCGATGTCCGGACAAGGCATCGCCATCCTGGGTTTCACCTGCAGAGCTAATGCATCCAAAAAACCATCATTTAATAACGCTGCACAATCCACCTGATGAAAGAGCGGATCTGTAATCAACTGATCGCGAAACTGGAAAACTCGCTTGGTAATTTCTACGCTATGATGAATCAGTTCAGCTCCCAAGTGGTCATCCATAGACAAGCGCATTCGGTCTAGCAGACTAAGAATCATCAGCGAGGCGACTCCCTGGGTCGGTGGCGGTAGGTTAATCGCCTCTCCTTTCCCAAATGGAATCCGTAGCGGCTCTACCCAGCGCACTTTGAAGGCGCGCAGATCCGCCTCCGTCAACATACTGCCTGCCGCACGCAATCCTTTAATCATCTGTCCGGACAAAGCCCCACGGTAAAACGCCTCAGCGCCCTGTTCGGCGAGAATGCCAAGGGTTCGGGCCAAGGTATGTTGGGACCAGTGAGTTCCCGGCGGTGGGATGACACCTGCGGGAAGGTACTGCCGAGCAAAGCCAGCTTGCTCAAGTAATACGGGGGCAAAACGTGTCAACGTATTGCTCTGGTTAGGACTCAACGGAAATCCGCAGGCGGCATGAATATAGGCACTTTCTAAAAGATTTGCCCACTTCTGCTGGCCTCGCCAGTTTTTTTGGGAAAACGCATGAGCCGCACCCCACCCCGCTACTGTACCAGGGACCGTCATTGCCGACAGCCCACCCCGAAATGGGATATTCTGCAACCCGCGCTTACGAAATAACTCCAACGAATAATGACGCCCCGCCGGCCCTGCCGCCGCCAACCCCCTAACCGAATGCGCGTCACCGTCAGATATCAGCCAGAAGGCATCCCCCCCCAAACCGTTCATGTGTGGATAAACCACGGCCAGAGTGGACCCCACGGCGATTCCGGCTTCAATGGCGTTACCACCCTGACGCAAAATGGCTGCTCCCGCTTCCGCAGCGAGCGCATGAGGAGCGCTCACCAGTCCGCCACGGCCTTGCCCCAATAAGCCCAATCCCGGAATCGTCATGGGATATTCCTCAGGAGCCGGCGCGCAGAGCGCCATTGTCTGAGCGTATTCGTAGGGGGATAGGTGTAAAACGAATGACCTCCTACACGAATGTATTGAGTAGCAGATAGCGGTCGCAACTGAAGATCCAGTCGCGCATCAGGACTGGACCATGCAAGATTACCGAGCTGTTTGGCCCAAGCAGCGGACAGCATCAGCGGATGTCCGCCATGCCCTAGGCGATCGCGCAAACTGGCCGCGCAAACAGCCGCCCTCCTGACGCTCCGTCGCAAGCTTTGGAGTACAGGCACCGGGGGTAAAACAGTATCCGTCTGAACGATCAATACGGAACTATCCAGAGCGCGCAATCCCCGCTGAATAGTAGAGAACGGGCCGCGCCTAGCGGTAAAGTGATGACGGACGATCACCCGCCGATGCAAGCAGGCACGCAAGCGCCGAGGACGATACCCGGTGACCACGATAATCGGTGCAAAACCTGCTGCTCTGAGGCGATCCACTTGGAGGTCAATCCAAGTTATAGGCTTTCCGAATAGGGTCCGGCAGGATTTGTGCTGACGGCCCGCCCGCTGCGAGCGCCCGCCCGCCATCAGTAATGCGGCCGCCACGCTGCCTTAGCCTACTTTGGGCATCAAACTGACATGAGCGGCTACCACCCGCCAGCCCTCTTCGGTTCGCAACCATGTCTGACTTTGTCGGCCGTGTACCTGATCGCGGCGGAACTCCGTATTGGCTGTCGCGAAATCGGTCCCATAAGTGGTGATGATAGTGTGGATGAGTTCGCGGTTTAATGCAGGCGCCGGCCGCGTCGCACGAAAATCAGCAATTGCGCCATAGCCGTACAAATTTTCTGCCACGCCATAGCGCAATGTATGCACACTGTTCCAAAACAATTCATCCAGCACCGCAACGTCATTTTCCACTAGGGCTTTTTCATAACGTAGAAAAGCATCTTGCACTTCTTCAAGAACTTCCGGCGCATTGATTTTGGCGTAACTCATGGGAACTTTCCTTTTAGTTGTGTGGAACAGGACTGGTAAATCCAGATAACTCCAGATAGCGAGCGAGCCTCAGCGCCTTTTCTTCTTGCCAAGGAGCGGCGATTATCTGAACACCGATAGGCATGGCGTCGGCGCTAGCGACAGGAACCACCACCACGGGCAAGCCCACCAATGAAAACGGCTGAGTATAGAGTCCGAGATGGGGTCGAACCAGCATCTGCTCACCATCCAACTCCATGGTTCGCTGACCAATAAGCGGCGCAGTCATGGGGGTGGCGGGTGCCAACAACAAATCAAATCGACCAAAGATGTTATGCATGTCCGCCCGAAACACACTCCGAAAACGCTGCGCCTGTATCGTCCACGAGGCGGGCAATAAGGTGCCCGCCAACATACGGTCACGCACATCCGGATCATATTCTGCTGCGTACCGCCTGAGGCGCGCCAAATGCAGATTGCTACTTTCTGCATTCGTAATCAGATAGGCGGCTGCCCGAGCCTGTGCAGTACCCAGAAGCTCCACCTCTTCGCTAAGCCGCAACACTCCGGCCACCCGCGCGAGCGCCTGCTCCGCCGCCACCGTAGCCTGTTTACGAAAGTATCCTCCGGCTATGGCGATTTTCAATTCCATTACAGACTCTTCCAATCCAGTCATACTCGGCTCTATCCCGCGATTTGCCATAACCGGGTCCTGCTCGTCGTCACCTTGTAGAGCATCGTAAGCGAGAGCCAAATCCTGCGCACTGCGCGCCAACGGCCCGACATGGTCTAGGCTAGGACAGAATGGAAAAGTACCAGCACGTGACAAACGCCCATAAGTGGGTTTCAAGCCAAATATCCCGCACAGAGAGGATGGCACTCGGATGGAACCATTGGTATCCGAACCAAGCGCGATCGGCACCATGCCGCCCGCTACTGCCGAACCACTGCCACCACTGGATCCACCCGACATTCGCGAGCAATCATGTGGATTACGAGAAGGTCCATAATGAATATTCTCACCTGTAAAATCATAAGCATATTCCCCCATATTTAATGCACCCAGCAGGATTGCGCCAGCCGCATTCATACGCCGAATGAGTGTCGCGTCAGCGACCGCTGGCAAATCTTGCCGGTTAATTTTGGAGCCCGCCAAGGTTACTTCATCTTTAATGTCAAAAAGATTTTTAACGGCAAAGGGGACGCCTGCCAAAGTGCCGGGGTTCTCTCCTCGAGCAACTTGAGCGTCTACCGCTTCTGCTTCGCGTCGAGCCCGAGCTTCGGTAATCTGCGTAAACGCATTCAATTTCCCATTATGCTCACCGATATAACGCAGCGTTTCTGCTAATACTTCCGTCGCTCGCCATTCACCACTGCGTACTCTACGGGCAATTTCTCCAGCTTCGGTAAAAACCTGATAACGACTACTCATGGTTTAAATACCGGAGCAAGATCTTCTGTCATAGCCAATGGAATTTCATCCAGCAGCTTGGCCATACGCGCGCTCAACAGGAAATAATTTTTTATATCGGAACGCCAAGCGTCGTCAATCTGTAAGCCCATCATCTCCAAAAAAATATCCATATACGCTTCAACCGACGTTTCCATCGAGTGTGGGGACGAAATCATGTTCGCACTCCTTTTTTCCATGACGTAATTGTAATAACTCTGCCAGAATACTGACCGCGATCTCTGCCGGAGTTTTTCCCATACCTGGGAGGCCCATAGGCATATGTAGCCAGGCCGGAATCGAGATCCCCTCACGGGTTAGAGCGTGTCGAAAACGTGCCGCCTTGGAACGGCTGGCAATCACTCCGAGATAAGCCAGAGGCCTGTGGACAAAATGTGTCAGCAAGCGGTAATCCAGCGTATGGCTGTAAGTCATAATCAAGACTCGACAGGAATATGGCAGTTCGGGCAAAGTGTCGAAAGACCAATCTCGGTTGAGAATGACTTCTTCTGGAAATGCTTGGGGGTCTGCCCATTCTGGACGCGCATCAAACACCGTGAGCCGAAAGTCCAAACCTGAACCCATGGCAGCAAGAGTCCGCCCAACATGCCCAGCACCAAAAATCCATAATGGCTGCTTTTCCACCGCCGGCACCAGAAAATATTTTTCATCAAGCGACCATCCCGGCGACTGGGCGCCATCTAGCAAACTCAGCGCCGCATGATCCCCCAAACGACAACCCAGACGCGTCACGCCGGCTACCAAATGCAAGAGCCCTTGCTCGTTAATGGCATAAACCCTTCCGGTATCTGGCTGATAAAGCTCTGACAAAAAAAGGGGCACATGAACCAGCGCTATTTCAACTCGACCGCCACAACATTGATCATCGGCGGCACCGAGCACAAAATTCAGAGGGAGCTGCGTGCGCTCCGTCCATGGTTCCCGAAGATGTTGCAACACCTCGAATTCCATATGACCGCCACCAACGGTTCCTTGGAAACTGCCATTCTCCCGAATGGACAGGCTGCTGCCCACCGCTGTGGGTGCCGAGCCCTGCACGCGCAACACTAACGCCTCCCGTAGAACCCGTAACGGGGGTGAAAAACGCGCTGGAACGTTCATGGTACCTTACCAATGATCGCCACAGGACCGCCGCCCCGGGGGCCCTGATGTTCCGCACGGGTCGAAACATAAACCCCGGTTTCGCCGGTGATACCGCCAAGTTGGGCTGCCACCACACAACGGGAATAACGCATATCGGAGATATCGGCGTCCGTCCACATGGTGTGGCGGCGTTGGCGAATATACCCACTCAAATCCGCATCCGATTTAGCAAATACCGCGACAATGCTTGCGGCATCCGCGACGGATAATTGTCCCTCTTTCGGATGCAGCCCGAGCCCTTGCAAAACCCTGTAAATCCCCGGGATATCAATAATATCCTGCATCACACCATGAGCAATCATGAGATCACCTGCCCAGCGCTGGGAGTTTGCAAACACTATCAGCTCGGATCGCGATAGCATGGGTTTAGCAGAAACACTGGCACGGCTAGAGTAGAGAGACCAATCCTTATTGATGACCGCATCGGATAACTGTGCTTCTGTCACCTCGCCAAGGGCCAGTGCCACACCCAATGCAGACGCTCCACGCGACCAACTCATATCGCAACGCAACGAATCCCGATCACTGCACCGCTCCGGCAAAGGTATCGCCCCTTTGATCTGCACCAGATGTACATCTTGAGCCTCGACCTGCAACTGGCGCATGAGCAGCGAAACTACCCGAGCAGTTTCTTGAACCATGGCCATCCGACCCACTTCCTGCGCACCAAAAGTTCGGGTATATCCCGTCGCCAGCGCCAATCTTTTGCCGGAAAGAGGCTTTTCAGTATTATCGTTAGTGACCGAAAATACGAGCAGATGTGGTGCAGTTACCCCTTCACTCCCTCCAGAAAAAGACAATACCACCCGATCTTCTACCGCATCTGGCTGACAATCCAGAAAGGGTGCCAGCAAATGACTGAGGGCAAGGACCGCCAGATTTCTTGTAAAATCGTTGATCCCGCCATTGCCTTCCGTCTTACCGATAATAGCCACAATTGCATGGGGATGGATTTCCCCACGACCAATAGCCTCGGCTAGGCCGGAAACATCACCGGGATCGCGAGTAAAAAAACGCGCAATAGACGTACGCATGAGCGGCTTATCCGAATAATCAGAAAGGTACGCGAAGAATTCGACCGGTACGACGCTGGATATCGATTTTATAGACATCGCCATCGTCCATCTCATCCGCGTTCTTGGCATTGGCGAGTGCGGTCACTACTTCATCCGAATTCATGGTCATCACCGTAACCGGATCAACAATCGCCATTGGAAAATCGTGCCATGTACCCGCATGAATCATTACGCCCTGACCAGCAGGGATACGAAAAGCCTTTACATCTTCCAAGCACGGTTCACAGTCACCCTGCGCCTGATTGGGCTTACCCAAAACCATCGCAAAGGGGACCGACCCAAGCCCCACAAATATCTGAGTCATGTTAAGGTGGCGTTCAAGCCAAGTGATCTCCGGGCTGCGATGCGAAATCCGCGCGGTCCTGATGACAGCCTGCCCCGTATACTGAAAATCCAGATTCTGCCCCTCCTCCACGCTACCTTTATAAAAGGGAATCGTCAGCCCTGGGCGATGCACCGTCTCGCCAATCATCACACCGTATTCCATCAGATTTTCAGGCGTAGCCTCCAGAAAGGGCACGTCCACAAAAATATCGTTATCTTGTTGTACTTGTACGTTCATAGTGTATCCTCCGTATTGAGCGATAATGTGTTACTGCGCATGATGAATGGCATCCCAAACCAGACGGCTTGCAATCTCCAAGCGATATTCGGCCGTCGAACGAATATCTTTGATAGGTGAGAGATCCATTCGAATTTTTTCACGCAAGGCGGCCTCACTGAGCGTATCTAGGTCTCGTCCTTGAAGGTAATTACTTACCGTCGGCAGCATGCATGGTGTCGCCGCCACGCTAGCGAGCCCGAATCGGGCAGTCACCATCTGACCCAAACCGTTATCCTGCAAAAGTGCAGCGATACCCACCTTGGCAATGGCTTGCGCAGCTCGCGTTCCCACTTTGCGATAATAACTACGCACCCCTTCGGGCGGATAGGGTAACCAGATGGCAGCAAGTAACTCATCATCTGCCAGCGCGGTCTGGCGGTAACCACAATGAAACGCGTCATAGGGCATCCAACGTGTACCACACGGGCTCGATATCTCTAACTGGGCGCTATACGCCAAGAGCACTGGCGCGTTATCCGCTGCAGGCGAAGCATTGCAAACATTACCGCCCAAAGTCGCCCGATTCTGAATTGGAGCCGCCCCCGTTACTGCAGCAGAAGCGGCCAGCATGGGCCATCGCGTCTGTATTTGTGGATGACGACGCAATGCCGCCAACGTCACGCAGGCACCTATCCGCAGCCCGTTCGCCGCCAACGTCACGTCCTGCAATTCGGCAACAGCACTCAGATCCAGCCAAGCCTGAGGTCGTCGTTCTGGAGCAATCTGCAGTTCCACCATCACATCCGTACCACCGGCAATCTTTTTATATCTCTGGGATGATTCTGCTAACAAATCCAGAGCCTCTTCCAGTGACTGTGGGCGCATCCATTCAGTCATCACTCCCACCCTTCGCCGCTTGAGCAACTGCTTCATAAATACGTCCGTAACCGGTGCAACGGCAGAGGTTACCACTCAAACCCCAGCGAATTTCATCCAGTGTCGGCTGAGGATGCTCGGCCAGTAGGGCCGTGGCCGCCAGCATCATTCCCGGCGTACAAATACCGCACTGCGCTGCTCCGCAGGCGATAAAGGCTTGGGACAAAGCACTATTCTCAACAAGCCCCTCTATTGTGGTAATTTCCGCCCGTTGCATCTGTCCCAAAGGCACCAAACAACTATTCACTAACTGACCATTCACCAATACCGCACAAGCTCCACACTCGCCCTCGCCACAGCCTTCCTTACTGCCCTTGAGACCCAGATCCTCACGCAAAAAATCTAGTAAACGACGGTCTGGTGCCACCGCAGTCGTCACTGACTGGTCGTTAATTCGCATCGTTATTGGCATGGAAAGCTTTCTCCTACCTGACTTAGCGCCAACAGATTCTCCGGCATCACCGGTATCTGCTGAATATCGACGTCTAATGCTTGCTGAATGGCATTCACGATGGCCGGAGCAGGGCCATCCATCGGCAGTTCACCCACGCCCTTGGCACCTTGAGGTCCAGCACCCAAACCGCCTTCCATCAAAATAACGCGTAGCGATCCGATATCTGCCGTTGTCGGGATAATGTAGTTGGTAAGACGGTCATTCGCCATGACTCCATGCGCATTCCAGAGCACGTTTTCGTAGAGCGCATAACCAATGCCTTGCACCACACCACCCTCAATCTGACCCTGCACAATTTGCGGGTGTACCGCTTTGCCAATTTCTTGCACGGCCGTAAAATTCAGGACCCGAGTTTCCAAAGTCAACATATTCACCTCCACCTCGGCTATGTAAGCCGCCCAGGCATAACTCGCATAGGCACGACCTACAAAACGCTGTTCATCCCAGAGCATGTCGGTCGGAGGCTGATAACTAGCACTGACCAGCAAGTCCCCACCCTTCGCTTTGAGCCGGGAGCAGGCCTCCGCAAAGTCAAACGTGGAAAATGCTGTCCCGAGTCCCGCCTCAAGATGCAGCTTATGCAAAAGCTGCGCAGCGGCTTTCTGGATTAGATCACCCACAACCATACAGGTCCGGGACGCCACGGTCGGGCCGGAATTGGGCACGCGCGCAGTATCCGTCTGTGCGAGATGCACTTGCGCCAAGGGCAACCCCAGCGCGGCAGCCGCAATTTGCACCAGAGTCGTGGCTGCGCCCTGGCCCATTTCAGTGTTGGAGCAGAGAATCTCCACCTGACCATCGCCGTGAGCCTGCATAAATACTTTGGACGCCAAATACAGCTCACCATTGCCAGTAAAGCCAGCACCATGGGCAAAGGTGGCCAGACCAATGCCACGACGGGTGGCATGACCAGCGGCATTCCATTGGCGGAAATCCGTCTGGCGCTCGTGGTAGCCGCTTTCGCTCAAGGCCCGCTCAAGGACCGGGTGCGCAAAGCAATCCTCACCAAGCTGATCACCGGTGGGACTCACATCACCACTTCGCAACAGATTTTTGTGACGCAAAGCGGCGGGGTCCATGTTTAGCTTTTTAGCCAGCCGATCCATGGCCACTTCTAGGGCAAAAATACTCTGCGGCGCCCCAAAACCACGAAACGCGCCGAACGGTGGATGATTGGTAGCCACTGCACGTCCCCGAACACGTATATGTTCACAACGGTATGGGCCCGGCGCATGAATCACACCCCGTGAGAGCACAACCGGACTCAAAGTTCGGTATGCGCCACCGTCGATAACAAAATCCATATCGACAAACTGAAGCTCCCCCGCGCGGCTCGCACCAAGACGAACCCGAGTCCGGGAAGGGTGACGCTTGGGCGTAACCCGGAGATCCTCACCCCGATCATAAATCAGCTTTACTGGACGCCCCCCCGCCTTCAGCGCCAGTAACGCAGCGTGGCAAGCAATCATCGACGGATAATCTTCCTTACCGCCGAAGGCGCCCCCAGTCGTGCTTTGCACGACCCGGAGCTGGTCTTTAGTCATTCCCATGCACTGCACGAGGGCATCCAGCACATAGTAGGGACATTGCATGGAACCCTCGATCAACAGGCTTCCATCCATCTGTAAAGTGGCAAGCATTCCCTGCGGCTCTATATAGAGCTGCTCTTGGGCGGGTGTCACCAGAATGTCTTCAATAACAACATCGGCAATACCAGCAACGAGATCCACGTTGCCTTTATCCAGCAGGTAATCCGTATAAATGTTTCCGGGGATAATTTCATCTTGCGCAAGGAGGGCCTCGTCCACATCAAACACTGGATGCGATAAGGGGGTTTCCAACACCCGAACAGCTTGTAAAGCCCTACGCAGCAGTTCTCGATCCGCGTGAGCCAGCAAGACCACGGCCTCACCAGCATGACGAAACCTCTTTTCGACCAAAACTGGCTGGTCATCTTCCAATAACTTTACGGCGTTTTTGCCAGGAATATCCTCTGCAGTGACCACAATGAAGTCTGACCAGTCGATGTGCGGCGCAAAAATCACCCCATCCACTGACCCACCTGCGGAAGCTGTGCGTATCGTTGTCGCATAAAGTACGTTTGGGCACGGCAAATCATCTACATAGAGGGCAGAGCCACGAATTTTGGCGAGGCCATCCACACGATGTGGGCTTTTCCCAATCATTGCTTTCCCTTGAGTATTTGATTGATAACAGCATTAGTCACGATAACCGCATTATTTTCTGCAAGTTCGCTCGCATAAAGATCACCGGTCTTCCAGATTTCTTCCTCAGTTTTCCCCGGTGGAGGGATGTCAATATCAGAAATACCTCGAATGGATAAATAATGATCCGCCAGACCAAAACGGGAGAGCGCCGCAATGTCGCCGAGATCTTCCATGGCCGTATTAGTGTATTTTGCTTCTCCGTGGGTATAGAGCTGGACAATCTGCTGAGCGATTGCCTGATTTTCTTTGCCAATCCAGAAATCATTACCCGTAATCGTCGCCCCTACCATGACTTTGGGTTTGTTAGAAATAGCAAATGTTTGGTCAAGATGTTGCGCAACCGGCGTGTTGTCCAGACGAACTTTCGCCGTAGCTTTTACGGCCAAGTCCAGAAGCTGCGGATTGACCTTATAGGCTAAATTCTCTAGGGAATTTTGTGTATATTCACCACAATGCCCCGGAGTAGCATAATCATCACAACCCGGAGGGGCCCAAGCCAATGTTTTCTTATCACTCAGATAATGATGACCAAAGGCCCAAGAAATGATCCAATTATTGATATAAACACTCCCTAAGGCGGTCTGCTTTTCGTCCACTCCCCCGGCAATACCACTGCGAATAAAAATAGTCTTCTTAAGATCAATAGCCGGATCTTTAATGAGACTAGTCACGCTTATAGCCGCGTTCATTTCTCCCTCACCCGTTTCGGTGACGCAAACCCCCTTATCATTACAAATTAACGGCCTGAAAAGTCCAGGTATTGACAATGTTTTGTAATGATATGATTTATGTATAGTCCAGGCATGCCACTCCGGTGGGAATGCGGTCAACACAATCACCTTGGGATTTATTACCGGATTTTCAGGCAGAACATTAGCGAACGCGGGAACTTCTATCCCGGACCAGCCAATCATTGCCACCACCACGACACCAAGAATAACTCTTATTCTCATAATTTATCTCCCTGTCAGAATTTAGATATTTTAGATATGTCTCTTAATCAGATAATTATCTAGCTGCTGTAACAGCTCCATTTTCCGAGTATCATCACAAAAGCTAGCTTCAATCGCATTATGTTGCAGCAGTACGGCATCATCCAAGGAGCGATTTAGACTGAACAATGTCTCCGAAATATTTTCATTCAGATAACCACCAAAATATGCCGGATCATCAGAATTTATAGTCACAACAAGTCCTGCATCCAGTAACTTTCCAAGATTATGATCCGCTAGGTTTCGAAACACTTTCAACTCCACATTTGAGAACGGACACACGGTCAATGGAATGCGCTCATCCACTAACCGTTTTACCAGTGCTGCGTCTTCCAGACAGCGCACACCATGATCAACACGCTCCACCTGAAGTGTATCCAGAGCATCCCAAATATATTCTGGGGGTCCCTCCTCGCCGGCATGGGCTACACGATGCAATCCCAAGGCCCTAGCGGCTTGGAACACTTGCTGAAACTTCTCGGGTGGATTACCGAGTTCGGCAGAATCGAGCCCAATTCCGGCGATGTCTCCGAGGCGAACCGCTTGCTCCAAAAGATCTACAGAAGATACTGGGCTACGGTCCCGTTCAAAACACAGAATCAATGCGCTACTGATGTGCCAGTCTCGTTCAGCCTCTTGCAACGCCGCTTGGATTCCGCCCATGACCGATTCCAAGGGGACACCATGAGAGAGATGCGTCTGTGGATCAAAAAAAATCTCCGTATGCACAATGTTCTGCCTTTTGCAGCGTTGCAAATAAGCCTGGGTCAATTCATAAAAATCACGTTCTTCGCGCAGCACCGACGCACCGAGATAATATACATTTAGAAAACTTTGGAGATCCTCGAACTGATATGCGGCCCTTGCCGCCTCAATATTGGCGTAAGGCAAGTTGATCTGATGTCGCGTCGCGAGGGCGACCAGCAGTTCTGGCTCAAGAGTCCCTTCAATATGCAGATGCAATTCAACTTTTGGAAGGTTACCCACAAAATCTTCCCGTATGTTTTTTGATTCATTCATCAAATTCATTTGAATAACCTGCATCCTTTTTATAGTGCATTTACAGACCTGTATTCAGGCCACCTTTTGTCCTTGTAACCAAGTACCACGCGGGAAATTTTCGAGTTCAGTCATACTACCGGTGGTACACTCCTCAAACCATGACTCCCAGCTATTGGTGGCCAATTTTTGTGGGAGAAGAATGAAATCTGCGCGCTTCCCTAGTGCGAGATTTCCCGCAATGCTTTTCCGTCCCATGGCTTCCGCGCCCGCCAGCGTCGCCCGATATAAAGCCTCCTGAGCCGAAACCTGAACACCAACGGCTCGATGTATCGCCAAGAACCTCTGCAAAACATGCAACATACTATGACTAGGACCACCACCTATATCACTGGCCAAGGCGTAAGGAATATGGAATTCACGCAATTTTTCCAAAGGCATTCGGCGATTACCCAAAGCTTCATTACTGGTCGGACAATGGGCCACCCAAGAACCTCGCGCTGCCAAACAACGCCATTCTGGATCACTCATTTCGATACAATGGCCCAAAATAGTTTTTCTAGTCAAAAGCCCAGCTTGATCATAAACATCTGTATAATTTGCAGCATCTGGAAACAAGTCTCGCACCCATTTTACTTCGGCGTGTGACTCGGCAAGATGAGTCTGAATCAGCACATTACTTTGCGCAGCCACCTTTCCCAATGACCGGAGAGAAACTGCGCTCAAATTAGGTGCAAATCGTGGAGTTATAGCATAATGCTGATGCTTGGTTCCCGACATAAATTTACGCAAAACCTCAGGAGCATGCAAACTAAAATCGGTTAGGAATTCCGGTGCATTTATAGCCATTAATACATTCCCTACTACCCAGTCTCCGCGCATCTCTCGTAATGCAATTTGCGTTGCAGCAGCATGAGGACTTGAATAGCTCATTCCCATTACCGTACCAGCGCGGAGAAGATCCGCATAAAACTGTCTTGCGGATGTGAGCGCGAGATCAGTATCAACATATCGCGCCTCTTCTGGCCAGATATACTCCTGAAGCCAAGCCAACAACTCCCCAGCATAATATCCGCGCACACGATGTTGTACCCAGTGCAGATGCACATCCACAAAGCCAGGGAGAATAACTCCCGACAATTCTTCTAACTCCACATCTGAATCAGCAACTCCCATCACGGCCTCAAACGCACCCAATGCACGCACTATACCGTTCTCCACCAGCAACGCACCATCTGCAAATGCTTCCCATTGATCTGCACTCAGCGGGTTCAGGATGGAAGCACGAAATATTTTTTTTATGGTCTTTTCCATGACTATTTCAATCCACGCTATGATGAACTGGAGTTTCATGCCGAGTGACCACATCCGTAATCACATGACCCTTATTCAGCTTACAAAACACGAAACGATAAAACATGGAGAATAGGATACCAGCCCCCACGCCTAAGAGTGGGGAAATATCATTACCAAGTAATAATTTAGCTCCGAACCCTTCCCAAATTGGATTGTTAGAGAATAACACTGTTGTTACTATACCCAGCATAAGAATTACGATATTAACACTATAATTTTGTTTTCGATGCACGCCACCCCGCGCCTCTGGAATAACATCCAGAAGCACATAAACAATCATGATACCCGTCCATGGTGCCGCTACAATAATCAGAAGATCTAAAAAGCTTTGGAAGGAATCCCAAAAAGAAGGCGAAATAAAAAGCATATAAACACCCACTAATGTGGCAAGAAACGCATCCAGTACCGTAATTTTTTTGCGATCAAGATCTTTACCCACTACCACCGCAAGACTAAAGGCAGAGCTATACGAGTTCAGAAAATTAGAAGCCAGCAAACCCAGTATGGCAAATAGACAAAAACCAAGATAAAGAGCGGAAGTGCCGAGACCTTTTGCGGCGATGGTAATTCCCGAGGAACCGACCTCAATACCACCATGGAAATATAGAGTGATAGCCAGCGCCAAAATTAGTCCTCCCCCCACAAAACCACCCAAACTGGGCCACAATGCTACTTTTACAAGAGAAGTATCTCGCCGCACGTAACGCGAATAATCTGAGGCAAACATAGTCCAGGAAAACGCCCCTCCCATCAGTGCCAGAGATATTCCTCCTAGGGTTTGCAATGTATTGAAATTCCCAGATGCTGGCTGTGAAGATAATGCCTCCCCGCCATGTAACCAAATTAATATCACCATGGCGAATAAGGCCAAAAACAAAGCGCCAATGGTCTGTGCTGAAACAATCGCTCTATATCCAATGATAGGAATAACAAAATCTGCGCAAACTGCCAGCAGCAGCGCCACATATATACTTGTTTTTGGTGATACAACACCGTAGTTTTCCAGAACACTTCGCAGAATATAGACCACTAATACCAGCACCACAGCCTGCCAGCCAATTTGTGATAACCAGTTGCTCAATGAAATAAACTTATTGATCGGTTTTCCAAATACACGGGCTGAAACGGCCATAGTGGGTATGCCATACACGAATCCCGGTATACTGATGATACCAACCGCCACAAACAACGCGGAAGCCAGCAAAATCACCCATAGAAAGGGTGCCAACGGAAAAAGTTGTGCGATCAGTACCCCTACTGGCAAGCTGGACGCGGTCATGGTGGCTGCCAGCCATATCAGGGCCACCCTTGGTGCCGTACTGGTCCGTTCAGCGTCTCTGGTAGCACTAATAGAATGCGCATCACTCATGATCGTTCTCCAACTAAGAAGGCATTAATCAGAACCGGCACCGACCTCGACAGGAATCTGAAAGATCGTATTTTGCTTTGGCATTTTCTTTAAAAACGGTGGGAAACTACCACTTTCGACCGCTGCCAGCGCCGCTCGATTTACCGCGCCCAAGGGACTGGGCACAATCACCTTGGCCCATAAAACCTGACCCGTGGGCGAAACTTCAAACTGTACCGTCGCTTTCCCTTTCAAACCCATGGCCCGGAGTTCGGCGGGCACATGCAGATTTTGTTGAATCATCGGACGCAGCAAACCCACATAACGCCCCATCAGCGACGCCGTTTGCGCTGCAGATAACGGCGGCGGCGCGGGTGGCGCGGCCTTGACCACCGGCCTTGGCGGTACGGGAGGCACCGGAACCGGTTTCGGAGCCGGCGGAGTCACCGCTTTTACCGGAGGAGCGGGTGGCGTTGGCGCTGGCTTGGGCGGTATGACTACCTTGGGGTGTGGTCGCGGAGGCGGTGGTTTGAAATGTTGCACAACGGGTTTCGGCGGCACCGGCTTGGGCTTCGGTATCACCTTGGGTGGCGGCGGAGGCAAAGTCACCATTTGCACCGCAATTACGTGCTCTTTGGGCTTTAATGTTGGTGGTGGTGGCGTTTTTGAGCCATACCAAACCAATCCCAGAACCAAAAGCACCTCCACCGCAACGGCTCCGCCAAGGGCATATTTGAAAAAAGGGTCTTTCGGTACCGGCATCAAATTAAAACTTCCGGGTTCAGAGATCATGCTTGCCATCTGCTTTCATCCTGTGATTAAACCTGCGTGTCGTAGCGTCTGGATTCTATGTAACGGCAAGAGATTCAAGTCGCTTTCGCAGCAATGCCAATACCTGTCACTCCCGCCTTCTGGCAAACATCCATGACATGCACAAAATCCTTAAATGGCACCATCTTATCGGCGGCTATGGTGACTTGGGTATGCTTCGTGTCCCCATCCGCAGAAAGAAAACTCTGCAATTCTGGCAGACTCATTTTCTTGCCCTTTACTACCACCCCTCCATCCTGCACGATGTTCAGCACAAAGTGTGGATGCGGAAGCACTTTGGTTTCACTGGACGTGGGGAGGTGCAGCTTCAACCCTTTATCGGTGATCATCTGCAAGGTGATCATGATGAAAAAGACGAGCAAGAACAGCATCACGTCGATCATGGGAATGATTTCTACACGCCCTTTTTTGCGGGGACGACGTTGGGGTAACATGCTTAACTCCTTGCCCATGCGGGCGAAATAAGAAGAGAGGTCACCATCTCAAGCGGTCACTTTCGTCACGTTCGATACCGGTGCATTTACGGCCTCTTCTTCAAGAACAACCGGCGCGCCATCTAAGCGATTCATCAGCACCACCTTCAACGATTCCAATTGAAAAATAGTTTTTTCGATAGAATTGTTGAACGCGTTAAAACTTAATAACCCGATCATGGCAATAAACAACCCAGATGCCGTTGCGATAAGTGCATCCGCCACCCCACCGGTGACTGAGGTTGCGTCATGTCCTGGCGCCGCCAAGATCGAAAACGCATGAAACATTCCCAAAATTGTTCCAAACAACCCCAGCAGCGGGGCAAGTGTCACAATAGTGTCGAGAACCCACAAACGCTTATCGAGGCTCGGCGTCGTAAGAAAAATAGCTTCGTCCAAACGATTCGCGAACGCTTCTCCACGCGCGCTCCCATAATGGTGGATCAGATTAAAATGGCGCAGTGCTACACCCAGCAACGCCTCTTCTGGGAGGCCCTTGGCCATGCCGGACAGCTCTTCCAGATCTGGCCGGCGCAGCTTACCGCGATTGGAAATACCCCAGAGAATTCGTTTACCCTTGCTAATAGCATTCCGCAAGTACCAACCGCGATCAAAAATCACTGCTAGCTCAACGACAAATAGAAGCATCAAGATGTATAAAACACCATCTGAATAGTTTGCAAGATGGACAATATAAGCGAATGACATAACGTTATGTACTCCATAGATAGTGATTAACAAAATGATCAAGCACACTTGCAGCAGGAAACATGCCATCCTTAGAGCACCAGAACATAATCTCCATATAATCATGCGGTTAAAGTGAATCTCACTTCTCAGCATTCCCTTCTTGGTGCAAAAAAAAATCCAGAAAGCACTAAAATAGTGCAAAACTTACCGGGTTTGCCCCCCTTGATTCGCATCATGCGTATAAAATTAGTTACGATAAAGTTCTTTTTATGCATGTTAGCGTTGCCAAAAAAGCATCACAGGGTTTTTAGCGACATAAGAGATGCTTAAATGGCAAGCAAGACTTTCTGGACTGGTTCTAAATTGTCATTGGATTCGGAGGTGGGGGTCGCAACCATTAAAAATATATTCAGGTGATGTTATATTTTATAATTCACATTGGCGGGGGTTTTTATAAAGGCATTACAGTGGGTGCTGTTGGTGAGCATACCAAGCACTGAATACCCATAGGGGGATGGCCTAAACTTGCCGCTCTCGCACTTTCTGTCCCTTACGGCAATGGCAACTGCTTAAATGCAAGGAATTGGTTGGCTGAAAATTATTTTTGATAATTCTTGCGGCGGAACAAATCCGTCTTGCGCGAAACGAGGCGATCCAAAAACAAAAACCCGTCGAGATGATCCATTTCGTGCTGAACGGCACGGGCCTCAAAACCTTCGCATTCATAGCTGCGCTCTCGCCCCATGACATCCTCAGCCCGCACCTGAATACGTTCGGCGCGGATGACGTTACCCGTGAAATCGGGCACCGACATACAGCCCTCCCGTCCTACCGCCATCCCTTCCCAGGCGACCAACTCGGGATTGATCAGCACCATCAGTCCATGGCAGTTGTCACCCAACTTAGAGCGCACATCCACCACCACAATGCGTTGATGACGATCCACTTGGGGTGCGGCAATGCCGACACCACCCGGTCCCGCGTACATGGTTTCGGTGAGATCATCCACAAACTGTCGCAATGCATCATCAAAAGTTGTAACCGCTTCTGCTTTGCGCTGCAAACGCGGATCGGGATAAGTAAGAATCGACAATACCGTCATTAGAATACCGCCGCTTCTATAGGATGCACGCCGACTTCCACGCCTTCTTTTTCCCGCAGTGGTAAAACGGCCTTGCGAACACTTTCAATACCGTCAGGCGCAAACCCCTGGATCACCATGACATAAAGAGGCCGATCCACACCACCGGAGCTTTCACTTTCCAGATCAACGACATTAAAACCGATGGCCGCCAACGCTCCGGTAACACTGGCAACAATTCCGGGATGGTCTGCACCATAGACCGTTACCCGGGTATTGGGCAGATCCGCCTTGAGCGCAACACTAGAAATGGGATCCAGATGTACACGCAGATTGAGACTTTTGATAGCGGGTTCCAGAGCCATCTCCACATAACCCAAATCGCGTTGATAATCTATGACTTGCATGATGGTGAAGTAACCACCCAGACGCATCATAGAGGCATCCCCGATGGAGCAATCTGCCGTAAACAGGGCCTGGGTAACAGCGGCGACAATACCGGGACGATCTTCGCCAATAACGGTGAGAAGGGCTTGGCTCATTCCTGGACTCCTATAGCGAGGGTTTTGGCCTGTACAAGGTAACGAAAGCAATATTCGAGCAATTCTAAATGGTTACGTGCAGAATCCATATCCCGTCCCCATGCAGTCACGCCATGCTGGTGAATCAGCGCGCCCGGGACTCTGGGTAGAGCTGCGGTAAACGCGCTGTTCATATCTTCGGCAATCTGCTCCACCCGTACATGATTGGCGAAAACAGGCAGATCGACTTCAGGCTCCGCATCCGCAACACCCAGCCCCTTCAGCATTTCCAAAGGTGGAAGGCGAAGCTGACCCGATCGAGCGAAGTGACCGCAGAGATTGGCCTCAATAGAGTGGACATGGAAAATCACTTTCGCATCCGGAATATGCTGATAAATCACGCGATGGATAGCGGTTTCCGCTGAAGGTTTCTGACCTGGCGCTGCGTAAATCACCGCGCCCGCCCCATTCACCGCCACGAAATCATCCACACTCAACTGATCCTTGGGACGCCCGCTGGCGGTAATCCAGAATCGATCATCCCCGACCTGCGCCGACAAATTGCCGGCAGTGCCCAGCATCCAGCCCCGCCGATAAAACGCTTGCGCAGCCGAAGCTAATTGTTCACGCACAGGGTCATTGTCCATCGACACCTCCCTGCCACCAACCCCGATCATGCAGCGCAATACTTACATCCTCCAACGTGTCGAAGGGTATGAAGGATTTCCCCTCATGTGCCAGATATTGCGCGAGCCGATCACGGGCGCAGACCAGTGGGCATTGCAATGCCACGCGGAGATCCGTGATCGAATCCCCAATACAGACGGCTGTGTCAGGATGATAATGCTGAACGACCTGCACTTTGGCCACCAACTCTTGGGAATCCTGCCAAGGAGAAAACACCCGTAAGGTGGGACCGGAAGTGTCTACTTCCAGACCATGAATAGCATGAATATCTGCACGAAAAGGATTCAGCACGATTTCCGCCATCCGGGTAAAGCCGCCGGTAACCACAATAAAGGGGATTCCGGCCTGCTTTGCCCTAGTCAGTAGTCCGGCTAGCCCTGGGCGCAGGGTCGTATTGCGGACGAAGGCTTCCATCTCCGGCCAGCGTTGTGATGCGATGCTATCCAGCACCAGCGGTAAGCCCTCTCGCAGGGTCAGACGCTGCGCATAGATTTCCGGCAAGACACGGGCGGCGGCTTCTGGTGCAAAATGCTGCATCATCGCCACGAAAACTTCGGTTTCGGTAATGGTTCCGTCAAAATCACAAAATAGAGCTCGGTGCATCAAGCACTCCCCCACTTTTCAACGGCGCTGCGCAGGGGACCATCGGGCAAGTCGGCGCACTGCAGAGAGGCACCGCTACGCCAACGCTCTAATCCTTCGTGAAAAGCCATCACCCCACTCGCTGCCCCTTGGGGATGGTCCATGATACCGGTGCCGGCGTTCAGAATAACCTCCGTACCATAGTCCTCCAAGATGCGCGTCAACATGCCCGGATGCACGCCCGCCGAGGGTACCGGAGCCAGTCCACGCAGGCGCAAGGCTCGAACGATATCCCATTCGTCGGACTCAGGAAAAGGCAAGCTGCCATAATGCGCGGGATAAAGTACCGCATCCGCGCCAGCATGAGACATGAGCGTACCCAGTACCGTACCGTAAGAAAAACCGTGATCTGGAGCCGCACACCAAGCACCCGCCATGGCCGGATGGGCAAATATAGGCACCTCGATCTCAGGATCTGCTGCCAGTGCCTCCAGCATTGGGAACCCATAAGCCAGCACATTCAGCAGCAGCGCATTTACGCCTTGAGCCACCAGCTGTCGGGCCAAGTTCTGCAATTGTCCGGCATCGCCAGAGAGATTCATGGCATAGAGCAGATCTCGACCGCTACGATCGCGGCGGGCTTCGATAATGGGTGCGCACGCCTCCCAGCGATCCAAAGTAGCTGCTGATGGTAAATTGGGCAGAATTTCGTCATCTTTGATGATATCCAGACCCGCCATCGCTACTTCCGCCAGAATGGCGGCATGGTCCTCGGCACTCAGTCCCAATGCTGGCTTAAAAATCGCCATGACCAAGGGCCGTTCCGGCACACCCAGTTTTTTTCGGATACCAGCGAGGCCAAAACGACTGTGCAATCCATAGTCATCGGGCAAGCGAATACTCGTCACCTTAGCCGGTCCTGCCAACGAATATTTTCCAAAAATCATGGTCAGCAAACTACCGATTCGCCCATCCACATTGGCTAATGGAAAGCGGATTGTCGCAACGGGATGTCCCGCTACGTCGGTGTGCAGAGCCTGTATTTCCCCAAGATGACCGCGCAGGTGATCGGCACGATGCTGAAAACGCGCATCCCAGCTACCCGCTGTCTGACCGATGGCAATCGCCTGCGCCTGACGTTCAGCGTCTACGCCTGCCGGAAAGCGATAATCTACTTCGATAAATGGCGTCATAATGGAGAAAAGTGCTGCAATGGACGATCTGTATAATGAGGCGTCCAGCCACCTCGTGCGCTGAAATAGCGTATCGCTTTGATACGTTCCAGATGATTCAGGCGAAACCAGTGTTCTACACCCGCCGGGATGTGAATATAGTCGCCAGCAACGACGGTCAGTTCCACCTGACGAGCATCGGGTAGCACAAAACCGAACACCCCCTCTCCGTCCACTATATAACGGACTTCTTCATCATCATGAGTGTGAATCCGATGAAAGCGGGTATTTAATTCTTCCAGCAGGGGATGCCCGGGATAAAGCACGACGAGATCTCGCTCCTGATAGCCGCGTTCCTGTTGCAAGCGCCGAAATACCTGATCCAAGGCTACGAGCAATGCTTCCTGCTGTTCCACATCAAGCTCCGGTTTGGCCAACAGTGCATGCGCTGCAGCCTCTTGAACCGGCAGATGATCGAGAACCACCCCGAGAGAGGCCAGCAACGTGCTGATTTGTGCTTGGTCCGTCCAAATCGCAGATTGTCCTGCGTGCTGCAAGGTCGCCATGTTATCCGTTCTCCCTCCAGATCAAAGACGCCATCCGCCCCGTTATTCCATCTCGCCGGTAAGAAAAATAATCCGGATTACTGAAAGTGCACAACCCACCGCCGTAAATGGCAAACACGCCCATGCGTTGCAAACGATATCGCGCTAGAGCATAAATATCCGCCAACCAGCGATCTCCGCTCCCCGCCTTGAAAGCTGCGGCACAGCCCGGGTCTTCGGCCAGAAAAGCGGCCCGCAACTCTGGCCCCACCTCAAAAGCATCAGGCCCGATGGCTGGGCCCAAGTATATCAGAACTTGCTCAGAAGGCACCGCCAAGGCGGCGAGTCCTTTTTCCAGAATACCATCGAGCAGGCCGCGCCAGCCCGCATGGAAAGCCCCAATTTTTTGCCCATCCAGACTACAGGCCAGCACCGGCAGGCAATCCGCTGTCAGCACTGCCAGTACCGCCCCTGGCACCGTAGCGACGACACCATCCGCTTCCGGCGGGCTGATCACATGAGGCAGACTATCGATCTGCACAATTTGCGTGCCATGGACCTGCCGCAACCAGAGCGGCTCAACGGGTAACTGCAATGTCTCACGGAGCTTTAGTCGGTTGCGCGTTACCGTATCAGGCACATCCCCCACATGATCACCGAGATTCAAGGTTTGGTAAGGCGCTAAACTATAACCACCATGACGTTGACTAATGGCGCTATATACCCCCTGTGGAAGGGGCCATTCTGGTGTCCAAAAATGAGCGGACTCAGCCGCCACGCCGGGCCTGTCGCAGCAACTGCAGCAATGCTTCCATGTCTTCGGGAAGCGGGCTTTCCCAACTCATCAAGGCCTCGGTTTCTGGATGATAAAGCTTCAAGCGCCAGGCATGCAGGGCTTGTCGACGAAAATGCTGCCAGTAGTTCAGGCCCTCGCTGTCCAAGCCTTGGGGTACCGTCATCCGTCCGCCGTAAACGGGATCGCCCACCAGAGGATGCCCAATGTGAGTCATATGCACTCGAATCTGATGCGTACGCCCCGTCGCTAGGCGCAAGCGCAGAAAGCTGTGACGAGGGAAACGCTCGACTAGACGATAATCGGTCTGTGCGGGCCGACCATCAGGTCGCACCGTCATTCGTAGACGATCATGGGCGTGACGACCAATGGGTTCGTCTACCCGCCCACCGCCGGTCATGGGACCGTTGACCAAGGCCAGATACTCACGGTGCATCGTATGGTCACCGAGCTGATCAATGAGTGACTGCCGCGCCATCTCCGTTTTCGCCACCACCAGCAGTCCCGTCGTATCCTTATCAAGGCGATGGACGATCCCACCCCGAGGCAGATAAGCATTATCCGGAAGATAAGACAGCACCCCGTTAACCAGAGTACCATCAGCATGACCAGCCCCTGGATGGGTTAACTGCCCTGCCGGCTTGTGCACTACGAGAAGATGCTCATCCTCATAAACAATGTGCAGCGGCAATTCTTGGGCGATCCAAGTACTCGGTTCTGCTTCAGGCCAGGCGACTTGCACGCTCTCTCCACCACGAATACGTAGGCTCGGCTTTTCTGACACGCCATCCACCAGAATATGGCCGTCCTTCAAGAGCGCCTGAATACGACTCCGGCTGACCTCTGGAAATAAAGCGCTCAAAACCGCATCAAGACGCTCACCGGCTTGATCCTCTGGCAAAATCATGGGAAGTCCCGTAGTATCGTCGCTCATGGTTCGCCACTATAGACTATTGTCCTTCATGCGCAAACGCTTACTGATCACGCTCTGTTGTACTGCGGTGTTGGCCGGATGTGCCAGCAATCCTCACAAAAATGACCATGCGGTCGAACACCACGAATCTGCTGAACAAATGTTTCAGCCTGCCAAACAGGCCATGGAACGTAGTGATTACACGACTGCCGTCCGTCTTTATGAAGACTTGGAAACCCGGTATCCCTACGGCCCCTACGCCGAACAGGCGCAACTCGATACTGCATATAGCTACTATAAAAGCGGCGACTCCGAGGCTGCGGCTGCGGCTGCCGAACGCTTCATCAAATTACATCCCGCTAACCCGCATGTGGATTATGCCTGGTATCTGAAAGGCATCGCCTATTATCAGGCTATTCAGGGTGCAGAATGGAACCCCAAGCCCGCAGAAGAAGCCTTTGACACCCTCAACACCTTGGCCAAACGCTGGCCAAAAAGTCCTTACGCCGTTGATGCACGCCTACGCATTGCCAAAATTATCGATATTCTCGGCAAACGTAATCTGGATATCTGCAAGTTCTACTATGTACGCCACGCCTATATAGCAGCAGCTGATCGCTGTACCGATGTCATCACCCGTTACCAACTCAGCCCCGCTCGCGAAGAAGCGCTTTACTATCTGGTGCGTTCTTACCGCCACCTCAACCTACCCCAACAAGCGGAAACAACGCGCAAGGTGCTGGCCTACAACTATCCGCGTAGCAAATATCTCGCGGATCTTGGCAGCATCGGCAAGTCCTGATTCGGCTTTAATTTTCTCTACAGGGAACGCTGTCCACAGCGCTCCCAGAGATCACACCGCTTCTTCACCTTCTTCACCCGTGCGGATACGGATCACGCGCTCCACCGCACTGACAAAAATCTTGCCATCACCGATTTTTCCGGTACGCGCTGATTGCTCAATGACTTCAATAGCACGGTCTGCCATATCGTCTGCCACCACCACTTCCAACTTCAGTTTTGGCAAAAAATCCACCACATACTCCGCCCCCCGATATAATTCCGTATGACCTTTTTGACGCCCGAACCCTTTGACTTCAGTTACGGTCATACCGGCGAGACCCAGTTCTTGCAAGGCTTCGCGCACATCATCCAGCTTAAAGGGCTTGATGATCGCTTCAATTTTCTTCATGGTGATTGTTCCTCATTCAGCGCGTAGGGACCACCCAGGACGGGTAGCCGTTAGTAATAGGATAGCGCCGATCCTTTCCAAATGCGCGGGCACTGATACGCACCCCCGGCGCGGCTTGTCTTCTCTTGTATTCGGCACGGTCAATCCATCTCAGCACCCGATTTACGGTGTCGGGCGCAAATCCCGCCGCGATCAAATCCGCAGCCCCTTTGTCTTGCTCTACATAAGCCTCAATAATCGCATCTAGTAACGCATACGGGGGCAGACTATCCTGATCGCACTGATCCGGTGCGAGCTCAGCAGAAGGTGGGCGCGTCAGCACCCGTTCCGGAATGACCGCGCCGAGCGTATTGCGATAACGAGCCAGACTATAGACCAGCGTTTTGGGGCAATCCTTGATGACCGCAAAGCCTCCAGCCATGTCGCCGTAGAGGGTAGCGTAGCCGACGGCAATCTCGCTTTTATTGCCGGTCGTCAGCAGCAGGTGCCCAAATTTATTGGAATAGGCCATGAGCAGCCCGGCGCGAATCCGCGCCTGCAGGTTTTCTTCGGTAGTATCCGTCGGACGCCCTGCAAAAACGGGGGCTAAAACTTCTAGGTAACTGTGGAAGGGCTGCTCTATGGATAAGATGTCATAACAGACACCCAAACTTTTAGCCTCGGCCACCGCGTCATCTATGCTCATGGTGGCGGTGTAACGTGACGGCATAATCAGGGCGTGAACCCGCTCGGCTCCGAGAGCATCTACCGCAATGGCCAGAGTCAGTGCCGAGTCCACCCCTCCAGACAGCCCCAAAACAACCCCGGGGAAGGCGTTTTTCTCCACATAATCATGCACCCCTAGGGTGAGCACGGCGTAAATCTCCGCCGTGGCATCGCCTAAAGGCGCTAAAGTTGAGGTCGAATGAGGCTTGATTTCATGCAATTTTTTATCAAAATCGACCAACAACAAGTCTTCCGTGCAAAGCCCAGCCCGAGCCTCTACAACACCACGGGCATTGACGACAAAAGATTGTCCATCAAAAACCAGCTCGTCCTGTCCTCCTACGAGATTCACATAAACCACGGGCACTCCCACCTGTGCCGCCAGTTTCCCCAACATTGCTTCACGATCTCGCTGCTTATGACGATGATAAGGCGAAGCATTCAAAACCAGTAACAGTTCAGCACCTTGCGCTTTTGCCGCCGGCGCTACGCTAGATTCACACCAGACATCCTCACAAATGGCTACCCCGCACTGCACCCCTTCCACGGAAAAAACCAGCGGCTGCGCGCCTGCGCTAAAATAGCGTAACTCGTCAAAAACTGCGTAGTTGGGTAAGCAGTGCTTGTGATAGACCGCTTCAACTTTCCCGTTGCGCAACAGACTGGCCGCATTATACAAGCGCTCGCCATCGACCTGCGGGTGCCCCAACAGGAGCGGTAAGGGCGTTTCCTCAGCTAACTGCCGCAGCGCCTGATTACAGTGGTGCAGAAAGTCCTGCCGCAGCAGCAGGTCTTCCGGCGGATATCCGCTGAGTGCCAGTTCTGGAGTAACCATCAGATCAGCACCAGCAGCCCGCGCCTCGGCGGCCGCACACAACAGCAAACGCGTGTTTCCGGCAATATCACCGACGCGGCAATTCAGTTGCGCAAGCGCAATCCGCATCAGCGATCCAGTAATTGCGCAGCACGCAAACCGAGTTCGGCGGGAGAATGCACACAGTGTACCCCTGCCGCTTCGAGCACAGCGTACTTCGCTGCCGCCGTTCCTGCGCCGCCGTCAATAATAGCTCCCGCATGCCCCATACGCTTACCCGAGGGCGCAGTAGATCCGGCGATAAAAGCCACCACCGGCTTGGTAATATGTTGCTGGATAAACGCGGCTGCGTCTTCTTCCATGCGTCCGCCAATCTCGCCCACCATGATGATCACCTCGGTTTGCGGATCTGCCTCAAAAAGCTTTAGAACTTCGATAAAACTCATCCCGATCAAAGGATCACCGCCAATACCTACGCAGGTACTCTGACCCAGACCCAGTCGAGTGGTCTGCTCGACGGCTTCGTAGGTCAGCGTACCGGAACGGGAAACAATACCCACTTTGCCCGCGAGATGAATGGAACCCGGCATAATACCAATCTTGGACTGCCCGGGGGTAATAATACCGGGGCAATTCGGTCCAATCAGACGGACATTAGAACCCGCCAGACTGTGCTTCACCATCAGCATATCCTGCACCGGAATGCCTTCGGTAATGCAGACAATGAGCGCTACCCCGGCAGCGGCAGCTTCAACAATAGCATCTGCCGCAAACGGCGAGGGTACATAAATGACGCTGGCCTCGGCAGCGGTTTCCTGGACAGCATCCACCACCGTATCAAATACCGGCAGATCCAGATGACGAGTACCCCCCTTACCCGGCGTAACCCCCCCCACCATACGGGTTCCATAGGCAAGAGCTTGCTGGGAGTGGAAAGTTCCCTGCTTACCCGTAAAGCCCTGACAAATGACACGCGTGTTGCGAGACAGCAATATACTCATAAACGCACCAGAATAATGATTAAAAGCAAGAGGATTACGGCTTCACCCAAAAGCAAAAGCCACACATAAGACTGACGGCGGGGCACCGACTGACTCCGCCCCAGATCTGTCCGCAACGCCGCAAGTTCTTGACGCAATTCGTCCAGATCCCCGGCTTGTGCTACGGATTTGAGACGTTCGTCGAGAATCTGATCGAGGAGCACCGCCATCTCCGCCATGACCTCGGCAGATTTCTGGTCGGCACCCCGCTTCACGTAGGTTTCTGCGAGACGGCTGATCAGCGGCCCCGAGTTACGTAGCACCGGCCACAAGCGCTGTAACCAGAAAATATTAATAGACACGTCAACCCTGAGCTGCAGTTACCGCTTTTACCGCCGCATCCGTCAGGCCATCGGCGGTAATCAGCGACAAGCCACTTTCGCGCAGCAAAGCCATACCTTCTTCCTTGCGAGTGCCTTCAAGGCGCACCACCACCGGCAAATGGATACCGACTTCCGCCGCTGCCTGGATGATCCCTTCTGCCAATAGATCACAACGGGTGATTCCGCCGAAAATATTCACCAATATGGCCTTGACGCGGGTGTCTGACAAAATCAGCTTGAATGCCTGTGTCACCTTGTCGGCTGCCGCGCCACCGCCTACATCCAGAAAGTTGGCGGGTTCACCACCGTGCAGTTTAATGAGATCCATGGTGGCCATGGCTAGCCCTGCACCATTGACCATACAGCCAATATTGCCCTCCAGAGAAATATAGTTCAGACCGAATTGGCGCGCGGTAATTTCCCGTCCATCCTGCTGGGTCGAGTCAAAAAGCTCATCCGACTCGGGATGGCGGTAAAGCGCGTTATCATCCATCACTATTTTGGCATCCAGCGCCAGCAATTTTCCGTCTGCCGTCACGGCCAAGGGATTGATTTCTACCATCAGCGCATCGAGCCGTTGGGCAAGACGATACATCCCCTGCATAATGCGGGTCAGTTGTTGCACTTGTGCCGCATCCAATCCGAAAGAAAAACCCAGTTGCCGCGCTTGAAAAGGCAAAAAGCCCGTGTTGGGGTCCACGACCAGTTTTTTGAGTGCTTCCGGTCGGCTCGCTGCCAGTTCTTCAATATGCACGCCCCCTTCCTGCGTCGCCAGAAAGGTCATCCGCGCCTGACCACGATCCACCATTAACGCTAAGTATAACTCCCGGGCAATTACGCTCGGCTCCTCAATCAACAGTGCCGCAACATGCTGCCCCTGCGGACCCGTCTGAGCGGTCACCAAAGGCCTCCCCAGCAGATCCTGAGCCGCTTTTTCTACCTCGGCAATACTCTTGACGACGCGCACACCGCCCGCCTTACCCCGGCCTCCAGCATGGACCTGAGCTTTGACGACCCAAGCTGGTCCGCCCAATTCACGAGCCTGATTCACCGCCTCGCGCACCGAAAAAGCGGGAATGGCGCGGGGAACTGCTACACCTTCTTCGGCCAGTAATCGTTTAGCCTGATATTCGTGCAAATTCATGCAAATTCCTTATAAATGACGCTTCAAGGCCGCACTGAACTCCGCTGTGCTCAAAGCGGGCACATCACCGCGTAAAGCGGCCAGATCACCAGTGACTTCACCTGCGGCGATCGCCGTATTCATGGCCGCGACCACACGCTGCGCCGCTTCTCCCCAACCCAAGTGATCCAGCATCATCACCGCCGATAAAATCAAAGAACTCGGATTGGCTTTGCCCATCCCGGCAATGTCGGGAGCCGTACCGTGAGTTGCCTCAAAAATCGCATGCGTGTCAGAAAGATTAGCTCCAGGTGCCATCCCGATCCCCCCCACCTCAGCCGCCAGCGCGTCAGAAATGTAATCTCCATTGAGATTGAGGGTCGCGACGACAGAATAATCTTCAGGCCGCAGCAAAATCTGCTGCAAAAAATTATCGGCGATGACATCTTTGACAATCAGCTTGCCCTCCGCAAGTGCTTGTCGTTCAGCCTGTTGTCCGGCTGCTTTACCCTCCGCCTTGGTAATCGCTGCCTTCTGCTTCCAAGTGAATACCCGCCCAGCAAACTCCCGCTCCGCGAGGGCATAACCCCAGTCACGAAAGCCGCCTTCGGTGAACTTCATGATATTACCCTTGTGCACGAGACTCACCGAGGGTTTGTTATGCTCCAATGCGTATTGAATAGCGCGCCTAACCAACCGCTCCGAACCTTCGCTAGACACCGGTTTGATGCCGATAGCTGAACTCGCCGGAAAACGAATTTTTTGGACGCCCATCTCATCCTGAAGAAAGCGCAGCACTTTCTCGGCCTCGGGGCTACCCGCTGGCCATTCGATCCCCGCATAAATATCTTCGGAGTTTTCCCGAAAAATCACCATGTCGACTTTTTCCGGGTGGCGCATAGGACTGGGCGTGCCTTCGAAGAAACGCACGGGGCGCAAACACACATAAAGATCGAGGTCTTGACGCAACGCCACATTCAAACTCCGGATGCCGCCGCCCACAGGGGTTTCCAGTGGTCCTTTAATGGCCACTTTATATTCCCGGATAGCCGCCATAGTTTCTTCAGGCAGATATTGACCTTCACCATAAATCTGCACCGCTTTCTGTCCGGCGTACAACTCCATCCAAGCAATTTTACGCTGCTTTCCATAGGCTTTCTCTACCGCTGCATCGACAACCTCCCGCATCGCGGGGGTGACATCGCAACCAATTCCATCGCCCTCAATGTAAGGAATGATCGGCACATCGGGCACCTGCAACATGCCGTTCTCTTGCGTAATGGACTGTCCCTCGGCGGGTCTTTGAATTTTTGAGGTCATGACACCTGCTCCAACTGTTCACTGGCCCAAGACAAAGCACCGCCTTTGAGAATCAGCTCCAGATCACGAGGGCTAGCCAGTTGTGGCATCACTTCAATGTCCAGCTTTTGGGTTTCATCGCGCAAGAGCAGCGACTGTCCCAACGCCAACCCTGTCAAATCTAAGCTCAAATAGTCACCCGCCTGCACTTTGGCGTAATCATCCGCATGCACAAAAGTCAGAGGTAAAATGCCGAAGTTGATCAGATTCGCCAGATGTATCCGCGCGAAAGACTGCACCAGCACACCCCGCACCCCCAGATAACGGGGTGCCAGAGCAGCATGTTCACGACTGGAACCCTGTCCATAATTGCGTCCAGCCACGATAAACCCACCTCCCGCAGCCTTGGCACGACTGGGAAAGGTTTCATCAACCATATGGAAAACGAACTCCGAAATCGCTGGCAAATTGGAACGCAGCGGCAGCACCTTCGCGCCCGCCGGCATAATGTGATCCGTCGTAATGTCATCTTCCAGACGAATCAGCACCTCACCCGCCAAGTGTGCTGGCGCCGCTTTGCCGGTTGGCAGCTTGGCGATATTCGGTCCACGAATGATTTCGACCGAAGTACCTTCGGGTGCCGGTGCCAGCACCATGCGATCATCGACCAAAAATTGTTCAGGCAAGGGTACGTGAATGGGCGCCATACCCAGATCACGAGGATCGGTGATTTCGCCCGTCAAAGCACAGGCCGCGCAGGTTTCAGGACTCGCCAGATAGACTTCGGCGTTTTTAGTGCCTGAACGACCATAAAAATTCCGATTAAATGAACGTATCGAAACCCCCTGATTAGGTGGAGCAAACCCCATACCAATGCAGGGTCCGCAAGCGGATTCCAAAATACGTGAACCCGCCCCGATAAAGTCCAGCAAACCGCCGTCCTTGGTCACCATTTCCATAACTTGTCGAGAACCGGGGGATATCCCCAGACTCACGCCATCGGCTACTACTTTGCCCTTCAGGATCTGCGCGACGGTCATCAGATCGGTATAAGAGGAATTCGTGCAGGAGCCGATGGCCACCTGCGCCACTTTCGTCCCAGCCACCTCACGCACTTTTTTGACATTATCGGGACTGTGCGGACAAGCAATCAGCGGTTCGAGTGTATCCAGATCAATTTCCAGCACTTCGTCATAAGTAGCCCCAGCGTCCGGCAACCATTCTGACCAAGTAGCCTCACGCCCCTGCGCCGCTAAATATTCCCTAGTGACTGCATCACTGGGAAAAACGCTGGTGGTAGCACCCAGTTCTGCACCCATATTGGTGATGGTGGCCCGCTCCGGCACACTCAAATGCGCCACGCCTGGACCAAAATATTCAAAAACTTTACCCACGCCGCCCTTCACGGTTTTGTGACGCAGCACTTCAAGAATAACGTCCTTGGCGCTCACAAAAGGCTGCAAACGTCCGGTGAGTTTGACACCAACCACCTGCGGCATATTCAGATTAAAGGGTAAGCCGCCCATAGCCAGCGCGATATCCAGACCACCCGCACCAATCGCCAACATACCCGCCCCCCCCGAGGTCGGCGTGTGCGAATCAGAGCCAAGCAAGGTCCCACCCGGTTTAGAAAAGCGCTCTAAATGCACCTGATGACAAATGCCATTACCGGGACGGCTGAAATGCACCCCGTACTTTGCCGCAAAGCTTTGCAGAAAACGATGATCGTCGGCGTTCTCAAATCCCGACTGGAGCATGTTGTGATCCACATAAGAAACCGACAGCTCAGTACGAACTCGAGGAAGCCCAAGTGCCTCAAACTGCAGGTAAGCCATGGTTCCGGTGGCATCTTGGGTAAGCGTTTGATCAATACGAATGGCAATGGAACTGCCGGCTTCGAGCGTGCCACTGACTAAATGCGTGGCAATAATCTTCTGGGTGACGTTCATAGCCATGGGATGATCTCCTAGTCTGGGGGATTCGTTCGGAAACAGAATGTGTTTCCATCATCGCAAAACCACCGCCTCACGCCAAGCATTCACCAGCAATTGGATAAAAATTGTTAGCCGTAAGAGGATCTACGCAGCAACTATATCCAAGTACTGGCATGTCGCAAACGACTCAAGGTACGCTCTCTACCCAGCAGCGCCAGCGTTCCGTCAATAGGCGGCGACACCGCCCGGCCAGCCACCGCCACCCGTAAAGGCTGGGCGATTTTTCCCATTTTTCCTTCGGCTTGGTTCTGCGCCAGCGCCTGAATCGCCGCGTGAATGGCAGGGGCGTCCCAAACCGGCAAAGACTGCAACTGGGTAATGAGACTATCAAGCAATGCTTCCTGACCGAGCAGATGCTTTTCCACGTCTTTAACTTCGCCCGATACCGGGGGCACATAAAACATTTCAGCGGCAGCTGCCAACTCCACTAGGGTTTTAGCGCGCTCCTGCAACAAGGCCACCACCTCGGACAAAGCGGGGCCAGCAGCAATCACCGGCTCGTCTACACCAAGAGTTTCTAGGTAAGGTAATAGATGTTGCGCAAGCGGTTCAGGGCTCAAACGCTGCATGTGTTGAGCGTTAATCCATAACAATTTTTCCGGGTTAAAAGCCGAAGCGGACTTATTCACCGAATCTATACGAAAGAACGCAATCATCTCTTCGCGACTGAAGACTTCCTGATCCCCATGAGACCAACCTAAGCGCACCAAAAAATTGAGCAGCGCATCCGGCAAAAAACCTTGCTCCCGATATTCGAGAACGCTCACCGCACCATGCCGCTTGGAAAGTTTTTGCTTGTCCGGACCGAGAATCATCGGCACATGGGCGTAAACTGGAATCTGCGCACCCAATGACCGTAATATTTGCATTTGACGCGGTGTATTATTGAGATGATCGTCACCCCGAATGACATGCGTAATTTTCATATCCCAGTCATCGACGACTACACAGAAATTATAGGTGGGCGTCCCATCAGAACGGGCGATGATCAGGTCATCCATTTCCGCATTCTGAAAACGCACCGTTCCGTGGATGAGGTCCTCTACCACCGTTTCGCCACTATCCGGACTCCGGAAACGGATCACCGGACTCACTCCCGGCCGCGCTGCAGAGACATTCCGACAGCGTCCGTCATAACGGGGCTTTTCACCTCGTGAACGCTGCTCTTCACGCATAGCATCGACTTCTTCCCGGCTGCAATAACAATAGTAAGCCGTCCCATCGGCCAGCATTTGCGACAACACTTCTCGGTAACGTTCCATGCGCTGCATCTGATAAAACGGACCTTCATCCCAGTCCAGACCCAGCCAAGCCATACCCTCCAGAATGGCTGCTGTGGCTGCCGGCGTGGAGCGTTCGACATCCGTATCTTCAATACGGAGTATAAAACGTCCGCCCTGCTGACGAGCATGAAGCCAAGAATACAGAGCGGTACGCACGCCACCAATATGCAGATATCCGGTAGGGCTGGGCGCGAAGCGAGTGCGAACAGACATAATAGTAAGAAACCTAAATGGAGAGGATAAACCCTGATGATAACAGCCTCACCGCTGCTTCGGTATCCTTCTGCTTGCTTCAACCAGCGAGCAAACGCTCCATGCACTCCGGGAATGAACGTTTGACGGGGGGTACTGCTTTTGCTTACTATCCCAGATCAGTCTGGTGTGGATCATACCAACCCACTGTTTATAATGACATCCTTTTGAGAAAGGTAACGTCTGCGGGACGCCCCATTGTGGATCGAACCCGCCCAAGAAGGAGCAACATGAGCAAGCGTATTGTCGCTATCGCTACGGCGGTAGTGCTTGGGAGCATACCTATGGCCTGGGCAAACAGCCAAGCCATAGATCTGCCACAGAGTCATACACCCAGCATGGCGGACAGTAACAACGTCCAGATGGGTGGCCTTTCATCAAACAATGAATCGGCCGACGGTAGTAGCCTAGCAGCGACCCTGCAGCAATTCGAGGCGGCCGGGGCTTTTGGTGCACAAAATGGGCCGGGAACCGTCTGGACGCACATTGACGATGGGCTACGCCTCAGTGACGTTTCCAGAGTGGAAGTCGACAAATGGCGAACCTGGTTTTTACAGCACCAAGGCAAGCTCGAAGAAATCCTCGGCAACTCCCGCCCCTTCCTCTACTACGTCGTTTCTGCGGTCTCCCAGCGCGGTCTGCCCATGGAACTGGCTTTATTGCCGGCCATTGAAAGTGGATACAATCCGAAAGCCTATTCTCCCGCCGCTGCTGCAGGTCTATGGCAATTTATACCCGGCACGGCCCGCAGTTTCGGCCTACAAAATACCCGCTACGGCGATCCTCGCCTGAGTTTGACGGCATCCACCCATGCCGCGCTGGATTATCTTTCCTATCTCTATAATTATTTTGGTGGCAACTGGCTCCTCGCCATCGCTTCCTATAATGCCGGACAAGGCACGGTATCCGCAGCCATCCAGCAGAATGTCGCTGCCGGTAGGCCTACCGATTTCTGGGATCTGAACCTTCCTGAACAAACCGAAAACTATGTGGCGGAGTTACTCGCACTGGCCCAAGTCATCAAAAACGCCAAGGCCTATCATATCAGTCTCCCCTATATTCCCAACGAAGCCCACATTGCCGTGGTCACTACTCCGAAGTCCGTGGCTCTTAATGTGGCAGCCAATCTGATGAACATGCCCGAGTCCGAGCTCCAACATCTCAACGCCGGCCTCAGTTACGGCATGGTACCAGCCGACTATCAGTTGGTCGTACCCAAGGATAAAGCCTCCACGCTGAAAACAGCGCTGCTCACCATGCCCGAAGAAGCCGCAGCGCAACTCCCTGCACCTAGGGCCCAACCCGCTGTGGCGAAGCGGGTTGTAGCCCGAGCTCCGCAGCCCCACATCAGCCATCTGACCGTACGGGCCGGAGAAACGCTCTCGCAGATTGCCCAGAGTACCGGCGTCTCCATCAGCCAGATCAAGGCGTGGAATCACATTCATTCGGCCCGCGACTTGCAGGTCGGTGAGCATCTGATTGTTTATGGCGGACATGCCACACCGATCTATGCCGCAGCACCACGTCAACGGCAACTGACGGTCCGTCCCGGAGAAAGCCTCTGGCAGATTGCCCAGCGTGCGGGGGTAGGTATTATCGCCATCGCTCATGCCAATCATCTCACCGAACGGTCTGTCATTCATCCCGGACAAGTGTTGAATATCCCCGCCGAAACTGCGGTAGCGGCCATTAGCGCTCGCCAGGAACGCGCTGCAACGCAGCCTCGTCAAACCACCTACATCGTGCGCAAAGGCGATACCCTCTGGCAGATTGCCCAGCAATACCATGTTCAGCCCAAATCGCTGATACAATGGAATCGCTTGGCTTCAGCCAGCGATATACAACCAGGCTCGCGCCTCACTATTTACACACGCTGAGCATAGCGTAAGGGACAGACATCATGGGTTTCATGGAAGGGAAGAAGGCGCTCGTCGTTGGCGTCGCCAATGATCGCTCAATTTGTTGGGGCATTGCTCAGGCGATGCATCGTCAAGGTGCAGAAATACTTTTAACCTACCAAGGCGAACGTACCAAGAGCCGGGTCGAAGAACTGGCCAGCCAGATTGGTGCTCCAGAGCCGCTCGAACTGGACCTTATGGACGAACCGCAACTTCACGCCACCATGACTAAAATCCAGTCACTATGGGGTGGCGTTGATATTGGGATTCATGGTGCGGCCTTTGCCCCAAAAGAAGAACTCAGTGGCAGCTATCTGGACGCCACTACCCGCGACGGATTCCGGATAGCGCATGAGGTTTCATCATACAGCTTCACTGCCATGGCCAAAGCCCTGCACCCACTGATGCAGGGACGCCCAGGGGCACTACTGGCTTTGAGTTACCTCGGTGCCGAACGTGCCATGGCTAACTACAATGTTATGGGGCTGGCCAAGGCCAGTCTCGAAGCCAGTATTCGTTATCTGGCTTACTCCCTAGGCGCTGACGGCATCCGCGTCAATGCCATTTCTGCAGGACCGATTCGCACGCTGGCCGCTAGCGGGATCGGTGAATTTCGTAAAATTTTGGACCACTATGCCGAACACGCACCGCTGCGTCGAAATGTTACCCAAGAAGAAGTGGGCAATACGGCTGCCTTTCTCTGCTCGGATCTCGCCTCGGGTATCACTGGCGAAATCACCTACGTAGACGCCGGCTTCAATACCGTCGGCTTTTGAGGAACCCGCAAGGCCGTCGCCTTTATCCGGCCATAGCCTTGCCAACCTCCTCCAACATCTCCTCAAAGCTCTTTGCAAAAGCAGCCAAGCCTTCCTGCTGTAACTGATCAGCCACCGCCTCCATATTGATTCCCAAATCCTGAAGCTGCTTCAGCACCTGTTCGGCGGCTGGCATATCGTCGTTGACACGCGCGGCAATTTGACCGTGATCACGCAATTTCACCAAGGTTTCATCCGGTAAGGTATTGATGGTTTCAGGGCCCATCAAGGGTTCCACATAGAGCAGATCTGAATAGGCTGGATTTTTCGTACTGGTACTCGCCCAGAGCAAGTATTGAGGGCGCCCTCCCGCTTGGGCGAGCGCCGCGAAGTCGGCACCGTGAAAAGTCTCCTGATAAATGCCGTAAGCAGTTTTCGCCATGGCCACTGCCGCCTTACCTCGTAAGAATAACGCTTCAGGAGTCCCCAGTTTTTCTAGCTGCTGATCTACCAAGGTATCAACGCGTGACAAAAATACACTGGCTACGGCTTTCACCTGACGCGGATCACCACCCTGCTTTACCCAATGCGCGAGGCCCTGCTGATAAGACTGGAACACCGCACGCACGTGATTCAGACCAAACATGAGGGTGACGTTCACCGAAATACCTTCACCAATCAGGGTGGCCAGTGCCCGAATGCCCGCTGCCGTCGCGGGGACTTTGATCAGTAAATTATCGCGTTGCACCATATCGTGCAGTCGACGTGCTTCGGCCACAGTTGCCGCCTCATCCAAAGCCAAGCGAGGAGATTCTTCCCAGCTCACCCAACCATCGTCCCCCGCGCTTGCTTGATGAATGGGTTGCAGCAAATCACAAGCCATGCGCAGATCTTGTAATACTAACTGCTCATAAAGGCGCTCGGCAGACTCCGCAGGCTGGTGCAGATCTTCTTGATAGTAGGGACTGGAATGAATGGCTTTCTGAAAAATGCTGGGATTAGAGGTGACTCCACTGATGCCATCTTCGGCGATATAACGCTTGAGGATATGATCATGAATCAAGGTGCGTGAAAGATTATCCAACCAGATACTCTGCCCCACCTGGTTGCGCAACGCGCGTAAATCCGTTGTCATGCTGAGATCTCCCTATACCAAAAGTGGCTGTCATGAAAATCATCTAAACCCTACAGTGTCATAAGCATAGACCAGATTTACCTCATACGTCTGAATATCGAAGGTTCGCTGCTGTGTTGCAGCAGCACGGGAATCGCCCTACTATTCGTATATTCATCTCTGATTTTAAGGGAGCGCCACCATGAAAATCACTAGGAATATGAACACCACCGAACGCTGGCTACGCATTTATTTTGGGGCTGTCATTTTTCTTGTGTATTTTGTCAGCGCCTTTCCTTACAAAGAGTGGACATTTTCAGGGCTTCTACTGATTGCTACCGGCGTAGTCGGTTACTGTCCCATTTACTCTCTTCTCAAAAAAACCAGCAGCATACCTCGGCCTTAAAAGACAGGGGACAGGATCAAAGGTATTGCGTGGCAGCACATTAGCCAAAAATAGTTCCATAACGGCGGTATCTCAACCCGTCCTGTACAGAACCGGTCACTACGCTTTATCATTTGCCCTTAATTTTTTCATACAATCACTAAAAATGGCACTTATCGTACAAAAATTTGGCGGTACTTCCGTGGGCAGCGCCGAGCGTATTCGCGCCGTAGCGGAAAGAGTCGCGGCGACCCATCGCGCCGGACATCAGGTGGTGGTAGTGGTTTCAGCCATGTCTGGGGAGACGGACCGTCTACTGCAACTGGCTCGCTCGCTCACCGCGCATCCTGCCGAACGAGAACTCGACACCCTGCTCAGTACCGGTGAGCAGGTCACCATCGCCTTGCTCAGCATGGCGTTGGAAAGTATGGGACAGTCCGCCATCTCGTTTACGGGTGGTCAGGTGGCTATCACCACCGATTCCGCGCACACCAAAGCGCGTATTGAACATATTGATGACCACAAAATCCGCAGCGCACTGGAATCCGGAAAAATCGTGGTGGTGGCGGGTTTTCAAGGCGTGGACCCGCATGGCAACATTACCACCCTGGGACGAGGCGGCTCGGATACTACGGCAGTGGCGTTGGCAGCCGCCCTGCGTGCCGATGAGTGTGATATTTTTACGGACGTCGACGGCATTTACACCACGGACCCCCGAGTGGAGTCCCGCGCACGGCGCTTGGACCGCATTACTTTTGAAGAAATGCTGGAAATGGCCAGCCTCGGTGCCAAGGTCTTGCAGACCCGCTCCGTAGAGTTTGCCATGAAATACAATGTTCCCGTTCGGGTCTTGTCGTCTTTTCAGGATGGTCCCGGCACTCTGGTTACTAATGAGGAAAATTCTGTGGAAGCTCCCCGCGTCTCCGGCATCGCCTTCTCTCGCAACGAGGCCAAACTCACTATGGTCGGCGTTCCCGATCATCCTGGCATTGCTTACTCCATCCTCGGGCCCATATCGGCGGCTAACATCAATGTCGATGTGATTCTGCAGAACATCTCTGAGGCAGGCAAAACGGATTTTACCTTTACGGTGGAGCGCAGCGAATTTGCCAAGGCCCAAGATATTCTTAGTCAGGTGGCGCGTGGGCTGGATGCTGAAGATGTCCGTGGCGACAATCATATCGTCAAAGTATCGGTAGTGGGGGTCGGCATGCGCTCCCATGCTGGCATTGCGGCCACCATGTTTGAGACTTTGGGCAAGGAAAACATCAATATCCAGATGATTTCCACTTCGGAAATCAAAATCTCCGTAGTCATTGAAGAAAAATATCTGGAACTCGCGGTGCGCGCCTTGCACGCCGCTTTCGGTCTCGATGGCGAGGCTCCAGTCTAATGGCGCTCATGTCCACCTACGCACGCCTCCCGGTTGCTTTCGTCCGGGGCGAAGGGGTATGGCTCTACGACACCACCGGACGACCCTATCTGGATGCCTTGGCAGGTATTGCTGTGTGCGGACTGGGCCACAGTCACCCCGCCGTGACCCAGGCTTTGCAGGCGCAGGCGGGTACGCTACTACACACCTCTAACCTCTACGAGATTCCTCTGCAGGAAAAACTGTCCGGTAGTCTCTGTGCAATTAGTGGTCTGGACGCCGCATTTTTCTGCAATAGCGGCGCCGAGGCTAATGAGGCGGCTATAAAAATGGCGCGCCTGCACGGGCACCATAAAGGCATTGCCGAACCACAAATTCTCGTCTTTACCCAAGCGTTTCATGGCCGCACGCTTGCAGCACTGACTGCGACTGGCAATTTTCGTATTCAGGAAGGTTTCGCCCCCTTAGTTCCGGGATTCATCCGTGCGCCTTATGGCGATATCCGCACGGTTCGCGCGCTGGTCGCCGCCAATCCCGCAATTTCCGCAATATTGGTAGAACCGATTCAGGGCGAAGGCGGCGTACGACCAGCACCAGAGGGCTTTCTGCAGGCGCTCCGAGATGTTTGTGATGCCCATGGCTTACTGCTCATGCTCGATGAGGTACAAACCGGCATCGGCCGCACCGGGAGCTTTTTTGCTTACCAGCAAATCGCCGGGCTGCGCCCAGATGTGCTCAGTCTGGCCAAAGGTCTCGGTAATGGCGTCCCCATTGGGGCCATCCTTGCCGACCAAGCCGCTGCAAGGCTGTTTGGACCCGGCAAGCATGGGACGACCTTTGGCGGCGGGCCGCTGGTTTGCGCCGCTGCCCAAGCGGTACTGGATACGATGCAAAATGAGTCCATCCCTGCTCGCACCGAAAAAATGGGCACCCTTCTCCGCCAGCGACTCAAGGATGCCCTCAGTCAGCATCCTGGCGTACAGGAAATACGGGGCATGGGCTTGATGATTGGCATTGAACTCACTCACAAACCGGAGCGATTGGTAGAACGGGCGCTGGAGGCGGGATTACTCATCAATGTGACCGCCGAAAAAGTGATTCGACTGCTGCCGCCGCTGATTATTGCCGAATCCGAAATCGATCTGCTGGTTTCAGGTATCAGCCAGTTATTGGAATCTACACCATGACCATTCGCCACTTTCTCCGTCTTTCCGATCTGAATCTGGCTGAACTCCAAGCCTTACTGCAACGCGCTATCGACCTCAAAAAAATGCAGCGCACTGGCGAATGTTACGCACCCTGCGCGGGAAAAACCTTAGCGATGATCTTTGAGAAGTCTTCTACGCGCACCCGGGTTTCGTTTGAAAGCGGCATGGCCCAACTGGGAGGACACGCGCTTTTTCTGTCATCCCGAGATACCCAGCTTGGGCGCGGGGAAAGCATTGAAGACAGTGCCCGCGTTATTTCGCGAATGGTAAATATGGTCATGATCCGTACGTTTAGCCATGACACCTTGACCCGTTTTGCAGCGGCCTCGGCGGTACCGCTCATTAATGGCCTGTCGGACGATCATCATCCCTGCCAATTACTGGCAGATCTCATGACCGCTACTGAACAGTGGGGAAATCTCGAAGGTAGGATCGTCGCCTACATCGGCGATGGCGCCAACAACATGGCGCACTCTTGGATGGAAGCTGCGCGTATTTTTAACTTTCAACTGCGCATCGGGAGCCCTGCTGCTTATGCGCCCAGCGCCGAAATGCTGGCTACCGGCGGAGAACAGGTTACCGTTCTGCACGATGCTGTCACGGCAGTCGATGGTGCCCATCTAGTCGTCACGGACGTCTGGACAAGCATGGGGCAGGAGGACGAAACGGAAAAGCGCAAAGCCATACTGGCGCCGTTTCAAGTCAATCGTTCCCTTATGGCAGCCGCCGCACCTGGTGCGCTGTTTATGCACTGCCTGCCTGCACATCGCGGCGAAGAAGTGAGCGCGGAAGTAATTGATGGTCCTCATTCTGTGGTTTGGGATGAAGCCGAAAATCGCTTGCACGCGCAGAAGGCCCTCATGGAGTTTTTATTTGGCATCGGCCCGGTGGCCGATTTGCAAGGAGCATCATAAATGGTCAAGAAAGTCGTCCTCGCTTATTCCGGCGGTCTGGATACCTCGGTGATTCTCAAATGGTTGCAAGATCAGTATCAATGCGACGTCGTCACCTTCACTGCCGATATTGGGCAGGGTGAGGAACTGGAACCCGCTCGGATTAAGGCCGAAAAACTGGGTGCCAAAGAGATTTTCATCGACGATCTGCGTCAGGAATTCGTTCGGGATTATGTTTTTCCCATGTTCCGCGCCAACACCATTTACGAGGGTGAATATCTGCTGGGCACCTCTATCGCCCGTCCCCTCATTGCCAAACGCATGGTGGAAATTGCCGCCGATGTGGGCGCAGACGCCGTAGCCCACGGCGCCACGGGCAAAGGGAATGATCAAGTACGTTTTGAGCTGGGTGCCTATGCGCTGAATCCGGGTATTCAGGTCATCGCCCCCTGGCGCGAGTGGGATTTAAATTCCCGAGAAAAACTTTTGAGTTATGCCGAAAAACACGCCATTCCCGTAGAACGTCACGGTCGCAAATCTCCTTACTCAATGGACGCCAATCTGCTGCATATCTCTTACGAGGGCGGCATTCTTGAAGATCCTTGGGCAGAAGCCGAAGACAGCATGTGGCGCTGGACGACAGCCCCCGAACAAGCGCCGGATCAACCCCGGTACTTGGAAATCAGCTATGCGCACGGCGATCCCATCGCCATTGATGGCGAACCGCTCAACCCTGCGCAACTGCTGGCGCATCTTAATACCGTAGGTGGCGAGCATGGCATCGGGCGTCTGGATATCGTCGAAAATCGCTATGTGGGCATGAAATCCCGTGGCTGTTATGAAACACCAGGGGGCACCATTTTGCTGAAGGCGCATCGTGCTATTGAATCACTGACTCTGGACCGCGAAGTCGCGCATCTTAAGGACGAGCTCATGCCGCGCTACGCCAGCATCATTTACAATGGCTTCTGGTGGAGTCCTGAACGTCGCGCCCTACAAACCCTGATTGACCAGACCCAACGCCTCGTGAGTGGCATTGTTCGCGTCAAGCTCTATAAGGGGACTTGCAGCGTTGTCGGTCGTCAATCTCAAGAAAGCCTCTTTGATCCGCGCATCGCCACCTTTGAAGATGATGCGGGTGCCTATAATCAGAAGGATGCCGAAGGCTTCATCAAGCTTAACGCCCTCCGCCTACGCATTGAAAAACGCCTGCAGGGCTAAGCGACAACGGTCATTTTGGCCAAGGAGAAAAGCGGATGCGTCTATTACATACCATGCTACGGGTGGGCGATATGGATCGCGCCATTCGCTTCTATACAGAAATGCTGGGCATGCGGCTACTGCGCCGCAAGGATTACCCTGAAGGTAGATTTACGCTCGCTTTTGTCGGATACCAGGATGAAAGCGCCGGGGCCGTCATTGAACTCACCTATAACTGGGGCGTAGACCACTACGATTTGGGCGAGGCTTTCGGGCATATTGCCCTAGAAGTGGAAAACGCCGCGCTGGCCTGCGATGCCATTCGTGCGCGGGGCGGCAAGGTGGTGCGGGAGGCCGGACCCATGAAACACGGCACAACCGTCATCGCCTTTGTAGAGGACCCCGATGGTTATCGTATTGAGCTTATCGAGCGGAAGCCTGATTTCACGGAACACCCCGCGTAAGCCGCGCAGGTGGCATCATTCTGAAAGGTAATTAATCCTCCGCAGTGATGAGATCAAGGCGCGTGTCTTCCATCCACAGCGCTTTATCTCCCATACCCTGCAAATATTGCTGGTGCAGCGCATCTTCTTCAGCGCTGGCGCGAATTACACGTAACTTCTGCTCTACGGCCGGAGATGCCGTAGTCACAGCGAGCGATTCTGCAACAACCTCTGCGGCCACGGCACGGGCAGCACCAAGAGCCGCTCCCGCTTCTGCGCCCGAGTCCAACAGGCTCATCATATCTACCTGCCCCCCCGTCATCGCCAAGTAGACGGCGGCGAGAATCTCGCAATCCAGTAAAGCCCCATGTAGTTCCCGGTGGCTGTTGTCCACGCCATAGCGCCGACACAGACTGTTCAGATCATTTTTTTGTCCTGGATGACGACGGCGAGCGTCCACCAAAGTGTCCAACACTTTCTGGTGGAGCGGTTGCCGCTTTACCATAGCCAGCTCATGATTCAGAAACCCCAAATCAAAGGGTGCATTATGAATAATCAGTTCTGCATCCCCTAAGTAATTTAGAAAGGCATCGGCGATATCGGTAAAAGCGGGCTTGTCCTGCAAAAATGCATCGCTCAGACCATGAACCCGAAGCGCCTCGGGATCACTGCTGCGCTGAGGATTAAGATATTGTTGATAATTATTTCCCGTCAAACGGCGGTCCATGAGTTCCACGGCACCAATTTCAATGACGCGGTGACCTTGCTTCCAATCAATACCCGTGGTTTCTGTATCCAGTATCACCTGCCTCAAAGCCATCCATTACCCTCCCGTGTCTGCTTGGTCATCTCACCCGCATCCATCACTTTGTTTAACAAAGCATCGACTTTTTCATTCTCGACATGTCCCGAATGACCCCTGACCCATTCCCACTGAATATGGTGGGGCGCTGCCGCGCGCAGCAGGGCTTCCCAAATATCCTGATTTTTGACCGGCCCGCCGCCAGCCGTGCGCCAACCCCGACGCTGCCAGCCTGGCAACCACTGTGTCATGCCATCCCGCAGATATCGCGAATCACTGACCACACGCACGCTACTGGGCCGCTTCAAAGTTTCCAATCCGCGCAGGGCAGCAGTCAGCTCCATACGATTATTCGTGGTCTCCGGCTCAAAACCCCAGAGTACTTTTTCTTGCGCATCCAGCCGCAACCAAGCACCCCAGGCGCCTATACCCGGATTACCTCGACAACCACCATCGGTAAAAATATCTACAATTTTCTCGCTCATGATTCAGTAGGCTCTTGATGATAGGCGGCAGGCGCCTCAGATTGTACTTTTCGACGCGCCCGCCGCATTTTAACCGGCGTGACGGCTCCAACCAGGGGTCTTTCAGGATTACGGCGCTGCGCCAGCAACAAATACGCATTAGCACCGGCTGGCCACCAGCGATCACCCATCAATTCCATCCACTGCGCATTACGCTCCAGCCCTGGCAGGGTATACTGAAAATAACGCCCTTCGCGCAGTACAAAGTCCTGATCTTCCAAAAAAAGTCGTAACTTACCCAAAGACAAAAAGGGACGCCGCCACGGCCAGCTTCGATCTCGCCGCCAGACACGCCAGCGTCGCAGCAGGCTGAGGCTTCCACCCGGATTAAAATCTACAACCAGAACATGCCCTTCGGGCCGCAGTACCCGCCAGCACTCTGCCAGAACGGCCTGCGGATCACCTACGCGAGTCAGGCAAAAAGGCACAATGACGAGATCAAAACGCATGGCCGCAAAGGGCATTGCCAGACAGGAGCCATAAGTTTGCAGATAACCATCCGGGGGCGCCACAAACCCGTCATTCAGTAATACCCAGGTGCGTTCATGATGCGGTGGCAATCCCCAAATCACCGGCTGTCCGAGTTGGAGAATACTCTCTGGCTGCAAACGCTCGATCCAGCGCGGTAAAATATCTCGGGCCCGATCAAGGAGCAAAAGACCACTGCCACTCTCCCACCAAAGGGCAGCACGCTGCTCCTGAGAGCGGCTGCGTCGTCTCCGCGCTGGCATTTTCAGAACCATCCCTTCACATCAACAAAAAACACGCGTGTCCGTGACCTCGAGCCAATGCCATAGTAGGCTCATGGTAACCCGCCATTGCGAGAAGCAAAAATGCCCATTCATTTCATTCCTGCATTTGCCGACAATTACATTTACGTAGTGGAAAGCGCCAACGGCATCTGGATTATCGATCCAGGTGACGCCCAGCCGGTTTTTGACTGGTTTGCCCAGCGGGCGCTGCGCCCAACGGCCATACTCTGCACCCATCATCATGCCGATCATACGGGTGGTGTTGCGGCACTCGCAGAGCATTTTACCATTCCGGTCTATGGTGCCAACACCCGGATTCCCGCGCTGACGCACCCAGTAGCGGCGGGTTATCTTCGTATTGACGGTGCGGATCTTAACGTGATGGAGATACCCGGCCATACCCTCGACCATATTGCATTTCTCTGGAACCACACCCTGTTTTGCGGCGACACGCTATTCGCAGCCGGTTGTGGCCGCCTCTTCGAAGGCACGGCAACGCAGATGTTCCAAAGCCTCCAGCAGTTAGCCGCACTTCCAGGCCATACCGCCATCTACTGCGCCCACGAATATACGCTCAACAATCTGCGCTTTGCGGCAATGGTCGACCCCCAAAATGCGTACGTTCAGGAGCGGCAACAGCAGGCTCAACGACAGCGCCAACACAACCTGCCGACCTTACCCTCATCCATCGATCTAGAACGCGCCAGCAATCCTTTTTTGCGCTGTACAAAACCCGCGCTAATCGCCAGCGCTCAACATTTTAATTCACAGTGCAGCGAGGACCCACTCGCCGTGTTTACCCATTTGCGGCAATGGAAAGATCAGTTTTCTTAGCACTAGGAACGCGCAGGAAGACAGCTCAATTCGAAGCGTTTGGACCATGCTGCCTGCAATACGCGCTGCACTGCCGCCGCATCCACCGCTGCCAATTGTCGCAAAGATTCTTCCGCTGGAATCAGGCGACCTAGGTACAACCATTGTCTCGCTAGACGGCTCATGCGAATTTCAGCGTCTTCCAAGCCGAGTAATAATTGAATCCGCAGACTACGCTTCGCCCAACCCATGTCTTCGGCACTGGGACCCTGCGTCAATAAAGTCTCTAGCACTTCTGACATGGCTCTGGCGGCCTCCATCTCCTTGCTCGGTGGCGTAGCCACATACAAGGACCACTCACCACAATCCCGCAAGGGGTCCAGATGAGAAAATACCTGATAGGCAAGCCCTCGGCGCTCCCGCAATTCGCGGAATAAATAGGACGCCGTTCCGCCCCCCAAAATCGCATTGGCGACCACATAGGCCAAGTAATCCTCAGAATCCACACTACAGGCCGGTGCCATCCAGAGGAGATGCGCCTGTTGCGCCTGCTTGCGCCGCAATTGTTTTTTGCCCTGGTGAAACTGCGGACTACACCCCGTTGTCAACGGTGTCCGCCGTGCCCCCTGAAAAGCACGCAGTGTCCATGCGCAAAGCTGCTCGTGGTCAACCTCTCCCACTGCCGTCACAATCAGCGGCGATTCAGCCAGCACCCGCTCGTGATAAGCCTGTAGACGCTTGCCACTCGCAGCGCGAATATACTGGGCTTTGCCCAATACGGGCCAGGCCAAAGGATGCGCACCCCAAACTTCTAGCAACACCCGCTCTTGCACCCAATCTTCGACGTCTTCAGCAGCCATGGCCGCTTCCTGTGCTACCACACTTTTTTCAAGACGCAGGTCGGCATGATCAAAACGCGGGCGGGCCAGCAATTCACTTAATAAGGCAAAGGCCTCACCGGCATCTTCTGCCAAGACCGTCCCATGAAAAACCGTACTTTCTCGATCAGTAAACGCATTAATCGTGCCCCCCAACGATTCCATCGCTGCATTCAGGGCGTCACCATCCCGATCGGTACTACCCTTGAATAGCATGTGTTCGAGCAAATGGGCAAAACCATTTTCGTCGAGCGCCTGATCACGGCTCCCATTTCCGAGGGTTAACGACAACGCCACGCTCCGTCGGCCGGGTAACCGCTCACTAATAACCGTCAGGCCGTCACCGAGGATGCTGCAAGAAGCTTCAGTAGCAGACGTCATATCAGCAGAAAATGTAGATGGGCAATGGTGAAACCTCTGGATACCGTTAAGTGATTACTAATAAACACAAAGCGGGGGTGGACTCAAGTAGTCCACCCCCGTGTATACCGCCATCAACTGATGAACAATAAAATCCCAGCCGATCAATTATTGTTCAATATCTTTCATGCTGAGTTTGATTTTTCCTTGACGATCCACTTCGAGTACTTTGACCCGAATCGGCTGCCCTTCCTTGAGATAATCGTGCACATCATTGACTCTCTCGCTACTGATCTGCGAAATATGTAGCAATCCGTCACGACCCGGCAGAATGGTCACAAAAGCACCGAAGTCCATGATCTTGGCCACTTTACCATCGTATATCGTATCCACTTGCACTTCAGCAGTGAGCAGCTCTATGCGCCGCCGTGCCGCAGCTCCCGCTTCACCATCCACCGTGGCAATAGTCACCGTACCATTGTCCTGAATATCAATGGCAGCGCCGGTTTCCTCTGTCAAAGCACGTATGACTTTACCACCAGGTCCAATCACATCGCGGATTTTATCGGGATTAATATGCAGGGTAATTATGCGCGGAGCGTAATCCGAAAGCTCAACCCGACCTTTTTCCAGCACGCCATTCATCAAACCTAAAATGTGCAGGCGTCCGGCATGGGCCTGTTTAAGAGCTTGCGCCATGATTTCCCGAGTGATGCCATCAATTTTGATGTCCATCTGCAAAGCCGTCACGCCTTGCTCCGTACCCGCCACCTTGAAGTCCATATCGCCGAGATGATCTTCATCACCCAGAATATCGGTAAGCACCGCAAAGCGATCGGCTTCCTTAATTAAACCCATGGCCACCCCGGCGACAGGAGCCTTGAGAGGTACACCGGCATCCATCAGGGCCAAAGAAGCGCCGCAGACCGTCGCCATGCTGGAAGATCCATTGGACTCCAGCACTTCCGAGACCACCCGGAGGCTATACGGAAATTCACTGGCTGCCGGTAATACGGCGGCTACCGCACGTTTGGCCAGACGTCCGTGGCCAATTTCGCGACGCTTGGGAGAACCGACCATTCCGGTTTCACCTGTAGAAAATGGCGGAAAATTATAATGCAGCATAAAGCGATCCCGACTTTCTCCCTGGAGCGCATCAACGATCTGCTCGTCACCCTTGGTACCTAGGGTTGCAACCACCAACGCCTGGGTCTCTCCCCGGGTAAACAAAGCCGATCCATGAGTACGCGGCAACACGCCAGCCTCAATCGTAATCGGTCGAACGGTTTTGGTATCTCGCCCGTCAATTCGCGGCGCGCCATCCAAAATACGCCCCCGCACAATACTGGTTTCGATTTTTTTGAGAAAACCCCGAACCATATCGGCGCGGTGACTATCATCAGCGGCGAATTCCGCCACCATACTTTGCTGCACTTCCTCCAATTTCTTGCTGCGCGCCTGCTTTTCCGTAAGTCCGTAGGCTTCTTGCAGCAAGGGCGTCGCCTTGCTCCGCACCTCGCTCCCGAGTGCTTCATCGGCAATAGGGGCTAGCCAGTCCCAACGCACTTTGCCCGCCTCTTTCGCCAAAGCTTCAATGGTTTCAATGACCGCCTGAAACTGAGCATGACCGAACATCACCGCCTCAAGCATGACCTCTTCGGAAAGTTGCTGCGCTTCTGATTCAACCATCAGGACCGCATGGCGAGTACCTGCAACCACGAGATCCAATTGCGATTCGGCAAGCTGAGTATTACTAGGATTCAAGACATACTGGCCATTGACGTAACCGACGCGGGCGGCACCGATGGGACCATTGAAAGGAATACCGGAGATCGCTAGCGCCGCCGAAGCGCCCACCAAAGCTAGCATATCGGGATCATGATCCCGATCTACGGAAAGTACCGTCGCGATGACCTGTACCTCATTCATAAACCCCTTGGGAAAGAGCGGACGAATCGGTCGATCAATCAGCCGCGAGGTCAGCGTTTCTTTTTCGCTTGGCCGCCCCTCCCGCTTGAAAAAACCCCCGGGAATTTTACCCGCAGCGTAAGCTTTTTCTTGGTAATTGACCGTCAACGGAAAGAAATCCTGCCCCGGCTTCACCTCGCGACGCCCGACTGCTGTCACCAACACGACGGTTTCACCACTGGTTACCAGCACCGCTCCGTCAGCCTGACGCGCCATGCGGCCGGTCTCTAACTGCAAGCGTTGCCCGCCGAAATCTACTTCTTTCCGAATAATGGTCAAGACTTTCTCCTTACTTACGCAGACCCAAACGCTCAATCAAAGACCGATAACGATTCACATCCCGCTTCTTCAAGTAATCCAGCAACTTGCGGCGCTGTCCGACCATTTTCAGCAACCCCTGTCGGGAATGATGGTCATGCTTATTGGCCTTGAAATGGCCTGCCAGGCCCTCAATACGGGTGGTTAACAAGGCCACCTGCACTTCAGGTGACCCGGTATCCGCAGCATGGGTAGCATAGCCCTGAACGACTTCTGCTTTGATTTCGCGCGACAACGACATATTTCTTCTCCTCAGAAATTCTGAAAAAACAACATTCCCTAGTTTACGCTCATGAGGCGGCGTGGCGCCACCTTTCCGTCGTCCATAACCTCTCCAAGGCCCAAAAATTGCGCTTCGGGTCCGTAGAGGCGAATGCGTCCCAGTTCCGGAGCATGGGCGACCACTACTCCTTGACCCTGACGCAGATAATAGGCGGTGTTCTCTGTGAGAGTGACCGCCGGCAAATGTTCGAGTGCCAAATCCATGGCCTTGAGTGGACATTCGCCACGCTGATGCATTTCCGCAAGACTATCCAACGTGACCGCATCCTGGATATCAAAAGGGCCGGTCAGTGTGCGCCGTAATTCTTCGACATGTGCGCCGCAGCCCAGCGCCAATCCAATGTCCGTGGCTAGACTGCGAATATAAGTGCCCTTAGAGCAATCTACATCCAACACCAACTGCCGATCACTCAAGGCGACCATGCGCAACGCATCAATCCGTACTTGACGCGGTGCTCGTTGCACTTCAATCCCTTTGCGAGCCAGTTCATAGAGCGGCTTTCCACCTTGTTTAATGGCTGAATACATGGGAGGTATTTGCGCAATCTCTCCTAGAAAACGAGGCAAAATGTCTTGTACCTGGTCTACAGTAATCGATACGGATCGCTCTTCAAGGATTTCGCCTTCCCGATCTCCTGTAGTCGTCGTCTGACCCAGTCGGATAGTGGCGCGATAAGATTTGTCGGCATTGAGAATATAGTCAGAAACCTTGGTGGCTTCCCCAAAAAGCAAAACGAGAAGGCCCGTCGCAATCGGATCTAGGCTTCCGGTATGCCCCGCTTTTTTGATACCGATAATTCGCTTGGCACGCTGCAACGCAGCATTTGAAGTCAAACCCGCAGGCTTATCGAGAAGTAAAAGACCATGCTGACAGGTCATAATGGTTTATCCTCTTCTCGCTCTGATACCGAGGGAATCTGAGCCAACAGATCCGCCATTTCTGCACCTCGATCAAAGCGGGCATCGTACACAAAATGGAGTGGCGGAATTCGCCGCAAGGCCAGATGTTTGCCCAGAATATGGCGTATTTCTCCCGATCTCGATTCAAGAATCTGACGTACACTTTCAGCCCGTTCGGGGCCATCCATCAGCGAAAAAAAGACGGTCGCTGAACGCATATCCGCAGGCAAATCCACCATAGTGATACTAGGGGGCAATAACGCCAAGTCCGAAGGTAACCCGTGCAGATGCCGCAACAAGGCCGCGATTTCTTCCCGCAACAGATGGGAAACCCGAGCACCGCGAGGGTAAGCCCGATGAGAACTGTGCAAGGCTAGCTCCTAAACCGTACGGGCGACTTCGGTGGTTTCGTAAGCCTCAATGACATCACCGTTTTTGAGGTCATTGAAATTACGCAGACCAATACCACACTCGAATCCTTCACGGACTTCCTTGGCATCGTCTTTGAAACGACGGAGTGAATCCATCTCACCATTGTGAATAACCACATCCTGGCGTAGTACCCGCACCTTCGCATTACGCCTGACAATACCGTCGGTCACCATACAGCCAGCGATGGTACCCACTTTGGGCACCTTAAAGGTATCGCGAATTTCCGCGTGGCCGATGATTTTCTCACGGATTTCAGGAGCCAGCATGCCACTCATCGCTGCTTTCACCTCATCCACTGCATCATAAATCACACTATGATAACGAACATCCACGCCCGTACTTTCAATCAATCGTCGCGCCTGAGCCTCAGCGCGCACATTAAAACCAACCACCACCGCTTGCGAGGCTGCTGCCAGGTTCACATCTGATTCGGTGATCCCACCAACCCCTGAATGAATCACTGACACCCGGACCTCCGAGGTAGAGAGGCGTTCCAGAGTATTGGTTAAAGCTTCAACAGACCCTTGCACATCCGCCTTAATCAAGAGATTCAATTGCTGCAGCAGGCCATCGGCTGCCGCTTCGAAAAGACTTTCCAATGTGGCTTTCTGGTTTTTGGCCAGCCGCACATCACGAAATTTACCCTGGCGAAATAAAGCCACCTCACGCGCTTTACGCTCATCCGCTACTACGACTACCTCATCACCGGCATGGGGCACATCGCTGAGACCCAACACTTCGGCTGGCAAACCGGGTCCAACTTCCTGAGTTGTACGTCCCGCATCATCCACCAAGGCTTTCACCCGCCCAAACTGCGCACCGGCCAAAAGCATGTCCCCAGCATGCAGCGTCCCCTGCCGCACCAGCACGGTAGCCACTACACCTCGGCCACGATCCAGACGCGACTCAATGACCACGCCTTTAGCCGGTCCATTCATCTGTGTATCCAGTTCCAGCATTTCGGACTGCAAAAGAATGGCATCCAAAAGATCATCAATATGCAATCCAGTTTTCGCCGATACGTTCACAAACTGGGTATCTCCACCCCATTCTTCGGGGACTACTTCATGTCCGGCCAACTCCTGACGAATACGTTCGGGATCTACACCGGGTTTATCGATTTTATTCACGGCAACCACAATAGGGACTTGGGCTGCTTTAGCATGATGAATGGCTTCAATCGTTTGCGGCATGACACCATCATCAGCGGCCACAACTAACACCACGATATCCGTCGCCTGCGCACCTCGAGCACGCATCGCCGTAAAAGCCTCATGTCCCGGCGTGTCCAGAAAGGTCACCATACCTTTAGGCGTTTCAACATGGTAGGCCCCAATATGCTGAGTAATACCACCCGCTTCACCACTGGCCACCTGTGCCGAACGAATCCGATCCAGTAGCGAGGTCTTGCCGTGATCCACATGGCCCATGACCGTGACTACCGGAGGGCGACGCCCCATGATGGGCGCTTCTGCCGTACCCTCATCGACCAAGAAAGCTTCGGGACTGGTCATCGCCACCATCTTAACCTTGTGACCCAACTCCTCCACAACAATGGCGGCAGTTTCCTGATCAATGACCTGATTAATGGTAGCCATCACGCCCATTTTCATCATGGCTTTAATGACATCTGTAGCCTTGATAGCCATACGGCTGGCCAGCTCACCCACCGTAATGGTTTCCGGAACCGCCACCTCACGGATCACCGGAGCCATCACCGTTTCATTACCCGTCTGTCCACCGCGATTACGATTTCGCTTATCCCCCGGCTTGCGGCGTCGCGCTAAAGCGTCCGCATTTCCGCCATCTTCATTCCGTCGCGTTCCACGACGGCCAACCCCGCCACGATCATCGTCCGCTCGTACACCAGGACCCGCTTTCTTACCACGCGGTGGTGCCGCCGGAGTTTTCGCGGGCGCGGCTGCAGGACGTGGCCGATCCGTAGTGGCAGCGGGAGTACGACTTCTTTCAGGAGTGGGACGCTCAGCACTGCGTGGTGCTGAATGGCGCAGGGCGGGAGGAGGAGAAGCACTTTCCACCTCAGGACTTTCGGGCTGAACCGTTTTTAACGCTACAACCGGCGGTTCCCCAGTATCTGACGGAATATCCACAACCGCTTCAGGTTGTTCTGACTGCGGGGGTGCGCTATCGGAAACGGTCGTGAATTCTCCAGTATTTTCTGACGACAACGTCGCGGTGGCGTCTGAAAGTGCCACATCTGCAACTTCTGGCGTAGGAACGTCGGCCACAACGGTCACAGCCTCTGCAGACTCTTCGAGAGCTACTTCACGCTTCACATAAGTGCGCTTGCGCCGTACTTCCACCTGCACAGTACGAGACTTACCTGCTCCTACGGACTGTTTAATTTCCGAAGTACTGGTACGATTCAGTGTGATACGTCGAAGTTCGCCGCCCCCTTCACCGTGCGCACTGCGCAACGATGCCAGTAGACGATGCTTATCGTCTTCCGTGACCACATCCTCGGCCGTACTTTTCGCAATGCCCGCAGCATTCAATTGCTCCAACAAACGAGCATTCGTTACACCCAATTCAGCAGCAAAATTGGCGACAGTTACCGTCATAATCCTCATTCTCCAAAACTACCACCTCGCAAATTGCGATGCAGAGTCTGTATCAAGCAAACCAGGGCGCACGCGCTTCCAGAATGAGCGCTTTCGCACGCTCTTCCTCTATACCAACCATTTCACAGAGTTCCACCGTGGCAAGTTCTGCCAAGTCTTCTGCATGAACCACGCCTTTGCTGGCCAACAAATGCGCTAAGCCTTTATCCATATCCTTGAGGGCCAAGAGGTCCGCAGCAGGTTCACTCAAAGCCACCTGTTCTTCTTGGGCAATCGCTTTATTCAGCAAAACATCACGGGCACGGCGCCGTAACTCGGTGACCAAATCTTCATCTAGCCCTTCGATTTCTATCATTTCAGCCACAGGCACATAAGCGACTTCTTCGATAGAAGTAAACCCTTCACTCACCAGCAATTGCGCTAAATTTTCATCGACACCCAAATCATTGATGAAGTGGTTCAGAAAAGCGGAATCCTCTTCATCACGCTTAGCCTGCGCCTCTTCCTCCGTCAAGATGTTGATGGTCCACCCTGTCAACTGTGTGGCAAGACGCACATTCTGACCACCCCGACCGATGGCTTGGGATAAGTTTTCCGCCCCCACGACCACGTCCATACTATGCGTGTTCTCATCCACCACGATACTAGAAACTTCTGCCGGAGACAGAGCATTGATGACATAACTTGCAGGGTCTGCGGCCCAGATCACAATATCCACCCGCTCACCTTTGAGCTCGTTGATGACCGTCTGCACCCGGTTTCCTCGCAAACCCACACAGGCACCTACCGGATCAATGCGCGGATCATTGGAACGCACCGCAAGCTTAGCCCGCAAACCCGGGTCACGCGCTGCACCCATGATCTCGATCATGCCATTATTGATTTCAGGAACCTCCTGCGCGAACAATTTAATCAGCAACTCGGGACTAATACGCGACAAAAACAGTTGCGGACCACGCTGCACTCTGCGCACATCCTGCAAATGGGCTTTTACCCGATCACCTGGACGAATCGCTTCGCGGGGCATCATCTCATCTTTAGGAAGAATCGCTTCAGCACGCCCCATGTCAATGATAGCATTGCCTTTTTCCATGCGCTTAACGAGACCACTGATAATTTCGTCTTTACGTAGAGCAAAATCGGACACGATACGATCCCGCTCCGCATCCCGAACTTTCTGGACAATCACTTGCTTGGCTGTTTGTGCAGCAATGCGTCCAAATTCTACTGGGGGCAAAATCTCTTCTACAAACCCTCCAAGCTCAACATCTGGACGATTCTTACGTGCTTCAGTCAAACGAATCTGCTGGTCACCCGCAAAATCCGCTTGCTCATCGGCCACCACTTCCCACAAACGTCGGGTTATGAAATCACCGGTCTTGCGATCAACATCGACCGCAATGTGCCAATCGGCTCCATACTTCTTCTTCGATGCAGATACGAGAGAGGCTTCCAGCGCCTGAAAAATGACTTCTCGATCTACGTCTTTTTCATGCGCCACGGCATCAGCCAGATAAAGAAGTTCACGACTCATTGACCCACTCCTCTGTGCATTTCTTGTCCTATCACCATTGGGGAACCAGTTTAGCTTTATGAATTTCTTCCAAGGTCAGATCCCAACGTCCCTCGGCATTTTCAATGACGATTTTCTGATCTTCGAGTCCCTGCAGAACACCTATCACACGGCGACGACCCTGCTTGAGACCGTGCAACTGTAGTTCAGCTTGAGCGCCCGTAAAGCGCTCAAAATCCTTCAACGTTTTCAAAGGCCGGTCCAGACCCGGGCTAGAAACTTCTAGGCGGTACGTTCCATTAATCGGATTCGCCACGTCGAGCCACGCACTCAGCTGGCGACTCACCGCAGCACAGTCTTCTATGGTCACCGTGCAATCATCCTCTTTTTCAATAAGAAGTTGCAAAGTCACCATACGCCCTGTGCGCAACATGCGCGCATCTACTAAAGCACAACCGACTGCGCCTACCTGCTGTGCAATTTCCTGATGTAACCGGTCTTCCAAGTTTGCAATTCCCAAGTTCAGAAACAAAAAGTGGGCACTTGGCCCACTTTTTTGCGAATTCTACACGAGTTTACAAAAAAGAACAACCCCGCAATGATTTATTGCGGGGTTGAAGGGAATAGGTGTCTGGCGGTGACCGACTTTCGCGGAGGGAGGCCCTCAACTATCATAGGCGCTGCAGCGTTTCACGGTCCTGTTCGGGATGG
>JBAYRF010000006.1:0-110445 GCA_041676785.1 Acidithiobacillus sp. | reverse complement strand
TCGTGATCTTGAAGACATTCAGGCCAAGGCCGCAGAGGAAGCCATTCCTTATCAAACACTCATGGCTAGCGTACTTCACAAATTTGTCACCGGACGCCTTGTTGAGCCGTCACCCAGTCTAACATCTCGTTCAAGCGGGACGCGCCAAAAACGGCGCACCCCTTAACTCAAACGTTAGCGATAAAACAAAAGGAGTTAGCTATGGCTAATTGCAAGAATTGTGGAAGAGAACTTAAAGAAACAAGCCATTCTCACCAAGGGTACGGTGCTGGGTCAGGCGAAGTGAGATCAGGTGTTAGTGTCTGTCCATTATGTAATGAGGGATGTTATCAATGGGAAAAAGATGATATCCCTGGATTTAGGAGCAGAGACAACTATCCTTGTTGCAAGTGCGGAAAAACGCCATGAGTTTTTCCACCATTTTCTTGCACTCAAGTCATCAAGTTAAGTTTCTAAATGTATTTGCACATCATCGCTAATATGGCGTTCGAGAGGGACTCGACAAAAGCGGAGTGCTCCTCAACTTTACGTTAGGCCGCATTGGAAGATCAATGAAACCCATACTCAACTGGCTCGCCGCAGCTTCCTCTCTCATCGGCCTATTTTTCACTCTTCAGTCGACCGCAGGCACACTGTCTTCAACGCAGATCGGATTCATAGTGCTGATCGTGGTCGTATTTGGTGCTGCTGCCTTTGTTGACATTCGGGAGGAGCGCAGACGGGCGGCGAAGAGATATAAAGATGCCACCGCAATCAACGACTACATGTACAAGATGTTGCGCAACAGCGGCAAATGTGAGATTTGCTCGCGCGACGCGAGCTGGATATCAGAAAAGCGAATCTACTCCGTGCTCGAAGGCAAAGCCTCCCGCGGCGAGCTGACATTTTTGGTTTCTCACAGCACCAAGGAACTTCATGCACTCGCTGCGCTCGGAGCAGAAGTAATTGAGTATGGTTCTTTTGGCTTCGGTCCAGTGACCCGTTTCACGGTCGTCAATGCAGGCAATCAAGCCTCGTCATACGTTGCCGTTGGCCGCCAAAAACCAAACGAACCACATATCATCGAAGAGCTTGATTCGTCGCACCCAACATATTCGATGGCGCAAGATCTCGTTCGATCTATCAAGGCGGCTAATGATCAGTCTAAAAAGAAGTAAGAGCCTAACGAAAATGACGCGCGAGTGGGATGCAATCGCTGCATTGCGGGAGCAACAGGTTGCGTCAGGAAAGGATCACAGCGCAAATTTTGTACTTGCGCCAGCAATACTCGCAGAACTATCGAAAGTCCACCACTTGGTAGACATCGGATGTGGCACTGGTTGGCTTGCGTCGCGTGCTGCGCCAAGCGCCAAAGTTACTGTCGGGCTAGACCCGAGCAGGGAGTCCATTGCCATCGCGCAAGCGCAGCACGCGGGTGATTCCATCACCTACTTCGCCGAAAGCGTTGAACAGTATGCACGACGGCGAGCACGCCCGAAGTTCGATGCCGCAATCTCTAATATGGCTGCTAGCAGCGCGCCCAGCTTGGAAGAGTTTTTCTCTGCTTCACGGCGAATACTGAAGAAAGATGGGTTGCTCATCGCTACAATTCCGCACCCCTGTTTCTGGCCGCTATATTGGGGATACGCGTCACATCCAAAATTTCATTACGAAAAGTCGTTTGCGGTAGAGGGCGAGTTCAAGATTCGCAAACAATCAACTCACATTCTTACGACGCATTTTCATCACCCCCTAGAGCGATACGTGTCGGTACTGGCGAATGTTGGCTTGCCGGTGGAGGCGGTGCGTGAGCTGTCTGGCCGAGGGTTCCCGTTCCCTAGATTCATGCTTATTGTGTCGCGTGCAGTCTAACAATTCATTCGAAGCGGACGGCTATGCCGCCGCTCAATTCTGGCGTTAGCATTACGAATCCACATAATGAGATTTCTTGGAAAATACGGCGAGCATCGAGTCTTGGTAAACCTTCTTGCGAAGGACATTGAGGCGTAACCCTGCAATCAAGATCAATCAAGATCAATCAAGACAGCTACGACATCACAGCCGTACTCTGGGCCACGAGAGTTGTACGGATTCAAGTGAAGTCCACTGACCTGCAAAATAAGAGCACAAACAACCAAGTTGGCGACATCGATCGCAAGTACGACTATCTTGTCGTTGTAGTGGTCAACGGCGAGATATGTCGCTTCTTCGTGCTATCGCGCGAGGAAGCTCTTCGAATCAAAGGCACAAGAAAACATCTTCCAACCAGTCGCACGGTGCGAAAGATTCCAGAAGTTTTGCCGGTGTTGCTCCCCCATGAAAATAAATGGGATTCGATACAGTGATGCCTAACCTGGCAGTCAAGAGGGACTGCGCAAAAGCACGCAGCCCCTTACTTTTACGTTGGGCACCGCAAGTCAAAACGTGGCGCTCGCTGTGATAAACTGTGATTTGTCAGCATCTACCGCATTGGAGGTCAGCGTGAGTACAAACCTAGAAGCCTTAGAAGCCGAAGTCCTGCAGTTAGCCCCTGTTGAACGATCACACTTGCTTGAGCGGTTGATCGCCAGCCTTGATTCAGACCCCGAAGTCGAGGAAGCATGGGAGCGAGAAGCAGACCGCAGAGAAGCCGAACTGGAATCCGGTTCGGTCTCGGCAGTTTCAGGGCAGGAAGCCATCGCCCGACTTCGCGCAAGAATTCAGCGATGACCTACTCGCTCCACTCTGGAGCGGAGCATGATATTGCCAAGGCTCTGGATTTCTACAGCGAACAAGCTGGCCCTGTGGTCGCTGAGCGTTTTCTCGAAGAATTTGAACGTGTCACCAAGCTCTTGGTTGAGCATCCAAGTCTCGGAACGCCAACGACGAGAGGACGAAGAACATTCCCGCTGAAGGTTTTTCCGTACTCGGTCGTATATCGAAATCTTGAAAACAGCATTCGTATCCTGATAGTGCGCCATCAGCACAGGAAGCCCGGCTACGCTGGTGGCAGGCGGTAGGTGTGAAATCTTCGTGCGCAGCCCAGCGATGCCCAACCTAACGTTCGAGCGGGACTGCCGCGAAGCAGCCCGCGTCAGCCCCTTAACTTTACGTTAGGTAGTAAGAATTCCCTTGTCTTAAGTAATCCATTGGATTACATTCGCAACCATGCTCACTACTGTCACCGAACTTCCTGAATACATCCGTCATGCTAACGAACTGCTCAACGAGGCAGAGCGTAAATCCGTTATAGACTATCTTGCGGCTCATCCGCGAGCCGGAGACATCATGGAAGGGACTGGCGGCATCCGTAAACTTCGTTGGGCGCGTGGCGGCAAAGGAAAAAGTGGAGGTGTCCGAATCATTTACTACTACCATAACCAACGTATCCCGCTCTATTTACTTACCATTTTTGGAAAAAATGAAAAATCGAATATCACAAAATCTGAGCGTAACGAACTTGCCAAACTGGTTGATGTACTCGTTCAAGTTGCGCTATGGAGGGAAAATGACTAAGGCATTTGAAAGTATTGCACAGGGTTTGCGTGAGGCAATTGCCCTAAATGAAGGGGCGGCAGTCCAAGCAAACACCCATCGCCCAGAAGAGGTTGATGTAGGGCAATTACGTCACAGCCTGGGACTTACACAAACTGAGTTTGCAGCTAAATTTTGCATTAGTCTTGGAACGCTTCGGCATTGGGAACGCGGCGACCGTAAACCTCATGGCCCCGCATTGGCTTTGTTGCATGTGGTTGCGAAAGAACCCCAAGCAGTACTTCGAGCGCTGGCTTAAATTTTTGGCAAGCATTTAGGCGCCTAACATTACGCTCAAGCGGGATGCCCCTTTTCGTGGCAGCTTTGAAGGCTTGTTATTTTTTCAGCTTCGGTGGCTTCGCCAATCTTCCGTGAAAGGCGCGCCTTTTAGCTTTACGTTGAGGCTCAGAATCAAAACCCATATAAAAGTATGGTTATTTATGTGGATACGCATTATCATTGACGAATGGCAAAAACAAACTTCGAGTGGGATGCAGAGAAAGATGCGCTAAACCAAGAAAAACATGGTGTTTCTTTTGCCGTTGCTCAATACGCATTTGCAGACCAACACCGCGTGATTGCCAAAGACGAAACCCACAGCCAATCTGAAGAACGTTTTTATTGCTTTGGTGAAGTTGATGGTTATGTTTTAACGGTGCGATTTACTTATCGCGCCTCAATTATTCGAATTATTGGCGCTGGTTACTGGCGCAAAGGAAAGGCAATTTATGAGCGCGAAAATCAAATACACGAATGACCTATTAGGTGATGTTAAAGTAATTAAAGACTTTTTACCATCACCGGCTGAACTTTCATTTAATGAAGAAACCGTCAAAGTAACTTTGGCCTTGAGTAAAAAAAGCATTGATTTTTTCAAGTCTGAAGCGACTAAAAATCATACACAATACCAGCGCATGATTCGGCGTTTAGTTGATGCTTATGTTGAGTCACATAGCCCGTCCTAACTCATCGGTCAAGCAGGACTGGCTTGCGCCAGCCTCTCACCTCAAACATTAGGTTGCTAAAATGGCGAGGAATTGCAGGCTAATCTACGTATGCAGTAGATTGTTTTAGTTGCTCTACCACCCAGGCATTCATGCTTTTTCCAGCAACACGAGCAGAAGAATAAATTTTACGGTGGAGGTCAGGTGGGATTCGAACCATGAACTTACCGGTAAACGGCTTTTCTGGTTCATGGCCAAGTTGGGCGCAGAAATCAAGATAGTCTTCTACGGAATCATGAAAAGCCTGCTTTATTTCGGCTACTGTGGTGCCCTGAAATGTTATTACATCACGGGTGTTAATTACTTCACCGTGGAAGATTTCTGCTTCATCATCAAACTCAACTTTGCCCATATATCCTTTATATTCCATCATGGCTTTATACCTCCTGCTTCAAGAAACCTTCTTACTGAAACGACTGCCTCTTTATCCGTCTCTTTTTGTGGGTGTGGCCGGTGAAAGGTAGCCTTAACATCATTCAACAAAAACCGTACTCGTGAGCCATTGCCTTCAAATCTTTGCGCACCTACGGCCAGAAGCAACGACTCAATATCAGACCATGCAATATTTGAAAGAGCCGGCTCATTGAATATTGCATCTAATGTGTTACGGTGTTTGCTGTTCATGCAAAATAGTATCATTAATTGATACTATTGTACAGAAGCAAATTTCCCATAGAAGCCAGCAACCTAACTCGTGAACGTTAGGGGAAACCAATGGCAGTCAGCTTTGGCATCGCCAAAAAGATCATTGACCACCCGAGCTATAACTTCGGACTGGCACTCCGGAAGTGTTCACCATTCCGATGGCCGTGCACGATTGGCGCAAGAAGATAGCGGCCAAGTTTAGCGTTGTGCTCGAAATGACAACAAATCAGCGGTTCCCTAACCTAACGTCCGAGCGGGACTGCCGCGAAGCAGCCCCCGTCAGCCCATCGACTTAAGGTTAGACCTCAATCCGTCCACTTGCAGTCACTTAGCAATGTATATACATTTTGCATATGCGATTTTCCTGGACAGAAACAAAGTGCGCCCGTAATCTTAAAGTTCATGGGCTCGATTTCATTGACGCACCGCGCGTGTTTGAAGGGACTACATTCACCTTTGAGGACGACCGGTTCAGTTATGGAGAGCAGCGCTTTGTTACGCTGGGATTACTTGCTGGTGTTGCTGTATCTATTGTCCATACGGAGAACGAAAATGAAATCCGAATCATCTCATTCCGAAAAGCCACAAAACGTGAAACACAAATCTTCTTCGACAAAATCCAAAACTGACTGGGATCGCCTAGAATCAAAACATTCGGACGTAAATCTTAGTGCCGAGCACCCTGAGGCTGATTTGAAGCATATCGTTCGAGGGATTGCTCGGCGTGGATTGGAACCGCTTCCGACGAAGTCTTCAATTTCGCTCCGTGTAGATCAAGATGTCCTTGAGTGGTTCAAGGCACAGGGTCCAGGCTACCAAACCAAAATCAATACCGTACTGCGGGCGTTCAGGGATGCCTCGGTCTAACCTTATGGAAACCGAAATTGAAGTCTTCCTGAAAACGATCATTCCGAGCAGGAAGGCTACCCGCAATTATTTGACGGAAGGTGATTGAAATGGATACAGAAAGTGAACTTGAAGAGGAGATTTTGGCCTCGGGCGAGCATACGCGTTGCTCGCCACAGAAAAGACAGATTAGTCCTTAAGCTTTCTTTGATACCTTGGCAAGGCGCAGGTAGGGCAACTTAATGTTGATGTCGCCAAACTTCTCTTTTGCCTGTTCGTCAGTGAGGCTCAAGGCAACGATGACATCCTGGCCAGGCACCCAATTTGCGGGCGTGGCGATGGGTACGCCGTCCGTAATCTGGATGGCATCCAATGCCCGCAAAATCTCGGCAAAGTTACGACCTACCGACATCGGGTAAGACATGGTCAAACGAACCTTTTTGTCCGGTCCGATAATGAACACCGTGCGCACAGTAGCACTGCTGGCTGCGGTCCGATCACCGCCGAGATAAGCATCAGCCGGTAACATATCGTATAACTTGGATACATGCAGAGAGGTATCATCAATAATGGGGAAATCGGCAGGCGCACCAGAAAAAGCCTCAATATCGCGTTTCCACTTTTTGTGCTCTTCAACATTATCCACAGAGACGCCCATCACCTTGGTATTACGCTTGGCGAACTCTGGCGCAAGCTGAGCTACTGCACCAAATTCGGTCGTACATACGGGGGTAAAGTCTTTAGGATGAGAAAACAGAATGGCATAGTGGTCTCCAATCCATTCGTGAAGATTGAGCTTGCCGGCGGTAGAATCTACTGTGAAGTCAGGAGCAACGTCGTTGATACGAATAGACATGATTAAAGCCCTCAAGTGGATATTTCAATGAACACTAGTAAAACACTCGGCATCCGTATTGGAACCATATTTAGAATATATCAAGAACTAGACTTATGCAACATCTATTGCATTGACTCACTGCCTTCAACCTCGCCAATACGGTGCCAGCAACAAGGCCTCCGGCACGAGAGTTTTAATCGCGGCGGGAATCTCCAGCGTCAAGCCGGGACGAGGACGAATACTGACCCACAATAAATTCGTGCGCATATTGAGGTCGGCAAACACCACCCAAGAACCATAATGCTTGAGTACGGCGTTGATAATACGCAAGGTGTGTTGTTGGCGCAGTCCGCTTTTCAGGCGCAGGCCGGGGATAATCATTCGAAAATCGGCGAGAAGATGTCCGTTGTCGTCGCGACTAGGAACCCTTCGCCACAAAGGTTCATCCGGTTGCAGACCAGCAAAAATTGAGGATTTTAGAGCCTGGGATGGCTTGGATGGAGAAGCGGGCGATAACATCGACATCGGGTAGCTCCTGCATAAGCAACTTTACCCCAGTCTGCCCGCTTCGGCGCGGGGCAGCAAGCCCCGCAGTCGCCACGATCAGCCGTGACGTTTGGCGTCGGCCTCAATGATCTTGCGGGCTTCGGCTACATTCGCCCAGTCTTTGAGCTTAACCCACTTACCCGCTTCCAGATCTTTGTAATGCTCAAAGAAATGGCGGATCTGATGCCGTAGATGCTCGGGTAAATCCTGAATGTCCTTGACTCCGGCGTATCCGGCGGCAACCTTGTCGTGAGGGACGGCGACGATTTTGGCATCCAAGCCCTTCTCATCTTCCATCATCAGCACGCCTATGGGTCGGGCGCGAATAACGGCTCCCGGCGCTACGGGCTGAGGGGACCAAACCAGACAGTCGGTGGGATCGCCATCGTCGGATAAGGTATTGGGGATGAAGCCATAATTCATGGGGTAGTGCATGGCGGTGAACAGAAAGCGATCGACTTCAATCGCACCAGATGCTTTATCGAGTTCATATTTCACAGAAGAACCTTGGGGGACTTCGATCACCACATTGATGTCATCAGGCAGCGATTTGCCAGCCGGAATTTTTTTCAGATCCATGATAACTCCTTTAGTTAATTGAAAACTCAGGAAAACAGAGTGCGCACACGGTCGAGATCCTCTGCGGTATCGACACCGGCAGCGGGCGCTTCTAACGCACAATATAGCGCAATCTGCACGCCACGCTCCAACGCCCGCATTTGTTCCAGTGATTCAATACCCTCCAGAGGACTCGCGGGCCAAGCGGCATAATCTTGCAAAAAGGCGTTGCGGTAGGCGTAAAGCCCGAGATGCCGCCACCAAGTGTTCGATGCGGGCAAGGTTTGCCCGTTCTGCAGAGGGAAATGCTGGCGATCCCAGGGGATCGGCGCGCGCGAAAAATACTGGGCACTTCCAGCGGCGTTGCGAATCACCTTGACCGCGTGAGGGTCTGCTAATTCCTCCCAACGGGTAATCGGGACTGCGGCGGTAGCCATCTGCCGCTGTGCATCTTCCAATAGCAGATGCGCGGTAGCCTGCAACAGGGCCGGAGGCATGGCGGGTTCATCTCCCTGCAAATTGACGATGACCGTGTCGTCGGGCAAGTTCAGCAGACGCGCAGCTTCGGCCAAGCGCTCGGTGCCACAAACGTGGTCAGGGGCAGTCAACAGAGCCTCCCCTCCATATCCCACAATACAATCCACGATCTCAGGATGATCGGCTGCCACCACCACGCGCGCGGCGCCACTCTCCAGCCCGCGACGACGCACCTGTTCAATCATCGGTAACCCACCGACCTCCAGCATGACCTTGCGAGGCAGACGGGTGGAGGCGAGGCGGGCCGGAATCAGCACGCAAAAACTCACGCAGGTTTGTCCTCAAAAGATTGCGCTTCGTCAATGAGCAGTACCGGAATATCGTCACGAATCGGGTACTGTAGATGACATCGCATACAACAGAGCGCCTGTCTTTGCGCGCAAGGTTGTAGACTGCCTTTGCATTGGGGACAGGCGAGCAGGTCCAGCAAACGGTGATCAATACTCATGCGCTTCTCCAGGGTAACAGGGCCTGTTCCAGCCACGGCATACAGGCCGGTGACAGCTCGGCTTCAATGCGCAGCGCCCAGTCATCCGGCCCTGCAAATTCCCGACATTTTACGGCATCTTTGGCGGTCATGACGAGAGGACGCGGCAATAGGGCGAGATCCTCGGATCGAAAGACGTAATGATCCGGGAAAAAATGGGCATCCACCCGCGCTCCCAGTTTTTCCAGAGTCTCCACAAAACGCTGCGGCCTCGCAATACCCGTTATCGCGGTCACCGCCTGTTCACGGAGCAGGTCGAGATCCCGGGTACGACGGGGGTCTAATACGCCGACCAGATCCCGAGGGCGTATCTGAAATTCAAAGCGCGGCAGATCGTCTGTCCCTAGCCCACGGGCTGCCAAAGCGGTCGCCGCCGCTTTATCCAACAGCAAAGCGTCGGCTTGATGGAGCGCCGTTATTGGTTCCCGAAGCGGGCCAGCGGGCAGACAATAGCCATTCCCCAAAGGGCGCGATCCCGACAACACCAATAAACGCAAAGTGGGTTGCAGAGCTAAATGTTGGAACCCGTCGTCGAGCAGGGCAATCTGGTATCCGTCCTTCGCAGCAGCAGCAATGGCCAGATGACGGTCGGGACAGAGATAGACCGCCTGCTCTCCCCCTTGAGTTTGCGCCAGCAACAACGGTTCATCACCAGCAACACGGGGGCTATCGTCAGGTTGTACGCGATAGGGCCAGCGCGGGGGATGAGCGCCGTACCCTCGGCTGATGATAGCGACGCGCCAACCGACGGCATTCAGGGCGTCGGCCAGAGCCGCGACCAAGGGCGTTTTACCGCTCCCTCCGACTGTCAAATTACCAATGACAATCGTGGGGATAGGCCCGACCTGACCCGAAATATGTTGCCGACGCCATTGCGCTACTTTACCGGTGAGTACCCCCAGAGGTCGTAGCGTAGTAGCGAGCCAACCGCCTTCCTGCCATTGCTGCTCAAGCGTTTGCCGCAAGGTCACCAGTCAAACACGCGCTGCAAAAATTCAGGAAGTCGTTCGCCAGCGCGACGGCGCTCTTGCCAGAATACGCGACGCGTAGCGTCACCGCGCTGGCGGGCACTCATGGCATCGTCACGCAGCGCCTGCCAATGGCGCAACACCTGCGCAGGGTCATCCATTACTTCCACGGCACCCGCATCCAGTTGCTGGATGGCGTTGATGCTTACGGAAGCAGCAACACTGACAGGACGGGAGCCCGCATAAACCTGCCACTGCAGCAGCGAGGAAGCCTTCTGCAAATGCACGGCCTGAGCAGCGGCAGCAAGCGCGGGTACCCAACGATCTTCGTCCACCGCCAGCACCGTACCCGCCGATAATGGCTCACGTTTCCAAGCGGAAAGACGTGGTAGATCCGCCGGGGCATTTTGCCCACCCATAAAGAGTAGTCCCTGCTGCGAAAGCGGTGAGGCGGCCCAAGCCTGTCGCCATTGGGCCCACTGCGCACCTTGCAATCCCTGCACCCACCACAATAAACCCTCTGCGGTCCCACTAATCAGGCTGCGAAAATTGGGGTCCACCTGGGCAATGGTAAACAGCGTGACGAAGTCTACCGGCTCCTGCACTAAGCTGGCAGATATCTTGCCCTGCCACTGCTCGGCTTGATGAATATCTCGGGGATAAATGACTTCTAACGCGGTCGGCGCTTGGTGTGCAGGCGCTGCGGCCACCAGTACGCTGGGAATTTTACGCTGCGTCAACGCTGCAACTAAGGCCGGGCGCGGACTACGGCCTAAGGCCAGATAACGCAGTGGATTCAGCTTTTCCAGCGTTCGCGCAACAGCCTGGGGATGATCACAAGGTCCAAAGCCGTAACCCAGACGTTCCACACCTTCCATATGTTGGGCCAGCATTTGTGGATATTCGTTTTCAAAAGTCATGACGGTACGCAGGTCACGACGCTTTTCGGCGATGGCCTTGGCCAGCTCGATACCCAGACGTTGATCGTCAACATCACCAAAACTCTGCATCCAGAGAATCGGGCCGCGCTCGCCAGGGGCTTTAATCCAGCCCCATCGCGCATTGGCCTGCGCGTTTCGCCCGGCCCGGGCATCCTTCCAGCTCGCCCAGCGCGCTCGCCATAAACTGTTTTCGTAGTAACTCATCCGTATTTAGTCTTCCCGACGGCCGACTCGCATATCGGCTTGTTTTCGCAGTGTAATCATCGTGCTTTCAAGTTGTTGCTGCAAGGCATCCTGCAACTTTTGGTCTGCATCCCGGGGCACCCAGAGCGGTTCGCCCCAAATAACCACGGTACGCGTCCCGAGATAGGGCAGCAGAAAACCATCCCAACTGGCAAAGCGCTTGGCCCGCTTCGCCGAATAGCTCACCGGCACCACCGGCAGACCGGAAATACGCGCCAAATCAATCACGCCGCCCTGTAATACCTCGCGTGGACCACGCGGGCCATCGGGAGTAATGGCGAGATCATGCCCATTGCGCGCGGCCCGGAGCAAACCCTTGGCGCCGCTGACTGCACCGCGACGAGATGAGCCACGCACCGCCGCATAACCCCAATGCGCTAAAGTACGGGCAATGATTTCACCATCTTGGTGTTCACTGATGAGCACATGTATGCGGCGACCACCCACACGTTGGTAAGCTTCTGCAATCATCACCCCTCGGCCATGCCAGAAGGCAAGAATGAAAGGCTGCCCGTCCGCAATTAGGCGACGCACACTGGCATCGCCCTCTTCTTGCCAGCGTAAGGTGATGGATATGCCTTTGATCAGATAAGCCGCCAAAGCAGCAAATATCGTTAAAGAGCGCCCCGCCAGTCGCACGAGTTAGCGATTACTCAAGGTCGCGAAACTGATCCGGGTCAAGCCCGCTGCCTGAGCGGCATCCAGTACGTCAATCACATATTGTTGCGTGGTGTTTTTGTCGGCACGCAGCACAATCACCCGCTCGGGATCTTTGGCAGCCAACGCTTTCAGTTGATTTTCCAAATCCGCCATAGGGATCGCCTGTTTATCCATGCGCACCTGACCGCTCGCACTTAAATCAATCGTAATGGGCGTTTTTGGTAATCCTGCAGCCGCCTGTTGCGCCTTGGGCAAATTCATGGAAATGTGAGATTGATGCACAAAACTGCTGGTCACCATAAAAAACAGGAGCAGCACCAGCACGATATCGACCATGGAGACCACGTTAATATCGGGCTCTTCGCTCGTCCGTGGCCGCAAATTCATTTACCCGCACTCCCAGATAAAGTATTCACGATTTTCAGCGCTTCTTTTTCAATGGCCAGCACCAAGCCGTCCACCCGCCCCTTAAAGTAGCGATAAAACATCAGGCTGGGAATGGCAACAATCAAACCGCTGGCCGTGGTAATCAGCGCCTCGGCAATACCACTGGCCAGAGCTTTAGGATCACCAGCGCCGACCATGCCAATGGCAGCAAAGGCGTGCATGATACCGAACACCGTCCCCAACAAACCCAGCAGGGGAGAGACACCGGCAATACTGCCCAGAAAATTCAGAAAGCGGTCGAGGTGCGCCACTTCATGCCGGCCGCTTTCTTCCACGATTTCCTTGATAACCTCCCGGGGCTCGCCAGCTTGCTGCAAGGCCACCAGCATCATCCGCGCTAGGGGCGTGTCATTCTCATAGAGTAATTTGACCGCCTGCTGGACCTTGCCCGACTCTACCAAATCCGCGACGCGGGGAGCGAGGTCGGCAGGGGCAATGCGCGGTCGTCGCAGCACCCAAAAACGATTACCAATAATAGCTAGGGCCACGACGGCCAAGAGTATCAGTATGGGCAGAACAAATCCGCCTAATTTAAATAACTGCAGCAACTCCTGCACATCGCCTCCAGAATCCACATAAATTGGACGAAGCAGGAATATAGCACAACCCCCGCTAAACGGCAGAGGCGCAAGTATCATTCGTGCGGAGATTATTCCTCTTTTGGCTGCCAGTAGGCGGGGCTAGGCGCGCGCGCCTTAACAAAATGGTCGTGCCGCCAGATCCAGGTGCCGTAAACACTTTCACCACCATAAATCTGCAGAGCTTGGGGTGCTGATTTCAGCAGCATATCTCGCTCGGTCTGACCCAGACTTGCCGCCGCAAAAATCATTTGTACATGACGCAGGACCGGTTTCTGCTCCATCGCCAATCGCGTGATGGTCGGCGCATCGGCATCTCCCAACAGGAGCAGATCAGGGCCCTTTCCCCAGCTCAATATACAGGGCTGTACCCTATTTGCTAAATGCAAAAAGGACATGTCCGCCACCGCGTTTCTATTGGAAGCAGCGCAAGCACGCGCTGACACAGGGCCGCGCGGATAATGGTGGGCAGCAATCGGCCACCACTGTCGTCTGGCGTTCATGAGTGGCTTGGGCATGGAACTATCGCTGCGTATCCAATCATCCACCTGCGTCAATCCACGCTTGCGTATCACCGCTGTAATGGACTGCCCCGCCTCCCGACGGCTCGCCGCCTTCCAGAGATTTGCCGTGAACAAGCCGTTTTGCGGACCTTTTTGCCAGAACAGCGCCATCCCCTGCCCGGCTTTAAGGTTCCACACCTGAAAATCCTGAGAACCTCCTGCGGGAATCAGCAAGGGAACCAGACCGAGCAATGCCAAAGGTCGTCCGGGCCAACCCGCAGGCAAAAAGAAAATACTCAGACCCGCGACAGCCGCCAGCAGTGCCCATGTTCGCTCTGTACCAGTACTCACCTGGGCGAAAGGAATAGTGAGCAGGAGTTTTAGCAAAGCGGTGACTGCATCCATTTGCAGGGCGACTAGATGAAAAAGAATCCGACTGACGAGTTCTCCATCGAGCAAAGCGGCGAGAGCGCCGAGCAAAGCCAGAGGTACGGCCAGTAATTCGACCAAGGGAATCACCAAAATATTGGCTAGCGGTGAAATGAGCGAAACTTGCCCAAAAAGACCGGCGAGCAACGGCATTAAAGCGATAGAAACGGCCCATTGACTGCGCAACAGCGCGCGCCAGCCGCCCCCACCATAACCCACGGCCACCAGTGCAGCGACCGCCCCCAAAGAAAGCCAGAATCCCACGTCCACCAAAGCACCCGGGTTGATCAGAGCGATCAGCAGCGCCGCCAGCGCGAGTCCCTGCCAGGCCTGATGGGAGCGTCCTAAAAGATGTGCCAGCGCAGCCGCCGTGATCATCCAGGCAGCGCGCTCGCCGGGAATTTGCATACCTGCGAAACTGGCGTAGGCCCAGGCCGCCGGGATGCTGGCGACAATGCCTGCGTGTTGGGCGGGCCAACGCCGCACCAGCCCCGGAATGCGCCGCCATAAACTTTGCACCAGCCACAACACCAATCCCGCCACCACCGCCACATGCGAGCCGGAAATCACCAGTAAATGGGCAGTACCCGTATCCCGATAAATCTGCCAGATTTCTGGCGAAAGCTGATTGCCGACGCCAATACTGAGCGCCTGCACAAAACCCGATGCCTCACGATCCAATGCCATATTACTGGCGTACAACACCGCCTCGCGCGCATGGGCAATTTGGTCCGTTAGATTCCAGAAAGATCGCGGCAAGCGTTGCGCATCTTTAATGCGTGCCACGCCACCTGTCCCCGCCCAGAAGCGTTGCCGGGCAAGATCCGTAAACGGACTGCTGGGTAGGCTCGAGAGCGATTCACTACGAATCTGCAAATGCCAACGTTGACCAATCACCGGCACTTCCGGCAGCGTACCGTGAATCTGCAAGACCACGGGATGTGCGCCGGGCGGCGCGTTTTCCGTCCAACTTTCGGGAGCGAGTTGAAACCGGTACTCGCGACCACCCAATTGCGGAATCGATACAATACGTCCCTGTACCCCAAAATCCTGACCTCGGGGCCAGTGCACTGCTAGGCGCAAATCGGCCTGCCAAACTCCCCAAGAGAAAGCAGCAGCCGCCACGGCGAGTAATAACATGGGACGCCATTTCCAGATCAAGGGCAGCGTCACTAGGAATATCAGCAACGAAATCCACAGGGGTGGCAACTGTCGAAAGCTCTGAAAAAAACCCAATCCGAGTCCAGCGGCGAGGACGACGAAGGGCAGGGATGGCCAAGATTTGGCCCCAAGCATGAGCTTGGCTACACTAGAGCTAAATCTACCGTGGAACTCTCCCATTGCGCCTACCCGCATTTGTTCGCCTCCCCACCCGCGAGGATATCCTCAAAAAACGCCCACTCGGGCGCTTTACCCATTATCTGGCAAGACCGGTACTTTGGCATCCGCATCGGCACAGCGTGGCCCGCGCCGCCGCAATTGGTACATTTATCGGTAGTTTGCCTTTTTTTGGGCATGTGCTCAGTATTTTGCTGCTGAGTTTATGGCGGCGGGCTTATGTGCCGGTCGGTGTGGTGATGCCCTTTGTGGTTACCGGACCGTTTACCATCGTGCCCTTTTTCTTTGCTTCTTATGAATTAGGATTCTGGCTCCTGAACCTGTTCGGCATAGCCCCGGCTATTACCGTGCACTACGCGGATATCCATGAAATATTTCATGGAAAAATCAGCTTCATGGCTATGGGCGACCGACTCTGGCATGCTTACTTAATTACTTGGATCGGCAGTCTCATTCTCGGGGCTGGGCTGGCTCTGCTGGCTTATGTGAGCATCATGCAAGGTTGGCGCATCTGGGTTATCTGGCGCCTACACCGACGTCGTCTGCGCCTCCATCATCCCTGAAAAGCTAGGCTTCCAGCGGACGCAAAACGCCATCCTGCAGCCGCAAAACCCGCCCCATGTGGGCCGCTAGGGCCGGTTCGTGGGTCACGATGACCAGCGCCGTCCCGAGCTCCCGATTGAGACTAAGCATCAACTCATGAACACGCTCCGCCGATTCACTATCCAGATTACCGGTAGGTTCATCAGCCAACAACAACGCGGGCCGGGTCACCAAGGCCCTCGCCAAAGCCACGCGTTGTCGCTCACCCCCAGACAGCATGCCGGGTTTATGATGCAGACGTTCACCTAAACCGACGCGAGTCAGAATTTCTTCACCCCAAGCCTGCACAGAACGCTTAGACACCCGCCGAATCAACAAGGGCAGCAAGACATTTTCCAGCGCCGTAAACTCGGGCAGTAATCGGTGTAGTTGGTAGACAAAACCCACGCTTTCATTGCGCAGGCGACTACGTGCCGACTCCCTGAGTTTGTAGATTTCTTGTCCGAGAATCTGCACGACGCCAGCGGAAGGCTTTTCTAAGCCACCCATAAGGTGCATCAGCGTACTTTTGCCCTGCCCGGATGCCCCGACAATCGCCAAACTTTCACCGCGACGAATTTGCAAATTCACGTCACGGATCACCTCCAGCTTATTCCGACCGATAGCGAAGCTCTGACGTAAGTGCTCGACATTAAGAACCAAATCCTCACTCATAGCGTAAAGCCTCTGCGGGCGCGACACGGGATGCCCGCCAAGACGGATATAGGGTGGCAATCCAGCTCATGATCAACGCGGCAATGGCCACATGCACCACGTCCCAAGGCTCTAGCTTAGAGGGGAGCTGGCTGATGGAATAAACCTCCGGCGAAATAAATTGCGTATGGAGCAGGTGTTCGAGGGCGGGAACCAAAGTCGGGATATTTAGCGCCAGCAGCACCCCGAAAATCACCCCCAGCAAGGTTCCAAAAAGCCCGATCACTGCGCCTTGAACCATGAAAATGAGCATGATACTGCGCGGGGTCACACCGATGGTTCGGAGAATAGCGATGTCCGTTTCCTTGTCGGTAACCACCATGACCAATGTCGCGACAATATTAAAGGCGGCCACCGCGATGATCAGCGAAAGAATAACGAACATGACCAACTTTTCCATACTGAGGGCCTTGAAAAAGTTTTCGTGGGTCTGAGTCCAGTCCTGAATATAAAAGGCGGGACCCAGTTTTTTCTGAAGATGGGCCGCAAATGCCGGAGCGTCGAAGGGATTTTTAATCTGCATACGCAGGCCGGTCACCCCCTGATCCAGACCGTAAAGACGCTGAGCATCGCCAAGGCTGATATAGGCCATGCCACTGTCGTAGGCGTAAATGCCCACCGAAAACAGTCCCACCACCGTAAACTGGCGGAGCGCAGGGCTCACCCCCAGCGGCGTGACGCCCCCTTGTGGTGAGATGAGGGTAATTTTATCTCCCACCGTAACGCCCAACTGCCGCGCCAGAGCCGTACCCAGAACAATACTCCAAGGATGCGTATGCAGACTTTGTAACTGCCCCACTTTCATATCCTGAGTCAGCTTATCGACGCCGCCTTCCAGGGAAGGATCAATACCCTCGATCATCGCACCACTGACCAGACCATTATGAGAAAGAAGTGCTTGCGCCTGCACATAAGGTGCGACCCCGGTCACTCCGGGCACTCGTGACAGGCGCCGCCTAGCCGTCTGCCAGTCGAGCACCGGCACACCATTTCCCTGCACAATGATGTCAGAGGTCACGGCCAGAATGCGCGACCGCAAAGTATGGTCAAAACCGTTCATCACCGCCATAACGGCAATCAGTGCGGCCACACCAATAACCATGCCCAAGATGGCCGTGCCGGAAATAAACGAAATAAAATGATTTTGGCGTTTGGCGCGCGTGTAACGCAGCCCGATCCACAATTCGTAAAAACGCATAATCATTCCGGCCGTAAATGGGGGAAAAGAATGACTTCGCGGATGCTGGCTTGATCCGCAAGAAGCATCACTAGGCGGTCGATACCCAAACCGACCCCTGCCGTGGGCGGCATACCGTACTCCAGTGCGCGGATGTAGTCGGCATCATAAAACATCGCTTCTTCGTCACCGGCATCTTTGGCATCAACCTGAGCACGAAAGCGTGCTGCCTGATCTTCTGGATCATTTAATTCTGAAAAACCATTAGCCAGCTCCCGACCAGCAATCATCAATTCAAAACGATCTGTTACCTCTGGATCACCATCGTTGCGCCGCGCCAGTGGGCTGACTTCTAGGGGATATTCGGTAATGAAAGTCGGCTGCTGCAGATTCCCTTCCACCGTTTTCTCGAAAATTTCGATCAGACGCTTACCCCAGCCCCAGGAAGTCTCGCAGGGCATATGTAATTGTGCCAGCTTGGCGGCGAGGACCGCTGGATCGCGAAGATTGGCCTCCGCCAAATCTGGGTTATAGGCGCGCACCGATTCCATCACACTCAGACGCTGAAAGGGTTTACCCAAGTCAATTTCCATACCCTGATACGTTATCAGGGACGCCCCCAGAGCCTGCTCGGCGGCGTCCCTGATCAGGGTTTCCGTCAAATTCATGGCATCTGTGTAGTCGGTGTAGGCTTGATACCATTCCAGCATAGTGAACTCCGGATTATGCCGGGTCGAAACACCTTCATTGCGGAAATTACGATTAATCTCGAAAACCTGCTCAATACCCCCCACCACCAACCTCTTGAGATAGAGTTCAGGGGCAATCCGGAGATAAAGCGTCATATCCAATGCATGATGATGGGTCACAAAGGGCCGCGCCGTAGCACCTCCTGGGATGGGCTGCATCATAGGGGTTTCGGCTTCATAAAAGCCGCGCTGACGCAGTCCATTGCGCAAGGCCGCCACGGTCTCGGCGCGAATCTGAAACGTTCGACGCGCCGCTTCGGTCACCATAAGATCCACATAGCGTTGACGAAAACGGGTTTCGGCATCACTCAAGCCGTGCCATTTTTCCGGCAAGGGTCGCAGCGACTTACTCAACAGCCGCAAACTCTGCACTTTTACCGACAATTCTCCCGTTTTGGTGCGGAACAACACCCCCTCCGCACCGATGATGTCACCAAAATCCAGAGCCTTGAACCGCCCGTAAGCGTCTTCACCCAAGGATTCTCGACTCACAAAAAGCTGAATACGCCCGGATTGATCCTGAATATCGGCAAAGCTCGCTTTTCCCATGACACGTCGAGTCATCAGACGGCCGCCTAGACGCGCCAGAATCGGCTCCTGCTCCAGGGCCAAGGCATCCATATCCCCACAACGTTTCTGTAAATCTCCGGCCAGTGCATCCCGGCGAAAGTCGTTAGGGTACGAATGTCCCTCGCTGCGCCATTGCGTCAGTTTGTCGTGCCGCACCTGCATCTGGTCATTCAGTTCCTGATCCACTTTTCATCCTTTCGCGTTGCTTTCTGCGTGATGTCCAATTTATAAACCGGCCTTCAGCGCCGCTTCAATGAAAATATCCAAGGCACCATCAAGAATTTTCTGGGTATCGCCCACTTCCACTCCGGTGCGCAGGTCTTTGATCCGCGACTGGTCCAGCACATAAGAGCGGATCTGATGCCCCCAGCCAATATCACTTTTGCTGTCTTCCAGCGCCTGCTTTTCCGCATCACGTTTCTGCATTTCCATTTCGAAAAGTTTGGAGCGCAGCATTTTCATGGCTTCGGCGCGGTTTTTATGCTGCGAGCGATCTGTCTGGCAGGCGACGACGATACCGGATGGCACATGGGTAATACGAATGGCCGAGTCGGTTTTATTGACGTGCTGACCACCCGCACCACTCGCCCGATAAGTATCTACCTTGAGATCTGCGGGATTGATTTCAATCTCGAAGCTGTCATCAATTTCAGGATAAATAAACACGCTGGCAAAGCTGGTATGACGGCGATTGCCGGAGTCAAAAGGCGATTTGCGTACCAAGCGATGGACACCAGTTTCAGTCCGCAGCCAGCCAAAGGCATGGTCACCGCGCACATGGATACTCGCGGATTTGATACCGGCCACTTCGCCCTCCGAAGCTTCCACCAACTCGGCGGCAAAGCCGTGAGATTCACACCAGTGCAAGTACATGCGCAAAATCATTTCCGCCCAATCTTGGGCCTCGGTGCCGCCCGCACCTGCCTGAATATCTACAAAGCAGTTGGCCGCATCATGATCTCCCGAGAACATACGCTGAAATTCCAGTTTCTCAACCATTTCCAGCCCGCGATCCAGATCCGCATCTACCGCCGCCAGCAGCGCTTCGTCCTGTTCACTCAGGGCCAGTTCCAGCATCTCGCTGCCATCGGCTAGGCTCGTACTGAGCTGCTCCATCGGCTTGATAACGGCTTCTAGTGCCGCCCGTTCACGACCGAGTTCTTGGGCTTTTTCGGCATTATTCCAGATGGTCGGGTCTTCTAGCTCCCGTTGAACTTCCTCTAAGCGACCGCGCTTTTCTTCGAGGTCAAAGATACCCCCTCAGGCCCGCGACACGGACCTGGAGATCTTCGTGCAGCGCACGCATCTCATTCACTTCTCTCATGATTCTTCCTTTTCCATCAGACTGCGTCAGGGCCACAGCCGCGCACACCCGGTTGCCCCGTATACAAAGGCGACAATTATGCGCAGTTTCGGCGCTGATCTCCAGCGGTGTTTTCGGCATGCGGGATACAGAGGTTATCCAGACCTGGGCGGGCGCCAGTGCTTTGGGGTTGCCAGCGGATCTGTCGTGCTCTGTCAGTGCTGCTGGTCCGGGCGATTTCTGCACTGACGAGGCGATTCACCATAACGCTTTCGGAACGAGCGACTAAAATAAGCAGGGTCATTAAACCCACATTGATAGGCGATTGAGGCGATTGAATGCTGCCTATATGCGGCACATTTTAACAGGGAATGAGCGGCATCAAGCCGTCGCTCCAGTACAGTTCTAGAGAAACAAAGTCCGCGCTGTGCAAACAGCTTGTGCAGGTAGCGTTCTGAGATGCCGATAGCCTGTGCACAAACTGCAGACGACGCTGCGTCGGCATCAAATAGGTGCTCGTTGATATAACCAAGAATCTGCTGCCAGCGCACCAGATTCGGCAGACGCTTTTGATTATCCCGTGACACGTCGCCATGGTAAACGGCAGCGAACAGCCAAGGCAAAGCAAGCGAGACGTAGAAATCCGCAACATTAATTTCTGCACCCGTGGTCGTATCCGATAACAACAGTTGTGTCATCTGCGAGGGCATGGCCCCGCCTTGCGCTATCTTTGGACGAATATGGTGCCCATCCGTTCGGCCTGAATAATGGGTGTTCAAGATAGTGGACGGCAACCTGATTGCGTAAAAGGTTGCAGGGGTTTCAAAGACGACGCGGGACGACTCGGCCAGATTGCGAAACGAGATATCGCCAGTCCGGAACGGCAGATATACATCTCCTTGTTCAATGAATCCAGTACCTTGAATGACGACATGTGCGATCACAGATGTCTTATCCACCTCCGACAACGCGCTCAGGTGCCGGGTAGAGTGCATGATAGCTTGCGGCCAAACCGACAGATGCTCCCCCCACAATCGGTGGGTTCGGGCATGGAACCGACTGTGCAGACGCCCCGCAGGGCCGCCGTCGGTCAACGTGACCTTGCCAGGCACAAATCGCTCTGCCAGTAGATGTTCCCATTCCCCTAGGGAATAAATCGGTCCTTCGAAAGCGTTCTGTATTAGATCCGTGCTCAAGTTCACTCCTGTCCAACCTTCCAGTTCAGTAGCGGGCAAGTCTGTATCTGCATGGCACCTAAAATACCATAGCCTTAATGATCTCACTCCCATCGCATATCCAACACATCAGGAGGTTATCTTCATGTTAGCCATTTCAAAGGAAATGTCGTGACTGATCTGGCTCGTGAAGCCAGCATCCGGCGTCGCTGGCAACCGATCCTATTGCTCGCACCATTTCAGTTTATTTTTGGTCTCATTTACTCCTGGGGAGCAATCTCTCCGGCCATTCACGCGCAGAGTGGCTGGTCCCAGAATATGCTCAATCTGGCGTTTTCGCTGACGCCGCTAGCCCTGCTGCCTTCGGTTATCGCCGCCGGACATTTGCTGCAGCGTATGGCGCCGAAGACGCTACTAGCGATTGCGCTGGCGTGCTTCACGCTGGGTGGGGCGGCGGGGTTAGCGGCGAATGGAGCCATGATGTTTATGCTCGGCTACAGCGTGCTGGCCCTGGGAGTTGGCGCAGGGCTGTCCACTGCGGCTTGCATCGCGTTGGTGTCGCGGCTATATCCGCAAGCCAAGGGTACGCTCGGTGGCGGGCTACTTGCGCTGTATGGCGTCTCGTCCATATTGAGTGCGCCACTCTTCGCCGCGCTGGACGAAGCCTGGGGCTGGCGCAGAGCTCTGGCTGTTGTGTGGGTAACCTATGCTGCAGTGGGCTGGTTCGCCTGGATACTACTGCCAGCAGCACCTGCATCTGGTACACGTCACACGGCACGAGTGCCCATAATGCATGTACTGCGGCATCGCTCCCTGAGGTGGGCAATGTTCATCGTTCTGGCAGCTGCACCGCTGGGCTCAGCGTCGTTCGCCGCCATTGGGCATCTAACCAGGGCGATTGGCTATGGGCCGGGGTTCGGTCTGCTGGCCGTGTCGATGATGGCGTTGGGTAATGGCGCAGGGCGGCTGGGCTTCGGACTGTTGGCTGACTGGCGATCGGCAGCCTTCAGCCGTAACGTGGTACTGGGGGTAAACTCGCTGGCCGGTGCACTGTTGTTACTGGCGCTTCATGGTGCAGTGGTGTGGGCCTTCACGATATATCCATTGCTGGCTGGGTTAGCCTTCGGCGGCATGGCTGGTAAGTTGCCGGCACTGGCCGCACATGTGGTTGAAGAAGGTCACGCGGAATCGGCTTTCGGGCTACTGTTCGGTACCTTCGCGCTGGCCAGTTTTCTCGGGCCATTGGCTAACGCAGCTTTTGGGGTGCAGGAGGCTGCAACGACGCTAGCGATGTGCGCCATCAGCGCACTAGGCATGGCGATTTGGTTGACGTTTTCACGCCCTGAAGCAAATCGCACACGTTTTTAATGACTAACAGGAAGATGTTTTTTCTGGAAAATGTACTATCGCAACATGCCGAATGCGCAATTGCAGGGTCGTCTTATCCCGGAATGTATTCACATCCAGTTCATAAGCCATACATACCGTTTGTCCGACCTCAATCGGGCAGATGCCATTTTCCACAGCACCGAACCAGATGGCGTCGAAATCCATCGCATCCATTTTCACAACCAGTTTCAGATGCCTGCCGTCACCCACCGGACGCATTTGTTCAATCCGACCACAACCCCTGAAAATGGGCTGCTCCCATTGCCGACCAAAGGGTTCTAGGGCAGCCAATTCTTCGACAACCGCAAAACTGGGAGTGACCTCCAGCGCACCGTCGGTGACCATTTCGGGACCGATAGGTTGATCACGCAATTTATACGCCGCGATGGACGCCCACGCTTCTGTAAAGCGCTGCAGCCCTTCGCGTTTCAGAGTCACCCCACCAGCGCCCGCATGACCGCCCCAAGCGACGAAATCATCGGGATAACGGCCAGCAATCTCCGCTAAGGCATCCCGCACATGAAAGCCGTGCACGGTTCTCAGAGAGGCGGTGACGTGTTCGCCCTCGGCTTTGGGCGAGAAATATGCGACCGGTCTGCCGAAAGACTCTGCTAGTCGCGCCGCACAAATACCGTGGACACCCGCGTGACCTTCCGGGTCGAATATCGTAATGGCCGCCACGCCATCCCGAACCTGCTGTGCCGCCTGTTTTGTGCTTCTCTGCAGCATATTCGACTGGACCGCCTTACGTTCGGTATTGTGTTCGACAAAATGCTGCGCCAGCTCTTCGGCGTCCGGGATACGATCACTCATGAGGAGTTCGACACTGCCCAAAGCCGAATCCAGACGCCCTCGCGCATTGATAACGGGCGCAAAACTGAAAGCTAAGGTACTAGCGTCAATGGGGCCTTTACAATTCGTAGCAACGTACAAGGCCTGCCAGGCAGGCCGCGCGACGGGCGCATTCATCATCGCCAAGCCTCGGGCAATAATGGCTTTGTTGTTGATGGAACGCGCCAAATCGACGCAGTCAGCCATCGTACCGAGGGCCACCAGATCGAGAAGACTACCGAGCTTGGGCGCGGTGGTCGGTAGTAAACCATCCCGGATGAGTCGTTGACGAACCGCACAGCATAACAGCCACGCTACATGGACTCCGGCGATGTAGGGATCGGGGAACCGCGAATCTTTACGCACCGGATTCACACACGCAACGGCGGCTGACGGTGGTCCCTCTTCGGGTACCCCGTGATGATCGGTGACAATGACTATAAAGCCTTGGTCCCGCAGACGGGCGATCCGTACATGATCGGTGCTCCCTTGGTCAGCGGTGATAATCAAGGCCGGACGTGGGGCTTCGGCAATAATGCGGTCCGTCAAAGTTTCGGTAACGCCATAACCATCGCGCAGGCGATGACCAATATAACTATGAATTTGCGATTCGCGCACCCCGAAATAATCACGAAAAGCCAATTTCAGTACCGCATGCGCCGAAGCGCCGTCCGCATCAAAGTCGGAAATCAACAAAATGGGAAGCTGCTGACGCATAGCCGCAACAATGGCGTCACAAGCACTTTCAATATCTGGGAGCGAATCTGGAGGCGTAAGACCACTCACCTGCAAATTCAGCAGCGCTGGTAACTGAGCAGCCTCGGCATCGGTCAAGCGACCAGCGATAATCCGGGCCTGAAGCGGGCTGTAGCCCAGACGTCGCGCGGCATCCAGAATTTTTGCAGCCTGTGGTCTATCAACAATACGTACCGTTTCCGCCGCCATGAATCAAACTCCGGACGCGGCTTGACCAGGTCGAACTGACCGACGCCAGAAACGCCACCGATCCCTAGGACGCAAGGTTAGATGCTCCAACCCACCGCTGGCCAGCATCCCCGTCAAGCACTCCAGAGTTCCACCGCCCCGCCACAGAGATCGCAGTGCCGGAAGCAGCGCTACGAAAGACTTTCCGGCATCGGGATAAAGCCACCCATCCGACCAGACCCAGAGCAAATCATCGGGAAGTTTTACCGCTGCCCGCAGCGCTGTGGGATAGGACAGAGGCAGGCCGAGCCAGCGGGCCGCAGCCTGCAGATAATCCGCCTCCGCCGCCACGGTCTGCCACTTCGGAATGGGCCGCAGCGAGGGCAATCGCCCCTCTCCCCAGGCCCAGAACAGGCACCAGGGCTCCTGACCGCGCGCATCGGCATCCTGATTAACCGGATGCGCGGCAAGAAGCATCTGCAACTCATTGAGGAAGGCATTCCAGCGTCGAGCATCGGTGCCGGTGACTTGCAGCGCCAACGGCTCACGGCCCCAGACTTGTTCGGGATCGGGACAGTGCAGATCAGGTGTGTCAGTAGCCAATACATACCAGCGCCGCGCGCCGCGCCGTAGAGTCCAAGGCGTATCCGCCAGGTGCGCAACCGCAGACGTAAACAGTGCCGCAGCAGCGGCTTCCTCTAGGCCAGACACAGGTTGCAGCACCGCCCGTCCTGCCTGGCCGCGAAACGCTACCGGCTCCAGAGCGATGACCCAATGCCCTTCAGTCGCTATGCCCTCAGATTCCGCCAGCAAGGCCGCCGCCGGCAAGTTACCGGCAAAGCCCAGCAACTGTCCGGCAACTTCTAGTGAAGAATTCCCATGCAGACGCGTAACCCGTCCTCGTCCCCAATAGTTCGCGAGTAGAGGCCCGAGATCCTCCTCCGGCATACCCTGTAATCCGGTCAGCCAGAGACAAAGTTCCGCCATCAGCGATCCAGAATAGCTCGCTGTACCGCATCCAGAGTGGCATTCACAGTGACCACTTCACCGCCCTGAGCAATGGCCGTATCGGGATCTTTGAGGCCATGCCCGGTAAGTGTACAGACTACCGTCGCCCCAGATTCAATTTTGCCAGCGCGGGCAGCCGCAACAACCCCCGCCACGGAAGTAGCGGAGGCAGGCTCGCAAAACACGCCTTCATATTGCGCCAACCAGCGCTGCGCTTCGAGAATTTCCGCATCACTGTGGCTACCGAACCAACCTCCACTCTCCTTCTGCACTTGGTGCGCCTGATCCCAAGACATGGGATGCCCAATACGGATCGCCGTAGCAATGGTTTCCGGATTTTTCACATAATCCCCGACCATAAAGGGCGCACTGCCCGCAGCCTGAAAACCCAACATCTTGGGTCGCTTTCCGGTCTTGCCATGCCCATAACGACAAACACCATTACAGAATTTGCAGGCAGTGGTCAAAGATTGCGACTTATCGCTACGTCCGTCGGTCGCTTCACAATAACCCATCCAGTGCGCCGTAATATTACCCGCGTTGCCGACTGGCAGAGCGTGATAGTCGGGCGCCTCGCCCAAGGACTCGATAATCTCAAAAGCCGCCGTTTTCTGACCTTGCAGACGATAAGGGTTGACCGAATTGACCAAGGTGATAGGCGCTTGCGCCGCCACTTCCTGAACAATTTGCATGCCTTCATCAAAATTCCCACGAATTTGCAGGACCAAAGCGCCGTGCATCATGGCTTGGGATAACTTGCCCAAGGCAATTTTTCCTTCCGGAATAACCACGAAAGCTTGCATTCCAGCGCGAGCCGCATAAGCGGCCGCCGCCGCTGAAGTGTTTCCCGTCGAAGCACAAATCACCATTTCGCTACCGTCTTCCTTAGCCTTGGTGACCGCCATGGTCATCCCTCGGTCCTTGAAGGAACCCGTAGGATTCAGTCCCTCGAACTTCAAAAATAGACGTATATCCAGCCCCAATTGGCGCGGCAAATTAATGCACTCGATCAAGGGTGTGTTACCTTCGCCAAGACTTACAGCCTGGGTCTCGGGCTTCAACGGAAGATAGGCACGGTAACGGTCGATGATGCCGGTATAACGAGTCATGAAAAAATCCTGATATGAATAATGAAAATTGACGTTTAGTCCGCCTTAGCGCTGCGCCAGACTTTCGACACGCAGACGCAATACGGATTGGGCTACAACCGGCAGCGCCTCTATACGGGCAATAGCCTGTTCCAGATCGCCCTCTCGACAACGATGTAACAGCAGCACAATCGGGACAGTATCTGCCTCTGGCGTTTCTTTTTGTACCAGCGCCTCAATAGAAATCTGATATTCTGCGAGCATCGTCGCCACCTGTGCTAGGACTCCGGGCCGGTTGTGCGCATGAATCCGCAGATAGTAAGCACTCTCCACCTCCGCCATGGGCAATAGGGGCAAGGCACTCAAGGCATCGCGCTGAAACGCTAGGTGCGGCACTCGGTTACTGGGATCTGCCGTCATAGTCCGAGCCACATCTACCAAGTCGGCCACCACGGCACTGGCCGTAGGATCGCCTCCGGCACCGCGTCCATAGTACAGGCTCTGTCCGGCAGCGTCGCTTTCTACCAGAATGGCGTTGAAAGGTCCTTCCACATTAGCCAGCAGATGGCTTTCCGGAATGAGCGTCGGATGCACCCGCAACTCCACGCCATCGTCCCGCCTCCGCGCAATACCCAATAGTTTGATGCGGTAACCCAGTTCGGCTGCATAAACCACATCGTCCCTTGCTAGCGCGCGAATCCCCTCAACATGACAATGCGCGAAATCCACAGGAATCCCAAAGGCGATAGAGGCCATCAGCGTAATTTTATGAGCCGCATCACCGCCATCCACATCTAAACTAGGATCAGCCTCGGCATAACCGAGGTGCTGGGCCGCACTCAATGCCTGTTGAAAATCCCAACCCTCCTGAAACATTTGGGTCAGAATGTAGTTGCTGGTGCCGTTAATAATACCCGCAAGCCACTGGATTCGATTGCCGGCCAGCCCTTCCCGAATCGCCTTGATAATCGGAATAGCGCCCGCCACGGCAGCCTCAAAAGCGACCATCACCCCCTGCTCCTGGGCAAGGGCAAAAATTTCGTTACCATGTTCTGCCAACAATGCCTTGTTGGCAGTCACCACATGCTTGCCCGCAGCAATGGCGGCAAGGATCAATTCCCGGGCTAAACCGGTACCCCCCATCACTTCCACCAGCACGTCCACTTCTGGGTCGCGAACCACCGCCCAAGGATCGCTGCTGATTTTAATCTCCGGATCTAAACCGGCAATTCGGGCAGGGTTGCGTACTGCCGCATGCACCAAGCGCAACTCCCGACCGACCCGGCGGGTGATTTCATCCGCATTACGCGCCAACACCCGCACGGTGCCTTGACCAACCGTGCCCATGCCCAAAATACCGATACGTACCGGCTCCATGTGTTCACCCATCACAAGTCCTCGCGAAACATCTGTTTGATGCCCCGGATCGCCTGACGCGTGCGATGTTCATTTTCTACCAACCCGAAACGCACATATTCGTCGCCCAACTCGCCAAAACCGATACCGGGGCTAACCGCCACCTTGGCCCGATCCAGCACCAGCTTGGAGAACTCCAGTGAGCCCATCTTGCGTAAATTTTCAGGGATTTTCGCCCAAACGAACATGGTGGCTTTGGGTTTTTCGACTTCCCAACCGGCGGCATTCAGACCTTCACAAAGCACGTCGCGGCGCTGCTCATACATGAGCCGGATGTCTTCGACACACTCCTGTGGGCCTTCTAGCGCCGTAATAGCCGCCACCTGAATGGGCGTAAAGGTCCCGTAATCCAGATAACTTTTCATCCGTGCCAAGGCACCCACCAGTTTAGGGTTGCCCACCGCAAAACCGACCCGCCAACCCGGCATGTTGTAACTCTTGGAAAGGGTGAAAAACTCCACGCCCACATCCTTGGCTCCTGGCACCTGCAAGAAACTCGGCGCCTTGTAACCATCAAAAACAATATCGGCGTAGGCAAGATCATGCACCACCCAAATACGGTGTTCCTTGGCAAACTCGACAATGCGCGCGAAGAAATCCAGTTCCACCACCGTCGCCGTAGGATTATGCGGAAAATTGACCACCAGCATTTTTGGCTTTGGCCAAGCCGCTTTGACGGCTTTTTCGAGCTCTTCGAAAAAATCGATGCCGGGCAGCATCGGCACATGCCGCACGTCTGCTCCAGCAATCACGAATCCATAGGGATGTATGGGATAAGTAGGGCTGGGGACAAGCACGGTATCTCCGGGGCCCATCGTGGCCAGCGCCAGATGCGCAATGCCCTCCTTGGAACCAATGGTGACGATGGCCTCAGACTCAGGATCTAGCGCCACCCCGAAACGACGCTCGTACCAAGTGGTAATGGCTCGCCGTAATCGAGGAATGCCCCGCGAAACGCTGTAACGATGCGTATCACCGCGTTGTGCCGTTTCACAAAGCTTATCGACAATGTATTGCGGCGTGGGCTGGTCGGGATTTCCCATGCCGAAATCAATAATATCCTCGCCCCGCTTACGGGCCTGATTTTTCAGATCCGTTACGATATTAAATACGTACGGAGGGAGACGGCGGATACGTTCAAAGTCACTATTCATGTGGCACGAGCCTTCAAGGGTTGTCGCGAATACCGAAATCGAAGAACAATAGAGAGGCAAGGCGAGCCTGTCAATCCACGCTTCAAAGGAAATCCATGAAATTACATCTGCAACAGGATATGCAACGCAATATCATCCACCGCTACGGTCCCGAGGGCATCATTGTACAAGGACAGTGTTATAGCCAAGGATTGCTGATCGGCGCCGACTGGCTGCAAAGTCCTTGGGGTCCAGCCCAAGCTTCAGCGCTGACTTTGGACGACCTTCACGAGGTATTGCTGCGCAAACCCGATGTGTTGCTGTTGGGCACCGGGAAAAAACAGGTTTTTCCGATGGCGCTAATACACGCCCTGAGGACTGCGGAAGCTCCCGTAGAAGTTATGGACACCAGCGCCGCCTGTCGCACCTATAACATCCTGATCGCAGAAGATCGGGTCGTCGTGGCAGCCTTGTTCCATCCGGAAACATAAACTACCCCATCCATTCAGCTAAAAAGCGATTCTGGAGTCAGTCCTTCTTCTTCAATACGTTGGCGCAGCACCAGTAATGCTTCGACCTGAATCTGCCGCACGCGCTCTCGGGTAATCCCCAGACGATGGCCGACCTCTTCCAAGGTGGCACCATCCGTACCATCCAGACCAAAGCGCCAGAATAGCACTTGCCGATGTTTTTCGGACATTTTACCGATCCATTGGTGCACCTGGACAGACAAGTCCCGATCCGCAAAATCGGCTTCAATACCCGCCGAACTGGAATCCGCAATAATATCGGAAAGTGGGTGATCGGACTCACGGCCATGAGGTACATCCAGACTGGTGACGTGACCATCATTTTCCAGACAGCTTCTGATTTCATCCACCGGACGATCCAGTGCTAGGGCGACTTCCTCTGGCGTTGGGTCGCGCTGCAAGGTTTGCCCCAAGCAACGCGCAGCACGCAGCACCGAGCTCAGTTCTTTCATCACATGAATGGGCAGGCGGATGGTGCGTGTCTGGTTCATCAAAGCTCTTTCGATATTTTGACGAATCCACCAAGTGGCATAGGTTGAAAAACGAAACCCGCGCTCCGGATCAAACTTCTCTACAGCGCGAATCAACCCCAGATTACCCTCTTCTATCAAGTCAAGAAGCGGCAATCCCCGGTTAATGTAGCGTCGCGCCAGCTTAACCACGAGGCGAAGATTACACTCGATCATGGTGCAGCGCGCTGCGGCATCTCCTGCTTGCACGCGTCGCCCCAAGGCAATCTCTTGTTCAGCAGTGAGCAACGGGTTGTGACCGATTTCTCGCAGATAACAACGCGTCGCATCCCAGTCTGGAGCTTCGCCGTAATTTTCCTCCACCGAAACCACCGGACTTTCTCCGGCGTCATCAGGCTGAACTACCACATTTTCTTCTTCATCGTCCCTGATCGCGTTGTTCATTCTTAACACTCTCCGGAGGCTATTGATACGGTTCCGCTCAGCAGAGGGACAAAATGGCAATCACCGAGGTGCGCCACCTGCGCGGCCTCACCGTCCCAATAACTGACCTGCAAATGCTGTTTTCCTTGATTTTCAACCGGCATGACCAGCCGACCACCAGCCCGCAACTGTTGATACAAAGGAGCCAGCGCACAAGGTACCGCCGCCGTGATAATGATCGCGTCAAAGCCAACAGGCTTTGGCCACCCACTACTCCCGTCGCCATGCACCAGATGTATCCGTTCATATCCCAGTCGGGCCAAAGTTGCAGCCGCCTGATCATGAAGTGGTCCGATTCGCTCAATGCTAAAAACTTCTGCGCCCAGCTCGGCGAGTACCGCTGTTTGGTAAGCAGAGCCCGTACCAATTTCAAGAACCCGTTGCGGAATCTCATTATTTTCCAGCATGGCTTCCATCATCCGCGCGACTACCCAAGGTTGGGAAATAGTCTGCCCGTAGCCAATCGGCAGAGACACGAGTTCGTAGGCGCGACCGGCCAAAGCCTGGGCGACAAAGTGGTGACGCGGCACCCGGTTCATCGCGTCCAGCACACGCTCATCGGCAATACCTGCAGCCCGCAGCCGCAGCACCATGCGGCCCCGGGTGCGGGGAGAGATCATGCCGACTTCAGGGCTCAGGACTGGCAACTGCGTAACCACTGACTCAAACCTTCCAGAAAGTTATAGCGGGTCATGTCGAGATCCAGCGGGGTAATAGACACATACCCGCGCCGCACCGCATCAAAATCCGTACCGGGTCCGGCATCAGCTTCACGTCCCGAAGGGCCGATCCAGTAGACTGGGTCCCCACGGGGGTCGGCAGCGGGAATCACCATATCACTTTTGTGACGTCGTCCCAGTCGAGTCACTTCCATACCCCGCAGTTCGTCGTAAGGAAGATCGGGAACATTAACGTTGAGAATGGTATCGGCTGGCAAAGCATGACTTAGCACGCCCATTACCAGTTTCGCCGCAACCTGTGCGGCTGTCTCAAAATGGCTGCAGTCCCGCCCGGCCAAGGAAACAGCAATAGCTGGCAAGCCTAGGAAACGTCCTTCGGTTGCGGCCGCAACCGTACCGGAGTAGAGCACGTCATCTCCCATATTCGCACCGCGATTAATACCCGAAACCACCATATCCGGGGACTCGGCGAATAATCCGGTGACTGCCAGATGGACACAATCGGTCGGCGTACCACCCACCAGATAATGGAAACCGTTGTGACCGGTACGCATCCGCAGTGGGCGGTCCAAGGTTAAAGAATTACTGGCACCACTCCGATCCTGCTCTGGTGCCAAGACTTCAATCTCACCCAGTGGGGCCATAACTCTCGCCAATGCTGCTAGTCCCGGTGCCAGATATCCGTCATCGTTACTGAGCAAGAAACGTGGCATCCGATATCCCTAGGGCGTGGCGAGCTTCAGGGTTATGGTAAGCCACAAAGCCCGACGGGTCTATCCTCACCAGCTTATTGAGCACCGTAAGCAGCCCATTTAATGCGTGGCGGCCTGCGAAGCCGGGGGCACAGGGCCCACTTCTTGGGTCTGTGACAGTTGGTGTTGGAGTAGCAGTACGCGCAGCTTGGCCGCATCCATCGCCTGCCGCAATCCATTCACCCGATCTAGATAACGCGCATAGTTGCGTTCGTTACCAGTCCGTATATTTTTACCCTGTTCATAATTCTGGGTGGCTTGCAGAAGTTGCAGGCGCGCTGCCACCAATTCTGCCGCCAACTGCTTTCGTGCGGCATCTTCTGGAGCGCGTGGCGGAGAGCGCTCTGCCCGAGGCTTTGACGGAGGAGGCACGGGTGCTTTCGCAGTAGCGGCTGGCGCGCTCACCGACTGCTGCGGGGCCCCCGCAATTTGTTGGACGCCACGGGCACCCGCCGGGGGCGTTTCACCATAATTCACCACACCACCACTACCTATCCAGCGATAGATGGTTTCTGCATGGACAGACATACTCAGCCATAAACTGGCAAGCAGCACGCCGGTGCCGATCATACGTATCTGCGTCGACATTCGCCCCAACTTTTTTCCGTGATGCATTTACCCAATCCCCTCGCTTGATGGCAAAAGTCTATATGGTCTGCAGTCACATGATTGTCAAGGCGTGTACCATAAAAAAGCCCTAGGCAAGACCTAGGGCTTTTTGGTCGGGACTCAGCCTGCCCGTGGGCAAGCTGGGGCCGATATCAGAGGCTATAATACATCTGGAACTCCACCGGATGGGTGGTTACCCGGAGCGCTTGAACTTCCGCCCATTTCACATCCAGATAGCCTTCCAGCCAGCTTTGGGAGAAAACACCACCTTTCATCAAAAACTCATGATCTGCCTCTAAAGCACGCAGCGCTTCTTCCAAAGAAGCGGCCACCCCTGGGATGTTTTCCTGCTCTTCCGCAGGCAGATCATAAAGATTCTTGTCCATGGCATCGCCCGGATGAATCTTGTTCTGAATACCATCCAACCCGGCCATCATCATTGCCGCAAAAGCCAAATAGGGGTTGGCTGTGGAGTCCGGAAAACGCACTTCAATACGTCGCGCCTTGGGACTATTGACGAAAGGAATACGAATGGACGCAGAACGGTTTTTAGCCGAATAGGCCAGTAATACCGGCGCTTCATAATGGGGTACCAAACGCTTGTAACTGTTCGTACTGGGATTAGTCAGCGCGTTGATGGCCTTGGCGTGCTTAATAATACCGCCAATATAATAGATCGCCATTTCTGACAAACCGCCATATTGATCACCGGAAAACAGGTTTTTACCGTCTTTAGCAAGGGACTGGTGGACATGCATGCCGCTACCGTTGTCCCCGACAATCGGCTTAGGCATAAAAGTCGCCGTCTGACCGTAGGCCGCAGCGACGTTATGAATAACATACTTCAGTATCTGCACTTCATCCGCCTTACGCGTCAGAGTGCTGAAACCAACACCAATTTCATGCTGACCGGCAGTGGCCACTTCATGATGATGCACTTCTACCTTGAGACCCATTTCTTCCAGCGCCAGACACATGGCAGAGCGCAAGTCCTGAGCCGAATCTACCGGAGGCACTGGGAAATACCCACCCTTAACGCCGGGGCGATGGCCCATATTGCCCGATTCGTACTCCTTACCGGAATTCCAAGCGGCTTCTTCGGCATCTACCTTGTAGCCGCAACCACTCATATCAATATTCCAGGTCACCGAGTCAAAGACGAAAAATTCGTTTTCCGGACCAAAATAAGCCGTATCAGCGATACCCGTACTTTTGAGATAGGCTTCAGCGCGCTTTGCGACAGAACGCGGATCTCTTTCATAGCCTTGTCCCGTGGCGGGTTCAATCACGTCACAGCGGATGATCATGGTCGCTTCGTCGGTAAAGGGGTCCATCACCGCAGAAGACGGATCGGGGAGGAGAATCATGTCCGATTCATTAATACCTTTCCAGCCCGCGATGGAAGAGCCATCAAAAGCCTTGCCTTCGACAAAGGTGTCCTCTTCCATGGTATGGGAGGGTACGGAGACGTGCTGCTCTTTACCCTTGGTATCGGTAAAACGAAAGTCAATGAACTTGACATCTTTATCCTGGATCAACTTGATTACATCGCTGGGGCTATAACCCATTTGCTTCTCCTCCACACAAGAAATTTAAACCACTCTGAATACTGCCCACCAAGCAAAACTGATACCACGCCCCAAAAGAGCAAATGCTGGCACCAAAATTCCCCATTGCACCAAATTAACACCCCATAATGGTGCAATCAAACAAAAATGCGCCAAATTTGTGCACAGTATCTCAACCCTCTGGATGATCGACGGTCTGCCAGACGACGTCCACCTGGCGCAATCCTGATACTTTACCCTGTAACGCTTCTTGAATCTGCTGCTCCTGCACACGTAAACCCGCCACAGAGCCCTCGGATGGCAGGGCGTAGCGCATACAGATCACCACGCCATCCTTCAAATAATGCAACGTCATCTGCTGTGGTTTTAGCAAATTTCGAGCCAACAAGCTTTCATATACCGACTTTTCAATTTCGCTTCGAGGCGGAAGCACCGCGCCGCCTTCTTCATCATTTTCACTGTCAATATGGATCGTTGCATCGGCCAGATCATCTACCTGCCGCAATAGAGCCATTCGCACGCGCTCCGCAATTTGGTGTCCTTCAGAAACACTGAGGGTCGGATTCACCACTTGCAAGTGCACTTCAGCCAGCGCTTGATGGCCGATTTTACGGGTTTTGAGCAAATGCAGATCCCGCACGCCTTCACAACCCAAAATCACTTGTCGGATTTCCGCCAGCGCCGCATCACTCAAGCCTCGGTCAGCGAGCTCCTGAACCGCTTCCCAGCCAGTCACGACACCCACACGCAAAACCATTAGGGCGACAATCAAAGCCACCACCGAATCCAGATAAGGCGCCCCCAACAAGCTGCCGCCGATACCTATCAACACGATCACACTAGAAATAGCATCGGTTCGATGGTCCCAAGCATTGGCCCGGAGTGCCGCAGAACGGGTTCGACGTGCCACCCGGATGGTGATTTGATACAAGGTCTCTTTGGCAACAATGGCAAAAACCGCAATGTAGAGCGTCCACACCGCTGGCATGCCGTAATGACCGATAATCAGTCGTTGTACTGCTTCATAGCCGATTCCGGCACCATTCAATGCCAGCAAGGTGCCCGTAGCAAGCGCGGCAAGAGTTTCAAAGCGCTCGTGGCCATAGGGGTGCTCCTGATCCGGGGGTTGGCTACTGAAATGCATCGCAAAGACCAGCCCCAAATCGGACAGCAAGTCGGATAACGAATGGATAGCATCTGCTACCAAGGCATCAGAATGTCCCCAAATACCCCCGATCAGTTTGACGAAAAAAAGCAGCACATTGGTGCCAGCGCCCATCAGGGTCACGCGCATATTCTGCTTACCCCGATCACTACGACTAATAGTTTCAGCCACGCTGCCCGACCTCTGAAGGAGATTGCCGATTATCGGCCCGGCGCTATGATAACTGTAAAATCGTGGAGGAGATAAGATGCCACGGCAGATATATTGCATCCTGCAACTTTGCAGGGGACGCGGTCAAAGTCCTGTGGAGCGATGAATGATTTGAAAATACCAGCGGTAAGGTAAGCAACGAAGCCATTTCAGCTTACGGGTGAAGGCACGCGGAAAATGAATTTCAAAGTTCGTTCCGGCCATTCCTGACAGCATTTCGGCCGCTGCGACTTCCGGGCTGATGAGGTTAGGCATAGGAAAATCATTGTGCGCAGTCAGGGGAGTGGCCACGAAGCCTGGATGGATGACCTGAACTTTAATGCCTTTACTTGCAAGATCTAAGTGTAAAACTTCCGCAAAATGTGTCAGCGCCGCTTTGCTGGGACCGTAATAAAGCGACTGCGGTAGTCCTCTAAGTCCGGCAACGCTGGAGGTCAGCACAATTTGCCCATGTCCCGCCGCCAGCATATCCGGTAACAGGGCGTGCACCGTATTCACTGCGCCTAAGTAATTAGTTTCCATAACCATGCGGGCGGCTGCAGGGTCTAAATCCCAGGCGCGGGCGGGTTGATAGGTTCCCGCTAAATAAAGTACGAGATCCACCTCTTTCCAAGCCGTCAGAATTTGCGCTCGCACCTGTTGCAACGCTTTTGGCTGAGTCACATCCGCAGGGACGAGTAACGGATTGGTGCCGAGCATTTCGGCCAACACTTGCAGCTTCACGGGATCGCGAGCCGTTAGCGCAAGTTGTGCCCCCTGATCACTCAGCGCTTTGGCGCAAGCCGCGCCAATTCCCGTGCTCGCACCAACCAGCCAGCATCGTTTATCTTGCCAAAAATTATTCCGCTTCATCAAAGGAACGAATTCCCCAGTTGCGGTAATCGCGTCATCGCTTCTCGATTTTCTGGTGTATCTGGCAGACGGTGTATTTCAATGCTGACTGTACCCACGCGAAACCCCCAGAAAGACAGTTTGGTACGATTGATGACATGATCCGCATCTAGCAAATACATCCAGTCATCCGCATTGAGATTATAGAAGCGCTGGCCGACGGGCTGACGCACCGTATAACGCCACCGCATGGCAAAGCCCTCGGCTACGCCTCGCGCTGTTCCGACAATATCACCCGCTGAGCCCTGCGCTGTACCCGTGAAATGATGCTGATCCTGAATTTGTAATTGCCAGAGACGCTCCGCATGACTGGCCTTACCCATATTATCGAGAAAGAGAAATTTTTCGCTCAATGAACCCAGCGACTCCGTTTGCCATGTCCCTAGTAAATGCATCACAAAACGATTAACCACCAAACCCGAACGATTTTGAAAAATTCCCGTTGCTACGGCAGGGCCATTAAAAAAATCGTTAATTCGAAACACCGGTGACGTATCTCTATATTTTTCTATCACTAAAAATGACTCCAGAAGAAAAGATCAGTCGACATTAAAAAATAACTACTGAGTATTTTGAGCGGTTATGAAAGAATTTATAAAAAAGAGAGGTAATATACCCCTCAAGGCCACCAGAACACAAAATATGATTTTAGCGATGCCGATCTTCACATTAGGCGGATACGGCGAGCAATTGATAAAGATCGGCGACTGCCCGAGAAGCCGCCGACTGTCCTTGTGCCACAGAGTCGTCGATGGTTTCAGGTCCGGTTGCCGCTCCACATACGTAGATGCCTCTGCGCGTAGTGCCTTGCGTATTGGTATATTGTTCAGCACGGTCAATAAATCCATGCTTCTCCAAAGCAACACCAAATACTTTGCAAATTTCAGGATTCAAAGCGTTAGGGTCCATGCCTATAGCATGCACGACTAGATCCATAGGAATCACTATGGGGCGTTTCACCAGAGTATCTTCGCCTTTGACCAATAGGCGTCCATCTGGCGATTTAGTGACCTCGGCAATGCGTGCTTTCACGAATTTTGTTTTATATTCCTCTTGGCTCTTCCAGTAAAACTTATCCTCATAAAGCCCAAAGGTCCGAATATCCATGTAATAAATAAAGACGTCCGTGGTTGGCGAAATTTCTTTGATTTCCATAGCCAAATTTGTAGATACCGTACAACAGATTTTCGAGCACCACTCACGCCCTATTTGTCGGTCTCGTGAGCCTACACAAAGTAAAATAGCCACACGCTCTGGTACCCGCCCATCAGAAGGGCAGCGAATTTGTCCAGCGGAAACCATCTGCTCCATTTGCGTTGTAGTGAGTACATCTTCGTAGGTACCGAATCCCCACTCGGGCTTATTAATGGAGTCGAAATGCGTGAATCCCGTAGCTAACACCACAGCACCCGCTTGGATCTTTTCGCCTGAATTCAAAGTTGCCGTAAAATCACCTGCATCACCAGTAAATTCAGCAACTTTTGCAGACTTGTGAATGACGATATCGCCACTGCCTTCGACTCGACGCACCATTCGGCCAATGGCATCTTTCGCCCACTCTCCAGAGGGAACCAATTTTGAATAACCGGAAATGATTGGCGCTCCGCCGAGCACGTTTTCTTTCTCAACAATAACGGCTTTTTTGCCCATAGCCGCAACTGTAGCTGCTGCAGATAAACCTGCTGGACCCGCTCCTACAACCAGAATTGTATCAAGACTTGCCATGACACCCTCCAGAAAATAACGCACCGCATCTGAAGATTAGTTGGACAAACTATTAATGTCAAGCATTTGTACTAAACAAATATGCGTCAAGTTAGCAGGTGTTAGTCCGCAGGAACATGCCACTCCCGAACCGCCGACAGAAGATCCTGAAGCCTCGGAAAACGAGCCTCATCCCTTGCGCCATCCAGCTGCATACAACCGCTACCACCCAGCCAGAGTGAAATGCCCGTCGGTATTCGCTTTTGCAGTTCCTGCAGACGCTGCCGATTACCTTGGTTAACCGATGCTGCCGAAATAGCCATATGCAAAACTTGCGCGTGACAAGATTGGGCGGCTTCGACGAGATCTTCCGTGGCTGGCTCCGCACCAATAAACAACACGTCTACCCCCTCACTCATCAGCAAGGCTCGGGTCATTTGCAATTCCAGCAGCCGCCCCTCTCCTGGAAAACTCGCCAGCAATACCCGAAAACGCGTATCGGCAATCGGCAGTTGACTGATAGAGACATAAAGACACTCCATCAGCAAGTCCTGCAAACAGCCCTCCCGATACGGCATCATCGCCCCCGTCAGGCGTGCGTGGGCCGCACGCTGGAGCAAGGGTGCGGCAGTGTGCAAAATAAATCGCGGTAAGCCTTCCTGATGAAGAAGGCGTCGGAGATAGACTTTAAGTTTTTCGGGACGATCTGAAACCAGCACCTCCCACACTTCCGCCAGCACTTCTGTATCATTCTGAGCGGGCAGTTCTGGTACTGGAATTTCATGGACTAAGCGCTGTATTTTTTCGGCATCCGCGCCGACCACCGCACCAGGACGATAGCCTGCTGCGAGTAGGCGGCTGATCTGATGCAGGCGATCGATCTGATCTCTGCTGTACAGTCGGTTACCCGTACCATCGCGACTGGGCACGGGAAAAGCGTAGCGCCGCTCCCACATACGCAGCAGTTCTTTGGAAATCCCAGTTTCTTGCTCCACTACACTGATCGGGAATTGTGGATCAGTCCCTTCATCCGCGATGATATCCACCTCTGTAACCTTTTTGTGTATGACACAATATTGACATATTTAATCTGGGCGCTAATCTACACCTAACTACTGCATACGTCTCTTATCGACTACGCCAACGCTTATATTGCCATAATAAAGCATTAAATTCGATTGGTTAGCGAGAACCAACACCATGAACAAACACGCTATGATGCAATTCTCATTCTCAACAAGCCCAGAACGTGCTTTTTTATTGGCAACAAAAATCGATTTGTTATTGTCGTACCTGACTTTCTCGGTATTGTGCTGTCCGATATTACGCTTGTCGGGCATCGTGCGATGAGAGCATTTATTCCACCTACCGTACTAGAACGACTCGCAGAATTGTCGCAATCAGTGGCCGACAAACAAAGCTTTGGAATCATCGCGCTCAATAAACAGGCGATAGTTAAAATTTTCAATGAAACTGAATCGAGACTCAGCGGACTCAGCAAAGCTGAGGTAATGGGGCGCAACTTCTTTACCGAAGTTGCGCCCTGTACGGCCAGCCGTCTTTTTCGCGGTCGGTTTCGCCAAGGCCAAAACGATGGGGCCTTAGATGAACATTTTTACTATACGTTCACCTACCGCATTCGACCGATCTCAGCGCATGTGCATATGCTTTACAACCCCCAACAAAATCCACTCTTGTTTATTTTTATTGACCGCATCATTCAACTCTACGAGGATTTGGGCTAATGGGTCGCCACGCAGAATCCAAGATCATCACTGATTTCTTGGCGCAGATCGCAGCCCTCACTACCCACGCTAAAGATCCTGACCTTAGGGCTGAGCAGGAACCACTCCGTTACCTCTGCCTAACCGCGCTGTGGCAACTATTAAATAATGCTTTCCAGAACGATGGATCAACGCCTCTCAGCAACCAACAAATCCATCTGTTACAACAGGTAGATATTCAAGTACAGGCTAGTGAAGCGCTTACCTCAACGGCGCTTCATGACCAAGTTCGCCAGCTATTGTGACCAGACGTAGGACAAGAGGCCAAGCTGTCTTGAGTAACCGAGATAAATTATTAAGGCGCCTTGCCGATGGCCTGCATCAGGGTTTTGCTCTGAATTGGCAAAATGATGGAATCTCACACGGCTGGCCGGGTCATTCTCTCTGGGCCAGAGCCATGCGCCTGAAAACCCAATGGCGTCGTGCACGAATTCCTGCCGGTGCCCGCATTGTGGTCTCACTTCCGAATAGTCCGGCCTATATAGCCTATATGCTGGCCACATGGATGGGTGGATGGGTATTCTGTCCCTTACCCGCCCTCCACACTTCAGAACAATCGCGCCGCATCGCACTCTTAAAACCCGCGCTCTGGATTCGCGAGCAGAATGGCAGAATTACTGAAGAGCTGGGTGCCGGGACCATGGAACAAGACCCGGAGGCTGCTATGATTATTTGGAGTTCGGCCAGCATAGGACCGGGTTCCGCTTATCTGCTTAGCTTCGCCGCCCTTCTTTGGCAAATAGATGCGCACCTATCCGCGCTCCATTTACAACGTGAAAGCTTTCTCTGGAACACACTCCCTTGGGCACATTGTTTCGCGGGTATTCTGGAGTTGTTGCCGGCTTGCGTAACCGGAAGTGTTATCCACGTGGATGCGCAGCTCAGCCGTCGCCCACCACAAGGATGTACCCACCTGCTCACCGTACCGCGCATAGCCGCTCTTTTAGAACCCGAACGATTGCAACAACTCGAAGGCGGTATCGTGGGCGGCGCACCCATTGGTGCAAAACTCGCCAAGCATCTCTCCGGCTCGCGACTGTGTGCCGGCTATGGTCAAAGTGAGGCGGGTCCGGGAATCACGCTCGGAGATCCTGGACACTTTGAACCTTATATCCTTGGCCGTGCCTTGGTGGAATGCAAACTGCACCAAGGGGCATTGCATTATCGTTCTTCGGGGCAAGCCGCCGCGCGTCTTGATGCAGGCGGCTGGCAAAATATCGCCGCTAGTGACGGGTGGATAGACAGCGGTGACGAGGTGCGGATAACCGAGGATGGTATTTTCTATTGGCGGGGACGTCGGGACGGACGCTTTAGTCTTGCAGACGGTCGCAGCATCCGTCCCGAAAATGAAGAAACGCGACTTTTGGAGCAGTACCCAGAAGCCGACGCGATTATTTTAGGAGCGCCTGGATGGCATCACCTTACCGCACTGGCGAGAGTGCCCCATGACTTGCAAAAACAGCTCCAACGGCGCTGGCAAGAACCTTATCACCTGACCATGCCCTCCGATCAATTTTGGAAGGAAGCGCCCATTCCACACGGCAAACCTAACCGGCGCTGGGTTTATGAGCATTGGCAAAATGTCGTTTAGTAGGTCGAACGGACTGGACCTAGGCACAACAAACACCGGAGAATAAAACCTGCTTCCTGCTCTGGATAATTTTTCATGATTCCAAACACGCCCGCCCAGACGCAACCAGAACTTCCCAGAACCCAAGTCAATAGCCGCGAAATATGGGGCCATGCCGTAGCGAACATTACGCCATCGGCTATGCCCGCCGTGACTATTTCGCTGGTTGCCGTACACAGCGGTAATTTTACCTGGCTGGCTTACGCCCTCATCGGGATCTTAATGACCCTCGTTGCCGTTCAGGTGGGCACTCTGGCTCGTTACTTTCCCTCACCCGGATCTTTGTTTTTTTATCTGAGCAAGGCCTTGCATCCTGTCGCGGGGATGGTCGCAGGCTTTACCATGATCGCTGGCTATTTTGGTGCTCTAGCGGCAGCGCCATTACTGGGGGGATTGTTCGTGACGCAATCTCTGCAGTTTTTCTTTCCGATACACGGCATTTTCTGGATAGCAGCCATCGCCGCCCTCTATTTATGGATCGCTTGGCGGCTGGCACGGCGTGGCATAGAAATTTCCGCACGCTGGGGGCTCTGGGTAGAAATATTCTCGATTGCTTGCATTGTGCTGATTGCCATCATTACGGTTGGGCATTATGGCTGGCGCGATCCCGCTCAGTGGAATTTTTCTCAACTTCATGAAACGCCACTCACCCAAGCACTCATTCTTTCTCTATTGGCATATGGTGGCTTTGAAACGGCTGGCAATCTCGCTGGAGAAACGCCTGCCGCGCGCACAGTAATCCCTCGGGTCATGATTTGGTCCGTACTGATGGTAGGTGGTTTTTTTGTCGCCATGGCCTACATTGAGGTGCTAGCTTTCTCTCATATCCAAAGTCCCATCAGTACCAGTGCGGCACCACTCAATGCGATCGCCAGAGCTATCGGCGACCCTTGGCTGGGAATCTTTTCTGATTTGGCAATGGCAACGGCCGCGTTTTCCGCGACCATTGCCACTTTGAATAGTATTTCACGAATCTTATTTAGTATGGCCGGTCATGGGGTGATTTTTCATTATTTTCATCGAAAAAACCCCATTTATGGTACCCCTACACGCGCCCTCACCACACTGGCGGTACTGGTACTGATTAGCCTGCTGATTGTAACCGCAGGCCAAATCGCTATTCTCGACGTGGTCGGAACTTTCGGTACTTTTACCGGCTTGGCTTTTCTGCTGATTTACAGTCTCGCCAATATAGCTACCCCACTCTTTCTGTTTCGCCAACGCCATCGTTGGCGCTGGTGGAGTTTGGGCATCGCCCTAGTCGCTTTACCCCTGTTACTTAAAGTCATGGAGGTCAGCCTCTGGCCATTACCGACCGGAGGCGAAGGTATCGCGACAATACTTTTTGTCACTTTGGTCGTAATAATTACGCTCTGGGGACTATGGTGGGCACGCTTCCGGCCCGAAAAACTCCGCCAGTTAGTGCAGCTTGTTGACGAATCTTAACCCGTACCGAAGATGCGCACTCAAAGCGTATAGTCTTAAAAGTAACGGCCATCTTCGGCACCGAATTTACCGATTAGTGGACTTTTGCAACACGCTCCCGATTCGCCGCAGTATCTGCGAGCTTGTGCATTTCCAGCATGATATTTCCCGCATGCAGGCCATACCAAGTAACGTCCGTATGGTCCATTACGACATCTGGAGTCACCATATACATCCAGTCATCGGCATGAAGATTGTAGAAAGATTTTCCGACAGGCTGTTTAACATTGTAGGACCAGTGCAACACAAAACCATAAGCATCTCCCGAAGCCCGAGCAACATTTCCCGCTGAACCCTCGGCGCTGCCCACAAAGTGATGATCGCTGGTTTCCGTCAAATGCCAAATTCGTTGCTGATAGGTCTTCTTACCATCAGCCGCAAAATAAGTGAAATGTTCCACCAAAGTGCCTTGATTTCCTTGCCAGGAACCCATCATCCGTACTACAAATCGATTAACAACCTTACCAGAGCGATTTTCAAAAACACCATTTGCTATTAACGGTCCATTAAAAAAATCCTTGAGACTAAATTTTGGCTGACTATGTGCATATTCTTTAGGCATTGTTGCACAGCCCGATAGCGCCGCCACTAAAGTAATCCCCAATACATATTGCATTTTTTTCATCATATACTCCCTGATAAAGTTTTTGAGGAAGGCATCATACGGCCCTCAACGGACCAGATGCCCAAAAGAACGATAGCCAAAATCTTGACTAACGCTGGAATCACGGCATAACAAAAAGACAACACCCACAGATGCTTTCCTTGGGAATAACCCATAAACTGCATGAGAGGCAAAATCAGACCAGCACCCAGAGCAGTGGCTGCTTTAGCTACCCAGTTCAATAGACCAAAATAGTTTCCCGGTCGACTCTGCGTATCACCATCGCTGTGATCAGCGAGCAAACTTGGCGGTAGAGATTGATCTGCACCCAGTGTCAGGCCGGTAATGACACAGATGACGGCATAAGCCCATAAATCTCCAGAACGTAAAAAAAATGCACCGATAAAAGCGAAAGTGGCCAAGGCTATTGACCAGCGCCACGCTATGCTTTTATTGAAACGTGCGGAAATCCATAACCAGAGAGGCATACCCAAGGCTCCCGAAAGAAAGTAAACGACAAGAAATACGGGCGCCCAAATATGTGCCTGCAATACTTCATCAACAAAAAAGAAAAATAGGGTTCCTGCTATGGCATTAGCGGATTGTGAAAGCAGAACAACAATAAGCAGATGGCGAAGTGGTGCGCGCTTTAGAGGGGCAAAAAATGTCCACCAAGCTGTGGTATTTCCCGATACTGGACGACGCATAGAGGCTGGTCGTAAAGGCAAAAGTGCGAGAATCAACAACAACGCAAATAATCCACAAAATAAATCTAAACCCGAATCGCGTCCAAAATACTTCATCAACAAATCTGGTGATGCTGCCGCCAATAATACGCCGATCAGTGCGCCCGCCTCCCGACTGGTAGTCAGCCATGTGCGTCCGTTATAGTCGCTAGACAATTCCGCGCCGAGCGCCTGATAATTCACGCTGGTTACACTGTAAAAAAAGTAAAAAATCACGAGCGCGAGCGTCAAACTCAGCCACAGCGCGCCAAGCCAAGGATGAAACAATACATAAAAACCCAGTATCATTCCGGGAACGCCCACCGCAATTAAAACCTGTCGTCCGCTATGACGTTCTGCCCAATGATCGCTCCACAAACCGATCAGCGGGTCCTGAATCGCATCCAGTAAACGTACCGCCAGTAAAATTAAGCCCAGTAGTGCCAGAGGCATTCCAAAATCCGTGGCATAAAGATGCGGTAACAACAAATAAACCGGCAATGCGCCAAAAGCCAGGGGCATACCTAAGGGCGCATAGCGCAACAAGGTGAAAGCAGGAGGTACCCCACGTTCAATCATGCATATCCAGTAAATCTTTTCGCAAATCCGGAGCTCGCGTTTTAGGATTCAGCCAGATCGCAAAAAAGTCCGGACAGAACTGGGGATCATTTATTGTACTATGGAGAATGCCATTAAAATAAAAAGCCGTGTATTTTCCGGGTACACATAAACCCACAATCTGATCTCCAGTTTTCACATTGGGAAAAGCATCACGCAAACTCGATTGATATTTTTTGACTTGAGCGGCATCTAGGTGATCCAGTTTTCGCATTTCCTGGAGAGAGGTTTTAACCAACTCCCGACGACTAAAGCTCCGTTGATAGTCTATGCCTAAAGCAAAAGTCTGTTGAGGATCATAATTCTTGCCAGTAATCCACAGTGCGGCATTATAAACGCTGAAAAAAAGCCAGTTTAAATGCCCTGCACCAAGAAGATGAAGGGTGGGTACTACCTCCCGAACGCTCGCTGGAAGACGGACATAGGGCACCCCTGACCACGCCGCAGGACTCAGCATTAACAAGCTCGCTAACAGGATAATTTTACGCATGGCTCAAGGTCACTTGGGTCAGATCCGTTTCTCCCTCCATGAAACCCGCCTCACAATAGACCAGATAAAAACGCCACATTCGGCGAAACACCGAATCGTAACCCAGTTTATTGAGAGCTTCTTCTTGGCACTCGAAAGATTCTCGCCAAAGACGCAAAGTGCGCGCGTAATCCAGACCAAAATCCTTGCGCTGTAATTGCCGCAATCCCGCTGCTTCTATCTCCTTACGTAAACGCGAAGGAGACAGTAGCATCCCTCCTGGAAATACATAACGACGAATGAAATCAGAGCTTTTTTGATAACTATTAAAACGGTAATCGGCAATGGTAATACTTTGAACAAGCGCCCGCCCGCCAAGTCGCAACAATTTGCGCAACTGGCCGAAGTAGGTGGGCCACCAAGCCGCACCGACTGCTTCCACCATTTCTATGGAAACAATGCCATCATACTGTTCACGCAGATCGCGGTAATCCGTCAACGAAAACTCTACGCGCTCACTCAAACCAGCGCGCTGCAAACGCTCCTGAGCGTAGGCGAGTTGTTCCTTGGAGAGCGTAATACCATGCACAAAATAACCCCGCGCCGCCGCATATTCCGCGAAACCGCCCCAACCACAACCAATTTCGAGAATGCGTGCTCCTGGTTCCAGCATCAACTCATCCAGCGCACGCGCATATTTGCGTTCTTGTGCAGCACTGAGCGTCAGCATGTAGTTCCCTTCGTAGAGAGCGCTGGAATAAGTCATACTGGAATCTAACCAAAGTTGATAAAAATCATTTCCCAAATCGTAGTGGAAAGCGATATTACGGCGGCTACCCTTTTTTGTATTAGCTCGCAACAAACGATCAAATATCCAGAACCATAAGCGTCGAGTAAACGCGCCTTCTACATACTTTTCGACCATATCGCGATTACCAATAGCCAGTCGCAACAGGGCTACCAGATCATTACTCTCCCAAAGATTTTCCATGTATGCCCGACCGAAACCAATGTCGCCATCCCTAGCCAAGATCGTCAGAACGCGCCAATCCAGAATCGTCCACTCGGCTTCCAGACCCGGCTCCGCACCATCAAAATGCAAAGTTTCCCCCTCAGGCGTATGCAAGGTGAGATGACCTATCTGTAAATGTTCGAGCATTCGCAATAAGGTCCGTGCCGCACGCGGATAACGGGTCGTGGTCGATGAAGGGGTTGAGGCCACGGTACTCATGAGCTGATCTCCTGATGCGGGGGTAGCGGTTTTTTATGGAAAGAAATACCGGCTCGCCACAATTTAATGGCCTGCCAGTGAATGAAAAAAACTACGGCAAAAGTCATCAAGGGTTGTCGCAAAACTGCTCGCCAGACGGCTGAACGACTGAGCGTGCTACGCCGACCCGCCGTTTGAGTAATCAGTCGGACTTGGCCTTGATCATCCAGATAATGAATATCCGCTTGAAACTTTTCGTCATCCAAACGGAAACGAAAACGATACTGTCCTTCCACTGGGAAGAATGGTGAGACATGGAAAACTTTACGAGCTACCAACCAATCGTCGGCTGCAATGGAATGGCGATCCGGGTGGACAATCAGATAACTATGATGTTCTCCAAAGGTATTATTTACTTCAGCGAGAACCCCCAAAATCTGCCCTTCAGCATCCAGTCCCAGCCAAAAACTCACCGGATTAAACACATATCCCCAAAGCCGGGGATATGCCACGAGCACCACCCGCTCTGCTCGAACCTGATGTTCTGCGAAAATTTGCTGAATCCAGGGCATAAGCGGGCTACCATCGCGAGCACCATGATCTTGAGCCAGAAAGCGTAAAGGGCTGAAACCGCTCACCGAAGACTGCACCTCAGCGCTATCAGCCAGATCGAAACAGAGGCTAAAAGTCCGATAGTGAAAAGCGCGGCGGAGGGGCTGCATTCGCCGGTGCATGACCTGTCCCAGCAATAATCCGCCTTTCAACGCGCGAGTTGCGGACATGTTTCCCTCCACGGCGTCCCAATAGCCGTCGGATTTTTTTGCCATGAAGCCTTGATCCCTAGGGCGTTGGCCACCTCTACGGCACTGCGCAAACCATCTTCATGAAATCCGTGTCTCAGCCAAGCACCGCAAAACCATAAACCGCCTTCACCTTGCAGTTTTTGAATATGCTGCTGCGCCGCAATAGCCGCATGGTCAAAAATGGGATGCGCATAATGAAAATCTGCCCAGGTTTTTTGGGGATCAGGGCTGACTTGAGGATTAAGCGTTACCATCACTGGCTGCTTAAAAGGTAAGGGTTGTAATTGATTGATCAGGTAAGTCACGGCCACCGCGCGTTTACCATCAATTAAACCGTCGGCGTGAAAGTTCCACGCGGCCCAAGCCTTGCGACGTTTTGGTAAAAAATGATCATCCCAATGTAAGTAGGCATGATTATCCTCATAATGACAGTGCGCCAGAGCCGCGCTTTGTTTCGGCCAGTGAACACCCAGCAGTTTTTTTGCCTGATCACCATGCACCGCACAAATAACTTGATCAAAATGTTCTTCTTTATCCCCATAGCGGAGGTACACACCACCCGTATGTGCCGGATACAATTCCTGTACCGGTGTATTCAGACGCACATCTGGCAGTTGTTTCACTATTTTTTGCACGTACTCACGGCCACCGCCCACAACCGTACGCCATTGCGGACGATCGAAAATCTGAAGCAGGCCGTGATTATGATAAAACTGGAGAATGGATCGAGCGGGATATTTTTCCATACGCGCCATAGGGCAAGACCAAATCGCTGCAGCCATGGGGAGTAAATAGGCATTACGGAACCAATGCCCGTAGGCACCGCGCACCAGAAAATCACCCAAGGTAATATCCGCTTCATGCTTACTCAACCAAGCTTTGGCCTCACGGTTGAAGCGCAAAATGTCTCGCAGCATATTCCAAAAAGCCGGTCGCAACAGATTCCTCTTCTGGGCAAACAATGTTCCTAGGCTGCTGCCACACCACTCCAAATTGTGCATAGGCAAGCGCACGCTGAGAGACATATCACTACTGGTCCAAGGCACGTTCAACTCCGCAAACAATCCCAGCAAGTTGGGATAAGTACGATCGTTGAAAACCAAAAATCCCGTATCCACCGGGGCAGTAATACCATCCAGCTCTACATCCACCGTATGCGTGTGCCCACCCAGATAATCTGATGCCTCAAAAACCGTTACCGCATGGTTTTGCCGCAATAGCCAAGCCGCCCCCAAACCTGATATTCCCGACCCAATGATGGCAATACGCATAAATTCTCCAAACCTAGACTTCAAACTGTATAGGACAATTAACCCCGAGCCGCAAGAGTTTGTACATCAAAACCCAGCCCTACCTTCTTACTCCATGACTTGTAAATATTCAGCAAATTTCTCACCAATCTGAAATCACATCACGCCTATCAGGATATACGTAGCCAGCACGCACTTGGATGCAAAAACCTTATTCCTGCCTTGCATCGACCTTGTTGTACTTATATTGTATAGAACATTATTGAATAGTGTGTAGCCATATGACCCGTAGCCACCCGCAACGACCCGAGAAAATTTGTCCCGTTTGCCAACGTCCCTTCTCTTGGCGCAAACGCTGGGAACGCTGCTGGAGTGAGGTTGTTTATTGTTCCGACGCTTGTCGCAAGAGACGACAACATTGCAGTAAAGGTCATACGCATGCCGCTGCCTGAAACGCCTATCCGGAATCTTGTCCTCATCCTGGGCGATCACCTGGATCTTACCAGCGCCGCCCTGGAACACTTTGACCCCACCCAAGATCTCTGCTGGATGGCGGAGGCTCCCGAAGAATCCACCGTAGTCTGGTCGCATAAAGCCCGCATCACTCTTTTTCTGAGCGCCATGCGCCACCATGCTCAAGCATTACGCGATAAAGGATATCCATTGGAATACCTCGCTCTAGGTACGCATCCTTTTCGGAGTCTAGGGGAAGCACTGGATGCCGCCCTTACACGCTGGCGCCCCCAAAGTTTACACAGCTTACGTCCAGGAACTTGGCAGCTTCGAGAGACTCTTACGCGCTGTACAGCAAAAGCTGACGTTTCTTGGGAGATATTCCCCAACCGCAATTTCTTTTTCCGTGCCGAAAATTTTGCGAAGTGGGCCACAGGACGCCAAGAAATGCGTCAAGAATTGTGGTATCGATATGCCCGCAAGCAAACCGGCGTGTTGATGAAAAATGGTCAACCTGTCGGCGACCGCTGGAATTTTGATAGCGAAAACCGCGCCAAGCCTGGTGCTCAAGGACCCGGCTTGATCCCCGCTCCACGACGCTTTATCCCTGACCGCATTACCCGCGAGGTCATTGATATTGTTGAAAATGAGTTTTCCGATCATCCTGGGACGTTAAATGACTTTGACTGGCCAGTGACCGCAGAAGAAGCCAGAGAGGCTCTCGAAAACTTTATTACGGAACGGCTTCCTCACTTTGGCCCACTGCAGGATGCGTTCTGGCCGAACCAGCCCTGGCTCTATCATTCTCGCCTATCTGCAGCCATGAATTTGGGTCTTCTCAGCGCAACCACGGTGGTTCATGCCGCCGAACAAGCCTATCAAAGCCAGCAACTTCCTATCGCCTCCGTAGAAGGCTTCATTCGTCAAGTTTTGGGATGGCGAGAATACGTTCGTGGTCTTTACTGGCTGCGCATGCCCCACTGGGAAAATGAAAATGCACTCAACGCTCATGCGCCTCTTCCGGATTTTTATTGGACCGGCCAAACAGATATGGCTTGCTTACGGGACACCATCCATCGCACCTTGCGCTACGGCTATGCGCATCATATTGAGCGCCTGATGATCACCGGTCTTTTTAGTCTGCTACTGGGTGTGGAACCTCAGGCTATTCACCAATGGTTTTTGGCAATTTACGTGGATGCTGTGGAGTGGGTTGAATTACCGAATGTTCTGGGGATGTCTCAATACGCAGACGGTGGCTGGATGGCCTCCAAGCCCTATGTCGCCAGCGGTCGCTATTTGCAGCGCATGGGCGGGCATTGTCCCCATTGTATTTACGACCCCGCCGAAGCAACGGGTGCGAATGCCTGCCCGTTTACCACCCTTTATTGGGATTTTCTGCAACGCCATGCCGACCGCTTCAGTAAACATCCGCGCACGGCGCTGCAATGGAAGCATCTGGAACGCATGTCCCCCGATAAATTGCAGGCTATTCGTGACAAGGCCGATGCTCTCAAAAGTCGACTGCGACCCACGCAACAGATCAAGACTTCATAATGTCCACCTTCTTATGTGCGTCCTCAACGCCGCCGCACAACCGGCCGAAGCCAGCGCGCAATGAAAAGGAATATCAGCCCCAACAGCACCAACAGCGCACCGCGAATTATCCAGATAGTTTCATTGATCATGAAGCTCGATTTCGGATAGGGAAATATCCCAGTACCCTGCAAAAAAAAGAGCAACCCAAAAAGCACTGACAGAATACCGATGATACCCAATATGACTGATGCGATTTTTCTCATATCTTAGCCTTCTATACGCGACAAAGTGTCGAGCCAGATCATACTCTCTCAACCAAGGAAATGGCCATTGTAAAAAACCAAGATGACTGACACCAAGAATCCTATCCCCAAAGCCCAACAAACGCCAAGTAATAAAAAATTAACATACGCAAACTATTTGTTACAAATTAATCAGCTCAGAAAAACGCTCTATTGCAAGCTGTTACAGCCTTGCAATGACGAACTTTTTAAATTATAAACTAACTTTAATAGTCCTTTTTCTTCACGTATATCTCACATTGGGTACGCCCACTTAACTACTTGCCGGAACTACTTATCTACTAAACAGATAAAACCGAAAGGAGCCGTCGTGAATCTAGAACACTACTGGAATGTCATTGCCCAATATGGCACAGAAGCTATCCTCAAAATTGTGGCCGCCATTATCCTCTGGATTATCGGGCGCTGGCTGATTCGCTTGGTGGACCATTTAGTGAAACGCGGGATGAATCGCAGCAACATAGATCCTACCTTGACACGCTACACCATTAGCATTCTGAACATCGCCCTCACGGTTGCCTTGGTAGTAGCTATCTTGGGTTATTTCGGCGTCCAAACCACTACTTTTGCAGCAATGGTTGCCGGCGCTGGCGTTGCCCTCGGCTTGGCGTGGAGCGGACTACTCGCCAATTTTGCGGCCGGTGCATTTCTGATGGTTCTTCGCCCTTTCAAAGTGGGTGATTTCGTGCAAATAGGCGACACCATGGGCACGGTCGAAGAAGTGGGTTTATTCTTCAGCGCCATCAACACCCTGAACAATGATCGTATTTATCATGGGAATGCCAAGGTATTAGGCGGAACCATTGAAAATTATTCGACCAATCCCTTTCGCCGTGTCGAACTCAAGTGCCAGCTAGCCAGCGACGTCGATCATGTCAAAGCCTCGCAAATGCTACGCAACAATTTGGCCAAAATCCCGAATGTACTTACTGATCCCGCACCTTTGGTAGAAATCCTAGAATTTACGGATGTTGGACCGAAACTAGCGGTATTCCCCTTCTGTAATAATGCGCATTACTGGCAGGTATATTGGGACACCAATCGCGTCATTCGCGAAACCATGCTGGAAGGTGGTTTCCCCTACGGATTGCCCAAACAGTTATGGATTGACCAGAAGCCAGCCGGCTAGCCTTTCATCTTTTACTTTTCTCGGCGGCAGGCCATGGCCACCGAGAAAACCATTCACGCAAATACCCCCACCCTCGACTTTCCCTGCGGATACATCACATCCAGAATACAGTCTTTTGCGTAGTTCCAAACAGTGGACCATGCAGGAGTCACATATGGCAAAAACCGCCTCAATGAATGTCGATGACACAACATCCACACCACAGGATGACTTCACGTCCTATCCGGCTTTTGCCAAAGTATTACATCTTGGTCTGGTGCTCAGCGTCACCTTTGAGCTCTGGAATAGTTTAGCGGCTCTCTGGTTTTCAGATTTTAGCTGGTTTCCTTTGCATGTGCTGGCTGGCCTGATTCTCACGGGCTGGTTGACACTCACTTGGCTGGTCTACGGGTTGACGCCGTGGGGCAGACATCTCATAGCCACTTGGTTTTCTCCAAGCACCCCCGCCGCTATCATCCAAGATCTCCGGCTTCTTTTTAGGGGGCGTCTTCCCAGTCACGGAGTTCGTCCCGGGCTCTCCAGTCTCTGGCAAGCTACTTTTTTTATAGGCGTGAGCATCGTCACTTTTGGCGGCTTCGCGGGCTGGCTGGTGTTACGCGGAGATCTGCACTGGATCGGCGGTGCGCGCGTTGGACTCACCTTGATGCGTTTAGGCACACCACTCCTTGCTTATCTTTGGATCGGTCATGTCACCATGGCAACTTATCATGCTCTGCGTGGTGATTCTTTATGGCGTATATTTGCTGTCTGGAAGAGAGGATAACGATCATGTCTATCAATCGACGTACATTCTTAAGATCTGCGGGTGGACTCATACTGGCTGCCGGAACAGGTAGTCTGATTTACCCGATGGCCGCCTTCGCAGAAGAAAAAATCCCCGTATTTCCAGAGTACTACACATATGCCGGTTTTTATCCAAAAATTGCACCCGATAACTACCGTCTCGAAGTCTCTGGCCTCATTCAACATCCGCAGACCTTTACTCTCCCCGATCTTTATGAGTTAGGCAAAGACCACGAGATGGAAACCTTTCACTGCGTCACTGGCTGGATTGTTAACAACGTCCATTGGCAAGGGATTGCCTTATCCCATTTTTTGACACTACTTGATCCACAGCCCGCAGCGCACTATGTCGCTTTTTATAGTGCTGACGGTGTCTATGTAGACAGTTTGACGCTGGACCAAGCACGCGCTCCCGGCGTTATCCTTGCCACCCATATTTCAGGCCAACCGCTACTCCAGAAAGGTGGATATCCTTTACGACTGCTCGTACCGCAAATGTACGGCTACAAGAGCGTCAAATGGGTCAATCGCATCGTACTAGACAGCCAGCGACCACAAGGAACCTGGGAAAAAGATGGTTACGCTAACAATGCCTACATCAAAAAAGGCTTCAACATTATGGATCTTTTGTAATCCATAATGATCCACTCTTAAGCCCACAACCAATACATTTGGTTAGCAAAAACATTTCCGCAACAGGTATGCGTAATACCCATTCCATTAGGAATAACGGCACCGAACTATCCGTATCATGACGACTATAACCTCTGTCGATCTATTTGACCTAGGCTTTTGGTAAGGTCACTCCGCTCTGCCCCTGGTACTTACCACCCCGGTCCGCGTAGGAGACTTCACAAACCTCGTCAGACTCTAAAAATAGCACTTGGGCAACCCCTTCATTAGCGTAAATTTTAGCGGGTAACGGTGTCGTGTTGGAGAACTCCAAAGTCACATAGCCCTCCCATTCGGGTTCAAAAGGGGTCACATTCACGATAATACCGCAACGCGCATAGGTACTTTTACCGAGGCAAATCGTCAATACATTTCGGGGAATACGAAAATACTCGACCGTTCTCGCTAAAGCAAAGGAATTGGGTGGGATAATGCAGGTATCGCCGGTAAAATCCACAAAAGAATCTTCACTGAAATTTTTGGGGTCCACAATGACACTTCGTACATTGGTAAACACCTTAAATTCCCCGGCACAACGAATGTCGTACCCATAGGAAGACAGTCCATAAGAAATAATCGGACTTCCTTCGATCTGGCGAACCTGGCGTGGCGAGAAGGGATCAATCATTCCTTCATTTTCCGCCATGTGGCGGATCCAGCGATCGGATTTAATGCTCATGGTGGCAGCTTCCTAAAATCAAATCATCTCTACCGGTTTTGCACAACAATGTTTGGGAATTTGTGACTATGATCCACAGCTTGATTCGCCACCCGACCCGCTACATGACGTGCCAATTCCACATAGATTTTAGCGAGACGTGATTCGGGATGCGCCACCACGGTTGGCGCACCCGCGTCGGCTTCGCTGCGAATACTGCGATCCAGCGGAATCGCCCCTAGGAATTCCACACCATCTTGCTCGGCCATCGTCGCACCACCACCATGACCAAATATGTCATCCTCGTTACCGCACTTGGGACAAATATAAAAGCTCATGTTTTCGATGATGCCCAAAATCGGCACCCCCACTTTTTCAAACATTTTCAGACCCTTGCGCGCATCCAACAGGGCAATATCTTGGGGAGTGGTGACAATCACGGCACCAGATACGGGCACCTTTTGGGCCAAAGTCAATTGGGTGTCACCGGTACCCGGTGGTAAATCAATCACCAAATAATCCAGTTCGCCCCAACGCGTATCTGATAGCAGTTGCTCCAGAGCTTGCATGACCATCGGCCCCCGCCAAACCATGGGCGTTTCTTCGTCAATCAGAAAACCAATGGACATCGCCTTGATTCCGTGTCCCTCCATAGGCTCCATTTTTTTGCCATCTTTGCTGGTCGGCTTACCCGATATACCGAGCATCCGTGGCTGACTCGGACCGTAGATGTCGGCATCCAGCATACCCACCTTTGCGCCTTCCTTAGCCAAAGCCAAAGCCAGATTAACTGAGGTGGTGGATTTGCCGACCCCGCCTTTACCCGAAGCTACGGCAATGATGTTCTTGATACCCTCCAGCAACTTAACGCCACGCTGAGCCTGATGGACCGCAATACGATGCTGTACGGCAACTTCCGCCTGGATACCATGATCATTTTGTATTTGCCGGGCTATTTCCTGGCTGAGACTCATGGCTACTCCGGCACTGGGATAAGGCAGATCAATTCTCACTTGATTACCATCGACACTTTTCAAAACCCCTGCCGCTGCCAAATCTTTACCCAGATAAGGGTCCTGCAAGGACCGCAAAGACTGCTCTACTTGTTCCCGCGTCAATTGTTTCATCTTTGCCCTCTAGCCCGGTGTCATCACACCACCGTATTACTGTGTATTTCCGAAGTTGCTTGGAAGAATAGCGCGTCGCTTAGAGCGCGGCTTCAGCACTGATAATCACCTCATGACGCTCTAGTCCGCCGCCCTCTCCAAAAGCCTCTTTGGGCAGGGGATTGGCGTGTGCCGCTTTGAAGTCAGCGCTTTGCATCCAGGCTTCAAAAGCCGCCTGATCTGCCCAATGGGTAAGCACAATATAAAATCCATCATCACTCACCGGACGAAGAATCTCCATACGTACAAAGCCCGGCTGTTTATCGACCTCACCGGCGCGACGACGAAAACGCGCTTCAAAGTCAGCGCGATACTCCGGCTTCACAGATACCCGATTCGCCACAACATATTGCATGATAGTGCTCCTCGTTAGTCAACAGATGGATAATGAACCGTTTGTCCTAATTTCAGACCCAGAACATCCTGCATATCATAAAACCCAGGAGGTTGTTCCTGAACCCAGCGTGCTGCACGCAATGCACCCTCGGCAAAATTGCGACGACTGGTAGCGCGATGGATCAGTTCTAAGCGTTCACCCATACCCGCTAACCATACCGTATGTTCACCGACCACATCAGCCGCCCGAATCGTTGCAAAACCCATACTGCCCGTCTTGCGCGGCCCGGCAATAAGATTACGATCCAGACACTGGATATTTTCTAGCGTCTCATGCCGACCAGCAGCGACTGCACGCCCCAAAGCCAAGGCCGTCCCAGAAGGCGCGTCTACTTTATGACGATGATGCGCTTCGACAATCTCAACGTCATAGCTCTCCCCCAAGGCCGCCGTCATAGCCGGAAGAAATGCCAGCAACACATTGATCCCGACACTCATATTCGGCGCCAGCAGGAGCGGAATTTGACGACTGGCTGCCAATAACTGCGCCTGTTGCTCTGCCGTAAAGCCCGTGGTTCCGATCACTATGGGTTTTTGTGCCACCACGCAGGCGGCCACATGCCGCAAGGCCGCTTCTACCGGTCCAAATTCGATAACGACATCCACCGTATCCAGCATGGTCGCAAGTTCAGAGGTCACGGGGATTTGCAGCGGATTACCGCCCGCCAGTCGGCCCGCATCTTCACCCAGATAATCGGCGCCCGGCCGCCCAATGGCGGCCGCGAGGTTCATATCCGAATGCTCGGCCAAGGCCTGTACCAGAGCGCGTCCCATCCGCCCTGAAACTGCCGTTACGGCAACGCTCGTGGGTACGGTCATCACAGGCCCATCCGGTCGAAAAAGTCTTTCGCTTTGTTCCACCAGCTTTCCTGTTGCGGATGCTGCGCCTGATCACTACCCACGCTGGCAAACTCCTCCAGCAATTCTTTTTGGCGCGCTGACAGGTGTACCGGGACTTCAACCTGTACCCGACAATGGAGATCTCCATGCAATTTACTGCGTACGCCCTTAATCCCTTTGCCCCGTAACCGAAACACCGCACCCGACTGCGTTCCCGGTACTATTTGCACTTTCGCCCGACCCGTCAGTGTCGGCACTTCTAATTCACCGCCCAAAGCCATCGTCGTAAAACTTACGGGGACCGCACAGTGCAAATCGTCGCCATCGCGTTCAAACAATGCGTGAGGCTGAACCCGGACCTGAATATACAGATCACCAGCCGGTGCGCCGCGTTCACCCGCCTCACCTTCACCACTCAGACGGATACGATCTCCGGTATCCACGCCTGCGGGTACTTTCACCTGCAAGTCACGGGTCTTGCGCACGCGGCCATGCCCCTGACAAGCAGTACAGGGTTCCTTGATGGTTTTGCCGCTACCATTACATTGCGGGCAGGGCCGGGTGACTGAGAAGAAACCCTGCACCATACGCACTTGTCCCCGACCAGCGCAGGTGCTGCAATCTTCTACTTTGCTTCCCGGCTTGGCGCCCGTACCATGGCACACTTCACATTGGGCAGAACTCGGAATCTGGATAGTGACTTCCTTACCCATCGCCGCTTCTTCCAATGTCAAGTCGAGTTCATAGCGCAAGTCCGAACCTCGACCAGAATCTTGGCCACGACCACCGCCAAAAGCCTGTTCAAACAAGTCCCCAAAAATATCACCGAAGCCACCGCCACCGCCGAAGCCACCACCAAATCCAGCCCCAGGCCCTCCACCACCCTGCACGCCAGCATGACCAAAGCGGTCATAGGCTTGGCGCTTACTGGAGTCAGACAACACCTCGTAGGCTTCGCTGATTTCTTTGAAACGATCTTCTGCACTGGGATCACCCGGGTTGCGGTCCGGATGATAGCGCATCGCGAGGCGCCGATAGGATTTCTTAATCTCCCCATCGTCGGCCGTGCGCGTTACTTCCAAAATTTCGTAGTAGTCCCGTGTAGCCATTTTATTTCCTAAAACAGATAAGGGGACAGGATACCAGATCCCGCCCCCCATAAACGCCGCCGCAATTACTTTTTGTCGACTTCCTCGAACTCCGCATCGACCACATCGTCCGCTTGAGCATGTGCGCCCTGCTCCGCGTCTGCGGGATTAGGAGCCGCACTTTGCAGTAGTGTCGACATGGCCGCCATAAGCGTGGCTACCGCACTCTTAATGGCTTCCACATCCTCGCCCTTGGCTGCAGCTTCCACCGTACTGATGGCCTCGCTGACCTTGCTCTTATCCGCTTCCGGTGCCGTGGCATGTTCTTCAATCGCTTTTTTCGCGCCGTGGACACTTGCATCGGCCTCATTACGCGCCTCGATCAGCGCACGCGCCTTTTTGTCATCCGCCGCGTGCGACTCGGCTTCAGCAATCATGCGCTTGATTTCTTCTTCGGAGAGTCCGGAACCCGCCGTGATTTTGATGGATTGCTCCTTACCCGTCTGGTTATCCTTGGCCGAGACATGAAGAATGCCATTGGCGTCAATATCGAAGGTCACCTCAATCTGCGGCATACCTCGTGGCGCATTGGCAATATCCGCCAGATCAAAGCGCGCCAAGGATTTGTTATCCCGCGCCAACTCACGCTCGCCCTGAAGCACATGCACTGTTACCGCCGACTGGTTATCTTCCGCCGTCGAAAAAATCTGCGACTTACGCGTTGGTATGGTGGTGTTTTTCTCGATCAGCTTAGTCATTACTCCACCGAGCGTCTCAATACCCAGCGATAAGGGCGTAACATCCATCAAGAGCACGTCTTTTTTGTCCCCAGAAAGGACTGCGCCCTGAATTGCCGCACCAATGGCTACGGCTTCATCGGGATTGACGTCTTTACGCGGCTCCTGACCAAAGAAGTCCTTAACCTTCTCTTGCACCTTGGGCATCCGGCTCTGGCCACCGACTAGGATCACATCAGTGATTTGGCTGGTAGACAGGCTTGCATCTTTCATCGCCACTCGACAGGGTGTCATGCTCCGATCAATGATGTCTTCCACCAACGATTCCAGCTTGGCACGGGTCAGCTTCATGTTGAGGTGCTTCGGTCCACTTTGATCCGCCGTAATAAAAGGCAGGTTCACGTCGGTCTGCTGTGCCGATGACAACTCGATCTTGGCTTTCTCGGCAGCCTCTTTCAGACGCTGCATCGCTAAGCGGTCGTTCCGCAGATCAATACCTGCTTCCGCCTTAAAAGAATCCGCCAGATAATTGATAATTCGGTTATCAAAATCACCACCACCCAGGAACGTATCACCGTTCGTGGAAAGCACTTCAAACTGATGCTCGCCATCCATTTCGGCAATTTCTATGATGGAAATATCAAAAGTACCACCGCCCAGATCGTAAACGGAGATTTTGCTGTCCCCCGGCTTCTTGTCCTCACCAAAGGCCAATGCTGCTGCAGTAGGCTCATTGATGATGCGCTTCACTTCTAGGCCCGCAATGCGGCCCGCATCTTTAGTCGCCTGACGTTGGGCGTCATTGAAGTATGCTGGGACTGTAATAACCGCTTCGCTAACGGTCTCTCCCAGATAATCTTCAGCGGTTTTTTTCATTTTTTGCAGGATATAGGCTGAAATCTGCTGCGCCGAATACTTTTTATTCCGTACCTCAACCCAAGCATCTCCATTCTCGGCTTTGACCACCTTATAGGGAACATGCTTAAGATCTTTTTGCACTTCAGCATCGTCATACTTACGACCGATCAAACGCTTCACTTCGTAAACCGTGTTTTCGGGATTAGTGACCGCTTGGCGCTTTGCCGCTTCGCCCACCAACACTTCACCTTCCTCGGTAATAGCCACGATAGAGGGCGTTGTGCGCTTACCTTCACTATTCTCAATGACTTTTACCTTATCGCCTTCCATGACGGCGACGCAGGAATTAGTGGTTCCCAAGTCAATACCGATTACTTTAGCCATTATCTATTCTCCTGAATCAATAAATTTTGTCTGAGTGGTATGGGTTTATTCTGCTGCTTTGGCCGCTTTGGATACGGATACCATAGCCGGGCGCAGCAAGCGCTCATGCATCCGATATCCTTTCTGATGCACCGCCAGAATCCGGTTGGCATCGCCTTCTGCCTCCACCATGGCAATAGCCTGATGCAGATGCGGATCAAAACGTCCTTCGCCAATCTCTATGGGGGCAATGCCCGCTTTTCCCAAGGCCTGCGCAAATAATGTCAGCGTATTTTCGATACCTTGACGAAATTGCGCGACCGCTTCTGCACCCTCAACAGGACTGGCTAAAGCCAGTTCGAGGCTATCAATAACGGGCAGCAATTCACGCGCAAAGCGATCTACGGCATAATTGCGGGCGTCTTCAATTTGCTTCTCCGAACGCTTACGCTGGTTTTCGGCATCGGCGAGTGCCCGCAAATAATCATTACGAAAACTCTCGGCTTTTTCTTCCCAATTTATTTCCTCAGCCTCCACAGATTCCGCTTCCACGGGGTTTTTTTCATCTTGGACAGAGGCCTTTTTGTCTTCTTCACTCATACGTGACTCACTCCTGCTATTTCGCTTCCACCACGATATGGGGAGAAGCCGACGATTTTTCAAGACCGAAAATTCATGATTGCGACAAGGCTCGTCCCAGCAAGTGCGCCGTACCATCCACCAGCGGAATAATCTGTTGATAGGGCATCCGCATCGGTCCAATCACCCCCAACACCCCCAGAACTTCGCCATCTACGGTATAGGGTGCAGAAACCACGCTACAATCACTCAGTGGGGCAAAACCGGACTCTTCGCCGATAAACAAACGCACTTCGCTTCCGCGCATACTCTCATCCAGCAAATGCACCAAGTCTCGCTTTTGCCGGACGGCGTTTAAGAGTTCCCGCAGACGATCACTCCCGGCCAGTTCCGGCAAATCCAACAACTGAAATTCACCTTCAATCAGCATGCGCTGCTGATCTTCTTCCAGCATCTCCTCGCCCAACTCCATGGCACTGCGCAAAATACGATCCATTTCGTGACGGGACTGGAGGAGATCCGTTTGCAGATTATGAATAACATCCTGCAACGGACGACCACCATAGGTATCATTGAAGAAGTTCGCCGCCTGGGTCAGTTCGGCGGCACCGAGGGCGTGTTCGGTGCGGATAAGCCGATTTTCGACATCCCCTTTGTCGGTAACAAAAATCGCCAGCACCTCTTTTTCGCGCAGCGCCAGAAAGTCGACATGACGCAGGGTGCGCGTAGCACGGCGCGGCACTCTGACAAAACCCGCCATGTGCGTTAATTCCGAGAGAACTTCGGTCGCAGCATGAAGTACCTGCTCCGTATCCGGAGCCCGATGACCAATGCGATGAATGAGCAAACGATGCGATTCGGCCGATAGGGGAACCACGCGAAGCAGAGCGTCCACAAAAAAACGATAGCCGACGTGCGTAGGAATACGTCCGGCCGAGGTGTGGGGGGAGATCAGATAACCTTCATCCTCCAGATCCGCCATCACATTGCGCACAGTGGCTGGACTGATATTCAGGCCGGCATCCCGCGCCAACTGTCGGCTGCCTACGGGCACGCCATTAGCAATATGCTGTTCGATCAGCGATCTGAGAAGGTGCCGAGCGCGCTCATCCATGGCCATCATGTGCCTTTTTGGCCCAAATTCCACAACAAATTGTGGGCAGGTGCTCGAGCGAAAACCAAGAGAAATGAATACATGATTGGTGATAAGGTCCTTGGCACTCAACCATTAAGAGTGCTAGCAATCTAGCAAAAAAAGACTGCCACGCAAAGGACTACTTTGTCTGCCACCCACGGTTCAGGGCAAACCGTGGGTGGCACCGAAGCTTGAGAATTATTTGATTTTGTCTTCCCGATACATCACATGCTTCCGGATTTTAGGATCAAACTTTTTCATTTCCAGCTTGTCTGGCTTGGTTTTTTTGTTTTTGGTGGTCGTGTAGAAGTGACCGGTTCCGGCCGTCGAAACGAGCTTAATTTTGTCGCGCATCAGTCACATCCTCAGATTTTTTCGCCAGCAGCACGCAGTTCTGCGAGAACCGCATCAATGCCTTTCTTGTCAATGGTACGAATACCCCTGGTGCTCACACGCATACGCACCCAGCGATTTTCACTTTCTACCCAAAAACGATGATACTGCAGATTAGGCAAAAAACGTCTGCGGGTTTTGTTGTGGGCATGCGAAACATTGTTTCCGGCCATAGGCTTCTTGCCGGTCACCTTGCAAACTCTGGACATCGGATAATTCTCCCTGAAAAATGGCGCCCTTTATATCACGGATCGCAACAAACCGCCAGCATGGATCAGCATTGCCTGCTGAGCGCTTCCCCTGTAATTTATGGACACTATGACCAAACGCATCCTGATCACCAGCGCTCTTCCCTATGCTAATGGACCGATTCATCTCGGCCACTTGGTAGAATATACCCAAACGGATATCTGGGCCCGTTACCAGAGACTACGTGGCCACGACTGCGTGTATGTGTGTGCGGATGATGCACACGGTACACCCATCATGCTGCGCGCCCAGAGCGAGGGGATCACGCCCGAAGCACTGATTGAACGGATGCATGAAGATCATCTGCGCGACTTTACCGCCTTCGGTATTGGCTTTGATTTGTATCATAGCACCCATTCCCCGGAAAACTTTGAGATTTCCCAACAAATTTATCGGGCCCTGCGTAGCGCCGACTACATCAATATCCGGGAAATCGAACAGGCCTATGACGCCGTAGCCGGAATTTTTCTACCCGATCGCTTCATCCGTGGCACCTGCCCACGCTGCGGCGCGGCTGATCAATATGGAGATAGCTGCGAGGCCTGCGGTGCCACCTATAGCCCAACCGACTTAATCCATCCGGTATCAGCGGTTTCTGGTGCCGTTCCCGAACGCCGCCACTCTGAACACTACTTTTTTCAACTGGGTGACTTCAGCGATTTTCTACAACACTGGATTCACAGCGGCACCTTGCAAGAAGAAGTCGCCCGCAAGCTGGACGAATGGTTTAGTATCGGTCTCGCCGACTGGGACATCAGTCGCGACGCCCCCTACTTCGGCATTCCCATTCCGGACGCACCCGGCAAATTCTTCTATGTCTGGCTAGATGCTCTACCCGGCTACATGGCTGCTACGCGCCACTGGTGCGCCACCCACGGGCGCGATTTTGACGAATACTGGGGAGCGAATGCCAGCGCTGAGGTGTATCACTTTATCGGCAAAGATATCATTTACTTTCACGGCTTGTTCTGGCCGGCGATGCTAAAAGGTTCCGGCCATCGCCTGCCTACCGGTATTTTCGCGCATGGTCACCTTACCGTGAACGGCGCCAAAATGAGTAAGTCCCGAGGCACTTCTATTACCGCTGGACAATATCTCCAGCACCTCAATCCAGAGTTTTTACGTTACTATATTGCCACCAAGCTCAACAGCCATGTTGAGGACATTGATCTGAATCTTGAGGACTTTCTGCTCAAGGGTAATGGGGATCTGGTCGGTAAAGTGGTCAACCTGGCATCACGGGCGGCCGGATTTATTCATCGTTTTTTCGAGGGTAAGCTCGCCGATAGCTTAGGAGACGACCAAAGCTTTTATGACAGTTTGCTGCACCATCAGGAAGCTATTGGTGAGGCCTATGCGGGTCGTGAGTACGGTAAGGCGATGCGTGACATCATGGCGCTGGCCGACCAGATCAATGCTTATGTGGATCAGAACGCACCGTGGAATCTCGCCAAAGATCCGGAACAACGCGCCGCATTGCACCGCGTAGCGACGGTAACCCTTAACGGCTTCCGCATTCTCGTGACACTACTCAGCCCGGTTTTACCCGAACTGACGCGAAAATCCATGGAGTTCTTACAGGCTGAACTGAGCTGGTCCGAATTGCAGCAACCACTGCTCAACCATTCGATCCAGGCCTACTCCCATCTTCTCCAGCGTATGGATAAATCTCAGGTGAACGCCCTCATTCAAGCCCCCTCCGAAACCGCCGCTCCGGCTCCTCGTAAACAGGCCCCTGAGGCCGCCAAACCGGCAGATACAGAATCACCTCAGGAAAATCCTTACATCACCATAGAAGATTTCAGCAAGGTAGATCTGCGTATTGCACGAATCGTTGCTGCAGAGGCTGTCGAAGGCGCCGATAAGCTGCTTCACCTGACTTTAGACATCGGAGAAGAAAAAACTCGCTCGGTTTTTGCCGGCATCAAAAGTGCCTACGATCCCGCCACGCTCGTAGATCGCTTAACGGTCATGGTAGCCAACCTCGCGCCGCGCAAAATGCGCTTCGGCTTATCTGAAGGCATGGTCATGGCCGCCAGTGGTCCTGAAGGCGGGCCTTTCCTGCTCTCACCCGACGCGGGTGCGCAACCAGGGATGCGGGTGAAATGACTTTCTAGCCCAATTATCCCTGGGCCGTTGCTAACAAAACCCGTTCTTCGTAGGCTTCACGGGCTAAGCGCACATCTTCTAGGAACCACGGGAGTTCTTTCATCAACAGCGCTTGCGGACCGTCCACCAATGCGGTCGCAGGATCTGGGTGAAAATCTACCAGAATCATGTTGGCACCCGCTACCACGCCTTGGGCAGTCACCTGAAAAACGTCCATGATACCATCTGGACCCACATCCCGGCTGCCGACCGAGTGAGAAGGATCAATACAAACCGGCATGCGGGTGAGACGTTTCACCGCCGGTACTTGGGCGAAGTCTACGAAGTTACGGTGCGGATCACCCAAGTTGGTTTTCATACCGCGCAAGCCGAAAACCACTTTGGTATTGCCCTCAGAAGCTAGGTACTCTGCAGCATTGAGAGATTCTTCAAGCGTAATCCCAAATCCACGTTTGAGTAGCACCGGCATTTCTGATTGCCGTCCTACCGCCTTGAGCAGCTCGAAATTCTGCGTATTTCGGGTACCAATCTGCAGCATCACGCCCGTAGGATGACCGGTTTTTTCCAAGGCTTCGCGAATTTCGTCCATATGCGACTCATGCAAAATTTCCATCGCGATGACACGCATGCCATATTTTCCAGCAAGATCAAATACCCAAGGCAGACAATCTTTGCCATGCCCCTGAAAAGCGTAGGGACTGGTGCGCGGTTTATAAGCACCCATCCGCGTACAGACCTGACCGTTATCCTTGAGCGCACGCATCATCTGTTCAACGTGCTCAGGCGTATCGACGGCGCACAGACCTGCAAATACATTCAGATTGTCTTGGCCGAAATGAACCCCATTATAATCGAAACCTTGGCCACGATGATCACCCGCGTGACGACCCAGCATCCGGTATTCTCGGGACACTCGAATCGCCTGCTTGACGCCGGGTAGAGCTTCCATATCACCAACGTCCAGTTGTTTAGTGTTCCCTATCAGATAGATTTCACTAAGCAGTTGCTCCGTGCCCTGTTCTTGATGTACCCGAAACTGAATGCCGGACATGGCACGGAGTCGAGTCAAAAGCTGCTGAAAAACTGGAGAATGTTCATTGAGATCTGCTTCTAAAATCAAAATCATGGTAGATCCTTATCGATACGCCTAGGGGAATCATAGCATGCACCCAAGAAAAGCCTCCACGCTTCGGCATCCGAGAACATAAGACAGAACGGGAGACTCTCTACGCACTCGCCATTATTTGTTGGACGACTTGACCATCGTGGCCGGTTGTACCTGCTGATCGAAAGCTTCTTCGGTGAGATAACCCAAGGCGAGTACCGCCTCGCGCAGACTACAATCGTTTTGGTGAGCATGCTGCGCAACAGCGGCGGCACGTTCGTAACCAAGTACCGGAGTGAGTGCCGTGACCAGCATCAAGGATGCCTCCATATTATGTCGAAGTTGCTTTTCGACCGGCTGCAGATCTTGCAAGCAGTGTTCCGCGAAAGATCGAGCGGCATCCGCCAAGAGTTGTATGGATTGCAGAATATTATAGGCAATCAATGGCTTGTAAACATTCAACTCAAAGCTTCCCTGGGAGGCGGCAAAAGCAATAGCCGCGTCGTTACCAAAAATCTGGACGCAGACCATAGTCAACGCCTCAACCTGAGTAGGATTCACTTTGCCCGGCATAATGGAAGAACCCGGCTCATTCTCAGGAATCTGAAGCTCTCCCAATCCCGCCCGGGGACCGGATGCCATCCAGCGAATGTCATTAGCGATTTTCATCAGTGACATAGCCAAGGTTCGCAGGCTACTGCTCAGTTGCTGCAAAGCCTCATGTCCCGCTAGAGCAGCAAAAAAGTTTTCCGCCGGATGAAAAGGCAAGCCCAGCTCCGCGTGCAGTCGGGCGCAGACTTTCGCGGCAAATTCTGGATGAGCGTTGAGGCCGGTACCCACTGCCGTCCCCCCCAAAGCCAAGGCATAAAGCCCCGGTATCGCTTGCTCTAGGGCTTGTATTCCTATACGCAATTGCGCCTGATAGCCCGAAAACTCCTGACCCAAGGTCAAGGGCACAGCATCCATCAGATGCGTACGCCCGACCTTGATCAAATGCGCGAAGCGCTGTGCCTGATTAAGGAGTAATCCCTCAAAACGGGCCAGCGCCGGCAATAAATCCTGATGCACCGCCAAGGCGGCAGCAATATGCATGGCCGAGGGAAAAGTATCGTTGGAAGACTGTCCCAGATTCACATGATCATTAGGGTGTATGGGCGCTTTTTGACCTCGCGGCTGCCCCGCTAATTCATTGGCACGATTCGCAATCACCTCATTGACATTCATGTTGCTCTGGGTACCACTACCGGTCTGCCACACCCGGAGTGGAAACTGCGCATCCCAGCGTCCATCCAAAATCTCCGTGGCCGCAGCATCCATGTACGCGGCCAAATGCGCATCCAACAGGCCCAACTCGACATGCGTCTGCGCTGCTGCTCTTTTGATACGCGCCAAGGCATAAATGATCGCCAGAGGCATGTGCTCCGTACCAATCGCAAAAAAACGCAGGGAACGCTGAGTTTGCGCGCCCCAGAGCGCCTCCTCGGCCACGTCTACGATACCCATGCTATCTTTTTCCTGCCGCATGACCTACAGCATCCCCGCCAGTTTTTCGGCTTCGTCCACCATGCCTGCCATATAATCCAGCGCCCGCGACCAAATCTGCGGGTCCTCCAGATCAATGCCGGTCGAGGCCACGACATCAACGGGAGCCTTACTGCCACCGAGCTTCAACATGGCCACATAGCCCGGTACAAAACCGGATGGATCGCTCCGATAACGCTGAATCAGCGCTAAGGTCAGCAATTCGCCAAAAGCGTAGGCATACACGTAGCCCGGCGAACCAATGAAATGCGGAATATAGCTCCACCACCAGCGATAGCCGGGGCTAAACTGAATACTGTCACCAAACTGTTCGGTCTGGGTCTGCATCCAAAGTTCGGCAAGACGTTCCTTGCTCAATTCCCCTTCGCTGCGGCGGGCATTGTGCATCACCACTTCGAAGCGGTGCATGGCCATCTGCCGAAATACCGTCGCAAAAGTGTCCTCAATTTTACCGCAGAGTAACGCGAGACGTTGCCGAGGGTCCTGCTCCTCACGCATCAGCCGCTCGAAAGTGAGCATCTCACCAAATACCGAGGCTGTTTCTGCCGTAGTCAGTGGGGTATCGGCATTGAGATAGCCTTGCTCTCGGGCTAGGTACTGATGAATACCATGCCCCAGTTCGTGCGCCACCGTCATCACGTCGCGCACCGTCCCGGTATAGTTGACCATGAGATAGGGATGCACATCCGGGGTGACGGGATGCGCGAACGCACCGCCCCGCTTACCGGGTGCCAATGCCGCATCAATCCAGCACTCATCAAAAAAACGCTGGCCGATAACACCCAGCTCCGGCGAAAAATCGGTGACTGCGGCCAGCACAATCCGCTGACACTCTGCCCAGTCATAACGCTTCTCACCGCCGGGGATCGGCGCATAGCGATCATAATCCATCAAAGGCGAGGTCTGGAGCAGTTTCGCCTTGAGCCGGTAATAGCGAGCTACCAGCCCATAACGTGCAACGACTGCCTGCTCCAGCGCTTCGACCATTTTGTCAGAGATTTCATTACTGAGATTACGATCACTAAGCCAGTGCGGATAATTGCGTAAGCGATCATCCAGCGCCTTATCGGCCAGAATAGCGTTAAAACAAGTAGTCAGGGTGTGTAGACGACTCTCCAGTCCTTTACTAAGCGATTCAGCCGCATCCTGACGCAGATCCCGATCTGGATTGGAAAGGAGCGTGAGCACCTCCTGCTCGGTCAATAATTTGCCACGCAGCGAAAAACGCATTTCGGTCAAGGTTTCGTCAAACAGTCGTTCCCAGAGCGCCCGGCCCGTAACGCGCTTTTCAGAAAGTATTTGCTCTTCACTTTCGCTGCGCAGATGATCTTTGTATTTTCGCCAATTACGCAGCAAGTGCGCCCAGTGGCTGAGGGCGGGATCATTGAGCAGTTCTTCAGCCCGCTGATCATCTACGGCATTCCAGGCAATATCAAAAAAAATCAGTTGATTGCCGATAGCCGTGGCGGCTTCCTCATAAGCCTGCAAAGCAGCACCGTAGGTCGGCTGATCGGCATGCGTGACATAACTCAGATAACGAAAAGTGCCGACCCGACCGATACGTTGGCGCATGGCTTCCAACTGTTGCATGACTTCGGCTAACTGCGCAGCACTCAGGGCATGGAGTCCCGAACGGTAGTCTGAGGCAAAGCGTTTGGCAGCCTCGTCCGCCCAGATCATATCCTGCTGCAATCGCGGATCATCACTACCCGCATAAAGATCCTGCAGATGCCAGTGAATTTGTTCGGCACCCGTTGTTGCGGAGTGTGCTGCCTTTACCATGCTGAAATTCTCCGTTGGTTATATCGCAAAAAATTTATGGATGGTTTTTTATGACCATCCAAGATGACCGCTCACGCAATCCAACAATGCCGTGAGATTGGGTGCTAGACCATCGCGCTGGGCCTGCCACATCATTTCGCCTAGGCAATCCACAAAAAGATGTTCGGCAGCCTCTTCGCCCTGCTTTAGTCGAGCTTTAGCAAAGAGATCCACAATACCCGCCGGCTGATCCATTGCCAACATTTCCAATAATCCCACGTGCAGGGACATGTGCATGTAAGGATTACTCCGCCCCTGTTCCGGCGGAAAATCCTGTTCCAGCCCCCGCGCGGCATCTTCTAACAGCGCGTGATACTCAGGGTGTCCCAGTATGACGGCAATAATCCGCGTCTGCACCCCCGCCAATGGGCGGCCCTCGCGATACGCTTGCCAACTGTCCAGAAAAACTTGTCGATATGTTTCTCGTTTACTGCCATAAAGCATAATGATTAGCCTGCAGAAGCCTGACTGAAGATCATAGGCTAGAGCGGTGCGGGTAGGAAAGAGATGCTTTTTGTGGTAAATAAGGCAAGTCTTGGAAGCTTAACGCATCTATATTAAAAGCACTTATCGCAGCATTATTTCAGCGGGAGATTAGCGCATCATGGCCAACGCGAATGCAGTAGCATCAGCAGCAGTAATTACTCTTAATGAACGCCAGTGGGAAGGACTCGGCAAAGTCGGCGATGCCGCCCTGCAGATACAAAACCTGTTACAGATGCTGCGCGATATCCTCAATGAACTGCCGCAAGCGTTTGACGCAGAAAAAATGATGCAGACCATGCAACCCTACATGGAAAAGCTACAGGGTGTTTCCGACTCTCTGCAATCCTTCGTGAAAGGTAATTCCGACGAAGAACCTCTGGATCGTCTCAAGAACATGCTGAGTGATGTGCAAAATGCAGAGCTCGACAAAACCCTCAAGGAAGTGCTTCAGCTTCTCGGCAACCTTCAGCGTGCAGGATTTTTCAATTCGGTAGCGGCGCTGAGTGCAGAACTCAAATGTCCTATCATCGGTGAAAATCCCGAAGATATGGTTCAAAAAATTCATAGCGCTACGGCCAGCATTCAATATTGGATGGAAAGTGCCAAGCAGGGCGTGGGCGTAGTGGGCAACATGGTGGGGCAACTGGATCTGCCCGATCGTCTGGATGAAATTCAGGAAATGGCCGATCAGTGGATTCAAATGGCCAAACGCGCACAACGATTGGTACAAGGAGACGCGCCCGACTTGCAGACCCGTCTCAGCGGCATGCTCGACATGGCCGAAATGCTGGGCGGACAGATGAATATTGCCATTGGCACCCTGCGTGACACCATGCCCGAAGTTCTGGAAAGCGCCAACATGGGTGGCACCTTGGCGAGCATCGGAGCCGGTAGCAGCCGCTGGATGCATGTAGCCATGCGCGTCAAAGCCCTCACCCAAGGCAACAGTTCCGTAGACATGGTGACCCGAGCCGAGAGCTTGCTCGATCAGGTGGAGCATCTGGCAGGATATGCGGCGAGTGCTGGATTTTTTATCCAGGCGGGCAAGGATGGCATTGGTGCTGTCAAAGGCATCCTGACCGACATCGACCTACCAGAAAAACTGGATGATCTTGCTGAAGAAGCCGAAAAATGGCTCAAAATTGCTCTGCGCGCCAAAAAACTCGCCCAAGGTGACGCCGACAGCCTCGCCGACCAGGTTGGCGGCTTGGTAAGTATGGCGGAAACCGTCGGCGCCTCCATGCGCACCGCAGCAAAGGCTTTAGAAAATAAAGGTATTCATCTGAGCGATTTGCTCACGCCGCGCGGCGATCTCAGCATCGCCTTTGGTACGGGTGCCGATATGGTGGCCGAATTCTGGCATGACGGCACCATCCAACATATTGGAAGCACCATCAGCCAAGGAGCACTGGTGTGGATGGAAATTGCGCAAATTGGTGCCAAGGCCGTCAAGGGTGACGCCGAAAGCATCAATGCCCGCATTAAAGGCATCGTGCAAGGTCTGCATGATGCCCATCTGATGGACATGCTGCCGGAAGTGTTTGCTTTGGTGGGGAATCTGCAAAAAGCCGGGCTCGTTGGTAAAATCAACATGGTCATGACTAAAGTGGTGCCCATGATGCCTTCGGACGCAGTATTTGCCGGTGGCGTAGACAAGGCCGTTAAAGCCTTGGAGCTGACCAAAACCGAAATGCAGAACGAAGCTAACAAGGGTGGCGGTATTTTTGGCCTGATGAAAATCGTTTTTGCCAAAGACACCCAGTATCTGCTCAAGTTCTTCATTCGTTTTGCGACGATTTTTATGAAGTCACTCAAGCAAGCCTAATCGCTCGCTACAACAGAAAAGCCCCGATCCTTACAGGGACCGGGGCTTTTTGCATGGTATAGTCTGTAGTGTCCCTGATACTCAGTGGCCCTGCTGCGCCCACCACTGCCGCGCTTTTTCAGAGGCGGTTTTTGCGGCATCCGGGTCCGCAAACCAGGCTTTCGCAAGCTCGATGAGCGCATTATTATCGGCAGCCCAAACTGCCGCACCGGCTGCCAGTAATCCTTGGCGAACCGCATTATCCGGCATTTTAGGACCCAAGATCAGCGGACATCCCGCCTCAATAGGTTTAGCCAGATCAATGGCGCCACCCACCAGGGTTCCTCCCGGCACACAAAAATCCGCACAACCATAAAACGCATCTCGAACTTCTGCTGTCTCCACGAAATATACCCGAGTTTTTAAAGGGACATAGCTGGTAAACAGACGACTGTGGCGGATGGTCTGAAGGTGATATTTCAAAGCGTCCCGATATACCGGCTCAAAGCGCTCTTCGCGGTCTGGCGCTAAGATCATAATGCCCATCCTGACACGCATCAGCGACAGGAAAACGCTATAAGCCTCCGGATCTTCCCCCTCATGGAGATTGGGGAAATATACGACGCAACGTTGCCGATCTCGATATTCCTTAAAGCGCTCGCACCACTCCATACCTTTCACTCCTTACTCGTAGGATGATTCATCGGTCGATCATAGGCGACCTGAACTCATGATTCAAAATTTAGCACACCCGCTCACGACAAATCTGGTACGTTTTTGTGATATGTTAGCAACAACTATCGATACAGAAGAACATGATCTCCATGTTGCGAACGCTTTTCGTGCTCTCGGAAATGGTACCTTATTCCAAAACCGGCGGCTTGGCTGACGTCGGTGGTGCTCTGCCCCTCGCTCTCAACCAGTTGGGCGTGGATACGCGGGTGCTAGTACCTTGGTATGGTCGTCCGCAGTGGTCTGATCTACGCTGGTACTGCTCAGTAAATATACCCTACACCGGAGAATCCGCCGAAATCTGGAGACTACCGGATCGTCCCCAAGTCCTGTTTCTCCATTATCCACAATATTATCAGCGTGATGGCGGCCCCTACCAAAACCGTCACGGAGAGGACTGGCCCGACAATCCGCGTCGCTTCGCACTACTCAACCGGGTAGCGGTGGAAATTGCCCAAGGACGGGTATCTGGCATGCACTGGCGGCCCGATATTGTGCATGTCCATGATTGGCAAACGGGGCTCATTCCCTATCTGCTGCAGCTCGAAACCCGAGTCGGCGCAAGTCGCCCCAAGACCTTATTTACCATTCATAATCTGGCTTATCAGGGGCGCTTTGATCCGGCCGTCATGAGCGACCTCCATCTTCCCGAAGAGGATTTCCACTGGCAGGGAACGGAACTCTACGGTGCCTTCTCATTCATCAAAGCCGGGCTTTTTTATAGTGATTATCTCAGCACCGTCAGCCCCACCTACGCCCAAGAAATTCAAACGGATGCTTTTGGCATGGGACTCCAAGGCTTACTCCGACAGCGTTCTGCACAACTGACCGGCATCTTAAACGGTATTGACGATATTCACTGGAATCCCGAGGCCGATCCTTATTTACCCGCGCACTATGGGATACAGAATCTGACTGGTAAACACCTCTGCAAAATCCAGTTGCAAAAAACTCTAGGGCTTTATCCCGATCCGCAGGTTTTTTTACTGGGTATGATCAGTCGCCTAGTCGAGCAGAAAGGGACGGATATGGTGCTGGATATTCTGCCTGATCTCTTAAGCCGGGGCATGCAGGTGGTTATTCTCGGCAGCGGAGAAAAGCATTTTGAACAGCGCTTACTGGAGATCGCTGCGGCACATCCTGGCCAGATGGCCGCGAGAATCGCTTTTGATGAAGGTCTTTCTCACCGCATCGAAGCCGGTTCGGATGCATTTCTGATGCCCTCGCGCTTCGAGCCTTGCGGACTCAATCAGATGTACAGCCTACGCTATGGCACCCTACCCATTGTGCATCGTACCGGTGGGCTGGCCGACACGGTGGTGGATGCCGAAGATTTTTCAAGGCCCAATGCACGCAACGGCTTTGTTTTCGCTGAAGCGCATCATTATGATTTACATCATGCAGTGCTCCGCGCCGAAAAACTATTTCACCAACCGGCAGCCTGGCAGCAACTACAACAGCAGGCTATGACGGGGGATTATAGCTGGCGACACTCCGCAAACGCTTATCGTGCGCTTTACGAGCAGATTTTGTGATTTCTTCCGACCAAGGCTAGGAGCTTTTTTGGTCATTGGAGATCATTATTCCCTATAAAAAAGCTTTTGCGTTGCACTGGGCCTATAAACCGCTACAATGCTTGCAAGACTTTTACACCCACATGCAGGAGGAGTTGCACGATGTCAGGTCATTTTCCGTTTTCCGGCAAGGCCAACCGCGTTTCGGTCTTTGCTTTTTTTGAAGCCCACAATTGGAGCATTGAAGCTCAGGAAAAATATTTCGAAGAATGGTATCAGTGGACCAAAGACTACGTCATGAATGATCCTGATCTTAAGGCTGCCAAAGGCGTATTATTTACCGGCGAACATTTTGGCACGCACGCAGACCATGATTTCCATCTGCACGGTTACGCCATTGCCACGCGCATGCTGGATTTGGGCGAACTCATCAAAGGCAGCATCTTTCCAAAATTAGGCGATGATCTGATGCATGCCCTCGAACACGATCACGAGGAATGGATTCAAGCCGCAGATGCCGTGGCTGCCAACCATCCCCGTGCCGAAGCGCCAGAGATCGGACGTTATCGTCACGTCTGATCGGGAACGACCGTTCGGTTGTCAGATTGTGCGGATAAGCGCAGATCTGACACCAGCGGTTATTAATCACCTGATCCACATTGTACATCCTCGATAATATGCTATGGATGCTAAACACATAAAGCAGTGTTTTGCGGCCTTACGCGCCAGTATTCCAGAGCCCAAAACAGAACTTCTTTACCAATCTCCCTTTCAACTATTGGTCGCTGTAGTGCTTTCCGCCCAAAGCACGGATAAAGTCGTCAACCTCTGCACGCAAACCCTTTTTACGGTCGCCCCTGACGCCGCGAGCATGTTTAAGCTGGGCGAGGATGGCATCAAATCCCATATTCGTCGACTTGGTTTATTCAATGCCAAAGCGCGCCATGTCCATGCTCTAGCCAAACAATTACTCGACTTACACCAAGGCTCCGTACCCGCTCATCGGGAAGCGCTTGAAGCGCTCCCCGGAGTGGGTCGCAAAACGGCCAATGTCGTACTGAACACGCACTTTGGAGAGCCCACCATCGCCGTCGATACCCATATTTTCCGGGTGAGTAACCGCATCGGTATAGCACCGGGGAAAACACCTTTGGCCGTCGAAAAAGCTCTGCTGGCCAAGGTCCCCAAAGAATATATACAAGATGCTCACCATCTGCTCATTTTGCATGGGCGATACACCTGCACGGCGCGGCGGCCCCATTGTGAACGCTGTACGCTCTTTGCATGCTGCCAATGGCCCGATAAGGTACTGTGGGCGCATCCAGCCCCTTAGCCACGGGCTTTGCCCGAGGTGCCAAACAGCCTGAGGTGTTGCTGCAAGCGGCCGTCAGCGCAGCTCGGGATAAACTGGGCGGTCAAACGGTAACAGCCGCGTTTTTTTTGTTCAGCCCGCCGCTGGCCTCGGTAACGCCGACGATGCTACAAGCGCAGATGCGCCAATTACGCTGCCTGCAAGTAGCCGCCGCCACTTTCCCCGGTGTATTCACCGATGCCGGTCAAGCACTTGGAGAAAGCGCCTGTGCCGTACTGCTGCTGGCATCCCCTTTGAATATCCGTGTTCGGAATCCAGAAGAACATTCTCACTGTTTGAGCTGGGGTCGCCTCGATCTTGTTCAAAAAGATTGGCTTCACCAACATGCCCGCGTGGGAAGCCTGAGCAGTCGTAATGGGCGTTTCTGGTTACAAGCTACCCCACAGAATGCATTAGACATTTATTTTCAGGGACTCACGCCGACTCGCTCCCTATGGTCCGCTGGCATGCGTCCTCTCAGTGCGGCTTTGTCTGTGCATCGCCAAGAAGGCAGCCTACTTCTGGAACTGGAGCGTTATATGGCGCTACCGCTCCTCGCACAAAACATTCCCGTCAGTATTCGTAAGGATGCGCAGCTACCGCTGGAGCGCCTGCTCATTGCCGAACTTGCCCATGATGCTCTACCCGATAGCCCGCCAGAGTTATTGCATATTCGTGCGACAGAACTGAATCGCAGCGGGCTGTGGCTGGAAAGACCCCTAGCAGAAAATTCACGCGCTTTTCTCACCTTGCGTGATCCCACCATTGCAGAACGGGATACCCGCATCGTACTGGACGAGATCCATCACCAGGAATCCGAAATCGCCTTGGCCTGGATATCCAGCTCCATTGGTCGAGACGCCACTTTTTTTGGCACGGAAGACCGCGATCTCCAGATGTGGCGAGAACAATTTCCAGATGTACCCATGATTGGCGCTTACGGTATGGGAGAATTACTTCCGATTCAAGAACGCAGTCACTTCATGCGTTACAGTAAGATATTCACGACGTTTACCTAGTTAATTAAAGTAAACCCATTATTGAGGCACATAGAAATGACCGTTACAGACCGTCAATCTACTCAGCTTAAGAAGCACCTGAACATAAGCATCGTATCCGTGATTGCACTGTATGTAGCCAGCAATGCAGGAGCAGCCACCTATCTTTTGCCCCCCGCGAACGACAATATCATGGGTGCTATACACAGTATCACTGCCAAGCACGAAGATACCTTCTCCGACATCGCTCGCCGTTATGATCTTGGATACGATCAGCTCGTTATCGCCAATCCACAGGTAGATCCCTGGCTTCCCGGTGCGGGTACGAGAGTCGTTCTGCCCACGGAATATGTGTTACCCGATGCGCCTCGCAAAGGAATCGTCATCAATCTCGCCGCCATGCGGCTGTTCTACTATCCACCAGCGACAGACGGAACAGCCGCTGAAGTCATCACTTTTCCTATCGGAGTCGGCCGCGAGGGTTGGGGCACGCCGCTCGGTAACACACGCATTACCGCCAAAATCGCTGATCCAAGCTGGACCCCTCCCGAAAGTATCCGCAAGGAACACGCCGACAACGGCTCCCCACTCCCTGCTGTAGTCCCTGCCGGCCCTGATAATCCGCTGGGTCAATACGCTTTACGCCTTTCCATTCCGGGTTACTTACTTCACGGCACCAACAAACCTTGGGGTGTTGGGATGCGGGTCAGTCACGGCTGCATTAGGCTTTACCCTGAGGATATTGCCGCACTTTTTGCAAAAGTGAAGGTGGGAACCCCTGTCACCGTTGTAAATCAGCCTTGGCTAGTAGGGATGGATAACGGACAGTACGTATTACAAGTTTTTCCGCAGGAAATAAATCAGCCCTATAATCAGGTACGCACGGAGTTTAATCTCTGGCTGACAAAGCATCTGCCACCTACCAAGCTTACAGATACTCCCGTCGCCGACCAGTGGTTAAAAGCAGCAACGGGAATTCCTCAGCCTTTGTGAAAGATAATCAGATGGTCTCTATTGCGGCAGAGGCTGAAAAATAGCTTGAGGTGTGATGAATTTGCTGATTTGTTCAGCAAGATGGGCGGCAACGGCGCTGCCGTGCTCTTGCGCATCAGAATTCATCATGATGACAATGGTGTCCTTGTATTTCGGAGAATAAATAGCCACAGTCTCGAAGCCCGCCATGCGACTCACATTTCCTATCCAGCCATGACTCTCTAGAGAACCCCAGAGATAGTGCATTGAAGTCATACCATCTGCAGCAGACTTCGCATGTGCCGTAACCGGGGCGGAAATAATATGATCCGCGTTGATTTTCGCCCAACGCTTCAAGTCGCCCACCGATGAGGTCATAGCACCTGACGCCCAATACAAGGATGGATTCCATGCAACGGGCAGCATTTTGTGATCATCGGGAGAATACTGGTAACCCTTTACCTTTAGAAAAGGTTCGGCAAAGCTCGTGGAAAACGCGGTTTCGCGAAGTTTATAGGGACGTAATAATTGTTCTGCCATCACTTGCGACAAGGGACGCCCCGTTACTTTTTCAATGATCAAACCCAGTAAGATATTATTCGTACTCGAATAATCAAAACGACTACCCGGTCGAAACAATAGTGGATGTTTAAAACTGAAGGATAATAACTGTTGAGGGCTCAAGCGATTATCGGGATGCGCAGCCACCTCGCGCAAATAAGCTGGGTCGCGCAGATAGTCAGTAAGCCCACTACGCATTTGCACAAGATCGGCGACGGTGATCTGATCTCCATCCGGCACGTCAGGCAAGTAGTGTGATACCGGGCTAGTCAGTGAAATTTTATGATTTTTAGCCAGCTCAAGCACGATCGTCGCTGTAAAAGACGCCGCTATCCCTCCAACGGGCATAATCATCCGAGTAGAAAGCGGTTTTTTTTGCGCAATATCGGCAACCCCAAAAGCGCGGATATAAGCTGGCTGACCTGCTTGCCAGATACCAATAATGGCTCCGGGTACCGATTCTTTATTGAGGGTTTTCGTAATATACTGGTCAAATAGGCTGCTGGAATTCGGTATACCCGAAAGCCTGCTTGCTTGCGCTGTTACAACACACAGCAAACCGCATAGCCCCAGCGCTGCAGGAGCGATATGCTTCAAAGGATTCATAATTAACCTAGCCCTTCTCAAAAATAGACACTGTGATCATAGCATCTTCTGATACCTTGCGCAGGGGTGAGTACGATCTTGGTAAGACTGCTGTGCGGCTCAAAAAATCCCTAACCACAACACTATCGACTACTTTCAAAGAATACCAAAAGGAGCAAATCATGATGAGACCATGGCAATATCTGCTGATTTCCAGCGCAGTTCTGACTTTACTGCCCATAAGCGGAGCAGCCTGTACTCGCGTGGTATATCACGGCAACGACGGCTTAGCCATAACCGGCCGAACCATGGACTGGAAAGATCCCATGCACTCACGTTTGTGGATTTTTCCAAAAGGTCTTCAATATGAAGGCGGTGCTGGACACAATTCGGTGCATTGGACCTCAAAATACGGCAGCGTGGTGGTCACTTCTTTAGGTGCTGCGGCAAGCGATGGCATGAACCAAAAAGGCTTGGTCGCTAACATGCTGTGGTTAGCGGGCAGCAAATATCCGGACCACTGCGGCAATGAACCCCGCTTAAGTCTTGCGGCTTGGGCCCAATATTTTCTCGACAACTTTGCCACCGTCAAAGAAGCGGTCAATGCCATTCGCGCTCACCCCTTATGCGTCGTATCGGACGTCATTCCTGGAACAGACCGCTATACCACATTACATCTTTCGATTTCAGATGCCTCCGGAGATAGCGCCATTTTCGAATACATTGATGGCAAACTGGTCATTCACGAGGGTCGGGAATATCAAACCATGACCAATGATCCCGAGTATTCGCAACAAATCGCTATTGAGAAATACTGGAAATCCATCGGAGGGACGACCTTCCTGCCTGGCACTAATCGCGCCGCTGACCGCTTTGCACGCGCTAATTTCTATATTCACGCCGTCCCCAAAACCGCTGACCAGTCACTGGGTGTGGCAGAAGTGATGAGTGTACTGCAAAATGTGTCCGTCCCCATGGGCATCTCTACACCAGGGCAGCCGAATATATCCTCTACACGTTGGCGCGTCGTGGCGGACCAAACCGGCCTCAAATACTATTACAATCCAGTAGGCACCATGACCACTTTTTGGGTTGACCTGAAGCAAGCCGATTTGAAAAAAGGTGCTCCTATTCTCCAGCTCCCCATGGGTCAAGGGCAGGTATATTCTGGCAATGTCACTCGTGACTTTAAACCAGCCAAAACCACTTTCAAATTTCTAACCGTATCGCCAGACAAGGCACATCCTTAGACGCCAGCAATTTATGATACGGACTTGGTCGGCGAAACTGGCGCAGATGCAATCGAATCGTTGATTGCACTACTCAGGCGAGTGGTTTTCTCCGCTTGAGTGACCTTAGCCTTTGGAGCAGCCTTATCGAAAGAGGCTCTACTATGTGGCAAAATGGAGCCACGGCGATGATAAATCCATTTTCTGCAGGAAGAACGCCAAGCGATGCAGCCGAATCTTCAGAAAAAGCAGATACAGCCACGGGATAGTTCAGAGATTGTGGATCAGTGTCATGCGAGAGTCGCCGTGCCCAGAAAGTCGTTTTGCGTGTCCTGCTGCGCAAAATGGCTTTACCCGTGGTGATGCGTCGTGTCCGGTTTGTCTTGCTTCTTGTGCCGCTTTCCAATCTGGTCAATCGCCACAACCGCCGTGCCGATAACCGCCAATATGGTCACCCCAATTAAACCCATGACATTACCGCTCATTCTTCACCCCCTGCAACGCCCAAAACGCGCCGGACTCCAACCAGAGAAACATGAATAGCGACCAACTGAAAATACTCCAATGGCTTACTGTCATGGACTGATAACCAAAATATCCCAGTTCAGCCAAAGCTACAGCTTGAAACGTCGTGGCAAGGTGCTTGGCTTGTTCTGTGTTCATTCCCGCTACCCCAACATCTTCGCTAAATCCTCTAGCCTTCCGTGGGCATCCCGCTTTGTGCGAAGCGGTTTTGTTGGGCTAGGGCGCCCGCGTTTTCGAGCGTAAATTCTGTTTGACCGGAAATTCTGTGAGTGAATCATTGTAACTTGTTGATTTATTTGGTGCGCAGTACTGGATTCGAACCAGTGACCCTCGGCTTCGGAGGCCGATACTCTATCCAGCTGAGCTAACTGCGCGTGCCGCCGATTATAGGGAACTCGCTGGCGCGTTGTCCAACTTTTCCGACGCAACTCCCTGATAGTCCAACCCCAGCCAGTATTGCTCCGTCGAGCGCGCACGAGAGGCTTCTGGCTTACGGACCACAATTTTTTTGAAGTGCAGGCGCAGGGCGCGGCGCAATTCTTCCGCACCTGAACCCATAAACACCTTAATCAACAAGGCCCCACCTGGGCGCAACCAGAGTCGTGCCATATCGAGGGCAAGCTCAGCCAGATCAATAGCCCGAGCCTGATCTACGCTGGCAATACCCGACATATTGGGAGCCATATCACTCATGATCAAATCGGCCCCTTCTGGTAATGCCTCCCGGCAAGCCGCCATCACCGCGTCTTCATAAACATCCCCACAAATCACGGTCGCATCAGCTACAGGGTCCATCGGCAGACGATCCACCGCGACCAGATGCCCATTACGGCCGATCAGTGGTGCTGCGACCTGAGTCCAGCCACCCGGTGCGGCCCCCACGTCAAGCACCCGCATACCGGGACGCAGAATGTGATCTTTGGCCTGAATCTCCAAAAGCTTATACGCGGCGCGTGAGCGATAGCCTTCTTTCATGGCGCGCTGCACAAATACATCTCGAAAATGTTCTTTCAACCACTTTTCACTGGATTTACTTCTTGCCACAACATCCCCCCGACCTTTGACCGCTGCATCCTGCAAACGTACACTCTGGACCACCATCAAAACGACCCATCTGTCTGACGAGGATACCATGCTGGACGCCAAACAAAGACAAAACCTGCGTGGTCAGGCCCATCTCCTCAAACCCGTGATTATCATTGGTGCGCACGGAGTGACTGAAGCGCTGCTTGCGGAACTGGAAATCGCTATAGAAGCCCACGAACTCATCAAAGTCCGTTTGCCCCAAGTAGAGCACAGCGAACGCGACGCGATGATTAAAACGCTATCAGAATCCAGTCATTCTGAGGTCATCGGTCGAATTGGACGAATCGTGATACTGTATCGGCCACGCCCGCCGCAGCCCCGTTCGAGCTCCGGCAAAAAACGATAATTACGTCATCCGTCCCAAACTTGGCAGACTGTCGCGTGACCGTTAGACTGTTTCCGGATTCTAACGCCGACTAGCGGCCTGGAGTAAAATCATGGCAGACACCGCCCCCACAGATATTCAGATCAGCGTCGAAACGCGGTACCTTCCGGAACAGTCCAGTCCTGAGCAAGAGCATTTCGCTTTTGCCTATCAGATTACTATTGAGAATCGCGGTCCACAGACCGCTCAACTGCTCAATCGTCACTGGATCATCACCGATGCCGAAGGACGCATACAAGAAGTACAAGGCCCCGGCGTGATCGGTGAGCAACCCATTCTGAAACCCGGTCAACGCTTTCGTTACGCCAGCGGCTCCGTGCTCCCCACGCCTGTAGGCAGCATGCACGGTAGTTACGAATGGATCACGGAGGATGGTGAAAAATTCGACAGCCCCATCCCCGCTTTTCGGCTTGCCGTCGCCACCGTATTTCATTGAGCCGCAACAGCCTGCAACGCGCCTATGGACTTTGGGCCCCAATCTACAATGTGGCGGTGCGCGGCTTCTCAGGACCCTTGCGGCAGCGCAGCCTCAGCCAGATATCCGCTACGTCTCAGCGGATTTTAATAGACGGTATCGGTACGGGTCTGGACATTCCTTACCTGCCCAGCCACTGCCAAGCTGTCGGCATTGATCTGACGGCAGCCATGCTCCACCACGCAAAACAGCTTCAGACGGACTTTCCTTTAGTTCAGGCTGACGCCGAAGCGCTGCCCTTCGCCGATGCCAGCTTTGATATGGTGGTCATGCACCTGATACTTGCCGTCGTTCCCCATGCCGACCAAGCTTTTGCCGAAGCCAGCCGAGTACTCAAACCCGGCGGACAAATCCTGCTCATCGACAAATTTTTACGCCGAGGACAACGCGCCTGGATAAGACGCATCCTTGCGCCATTCTCTGGCGCCATCGCCACGCACACCGACTTAGTTTTTGAAGATTTGCTCGCGCGTCGACCTGAGTTACAGTGCCTCAGCGATGTTCCGGGTGCCGTTGGCGGGTGGTTTCGTCTAATTACGCTGCAGAAGAACCAAAATACGGAAACCCCCTAGTCGAACGCGACTTTTTTTCGAGCAAGCGCCTCAAAGCAAGGCCCGGAGCCTTTCGGATCCGGGCCTTGCATAAAGATCTAGCGAAAGGGTCGCGTGATCTGTTAGTTATTACCGCCACCGCGTGACGCTTTTTTACGCTCGTTTTCACTCAGGTAACGCTTGCGAATACGAATGGACTGCGGCGTCGCCTCAACCAGCTCGTCGTCAGCAATGAATTCCACCGCCGCTTCCAGCGTCATCTTGATGGGCGGTGTCAGCATAATATTTTCGTCAGAACCAGAAGCCCGCATATTGGTGAGCTTCTTTTCTTTCAACGGGTTGACCACCAAGTCATTGTCGCGGGTATGAATACCAATCACCATGCCCTCGTAGACCTTATCGCCGGGGCTGACAAACATCCGACCACGATCCTGCAAGTTGAAGAGTGCGAAGCCCACGGCCTCCCCTTCTTCCGCCGAAATCAGCACCCCATTGTTCCGCGCCGGGATAGCCCCTTTCACCGGACCGTATCCTTCAAAAATATGGCTGATGACCCCCGTACCCGAGGTCGCCGTCAAAAATTCGGTATGGAATCCAATCAGTCCACGCGCGGGTATTTTATATTCCAGACGCACACGGCCGCGACCGTCGGGGATCATATCCTGCAACTCACCACGACGGATGCCCAGACGCTCCATGATGGTACCCTGATGCTGCTCTTCCACATCCACCGTCAGGGCTTCATAAGGCTCTTCCCAGACGCCATCGACCTGACGCTGAATCACGCGGGGACGAGAAACCGCCAGCTCATAGCCTTCACGACGCATATTCTCAATCAGAATCGTCAGATGCAGTTCCCCACGACCCGACACCATAAACACATCGGCGTTGTCGGTATCCTCAACCCGCAGAGCGACGTTGATGAGTAGCTCGCGGTACAGACGGTCGCGCAACTGCCGACTGGTCACAAACTTGCCTTCGCGCCCCGCAAAAGGACTGGTATTGACCTGAAAGGTCATATTTAACGTAGGCTCGTCAATCGGCTTCCAGGGCAAGGATTCGGGTGCTTCGGGCGCGGCAATGGTCGCGCCGATGGAGGGTTCTTCAATACCCGTAACCGCTACAATGTCCCCCACCGTTGCGCTTTCCCAAGGCACCCGCTTCAGGCCATCAAAACCTAGGAGTTGTAGGATGCGCGCTTTGGTCTGCGTCTGATCGACCCCATGAATGAGGACAATATCTTGCCCAGGCTTCATGCTGCCACGACGAATGCGCCCAATGGCAATGCGTCCCACATAACTGGAGTAGTCTAGATCCGCAATCTGCATTTGCAGCGGCCCTTCTGGATCACCTTCGGGGGCCTGCACATGGCTCAAAATCATCTCAAAAAGCGGCTTCATATCGCCCGAACGTACCTCGGGATTTTCGCCGGCATAACCCTGCAATCCAGATGCGTAAATTACTGGAAAATCCAGTTGCTCTTCGGTCGCACCGAGCTTGTCGAAAAGATCAAAAGTGGCACTGATGACGAAATCGGCGCGGGCACCGGGACGATCCACTTTATTGATCACCACGATGGGCTTGAGGCCCAGCTCCAGCGCCTTACGCGTTACAAAGCGGGTTTGGGGCATCGGGCCTTCTACGGCATCCACCAGCAGCAACACACCATCGACCATACCCAGCACCCGCTCCACCTCGGCACCGAAGTCCGCGTGTCCGGGGGTATCGACGATATTGATGTGGGTCTCGCCCCACTGCACCGCCGTATTTTTGGCCATAATGGTAATGCCGCGCTCTTTTTCGAGATCGTTGCTGTCCATTACCCGCTCTTCCAACTGCTGGTGAGCGGCAAAAGTACCGGACTGACGCAAAAGCTGATCTACAAGCGTAGTTTTACCGTGATCAACGTGGGCAATAATAGCGATGTTACGGATTTGACGAGCCACTGATATTCCTCAAAACGGTCATAAGAAAAAACGGCGGGGTCACAATCCCCGCAGCGGACTTTCTTATAACGGCAACCACCCCAAAAAGCAAATAAAAACCGCCCCCGAAGGGGCGGCAATGGAGCGACCGAAGCCGCCCAAGTATCACTTTGACTTAGAATCCAGCCTGGAACTGCAACATCAGGGTATTGTAAGACATACCATTGATGGGGGCAGTACCATTAGGAGTGCCATAAGCATTATTGATAGAACTACCACGGGTCGCCAAAATGTAGTTCAACTGAATTTCGGCTGCATGGGGGTTGTTGGGGTTGACGAAGTAGTTAACGCCCACGGTAGTATTAGCCAACGTATTGGCGCCCGCCACATGGAATTGGTCATAACGCACGGCAGGTTCGATATCTAACCAATCCGGAGTTAGTGTCATTTCATGCAGATTTACACCCAAATCTACGTGCCAATCGCTAGCATTAACAGTGCCAAAGCTGTTGGGAATAGCATTCATATAGGTGTACGGAGTCGTAAGTCCATAGATGGAAATGCCATTAGTACGTGTATAACCGGCGCCATAATGGATACCCATCATCCCACCACGAACCCCGACGTTCCAACTAGTGAGGTCTTTAGTACCCGCGAAAGTATCTGTCTTACCCATGCTGCCGCTGACTTCAGCCGTCAACAAAGGGCCCATGCTATATTTCAGCATGCCGGACACGATGTACTTACCATTGCCATTTAGCATACCGCTTTGGCCACCGCCAAAAGTATTGCCCGTACTAAAGGCGGTATAATTATCCACCGAAGTGTTATCGAAAATACCTACAGCATACCCGATGCCCGTACCCATCACATCGTCAGCATGTAACATGGCACCCGCCGAACGACCGGGCAGTAATGACTGACCCATGTTACGAAAGATAAAAGTCAACTGATTGCCAGCAACGCTGGTGTATTCCAGACCTTCTGGGGTCTTGAATTTACCTACCTGTAATTGCGCGAAAGGAACGGGCGCCCAATTAATCCAAGCGTCCATCAACTGGGCGGTAGTACCACCCATCATATTACCGCCGAGGCCGTTATTTAGACCATTTGCCGCACCGTTACCCAAACCCGCTTCGTCATAAGCGCCTTGGATAAAATAGTTCACACCAGGAACCGCCTCTCCCTTGAAACCCAAACGGATGCGGTTGGCACCAAAAACTAGGCCATTAGAACTGTCGGGGCCTGTGCCTGTGCCAAATTGCTGGGAGCCAGTGATCTGGGCATACCCGAAAACAACGGGACCCGTATCGTTACTAGTGCTGTCCGCAGCAAACGCCACTCCCGGAACCACAAAAGCTGCCGCAACAGCCAAAGCAATCAAATTTTTTTTCATGATAAAGCTCCTCCTCGAGAGCAATGTTTGGATACCACGGACGAAGTTATAGCACCGGTGTGGATGCTTTGCAACATTTTCACAACACCTTTTTTACAACGTTGTGCAAAACTGATTCAAATCCGTTCTGTGATTTGACAATCCAGCCGCCCAAAAGCTATGATCGCTGCGCTTTTGGGGGATCGTCTAGCGGTAGGACAGCGGACTCTGACTCCGCTAACCGTGGTTCGAATCCACGTCCCCCAGCCAACCACACCTGCCTTTCTTACAGCCTCATCCTATTGATCCTACTGGACTTCAGAAATGATCAAGCAATCCTGTAATTCTCTCGATAGCGGCTTACCGTTCACCAAAATGCAAGGTTTGGGCAATGACTTTGTGGTCTTGGATGGCATTCGCCAGCGGATCAGCCTGTCTCCTGAAACTATTCGCGCCATGGCTGACCGCCACTTTGGAATCGGTTGCGATCAAATTTTGCTGGTGGAAAGCCCCGATTCGCCCAATTGCGACTTCCGTTATCGGATTTTCAATGCCGACGGTAGCGAGGTTGCCCAGTGCGGCAATGGTGCGCGCTGCTTTGCGGTGTTCGTGCGCCGGGCGGGGCTTACGGACAGAAAGGTAATTCGCGTAGAAACCCAATCCGGCGAACTGATTTTGGAGCATTGTGACAACGGCCTAGTAACGGTAAACATGGGTGCTCCACGTTTTGCGCCTGCGGCCATTCCCTTTCGCCATAGCGAAGAAGCGCCCGAGTATTTGCTGGAACTCGACGATGCTGTGCTCCGTCTGGCAGCCATCAGCATGGGGAATCCTCACGCCATTCTGCGTGTGGACGATGTCGCAACCGCTCCGGTTACCACTTTAGGTCCAAAAATCGAAATCCACCCAGACTTTCCGCAACGATGTAATGTCGGCTTTATGGAAATACAGGATCGGGAGCACATTCGTCTGCGCGTTTGGGAACGGGGAGCCGGCGAAACCTTGGCGTGTGGCAGCAATGCCTGCGCGGCGGTGGTGGCGGGCATTCGCTGGGAAGCGCTGGAACACGATGTTTGGGTAGACCTGCCGGGCGGAAGGCTGCATATTCAGTGGGCAGGACTAGGCCAAGCGGTTATGATGACCGGACCCGCCCAAGTGGTTTTTGATGGCGTTTGGCCGCAGTAATCCGAGTTTTCAGCCTACTGGGGAGATCATAAAGATGCAGCAAACAACCTTGGAAGCCATTGCTCAAAGCCTGAATAGCCCAGTGGAGACACTGACTTTTCTGAACAAACTGAATGACGAGGAAGGCGAAGCCCTCGCACACCGTATTGCGGCACTGGAAGTACACAGCGCCCCGGAGCGCTACAGTGATACGCATTGGGAGGATGACTGAGTGACCGTAGTACCCGAAACCGAAGAGGTTGTCGAGCAAGTTCGCACCTATCTACTCGCACATCCGCAATTTTTGTGGGATCAAGAAGACTTACTTCAGACGCTGACCCTACCCCATGTGGGGCGCGGCTCGGCCACTTCCTTACTGGAGCGACAAGCACAGGTTTTGCGGGAAGAAAACAGCCGCTTACAGCAGCGTATCCATGCCCTGCTGGGTGCGGCCCAACAAAATGCTGCTTTTGGCCTACACCTATCCGATCTGGCGACGGAATTATTACAAACGCCCGACTGTCAGACCACCATAGAAACCGTTATCACGCGCTTACGAGAGGGTTTTCAGGTTGAAGCGCTCGCGCTGATTACGCACGCACCTATTCCGGAACTACCCGAGTTCATGGTGTTAGAAGAATCGGACTTTCGCGATATTCTGGATGATTTACCCCTTATGAACGCGGCAACAGGCCTAAACTTAAGCCCTGAATTGCGCCACACGCTCTTCGCTGCGACCGGTGCCAGCCTGTCGTCCTTTGCATTGATCCCCATCGCCGGGAAACATCTGCAGGGCGGGATTGTGCTGGGCAGCCAAGACCCGCAACGCTATGCCCTGGATGCCGGTGCCGACCTACTCAATCAGATTGCCCGGCTGGTTACGGCGGCCTTGGATCGCTGCTTATCCTCGTGCTGATCGAAGACGCCATTCAGCATTTTATCCAGGCTCTCGAACAAAGTGGCCGTAATAGCCCGGCCACCGTCCGGGCTTACGCGCAAGATCTGAAGACTTGGTCACAATTTATGCACAGCCAACAAGTCCACACTATCGAAACGGTGGAGCATACGCATTTGCGCCGTTATCTCATGTCGGAACGCAGCCGAGGGGTTGCCATCCGCAGCATCAGGCGACACTTTGCGGCTTTGCGCGCGCTCTATCGCCATTTACAGAAGGACCAGCCGGACTTGCGTAATCCGGTGCAGGGCATGGTCATGCCCAAGGACGAACAACGCTTGCCCGAGTGGTTGACCGTAGATCAAGCGCAAAAACTGATGGAGGCCGAGCGCGGCGACCCGCAAGACGCCACGGCGACTTCCCATGACTTTGCCAACAGCCGTGATCAATTGCTGCTGGAGCTTCTATATTCCAGCGCTTTGCGGGTGAGCGAATTGGCCGGTCTGAATCTGATGGATTTTGACCGCCATAGCGGAACCGTCCGGGTTTTGGGTAAAGGTCATAAGGAACGTGTGGTTCCCGTCGGCAAAAAAGCCTGGGAAGCACTGGCGCATTATCTGGATCTGCGTCAGGCTTTGGCAAACGCGGATACCACCGCACTGTTCCTCAACCTGCGCGGAGAACGCCTCAGTGTGCGCAGCATCCAGATACGCATCCAGAAACTCGGGGATCTTCGCTTGGGACAACACCTGCATCCCCATGTTCTCCGTCACAGCGCGGCCAGTCACCTGCTCCAGTCTGCTGGAGATTTGCGTGCCGTGCAGGAATATCTGGGACATGCCGGCATTGCAACCACGGCTATTTATACCCATATGGACTATCAGAAACTGGCGCAAGTGTATGACGGAGCCCATCCCCGCGCGCGCCGCCAGCCACCCCCCGAAGCCGAGGACCCATTATGACAGATGCTTTACCCCTACATGGCACCACTATCCTGTGTGTTCGACGAGGCAGTAACGTAGTGATGGCCGGAGATGGTCAAGTGACTTTCGGCAACACGGTCATGAAAGGTAATGCCCGCAAGGTTCGGCGTATTGATCCGGGCGTACTGACGGGTTTTGCGGGGGCGACGGCAGACGCTTTTACTTTACTCGAACGCTTTGAAGCCAAACTCAAAGCCCATCCGGGGCAACTGGCTAAAGCTGCCGTTGAACTTGCTAAGGAATGGCGTACCGACCGGGTACTACGCCGTTTGGAAGCTATGCTCGCCGTCGCCGACGAAAAGCAAAGCCTGATTATTACCGGCCAAGGGGATGTACTAGAGCCAGAATACGGCATTATTGCCATTGGTTCGGGCGGCCCTTACGCGCTGTCGGCTGCGCGTGCGCTTTTAGAAAACACCGAACTACCGGCCCGCAGCGTTGCTGAACGCGCGCTGAACATTGCCGGGGATGTCTGCATTTATACAAACCACAACCATACCGTTGAAGAGCTATGAGCATGTCTGAAATGACCCCCCGCGAAATCGTCCAGGAGCTGGACAAGTATATTATTGGCCAGTCCGAGGCAAAGCGCGCTGTGGCGATTGCTCTGCGCAACCGTTGGCGGCGTGGTCAAGTTCCTCCACCCCTTCATCAGGAAATCACCCCTAAAAACATCCTGATGATTGGACCTACCGGCGTGGGTAAAACCGAAATCGCCCGGCGCCTGGCACAACTCGCCAACGCACCTTTCATCAAGGTCGAGGCCACCAAATTCACGGAAGTGGGCTATGTCGGCAAAGACGTAGAATCCATCATCCGGGACCTAACCGAAACCGCCGTCGATATGATTCGTGGCGAACGGCAGGCCACCCTGCACCAACGTGCTGAAGAAATGGCTGAAGAGCGCGTACTGGATGCCCTGATTCCAGGTCCGCGTGACAGTAGCGTGCCGCGCAGCGACGAAGGTACCCGTCAAAAATTTCGTAAGATGCTGCGTGAAGGCAAGCTGGACGACCAGGAAATTGAAATTGAAGTGGCCGCGCCTAAATCCGGTGTGGAAATCATGGCGCCCGCAGGCATGGAGGAAATGACTAACCAGCTTCGGGATATGTTTTCTAACTTGTCTCAAGGTAAGACGCAAACTCGCAAAGTGACCGTTAGCGAAGCGCATCGCCTGCTCACGGAAGATGAGGCCGCAAAACTCGTCAATGAAGAAGAAGTACGCGCGTTGGCCTTGGCTAGGGTGCAGTCTGGAGGTATTGTTTTTATTGATGAAATTGACAAGGTGGCGGTGCGTTCTGGAAGTCAGCAGGGTTCAGACATATCCAGAGAGGGCGTGCAACGCGATCTCTTGCCATTAGTGGAAGGTTCCAACGTCAGCACCCGTTACGGCGTCGTCAAAACCGATCACATTTTGTTTATCGCTTCGGGGGCTTTTCATCTCAGCAAACCTTCCGATTTGATCCCAGAACTGCAGGGCCGACTGCCCATTCGCGTGGAACTGGATGCATTGAGTGCCGCCGATTTAGTGCGCATCCTGCAAGAACCGGAAAATGCCTTGGTGCGTCAGTACAGTGCTTTGCTGGCCAGTGATGGTGTTACGGTGCATTTTACCGATGACGGGGTGCAGCGCATTGCCGAAATTGCCCAGCAGGTCAATGAGCGTGTGGAAAATATCGGTGCCCGACGCTTGCATACGGTGATGGAACGTTTACTGGAAGAGGTATCTTTCATAGCGCCCGATGCGCGTCACAGCACCCTAGAGGTGGATGCGACCTATGTGGATAGTCGCTTGAATGATCTGGCTCAGGACGAGGATCTGTCGCGCTATATTTTATAATTCGGACTGCAAAAGTGGCGGGCTTGATTCCCGCTTACGTGCGCTGGGCTTAATGCCCTGCCTTCAGGGTTTGATATAAAATGCGCCGCCCGCCTGCGCCTTCATAATGGCAATAACCCCAGCGGGCACCAAATGGCTTCCCGCAGGGCGCCCCTCTGGATCAAGACCCATATTCCGCAGGCTGTTCTCACAAAACTCCACGCGGAGCCCTGCGAGAATACGTTCTTCGATTTCCCTGCGCCAATGACAGTGGGCCCAAAGTGATACCGGTGCTTGACCATTGGCGATAACCCATAGACCGCATTCAGGGTCCGAGGCCATCGCATTACGAATATTAGCCAACAAATTGGGCCAGCGCCCGGCATCATCAATATGAAACAGCAGCATATAGTTAGGCTGCCGAACTGCTTGCCAGCATCTGCCGACGCAATTTGTCCATACTGTTTTTTTCGAGCTGCCGGATGCGTTCTGCCGACACGCCCAGCTCATCGCCCAAAACTTGTAAGGTCTTGGGCTCTTCACTCAACCAGCGGTTTTCAATAATATAACGATCTCGCTGCGGTAAAATCGACAGTGCCGTTTGCAGCGCAGCATGTTGATGCTCATCCCAGTCGCGTTCTGCCAGTTGGTCGACGGGGGATTGCGTCGGATCTGCCAAATCCAGGACCCGAGCATTACCACTTTCCTCGTCCGGTTCCAGATTCAGCGAATAGTCATGGCCGGACATGCGTCCCTCCATTTCCATCACCTGCTCTCGGGTCACGCCCAAATCCTCGGCCATGGTCGCCGTTTCTTCACCATTCATCCAGCCCGTATGGGTGCGACTAGAACGTAAATTAAAAAACAACTTACGCTGCGCTTTAGTGGTAGCCACCTTAACAATACGCCAGTTGCGCAAAATAAATTCATGGATTTCGGCCTTGACCCAGTGCACCGCAAAAGAAACCAGACGCACACCATGATCCGGATCATAGCGTTTTACCGCCTTCATCAGGCCGATATTACCTTCCTGAATCAGATCCGCTTCCTGCAGACCGTAACCGCGATATCCTCGGGCGACCCGAACCACAAATCGCAAATGACTGAGGACCAAGGTTTTGGCGGCCTCCACATCGTCATGGTCACGCAGGCGCAACGCCAAGTCGTGCTCTTCTTCTGGTTGCAACAGTGGCTGGGCGTTTACAAAACGCAGGTAAGCCGCCAGTCCATCCGTGCTGACCAAATCCCTACTAGCTATCGCAAGTTCTTTCATCGCCATCCCCATAATTACATTTCGCGGATTTGGACACTTAAAATTTAGAATAATTCCATTTTCTGAGGCATCATCACACATCAAGACGCACGAACATTGGGGCAATCTATCCGATTATCAAGGCCACAGCCAAGCATCCTCAAGAAAAAGTATGGTCGAGATGCTGTCCGACCGCAAGGCGAGAGCCCAGCCAGCCGAGTAATGCGCTGATACCAACCAAGATCAGTCCCTCTAAACCACTCAGGCCCAAGAGATGAAATTGCGTACCATAAAGTACTGCGAGACGATCCACCGGTTCCTGCAATAAAGCAATCGTGATCGCGATAATTATCCAGGCCAGAATTCCGGCAACCGCACCCTGGAAAAATCCCTGATAAAGAAAAGGCCGACGAATAAAAGAACGGGTAGCACCGACCAGACTCGCAACATCAATCTCGTCACGACGTTGGGCAATATGCAGACGGATGGTATTCCCCATAACCAGCACCGCGCCAATGGCCAGCATGACCGCGAGAATCCACACGGCCCGCTCACCGAGAGCAAGAATAGCCTGCAAGCGCGCTACCCAGTGCAAGTCGGACTGGGCACTGGCGACGCCGGGGCGTTGCGCCCAAGCATTCACTTGTGTCTGCAGCGCCGCCGAGCTTTGCGCTAGTGGATTGAGTTCGACAATAAAAGATGCGGGTAGCGGATTTTCGCCCAAAATCCTGATAGCTGCGGTCATTCCCGCATTGTGCTCAAATTCGCCCAGAGCCGCCGCTTTGCCGATGTAGCGTACATTGACCACCCCCTTGCCGCCTTGCAATGCCTTTTGTAATTGTTGTACGTCCTGCTCCGTCGCATTTTGATGCAGAAACAACGAAATCTGAGCTTGATCCCGCCAGTGGCCCAACAATTGTTGCAGGTTATTGAGCGCTGCAAAAAGGCCCACGGGAAGCGCCAACACGATGGCTAAGGCCAGAATGGTCATCAGCGTCGCTAGGGGCTGTCGAGCAAGGGTGTGCACAGCATTCCGAGCGGCATCCCAACGAATCTGTAAGGCGCTCACGATTTTTTCTCCCTAGGATTTTGCAATCCTCCCTGCTCCAGATGAAATACCGGGAGACCCAGGCGTTCGACTTGAGACTGGTCATGGGTAGCCACCAGCACCGTGGTCCCGTGGTGATGAAAGTCTCGAAACAAATCGAGAATTTCCGTACTTAGAGAACCATCCAGATTACCCGTCGGTTCGTCGGCTAGGAGAATCTCTGGAGTGTGGACAATGGCCCTAGCAATCCCTACCCGCTGCTGCTCACCACCGGAAAGGGTGGCCGGCATATTGTGAATCCGATTACCCAGTCCTACTTTTTCCAGCGCCGCGCGTACCCGGCTCTGAATCTGCCGGCCGGTGATGCCGCCCACCTGCAAGGTCAAGGCCACATTACTGAATACATCTCGGTCCATCAATAATTTGTGATCCTGAAATACGACACCGATACGTCGCCGATAAGCCGGAATATGGCGCTTTTTTAACGTCGAGACATCTACGCCATTGACCATTAACGTTCCATGACTAACATCTTCAAGGCGTAACAACAATTTGAGCAGGGTACTTTTTCCGGCCCCAGAAGAACCCGTGAGTAAGGCCATCTGACCTTTATTCAGAGTCAGATTCAGCTCCCGAAGCACATGGTGCCGTCCCGGATAGTGCTTCGTGACATTGATAAATTCAATCATGACTTCAACTCCGCAAAGAGCGCATCAACAAAAGATTCTGGATCAAACGGGCGCAAATCCGCCACCTGCTCACCCACACCAATATAACGTATGGGAATGGGTAAAGCTTTGGCGATGGCCGCTACCACCCCGCCTTTAGCCGTTCCATCCAGCTTGGTGATGCAAATTCCGGTTAAGCCCACCGCTTCATGAAACTGCAGCGCTTGATTCAAGGCATTTTGTCCGGTACCGGCATCCAGCACCAGCCAAATTTGCTGCGGTGCTTCAGGGTCTCGTTTGGCAAGTACCCGCTTTACCTTCTTGAGTTCTTCCATGAGATGGTTCTGGGTATGCAAACGCCCGGCCGTATCGGCAATGAGCAAATCGGCACCCCGCGAACACGTCGTTGCAAAGGCGTCAAAAATCACTGAGGCGCTATCCGCACCCGTACCCTGTGCTACTACCGGCACTTGCACGCGTTGCCCCCAACCCTGTAACTGTTCCACCGCTGCGGCGCGAAAAGTATCGCCCGCTGCCAGCACCAAGCTAAAACCCTGCGCTTTCCAGTGTGCGGCGAGTTTGCCCGTGGTAGTCGTTTTTCCCGCACCGTTAATCCCCACCATCATCAATACTTGGGTGCGGCCTTTCTCAGGTGCCCAGGCTTCCGCGCGCGGACGGAGAATATCCAAGAGGGCATCACGCAACGCTTTTTTCAGCACGGCCGGATCGGTGAGTTCTTTGCGCCGGACCTTTTCGGTGACGCTGTTCATGATTTCCTGCGTGGCCGCAGAACCGATATCAGCCTGCAGCAACAGCGCTTCGAGATCTTCCAGCAGTTCTTCATCAATAACTTTTTTGCCGAGAACCAGTCGCCCCACCCCTTCAACCAGTTGTTCGCGGCTACGATGCAAACCATCGCGGAGTCTTGAGAACAGACCTTTCTGGGGAACAGCTACAGAAGTATCCTTGGGCTGATCCGTGTCCTGGGACTCCGGGTGGGCCGGCTCAAAGGCGCCCGGCAGTGTTTCTGAGTTCGACCAGCCTGGATCAGGGACCGGTGGTTCCACCGCTACCGCCGCATGCTCCGGTAAAACGGGAGTAACGGCGTCCGCTGGCAGCGACGAACCCTCTACCATGATGGAATCTGGCTCCGTAGCGTGCTGATCGGTCACTTCGGCGGGGGACGTTTCCTCCTGAGGCACGCTTTTGTTACGCTTGAACCAGTTAAACACCATTGGACTAGACAGACCTCAAACACTATGAATTTTCGCATTATCTACCGAAGTGTCGTTGCGGACAATCCGCAAGGGGATGAGCCTCTCACCAACCTCCCTTGCAGAGTAGATGGATGGTCCGCTTGAGTGTGACAATCATTGCCGGTCGCTGCCGAGGCAGACGCCTCCACACGCCCCCAGGGCCGGGCGTTCGTCCGACACCCGGTGCGGTTCGTGAGCGACTTTTTAGCTGGCTGGGTAACCAAGTGATGGGCGCTCGGGTTCTGGATCTTTTTGCCGGTAGTGGCGCTTTGGGATTAGAAGCCTGGTCGCGGGGCGCACGCGAGGTCGTTTTTATCGAGAAAAATCCGCAACACCGCCGCTTACTATTACGTAATATCCATGCTTGCGGACTTCCAGAACAACAACTCGCGGATAGCGATGCGTTACGGTATTTGCAGCGCAATCGCCTACCCTTCGATATTATTTTTGCGGACCCGCCTTTTGATCAAGGTTGGCCAGTACGACTGGCAACCGCCCTTCCATCAGCCGCAAATGATGCGAGCGAACGCTGGCTTTATCTAGAAAGCTCCGCTACAGAACAGTGGCAGGCAACAGATATTCCCCATGGTTGGCAAGCCCATCGCCACGGGCATTGTGGCGATGCTTTTTTTACCTTGTACACCAATCAGGTGAACGTATGACTGAGCAAGCCGCTCCACGCCGTATCATTTATCCGGGCACCTTCGATCCGATTACCCATGGCCATGAAGACCTGGTGCGTCGTGCTGCTCTCCTCTTTGACGAGGTGGTCGTTGCTATTGCCGCCGAGACGGCCAAAAACACCATTTTTCCACTAGATGAAAGAGTTGCTCTCGCGGCGGAAATCCTGAGCGGCATTCCGGGGGTACGCGTGCGTCCCTTTCAGGGGCTTTTGATTCATCTACTCCGGGAAGAAAATACCCATCTGATTTTACGCGGGCTGCGTGCCATCTCCGATTTTGAGCATGAATTTCAGTTGGCTTCTATCAACCGAAGAATGGACCCGCAAATCGAAACCCTATTCTTAATGACTTCTGATCAGCATACCTTTTTGTCTTCCAGCCTGGTTCGGGAAATCAGTCGTCTGGGTGGTGATGTCAGTGCATTTGTCCAGCCGCCCATCGCCGAGGCCTTACAAAAGCATTTTAGCGCAAGTATGGACCTAGATACTTTAGAAAAGTAGAATATAGAATTGGTCCAAGGAGAAAGTGATGTCTCTGCGTATTGAAGACAGCTGTATTAACTGCGACGTTTGTGAGCCGGAATGCCCCAATAGCGCGATTAGCATGGGGGCAAGCATTTATGTAATTGATCCAAATCTCTGTACCGAATGCGTCGGACACTACGACACCCCACAATGTATGGAAGTCTGTCCAGTAGATTGCATCATCAAAGACCCCGAGCGCATGGAGTCCGTAGAGCAATTACAAGAAAAGTTCCAGCAGCTTACCGGGCAAAACTGACGGGTTCCCGCAATAAATGCAGTAAGGGCGCGGAATACTTTTCGAGCCGAGCATTTTGCGCCTGGACTTCTGCCAGACTTTGCTCAAGTTGCTGTACACGCGTATCAATATTCCCCATGGCCGTCGCAATGCTTTGTAGTGCGGCGAGTTCTTCTTCCGCGCTCTGATGATAAACCTGAAGTTGCTGGTTCATAACCGCCATAATTTCATCTACCCAGATTTCTGCTTCACGACGGGTTTCTACGACAAAATCCCGGGTACGGCTGGCCACGGTCAAAAAGGCTTTACGCACCACAGCACTCTGGGTGTTGACCGCAATCTCCAGCATCATACCGAAGCGTTCGTAATTTTCCGACATTGCCATTAACTCTGCGCGACGCGGCATCATGGCATAGGGAACAGCCCGAAGCTCAGGCAGCCGATAGCGCTGCTGCAAAATCTGGTATTCTGCAGCCACCATTGCCGAGACCTTCTGCGCACCTTCCAGCGCACGATCAAAATGCGCAATCGCCTCGTTAAAAAATTGCCGAAAACGTTCCACGATTCCTGCCGTGGTCCAAGCCGAGAGCATTTCGGCCTTGGCATTACTAATCACCAGATCAAAGGTATTCGCCGCCAGCGGAATCAATAGAGATTCTTCAACCGCCTGTCGGAAAGAGGTTTTTTTCTCCTCGAAGGCCTGTCGATCGGCTTCAAAATTCTGCAGCACTACTTGGTGCTGCTTGACTAACTTAGGAATTTTTTCTGCCGTACGATCTTTAAGACTGCGCACACTTTCCATCTGTGCAAGGATGCGATGACGGTGATCGCGTAATATCGTTTTCTGATCGAGAACAGCACGTTCCACCATATTACGGCATTTATCCTGAATGGCTTGATGTCGCGCCGGCAGGAGCACTTCTGCAATGGAGCGCTCCAGTGCCGCCATGCCACTACGTTCGAGCATTTCCGCGTCCTTACGAATACGCGCCACTAAACCCTTCTGCCCGGAAATCGGAATCACTTGCGCCGGACTGATACGCAGGCGGGCGGCCGTTTTTTCTACTTGCTGTTCAATTTCTGCCGAAATATCCGGCCAATCCCGCAACTCATCCCAGAGCGTATCTATTTTATTGAGAAGCACAATCTGTTTTTGATGGGCATTGCGGATCAGGTATTGGTCCCAGATCATCAGATCACTTTGCGTCACACCCGTATCGGCGCCCAAAAGAAAAACAATCGCATCGGCATCAGCCAACATGCTGAAAGTCAGTTCGGGCTCCGCTCCAATGGCATTGAGGCCGGGAGTATCCAATATCGTCAAACCCGCATCGAGCATTGGATGCGTGAGATAAAGCACCGCATGACGCCAACGAGGAATCAGCACCTTGCCGAGTCCACAGGAAGGACACACCGTTCTTTCTCGATCTTTGGGCGTGCGATTGAGCGGCGGACACAATCCAATTCGACGCGCATCCTCCACGGCCACACAAACCGTCTCGGTCAGATGCGCGAGGGATTCGGCGCGATCTTTTTTATCCTCTAATGACAGCGGAAATCTTCGCCAGGCACTGCCCGCCTTTTTGAGCTTTTCGATGCTCACATCCAGACTGCGACTGGCGATAGGCAACAACTGTAATCCCGGTCGCCCTTGTGGCGCACCACGGATTTCCACCGGACACATCGTGGTTTGACCCGAGCTGGAGGGTAGGAGACGATTGCCCATATCCGAGAAAAACAAGGCGTTAATCAGCTCGGTTTTACCCCGCGAAAACTCTCCCACGAAGGCAATGCGCAAGCTGTCTTGCTCGGTATCAAAGGCCAGCGTTTCAAGCTGCAACATGGTACCACTGGGTAACAATCCCAGATCGGCGGTTAATGCCGCCATTTCGTGCAGACCGCTAATCAGTTGTTGACGCCAGAGATTAAGCGCTGCCAGACCTTCTAAAATAGGGGATGTAACCATCGACTGCGTTCCGCTCATATTTACTCCTAATTGTTCAGCGCTGGCAATGGGAACAATAGGTTGTTGCTCGTCCTCCGATACGCAGACTGTGTAATGCTGCGCCACAACGGATACAAGCTTGTCCCTCTCGTCCATACACCGCCAGAGATAGTCGAAAATATCCGTTTCTGCCATCCGGTCGGCTGAAATCCCGTAAAGTCGTCCCGCCTTGGAGGATGGCAGACTGCAGCACTTCGCGGACGGTCTGCGCTAAACGTTGATAACGGGTCAGCGCAACGCGTCCGGCGGGTCGACGCGGATCAATACCCGCTGCAAAAAGGGATTCGTTGGCGTAAATGTTCCCGACCCCGACTACGATATGAGCATCCATCAAAAAAGCTTTCACCGGAATCTGCCGATGACGACTCAGCGCATAAAGATATTCACCCGAAAAATCTGCAGTCAGTGGTTCTGGCCCGAGACGGGCAATAAGCGGGTGCTGGTCCACATCCTCCAGCCAACAGAGCGCACCGAAGCGGCGTGGATCATTGAAGCGCAAGCAAAGCTGATCCGTAATCAATAAATCGACATGGTCATGTTTGCGTAAAGCGGTATCACGAGGCAGCACGCGTAAATGCCCACTCATGCCGAGATGAATCAAAATACTGCCGTGTTCCAAATCCAGTAGCAGATATTTGCCCCGCCGCCGCAGTTGTCGAACGGTCTGCCCGCTGATCTGTTCCGCGAGGTCGGGATTCACCGGCAAACGTAAGCGTGGTTCACGGACAATAGCCCCCTCCAGACGCTGGCCCAAGAGATGGGGGCTGATACCCAGACGAGTGACTTCGACTTCTGGTAATTCAGGCATATTTAGATTCTCGTGGCACCGCTCACCCGCTCGCGGCCAGCAATATCCGTGTGGGTTTCAACCTGTCCTAAACCGGCATTTTGCAATAGTGCGCGCACCGCCGGTCCTTGCGCGACACCATGCTCCAGCATAATCCGCCCTCCGGGCCGCAAGCGAGGCCATGCATCGGTAATAATTCGTTCTAGGCATTCTAGGCCCGTCGGACCGGCGACTAGAGCCTCCTGAGGTTCATGTCGCAAATCGGGAAGATGAGGATCATGACTGGCGAGATAGGGCGGGTTAGAGACAATCTGGTCAAAAGTCAACCCTTGTTCAAGAGCTGCGTACCAGTCGCCCTCCCGCCATTGTACGCTTGCCCCAAGCTTGACGGCGTTGCGACGGGCTAACTGCAATGCGGCGGGACTGCGCTCCACGGCAAACACCGTTGCACGGGGCCGAGCCAAAGACAAGGTCAGGGCGATAGCCCCAGAGCCCGTACCCAAGTCTAATATCTGCAGTGCATCGTTGGGGTCCGTGCCATCCAGCGCGAGGCTCACCAACAATTCCGTGTCAGGACGGGGAATCAATACCGAAGCATCTACTTCCAGATCGTGGCCATAAAAGGACCACTCCCGCAAACAGTACGCCAGCGGAAGGCCATCCAGACGCTGCGCCAGTAGTTGCTGTAACTGCTGCGCATCGGTCGCAGATACCGCGCGTTCCTGAGCGCACAGTTGCGCCGCCGGGTCCAGATTAAGAGTGGCCGCGATGAGCCAGCGAGCTTCCTGCTCTGGCTGGTCGCTGATTGCTCGCAATTGTTCGCGCAGATAGCGTTGCCAGATGCGCAGATGCGCGTCATTTGGGAAGCCCGGAATCACCTCAGAATTCATCACCAAGATTTTGCAGCAAATCTGCTTGATATTCTTTAATCAAAGGCTCAATCACCGCATCCAGATCACCGGCCAATATCGCTTCAAGGCGATAAAGCGTCAGATTGATGCGATGATCCGTAAGCCGTCCTTGCGGAAAGTTATAGGTACGGATGCGCTCCGAACGATCTCCGGAACCGATTAACAATCGCCGGGTTTGGGCGGCGCTGCTCTGCTGCTTTTCCTGCTCTTGTTCCAGCAGGCGTGCTTGTAGCAGAGCCATCGCACGCGCGCGATTTTTATGCTGTGAACGATCTTCCTGACAGGCCACGACCATTCCTGAAGGAATATGCGTGATACGGATAGCCGAGTCGGTCTTGTTAATATGCTGTCCACCCGCGCCGCTGGCCCGGAAAGTATCAATCCGCAAATCGGCCGGATTGATGATGAATTCACTGACCGTATCGACTTCCGGGAGCACGGCAACCGTGCAAGCCGAAGTATGGATGCGGCCCTGAGCTTCCGTTTCAGGCACCCGCTGGACACGATGCCCACCCGATTCAAACTTGAGCCGGGAGTAAGCACCTCGTCCGCTGATTTCCAGTATCGCCTCTTTGTAGCCGCCGCGCTCGGACTCCGATGCCGACAACAACTCCACGGAAAAACCTCTACCCTCCGCATAACGGCTATACATGCGTACCAAGTCTCCAGCAAACAGAGCCGCTTCTTCGCCGCCAGTACCCGCGCGCACTTCCACGAATACGTTGCGATCATCATTGGGATCTTTGGGTAACAAGCGCAAGCGCAGCGATTCTTCCAACGCCGCCAAATCTGCGGCAGTTGCGGCCATTTCTTCGCTAGCCATCGCCCGCAATTCTGGGTCGCGCTCTTCGAGGAGCATTTTTTCGGCTTCATCGTGTTCGCGTTGTCGCTGCTCATGGCGACGCAACAAATCCAGAATCGGGCTGATTTCTCCCAGTTCCTTGGAAAGGTTTTGGAAACGCTGGGCGTCGCTGGCTACGCCAGGACTGGCCAGCATCTGACTGAGTTCATCAAAACGAAATGCCAATTGCTCAAGCTGGCCCTGCAAGCGCGGACTGAGACTCATCCTTCGGCGTCACTGAGATGAAACAAAATATCGAGTGCCGCAACCAGACTCTCATTGGTCGCCTCCTGACAGGGTTGACGGAGGGTAGCAATCGGATCATGCAACATCTTATTCATCAGCGCCTTGGAAAAAGCGTCGAGGACCGCATGGGGGTCCTGACCTTGATCCAGATAATGCGCGAAGCGTCGCACTTCTTCCTGACGCCGCATCTCCACATGATCCCGCAAACGTCGGATTGCCGGGACGACATCCAAACTTTCCCGCCACTGCTGAAATTGTCCCACTTCCTCTGCGATAATCAGCTCTGCGGCAGCCGCAGCTTCCCGCCGTGCCCGCATACCCGCCTGGGCAATGTCGTTGAGATCATCTAGGGTATACAAAAAACACTGCTCGATACTTTCCACATCCGGCGCGATATCTCTGGGCACCGCCAGATCTACCAGCATCAAATCCCCACGATCGCGCTGTGCCATCACCGCCGAAACCGCTTCGCGAGTCACAATGGGCTGGGTACTGGCCGTACAACTGACCACCATGTCGGCGTCGTGGAGCAATCGCGGAATCATATCGAGGCTGTGCGCGTTACCCGTAAATTTATCGGCTAATTGCTGTCCACGTTCGACACTGCGGTTAGCCACCGCAAAACTACGAATTCCATGCTCACGCAAGTGGGTTGCGACCAGTTCAATCGTATCTCCAGCGCCGATCAGCAGGACGGATTTTCCTTCTAGCCCACCGAGTAACTGTTTCGCCAGACTGACCGCCGCGTAAGCAACACTTACCGGCGCCGAACCAATAGCGGTTTCGGAACGCACGCGCTTCGCGACCCGAAATGCCCAATGCAACAGTCGATTGAGTACCGGGCCTGCCGCTCCGCTATCAGCGGCTGCCTGATAAGCGTCTTTCACCTGTCCTAAAATTTGCGGTTCACCAATAATCATGGAGTCCAGACCACAGGCCACCCGGAACAGGTGACGCACGGCTTCCGCATCACTGGCGTGGTAAATGTGTCCATCCAAGGAGCGGGGGTCCACCTGATGAAAAGCGCAGAGCCAATTTTGCAGGGCCTGACGATTCAGACCTTGTCCGCCCTGAACGTAAATTTCTGTGCGATTACAGGTCGATACGATCAACGCTTCCTTGGCAAGCCCCTGATCCAGAAGGTCGCGATGCGCCATAGCAAGATCCTCCGGCGAAAAGGCAACCTTTTCACGGACCGCAATAGGTGCAGTATGATGACTCAGACCAAAACAAAAAATGGCAGCGACCGTCCCTGCAGAGCGACGATTAGGGGGCTGGATTGTCGCCGACACGAAACAGGATTGCAAGCCGAAGCAGCAGCGGTTATTGTGCCCGCTGGTTTTACAATCTTTAGGATAAAACGCAAATGAGGAGCAGGTTTGGCAACATCGCGGCGGGAGTTCTGATGGCTCTCGTTGCCGCTAGTGCGGATGCTGCCACCCCCCCCACCGGAATGACTGGTGAACAACTCTACTACCTTCTCGTAGCAGAGTTCGCCACTGCGCAGCGCAACGCACAACTGGCCATTCCCGCTTGGGCAGAAGCAGCCAAGCTTGCGCCCGCAGCCAATGTTCTGGGGCGCGCCACTCAGGTTACTGCGCAATTTGGTGATTTTGCCGACGCGCTGCAACTCTCAAAACACTGGCGGGAAGCTGCTCCAGACAGCGCCAAGGCTGACCAATTCACGGCAGCGCTCTTGCTGACCACAGGCAAGGATCAGCAAGCCATTGATTTATTGCAGGCCACTCTGGCCCGTTTTCCTGACGACCCTAAAGTGACGTTACAGCTCGCCGAATTATTGGTAGCGCACGGACAAAGCGGCGAAGCGCGGCGTTTACTCGCAGCGCTGACCGCCAAAGATCCCAAATCCGCTAGCGCCTATTATGCTTTGGGTCGCATTGATCTAGTCGAAAGAAGACCAGACCACGCAATCCCCTGGTTAGAGAAGGCTCTTGCTCTGCGTCCCGACTGGCAGGAAGCCGCCATCCATCTGGCTGAAGCACTGCAGATGACGCAAGGCCCCACCACTGCCTTGCAAAGTATACAAACCTTTACAGCGGCGCATCCCGAAGCCATTCGGGCGCGCCAGTATCTAGCCGCGCTGTACCTGAAAATGGGGGGCATCACTCAGGCCTATCGCCTTTATCAGGAAATGTCCCGCCAACATCCCGACGATCCGGAGATCGCGCTTTCTCTGGGCCTGATAGATCTTGAACGCAACGATTGGCAGGGTGCCAAAGCCAACCTCCAGCGCGCCCGCGATTTGGCACCCCAATCCCCTGCGCCCATTTACTATTTAGGACGACTTTATGAGGCGCAAAACCGCTGGTCAGAAGCCTTGCAATGGTATCAGCGCATTCACTCCGGCCCCCTTTATCCCGAAGTAGAGCTGCGCAGCGCGCGGATTGAGTACCAAATGGGGCAGCATCACAAAGCCATGGATCGACTGAATAGCTTGGCCACCGCCCATCCGCAGGAAGCGCAAATACCGTTGCTACAAGCGGATCTCTTGCAAAATGATCAACAGCTGCAGCAAGCCTTGCAGATTATTCAGCAAGCGCTACAACGTATGCCTGAAAATGCTGAACTCTGGTATGCCCAAGGTGCCATCTACGAACAACTCAAAAATTACCCCGCTATGGACAAGGCCATGCGCAACGTCATCCGTCTCGCGCCCGATAATGCCCAAGCGTATAATTTTCTCGGTTACAGCCTGGTTGAAAGAAAGCAAAATCTGAGCGAAGCGCAAACCCTGCTGGAAAAAGCCCACCGTCTGGAACCCGAAAATCCGGAAATTCTAGACAGTATGGGCTGGCTGTATCACCGCCTAGGAGACAATCAAAAAGCGCTGGGGTATCTGCAAAAAGCGCATGACGCGCTCCCTCATGACCCTGAACTCAGCCTACATTTAGGGCGTGTGCTCTGGGCGCTCGGTAAACACCAAGAAGCGCAACACATTTGGCAGCAAGCCCTTGACCAAAATCCCAAAGATCCTGCGCTCAAGCAAGTACTCAAAGACCGAAAATGATAAAATACTTCAATAAAGCAAAGCATTATATTTCAGTCCTACATGGATTACGGATACTATTCGGGCTCGCCTTGGGTCTGCTGCTATCCGCTTGCGCCACGACACCCGCATTGCCTCCAGCAGCGCCCCATGCCCTAACAGTCATTGAGCGCAATCAGGTCATCGCCAGCCTAAAATACTGGCGGGCCAGTGGTGAGGCAGCGCTCACCACGCCACGGAGTAGCGAAAATTTCGGCTTTCGCTGGAAGCAATCTCCCCAACTGCAAACGCTCTCCATTTATGACCCCCTCGGACGGACCGTGGCGCGCATCAGCGTGGATGCGCAGGGTGCAAAACTCGCCACCATCACCGGTGAACACCGGCAGGCCGCCAGTCTCGCCACTCTGCTCAACTCTGTTCTGCATGTCGACCTACCGGCCAAAGAATTGCCCGACTGGATGCTGGCACTGCACGGCAAGCACAGCACGGTGCAGGAAAACGCCGCCGGACTACCGAAAATCATGGTTAGCGGCCCTTGGCAAATACATTATCTCCAATACGCGCCTGTCGGTGGACTCACCATGCCCAAACTTTTGCAGGCCAAGGGTCCTGACGGTATCACCTTGCGCATGGCCATCACCCAATGGCATATGGGTAATCCGCAAAAACCATGACGCAGAATTATCCCGCTCCCGCCAAACTGAATCTTATGCTGCGAGTGATTGGACGACGCACCGATGGTTATCACGAGCTACAAACCGTTTTCCAGTTTATTGATCTCGCCGATCAACTCCAGTTCAGCTCCCGGCCTGCCGGTCAGTTTTCTCGCAGCGGAGGCGCAGCGGGCGTAGCCACAGAGGAGGATCTCAGCATCCGTGCCGCCCGCCTACTCGCCGAGGTAACCGATATTCGGGAAGGCGTTCACATTCACATCGATAAAATACTGCCCATGGGCGGGGGCATCGGCGGCGGATCATCGGATGCCGCCAGCACCCTGCTCGTCCTCAACCGACTTTGGCGTACCCGACTCAGCCGGATGGAGCTTATGGAGCTCGGCGCCAAACTGGGTGCGGACGTGCCCATTTTCTTATTTGGCCGCAGCGCCTGGGCAGAAGGCATTGGCGAAAAACTGACCGCACTCGACCAAATTCCAGAATTGAATTATGTGCTCTTACATCCTGGCGTGGCGGTCAGCACCCAAGAGATTTTTACCGCGCCAGAATTGACACGACAGCATGTGCCCAGCACAATAGGCGCGTTTCTCGGCGGGGCATTTGGAAACACCCTAGAAAGCACCGTAAGCGCTCGCTACCCAGCAGTCGAATTGGCCATGCAATGGTTAAAAGACCACGGTTTGCAGGCTGTTCGTTTAACGGGTAGCGGTGCTTGTGTTTTTGGGGTAGCGGAGGATAACCACACCGCCCAAAGCGTCGCCGCCCAGGTCCCTCCGGTTTGGAGAGCTTGGGCAGTGCGGGGGGTGAATCAACATCCTCTGTATGACGCTGTCGAGTAATGACTTTATTGGGGCGTAGCCAAGCGGTAAGGCACCGGATTTTGATTCCGGCATTCCCAGGTTCGATCCCTGGCGCCCCAGCCAAATTGTCCTCGGACTGTTTTGCCACCTGCTAAGAGAGAATGACATCGCATGGCCCACGGCAATCTTATGGTGTTCAGCGGGAACGCCAATCCTGTTCTTGCGGCGCAAGTCGCCCGCTTCCTGCAAATTCCCCTTGGACGCGCCGAAGTCAGTTCCTTCAGTGACGGAGAGGTCTTCGTAGAAATTCTCGAAAATGTCCGTGGTCGTGATGTATTTGTCCTTCAACCTACCTGCGCACCCACGAATGATCACCTCATGGAATTGCTGACCATGATTGATGCACTGAAACGTGCCTCAGCCAATCGCATCACTGCTGCCATGCCTTATTTCGGCTACGCCCGCCAAGATCGCAAATCCCGTTCTCGCACGGCCATTACCGCCAAACTGGTAGCCGACCTCATTACCAGCGCCGGGGCCAACCGGGTTCTGACCATGGATCTTCATGCGGACCAGATTCAGGGATTTTTCGATGTTCCCGTAGACAATATTTACGCCTCACCGATTCTGCTCGGCGATATCTGGCGGCAAAGTTATCCCGAGTTGATCGTCGTTTCGCCCGATGTAGGCGGCGTTGTCCGCGCCCGTGCCATCGCCAAACGCCTTGAGGTGGATCTGGCCATCATCGACAAGCGCCGCCCGCGTCCTAATGAGTCGGTCGTTATGAACATCATCGGCGATGTGGAAGGTCGAACCTGCGTCCTCGTCGACGACATGGTAGACACCGCCAACACGCTCTGTGAAGCGGCCCACGCCCTCAAAATGCAAGGGGCCATCAAGGTCTGCGCATACTGCACCCATCCGGTGCTTTCGGGGCCTGCCATGGAGCGCATTGAAGGTTCAGAACTTGACGAATTAGTCGTCACTGACACCATCCCCTTGCATCAAGATGCGCAAATCAGCAGTAAAATTCGCGTGCTCTCGGTAGCCGAACTCATGGCCGAAACCATCCGCCGCATCGCCGAAGAGGATTCCGTCAGCTCACTGTTCATGGACTAATCTGCTGCCGACGCCTTGCAGCTTAGTCCCGGTCATTGTATCCTTTGCGCTCTTTACTATGGTGGCTGTAGCTCAGTCGGTAGAGTCCCGGATTGTGATTCCGGTTGTCGCGGGTTCGAGCCCCGTCAGCCACCCCATATTTTCAAGTAGTTAGGCTCATGTTGCCACATCTGTTCTTAAAATGGATGAGGTTCTTCCTAAGATGACGCCTTTTTCCTTCTGGTAATTTTTACAGGAGCTGGGTCTGTTTTTATCACCCTGCGGCTCTTTCGGGATAGAGGATATCGTCAATCTCCTGTTCAGTTTAGCGTACCATCCGGCGCGATGCTGGTACTTCCTCACGAGCAATCGCTTTAGCTTCGTTCAAGACTTTGCACGAGGTCATCGAATAATGCTTTTTCCATCGTCATAGCTCCTTCACAAATTCGCACAACAAGGCGGTTTCCCGAAGCGAGCGCGGCAATCCGACGCTCAAGATCACCCGGGCCGTCATAAAACCTAGAAACGAAGCGCCGGAAGCAAGGCATCCAAGGCTGCCATGCTCTTATCAAAAAGTTGTTCCCAAGGTTCCATCAGGCTGCAGACTAAACGTCGAGAGGAAAATAAAAGGTCTTCGGAAATCCGTGCCGAACGTGTCGATCCAGTGTGGCGAGTGCCTGTTCCACGGGGATGTGACGCCCGTGCAAAAACATGGTTTTTTCTCACCCCACTTCGTTCCGAAGCTTCTTGGCATTCTGCTTGTCCGACCACCAGCAGGACTGGCAGCCCTCGCACTTGAAAAAGGCATCGCCCTTCTGAAACGGACGATAGAGCATCTTCCCAGCGGGCCATCTGGGCGGGGTCAGTCGGCGTTTAGGAATGAAGAGAACATGGCCACAAATCCCCATTCTAGCTATAATAGCCAGAATGGATGTTTGTATAGGAGCATAATCATGATTACGGTGACTTCAGTTGAAGCCCAGAACAAGTTTGGACAGTTGCTGGATACCGTGCAGCGTGAGCCGGTGGTCATCACCCGGCACGGGCGTGCAACGGCGTTTATGGTGTCCCCGCAGGACATGCAGGACCTCCAGGATTTGCAGGCTGCTCGGCGCCGCCGCAGCGAAGCGGTGGCGGAATTCGAGGCACACTTCGCCAGAGCCGATGCCCATCTTACACCGGCTGCGCGGGAGCTGACGGATGAGGATGTGGTGCGCCTGGTGAAAGAATCCCGTTGAGTCGGCCGCAACGGATTGTCATAGATACCAGCACCTTGGTGGGGGCGATGTTACATCCGGATTCCGTACCGCGACGCGCTTTCCTGACCGCGGTCCGGATAGGTGAGCTCTGTGTCACTGAAGCCACCTTGCAGGAATTGCAGGAAGTGCTACAGAGGCCGAAATTCGACCGATTTATTCCGGTACAAGACCGGCTGGATTTTCTCACCTTGGTATCCGGCCACGTCAGTATGTGGGAGATTCACGTCTCCAGCGAGCAGGCTTCGACAGGCATATGCCGGGATGACAAGGATACGAAATTCCTCTCTCTGGCGTTGTCTTGCCGGGCGGACGTTCTCATCTCCAGCGATGGGGATTTGCTCGTTCTGCATCCCTGGCAAGGGATACCCATTTTGACGCCAGCGGCGTTTCTTGAAAAGTTAATTGATTGAACATAAATAAATAAATTCACTTAGAGTCCGAAATCTGCGCGGACATGACCGCCTCTGGCAGGCTCTACACGCCGCCTGAAGGCACCAACCTCAGCCCGGATGCCTCGGGCTACGTAACCGGTAACTGAGCGGCGTACCCGTATATGAGGAATTAGGGTTTAGAGCCAATACTGTTTATTTAGGTTTTTGTAAGATCATTAAATCCTAATGACTCCGATGCAGCAGAAGTGGATCTTCCTGTTTTGCCAAGTGACAAGTAGTATCGGTAGGTGGAACTGCTTGTGACTGAGGAGGAGAAAGAAATGTTACACGGCACACTGGATTGTTACACTGCACTAAAAGCGCAGGCGAATTTGCGTTAGGTACTTACCATGAATGACACTCACACTTTCCGCGCCAGCAAAGTGAAAGCCCTCCTAACAACTTCTTGGAAACATCGCTTTGCGACACGACCACCTAACATTCCGGTCAAAGCCGCTCCCTTTGGTCGCTGGGCGCTACGCGATAAAGCCGCGCAGCGCCGGTCACATCTACGTTAGAACTCAGGAACCGACATGTACGTCCCCGAGTATTTCAAAGAAACACGTTCAGAGCATGTATTGGCACTCATCGAGGGCAACTCCTTTGGAATGCTGGTCACGGCTCCTGATGGTGTGCCTTTTGTCAGTCACTTACCCTTCATCTTTGACCACGCCGCAGGTTCCAAAGGCAAGTTGCTCTGCCACATGGCGCGGGCAAACCCGCAATGGCAGCACTTTTCATCGTGCAGTGAAGTTCTGGTTGTCTTTCAAGGTCCACATGCTTATGTTTCCCCTTCGTGGTATTCGTCGTCTAGCGTCCCAACATGGAATTACGCAGTGGTTCACCTGCGCGGTAAACCCCGACTCATCGAAAGCGAGTCCGAGCTTGAAGCCTTGGTTGAACGGCTAACCCATATTTATGAATCTCACATGCCAAGCCTGTGGAAACCAAACCTTGCGGGTGAACAACGCGCAAAACTTCTCAATATGATTGTGGGCCTTGAAATCGAAGTCACGGACATTCAAGGCAAGTTCAAACTCAGCCAAAACCGCCCGCTTGAAGACCAGCAGAGCGTGGTTGAGAAATTGAGTCAATCAAGCAATCAAACTGAGGTCGCAGTTGCAAAACTCATGCCTGGGACAATCCATGCAGAGTTCTAACAGGGATGCGCCAAAAGCGGCACACGCCTCAACTTTACATTATGCATTCAGGAGTTATCCGTGCTTGAGTCAGTAATACAGGAAGAAACAACGGGATGCGGCATTGCATCTGTAGCCAACATTCTTGGCAGGACGTATGCAGAGATGAAGGCCATAGCTGACACTATGGGCATCCATGCGTCAGATAGCTCGCTGTGGTCGGATACTGAATATGTCCGACGCATGTTATCCAGCGCAGGCGTTGAAACCTCCAACGAGGAGATTCCGTTTGAATCTTGGGACACATTACCGGATCTTGCGCTATTGTCTATCAAGCATCATCAGGAAGAAGATAGACCTTTTTGGCACTGGGTTGTGTTTAAGCGCATGGAGGGTCAACCATTCGTTCTAGATTCAGCAAGCTATCTGCCTTCCAACATTCGCCAGGATTTCGAAGCAATGCAGCCAAAGTGGTTCATCGAGGTCAAAAATGCATAACATAGCGCCTTACTCCACGCTCCATCTATTATATCTTGCAAGGATGCCCGACCTTGCAAACCGATGAAGGTCCAATCCAGCTTTCTCCGGGCTGGTGTGCGGGCATCAAGGCGGGTACTGGCAACGCCCACAACTTGGTCAATGAAACTGCCGAGGTGGTCGTTTACCTCGAAATTGGTGATAGGACGTCGGGAGACGAGGTAATCTATCCCGATGTCGATCTCCAAGCATCTTTAGTAGATGGTAGGTGGCAGTTCTTCCATAAAGACGGTACACCATACTAAATGCTGCCGACACAAAAAAAGTCATTAAAGCAATTCGTCGCGCAACTGATTCACTATTTCCAGAGTCGCTGGGAGTGCATCCGGGCGCACCGGCAGCAAGGGAATCCCATTACGTGAATGACCACCAGAGGTATTTTGTGGTTGCAGAGCTTGCCGCAAAAGTGCTGAAACAACGGCACCTACAGGCTTATGCTGTCGATCTGCTAGCCCTTTCGCCGCCGCCAGTACGTCATCATCAATCGCCAGTGTGATGCGCATAGGTTGTTCACCTTGTCAGTCATCAGACATCTAGCATCATACACCAAAATCATTGGGTTGGCCGTCAAGGAGCGTGGCGACGGTTCAGCCCGAGACTGGCTGAGAGCGATTTTCTTGGCATGTTTGTCGAAGTACATCAAGGCGTGGGACCATTCCTGGCACCGGTAGCCACCTGAGGGTACCTCCTTGAAGCGCAACGGTTGAAGAACTGACACCGCCCTGTTACTGTACAAATATATATCTCTATTTGCAGGAGGCTTTCATGTGCTTCGCGCCTAAAACCAACGGAGAGGATGATTGCCCACATGACTGACCGCCATACTCACTCGACCCTCACGCTGATCGCAGTCTGTTTCGGGCTATTCATGATCCAACTCGACCTGACCGTGGTGAATGTCGCGCTCAAAAGCATTCAGGACAATCTGCATGCGGGCGTCACGGCCCTGCAGT
>JBAYRF010000005.1:0-122446 GCA_041676785.1 Acidithiobacillus sp. | reverse complement strand
GAATTGAACCCGCGTCCGCAGTACCTAGACCACCGGATCTACATGCGTAGTTTGTCTATTGGCTTTAACCGCGCCACCCTCCGACAAACAGGATGATGCTACGGCGATTCTGCTTTAGTTTAGCGCACATCCCACAGACTAGAATGCACCCGATTCCGTGTTTTATGACCCTCCGCGCGTCTTTCGACTCCGGATCCACAGACAAATCCGGGCAGAGGGCTCACTGCTTAAGCAGCGAGGGCGTAATTGCTGTCGTTGGCAATTATGAATCTGCGACCAGTTTAAAGAGCAAACCGCAGCTCTGCATGCACCGAAGGCTTCGCGACCTGCGTCGAAGCCGGTCGCCCCCTTTACGCTCAGTTAGACATTCGTTCAGCACACAAGTTGCTTTAGAAATCTACTCAAGCATTGCTGGAATGATAGCGCAGAATCGTCTTTGGCGCGAGTTAGTGCAACGGTTGTTCCGGTGCAAAAAGCAACGCCACCTGCTCCTCAGTAAAACGATATTTTTCTTGGCAGTACTCGCAAGTCACCAAAATAGACCCTTCCGAGGCGAGGGTCGCTTCTGCTTCTTCCTGTCCAAGCGATATGAGCATGCGTTCCACCTTCTCTTGTGAGCAGGAGCAAGAAAAATACAAGCTACGCTCTGCGAGCAAGCGCACCGCCGATTCTGGAAAAATCTCCGGCAAAAATTGCTCTGGATAAGCCTGCAGCAAGGATTGATCCGAGCCGATGGCGATAAACTGCGTCGCTATCTGCCAGTCTTCTGGACTTAACACACCCGGTAGCTTTTGCAGAAAATAGCCGCCTGCCTGTAGAAGTTCAGGATCAGCCACTAGTCGGAAATAAGCCGGTGATTGTACAGACTCGGTAAAATAGGCATTCAGTGAATTCGTGAGGGTATCCCGCAATTCAACCAAACCTTGATAACGATCCCGATCTATACCCATGTCTATGGTAATAGCCAACAACGCGTTGGGGAGTTGTGATAAATCGACTGATACATCGTTTTCCCAATTGCCGTAGGCGCGCATCCCACCGGCTGCCGTCATTTCTGCCACCAACAATTTCAATGGTCCTTTACTTTGAGCCTGCATAATCAAGCGCTCATAGTTTTTTTGGGTGGTTGCCAGCAGTGCGAGTCCAGACAGCACCTCGCCCAGTAATTTGGCCATATCTGATGGTCCGGTAAAATCCCGCAGTACACGCGCATAGACCGCATCCAGACGGCAACGTGCGCCCCGCAATGGCAGGGTTTCCCAATAAAAACTTTGTGAAAAATCAGTCATGCGCTTCCTCAAATTCGAGTGTATCCAAGCCCTGTCCCATCAACGGCGTCAAGGCGCGCTGAAGTTGTTTGAAAAGACGGGGATCATACGTTTCTTGATTCGCCAGGAGTTCCTTCATGTGCTGGCGCTCCGTGGGCTTACCAAAGCAGGCGGGGCAATTTTCGTGAATGACGGGCAAACGCTGCTCCTCCGCAAATTCGCGCAATTGCCGCTCTCGACAATATACCAACGGTCGAATTACCCGCAGATCTCCTTCACGAACCCGATAATGCGCTTTCATCGTGCGCAGTTCGCCATTATAAAACATGGACATAAAAAAACTTTCAGCAAAGTCATCCAGATGCTGTCCCAAGGCGAGGACGTTGTAGCCTTCGCGTCGCGCGCAACGATACAGTATCCCTCGCCGCATTCGCGCGCAGAAACTACAGTATGAAGGGCGCAGCAGATGGGTTTTGGCGCGTTCATAGATGTTTTGACGCTCCAGAAAATAGGGTACGCCTAGTTCCTTGAGGTAAGGAACAAGAGGCTGTGGATCATAATCCGGGCTCATCGGATCTACGGTCGCGACGCCTAAGGTAAAAGGTACGGGAAACTGACGCTGCATGGCGCGCAACATGTGCAATAAGGTCAGTGAATCTTTACCTCCGGACAAGCCGAGCAGAATCCGGTCACCCGGCTGAATCATCCGAAAATCAGCAACACCTCGACCAATACGGCGCTGCAATAATTTAGGAACCGGAAGACGCGGAAGCCGCTCCGGTGACATCGCTGCGGTCACGCTCCCTGCTCGCCTGCCACACGCAGCTCTTGGGTAGTCACGACGGCAGCACCCAGCTTACCCACCACAATACCAGCCGCTCGATTGGCGAGTTCAACCGCACGATCCATAGGCCACCCTGCTGCAAGTGCGGTGGCCAGCGTGGCGATCACCGTATCGCCAGCACCCGTCACATCAAACACCTCGCGGGCCTGAGCAGGATGATGATGGATAGCATTTTCCGTAAACAAGGTCATCCCTTCTTCGCCTTGGGTAACCAACAGGGCCTCAAGCTGCAGCTTTTGCCGCCATTCCCGACCGAGTTGATGGAAAGTCTTTTGGTCACTCCAAGTACCTGCGACCGCCTGAAACTCGCTCAGGTTGGGGGTGATAAGCGTTGCTCCCTGATATGGCCGATAATCGCGGCCTTTAGGATCAATCAATACCGGCAGATTGGCGGAGCGTCCCGCAGCGATCAGGGATTCCACTTCCCGTAACGCACCTTTGCCATAATCCGAAAGCAGCAACGCTTGCGCGCTAGCCAGCAATACCGGGGCTTGAGTACGCATCGCTTCGCAATGGGCGGAACTCGGCTGTGCTTCAAAATCCATGCGTAACAGTTGTTGCTGATGACCAATGACGCGTAATTTAACGGTAGTCGGACAAACAGCATCCGGAATCAGCCGTGTCTGCACCCCAGCCTCATTCAACAATGTTTCCAACAGGTTACCGGCGGAATCCGCACCCACTGGAGCCAGCAACTGCGCCTCCGCGCCCAAAGCCACCACATTCAGGGCCACATTGGCAGCGCCACCCGGACGTTCTTCTTCGCGACGAATCTGCACGACCGGTACTGGTGCCTCTGGAGAAATGCGCTCGACCTTGCCAAACCAGTAACGATCCAACATGACATCGCCAATAATCGCCACCCGAGCCTGCGCAAGATTTTCTAAATCAAAATCCATATCAGGAACGTCCAATCGCATAATAAGCAAAGCCTTCTGCACTTAAGGTAGTAGGATCATAGATATTGCGGCCGTCAATGATCAATGCCTGGTTTAATAGTCCTCGTAAACGTGCGAAATCAGGGCTGCGAAACTCCTGCCATTCCGTACAAATCACCAAAGCATCAGCGCCCTCGCAAGCTGCGTAGGGATCTGGGCACAGTAGTAATGCCTGCTCATGATCGTAAAGACTTTGCACCGCATCCATAGCCACCGGATCATAAGCCTGTATACGCCCATTTCGCCGCCAGACAGCTTCCATCAACACTCGGCTGGGGGCTTCGCGCATATCATCGGTGTTGGGCTTGAAAGCTAATCCCCAAATAGCGATGGTTTTGTCCTGCAAATTCTCACCAAGTGCAGCCACCAGCTTTTTTTCCAGAATCCGTTTCTGACGGTTATTCACGGTTTCGACAGCGGTCAGCAATGGCGCCGCAAAACCATGTTGTCGGGCACTATATTCCAAGGCCCGGACGTCTTTAGGAAAACACGAGCCTCCGTAACCGCAACCCGGATAAATAAACGCATAGCCGATGCGCGGATCTGCGCCAATGCCACGCCGAACCTGTTCAATATCCGCACCCAAACATTCGGCCAAACCTGCCAGTTCATTCATGAGCGAAATCTTCGTCGCTAACATGACATTAGCCGCATACTTAGTGAGTTCGGCAGAGGGCGGATCCATCACAATCAAGCGGTCATGATTGCGGTTGAAAGGCGCATAAAGCGCACGCATCCGATCCGCCGTAACCCCGTCTCGCGTGCCTACCACGATACGGTCGGGCTTCATGAAATCGGCGACCGCCGCGCCTTCTTTCAGAAACTCCGGATTGGAAACCACCTCAAAAGCAATATTTACATCCCGATGCGCGAGTGCCTTGGCGATGTGTTCTCGCACCATCTGCGCTGTACCCACGGGCACCGTCGATTTGTTGATAATAATGGCGGGGCGTTGCAGATGTTTGCCGATCTCCTCCGCAACCGTCAAAACATGGCGCAGGTCTGCCGAGCCATCTTCTTCTGGGGGCGTGCCTACGGCAATAAAAATAAAGTCGCCATGCGCGACACCTTCGTCGATAGCGGTGGTAAAGCGCAAGCGTCCATGATGAACACCTTCCTGAACAATAGCAGGGAGATCGGGTTCATGGATGGGCACTTCTCCCTTGCGCAAACGTGCCACTTTATCGGGATCAATATCTACGCAGAGCACTTGGTTACCCACCTGCGCTAGACAAGCACCGGTCACCAGTCCCACATAGCCCGTACCCACGACTGTGACATTCATAGTTTGGACCCTCGCTCCAGTATCACTACCGCTGTGGCATATCGGCGTTCATCGCTGATAGAGAGCCAGGTGCAGATATCCGTTCCCCATTGTTCCAGCAACTGTCCTGCCCGACCTGACATGACCAATTGCGGACGCCCGACAGTATCATGCCCAACCTGAACGTCCGCCCAGCGCATTCCGGCGCCTAATCCACTCCCGAGCGCCTTAAAAGCCGCTTCTTTGGCAGCAAAGCGACGCGCCAAAAACGCCGCCGCCTGTCCCGCCTCTCGTGGTAACTCCGCGAGCTCCAGTGGGCCGAGCAAACGTTCCAGCAAGCGCTCACCAAAACGCATATAGAGACGCGCGATACGCTCAACCGCCACGATATCCGTGCCCATACCCACAATCATGCACGCGCCTCAAGCATCAGTTGCTTCATGGTGCGAACAGCCGCATCTAGTCCCGTAAAAACGGCATGCGAAATGATGGCATGACCTATATTCAGCTCGCGTATTCCAGGGATAGCTGCAATGGCCTGAACGTTGTGATAATCCAGACCATGTCCGGCATTGACTTGCAGCCCCAAACTTTCGGCAAAAAGCACGGCGCTGGTAATCAGATTCAATTCCTCTGCCCGAGATTCGGCATGCGTTGCATTGGCATAACGGCCTGTATGTAATTCTACGACGGGCGCACTCGTTTCAGCAGCCGCCTCTAATTGAAAAGGGTCCGGGTCCACAAACAGAGACACCCGCACCTTTGCTGCCGCTAGTCGCTGGCAAGCTTCGCGAATGCGCGGTAATTGCCCTGCCACATCCAAACCACCCTCTGTCGTCAACTCTGCACGACGCTCAGGCACTAGGCAACAATCACTCGGTGACAGCCGTTCGGCAATCTGCAGTACGCCCTCATCCAAAGCCATTTCCAGATTCAGTCGTGTACCTAAGGTCTGGGTGAGAATTTCAATATCACGCTCCTGAATATGGCGACGATCTTCGCGCAAGTGTGCAGTGATCGCATCGGCTCCAGCCCTTTCCGCCACAAATGCCGCTTCAATAGGATCAGGATAGCGGGTACCCCGCGCCTGGCGAAGCGTTGCCACATGATCAATATTCACACCCAAAGCAATCATTACCGTTGTTCCTTTTGGTTAGGTGACATTACCCGCTGAGATCTGTGTAAGTATGCCGCAAGAAGGCGTCGGCTCTCCAGTGCACGAGAACCAAGATGAATCTGAATTTCTTCCTCCAGACAACGACGCAGCAGCTTATTCTGACCGGAAACCGGTGGCACTGAAGCCATCGAACCAGACATCCAGAATAATAGTCCTTCTCCTACGGGTAATCTGGCACAATCTACAGGGTGCGCTGGACAATGCACCCCTCTTTCTACCTCATAAAACCAAAGCTCAGCACCCTCGTTTTGAACAGGACGACCACATTCTACACACTGGCTGAGATCGGGTGCCCAGCCCAGATTCTCCAAAAGACGGCGCTCGAAGCGCCGCAAATACCATGTAGCGCCTCGATCGGAATGTAAAGCCATCACCGTAGATTCGTACACAGCAAAAAAATCCGGAAAAGGATCGCCGCGCTGCGTCAGCTTCAACAACAACTCATTTACATAAAAAAGACTGAGGTTTTGCAAGGGATTCAGCGGTTGCGCCGCACCGAGCTCTTCGGCCTGAACCAACAACGGCAACTCGCCCTGCCCTTGCCAACGCACCCAAATGGGTCGCCCTGCTTCAAGATACGCCAAAGTTGAACGCGGGCGGCGTGCACCTTTGGCCAGAAGCCCTAAACGTCCGTATTGCTGCGTAAACAGTTCCACAATTAAGCTAGAATCCCCATAGGGGTAACGATGGAGCAGCCAAGCTCGATCACTAAAATCCGTCGTCATACCCCAGCTCACGCAGAATATGCGGATCTTCCGACCATTGTTCTTTCTGCTTTACCCACAAGCCTAACCACACCCGCTCCTCAGTGAGTTGTTGCAAGGCTTCACGGGCTCGGCTCCCAATTACCCGCAGACGACTGCCACCCTCTCCCAGAATAATAGCCTTCTGGCCTGCCCGTCGGCAGTAGATGGTCGCCTCAATACGTTGTTGGCCGTTTTCAACCTGATAGCTTTCGATAGCCACCGCCGTATCATAGGGCAATTCTGCACCCAGTTGCCGGAAAATCTGCTCGCGGATAATCTCCGCTGCCATAAAACGTAGATTCCGATCAGTCACCTGATCCTCTGGGAAAGTAGCTGCGGCAGGCGGTAAAAGCGGAATCAGTAAATCCGCCAAGCGCTCCACATCGCCGACTTTACGCGCCGACATAGGTAATAGTTCGACAAAGTCGGCGCGCTCCGCCAAGGTTTTCAGATAAGGGAACAGGCGCATCTTGCTGCTGACTTTGTCCACTTTATTGATCACGGCGACAAGAGGAATACCGGTGCGCTGTAACCAGCGCAAAGCCTCGGTGTCATCCTGCGTCCACAGCAACGCCTCCACAACCAACACGCCCACATCCGCTGATTCCAATGCGCCTCGGGTAGCCCGCAGTAAATGCCGGTTCAGGCTACGATAACCACTATGCACGCCAGGGGTATCCAAAAACAGGAGTTGACCATCGGGGCGCGTCACAATCCCGAGAATTTGGTCGCGGGTTGTTTGCGGGCGAGGTGCCGTAATACTGATTTTCTGACCCACTAAATGATTAAGTAATGTGGATTTACCCACATTTGGGCGGCCTAAAAGCGCCACATAACCGCTGCGAAACCCAGTTCGCGTGTCTGTCAGAGTGAGATCAACCACGAGGCATATTCTGCAGTTGTGCTAGCATGAGTGCTGCTGTCTGCTGTTCTGCCTTGCGCCGACTACCGTCTTCAGCTTCCGTGGCAGATACTCCCGGTACGGTACAGCGCGCCACAAAACGACGCTCATGCGCCTGCCCCTTTTCTTCCACTAGGGTATATACCGGCAGGGGCCGCCCCTTACCTTGTAGAAATTCTTGCAGACGGGTTTTAGGATCGCGCAATTCTTCCCCGCTCAATTCGTCCGTCATGCGCGGTTCCATCAGATGAATGACGATGCCTTCTGCCGCCGCAAAACCACCATCTAAATAAGCCGCACCGATAATCGCCTCCAGCGCGTCGGCCCGGATTGAATCACGCCTTGCCCCACCGCTGCGAATTTCACCGGGTCCCATAATGAGGTATTCAGCCAAACCCACTTCTGCCGCAATAATAGCCAAGGTTTCCTCACGAACCAGACGCGCGCGCATCCGCGACAAATCGCCCTCGCTCACCTTCGGAAAACGATTAAACAATTTTGCCGCCACCACAAAGTTCAACGCCGCATCCCCCAAAAATTCTAGGCGCTCGTTGTGTGGAAAACCGGCACTGCGATGCGTCAATGCTTGAGTAAGCAGTGATGGATCACAAAAATAATACCCCACGGATTTCTGTAGCGCTTCCAAAGCACCCATACTTGCAGACTCAACTCTATGTGAAAAGACAAAATGAGAGAACTATCATACACGGAAAAGCCGGAGCGCAAAGACTCCGGCTCAGCATTTATGCATGAAAGTCAGGACTCAGTGACCGCCGAGCGCCTGAAAATGCAGCAACAGACTGATATTGCCCGCTAAAGGTACAATTTTATCATAGGTTACGGTAATTAATGCGGGCTGCGTACCCACCTTCTCAATAACAATATCCCGTTGCGGTATGTGAATCATCGCTACACCCAACCTACCATTCAAGTTATAGCGAATTTGGCTGGCGGACTCCTCCGGACCCGCTTGTTGCGCCTGCTGGCTCACAATATTTTTTAGAGACCAGTAGTCGTAATAGGAAGGCATGACCTTTACCACAAAAGCGATGATGAAAACGAGAATCAATATCCAGAAGATAACACCAATCATAGAGATACCTGATTCTCTTACAAACGGGGTGGCCGTCATAACGGGTCGAGGCGCCACCAGAGGGTTGCGGTGTTTTTTTATGTTGGTAAACATTTGGAGGTCTCCCGAAGCCAAAAGCCTGCGAATATGACCGCAATTAGTCGTCAACAGCAATTTTTGCAAGAAAATTGGCAGTGAGGATCAATGTGCGCCATCCAACGAGCGACCAATTTGTTTCCAGCGGACAGACCAGTCCTCAGCGTCCCAAGAAAACCAGACAAACATCGCCTTACCCACAATATTTCGCTCTGGCACCACACCCCAGAAACGGCTGTCATTACTATTGTCCCGATCATCACCCATCATAAAATAACTATGGGGCGGGACTTTGTAGGGACCAAAATTCATACTGGCTTCAGGAGTATCAAATTCAATAATATGAAAATGATGTCCTCCAAGTTGCTGTGCATATTCCTTGGTGGGGATAACCATCCCCTCAGCACCTTGCCCTTCAGGGCGATAATTGAAAGGACCGATATACTTCTGGGGAACTAACTTACCATTGATATACAGCGCATTCCCTTTAACCTCAATCGTATCTCCGGGCAAACCGATCACCCGTTTGATGTAATCAATGCGCGGGTTTTTGGGATAACGGAAAACCATAATATCCCCCGCTTCGACTGGGCTACCTTGGGTGATCGGTGTATGAATCAATGGTAGCCGCAGCCCCCACTGAAACTTATTAACCAACACAAAATCACCCACTCGCAGAGTGGGGATCATGGAGCCTGAGGGAATTTGAAAGGGCTCAAAAAGAAAGGCACGAATCAGGAAAACCACCAACAGAACCGGGAAAAAGCTTCGGGCGTATTCCACAATGACGGACTCTTTGACATCTTTCTCACGTTTTCGCTGGAGAAAAACGATGTCTACTAGCCAGATAAGGCCTGAAAATACTACCGCCAAAAACAAACCCAAAGTAAAATCCATTCGTGTTGTTCCTTTCCGTTTTAGCGCTTATCGCTTTTGAGTACGGCCAAAAATGCTTCCTGAGGGATTTCAACATGGCCAACCTGCTTCATGCGCTTTTTACCCTCTTTCTGCTTTTCCAACAATTTTCGTTTGCGCGAAATATCACCACCGTAACATTTGGCCAAAACGTTTTTGCGTAGAGCTTTCACCGATTCACGAGCGACAATCCGTGCGCCGATGGCCGCTTGTATGGCCACTTCGAACATCTGGCGGGGAATAAGTTCACGCAACCGACTGACTAACTCCCGGCCACGACGCTCCGCAACATCTCGATGCACGATCCAAGATAGAGCATCAAGTTTCTCGCCATTGATCAAAATATCCATTTTTACCAAGGGTCCACTTTCAAATCGGGCGAATTCATAATCCATAGATGCATAACCCCGACTCACCGATTTGAGGCGATCAAAGAAATCGAGCACCACTTCATTGTGGGGTAATTCGTAACGCAACATCACCTGCCCGCCCGTAAACTGCATATTTTTTTGGCGGCCACGACGCTCTTCGCAGAGGGCGATCACCGGTCCCAAATAGGTTTCTGGTACTAAAATATTCGCGGTAATTACCGGTTCCTGAAAATCAGCAATTTTCTGTACGGGCGGTAGTTCTGCAGGATTGGATATTTTCAGGGTCTGGCCATCGGTGGTAATAACCTGATACACCACCGTTGGTGCGGTACTAATCAACTCCAGCTGGTATTCTCGTTCCAGCCGTTCCTGCACAATTTCCATGTGCAACAAGCCCAAAAATCCACAGCGAAAACCAAATCCCAGAGCTTGCGAAGTCTCTGGCTCAAACTGCAATGCTGCATCATTCAAACGCAATTTCTGCAAGGCTTCACGGAAGTCTTCATAATCGGAAGAATCCACCGGATACAGCCCAGTAAATACTTGGGGCTGCACTTCGCGGAAGCCGGGCAATGCTTGCGCGGCCGGACGGTCCTGTTCGGTCAGGGTATCACCGACCCGTGCGCCTTCAATGGTTTTCACTCCGGCAATCACAAAACCCACAGCCCCGGTTTCCAGGGCTGGCACCGTCAGTGATTTTGGAGTAAACACGCCCACCTTTTCGACCACGTAACTTTTCTGTCCGACCATGGTAACGACCCGTTGACCCGGCCGAATAGAACCGTTCATCACCCGCACCAACACGACGGTACCCAAATAATTATCGAACCAAGAATCAATAATCAGCGCCTGCAAAGGTGCGCTGGCGTCTCCCTGGGGTGCAGGAACACGCTCCACCACTCTTTCCAGAATTTCCCGGATACCCACCCCTTCCTTGGCACTGGCTTCGATAGCATCTTCTGCGGGCAAACCCACAATTTCTTCAATCTCGGTGCGAACTCGGGCCGGATCTGCCGCAGGCAAATCAATTTTATTGAGTACCGGCAAAATTTCCAGATCATGCTCCAGCGCCGTATAACAGTTGGCGACGCTTTGCGCTTCTACGCCCTGAGAAGCATCCACGACCAACAGCGCACCTTCACAGGCTGCCAGTGATCGACTGACTTCGTAGGAAAAATCAACATGACCGGGCGTATCAATCAGATTAAATTGATACTCTTGACCATCTTTAGAGAGAAACTGTAAGCGAACACTTTGCGCTTTGATCGTGATACCGCGTTCTCTTTCGATATCCATAGTATCCAGCACTTGACTGGACATTTCCCGTTCAGTCAGAGCTCCGCAAAGGCGGATAAATTGATCCGCCAGCGTAGACTTGCCGTGATCGACGTGGGCAATAATGGAAAAATTACGAATATTTCGCTGTTCAGTCATAAAACCTAACACTCTCCGGGAGCCCGACGGGCTGCACCGTCATGGACGACACCATAACAAAAAGGGCTGGAGTACACACCCAGCCCTTCATGGCACTCAACGCTTTCAGCGTGGTAGAGAAAGCACCAAATAGAAGCTACCTTCACCCCGACGTACCAGAACCGGTATAGGTTGGCCTGCTGGCAAAGCAGCAATCAACTTTTGCAGCACACTCACACTGGTAATGGGTTGCTGGGCCACCTGTAAAATAACGTCTCCAGGACGAATACCCGACTCGGCCGCAATCCCTGGCGCCACACCCAGAACTAATACCCCGGTATTCACCTTCAACTGCTTCTGCGCCTCGGCACTTAACGGCCCCACTTCAATATGGAGACGCTTTATTTCGCCTTTCTGCGCGGCACCTGAAGATCCAGAAGTTTTATCTGTCGTCTTTTCCATATCTCCCGGCAAACTTTCGACCACCACATTTAAGGTCATAGGTTTTCCATCGCGAATAATGCCGAGCTTGGCCTTAAATCCTGCAGGTAAAGCGCCAACCATAGGCGGTAGCTGGCCGGAGTTGTAAATAGCATGACCGTCAAAGGAAACAATCACATCACCAGCGCGCAAGCCCGCTTTCGCTCCTGGACCATCAGGCACCACTTGAGAAACCAGAGCGCCCATCGGCTCTTTCATATGAAAAGACTTGGCCAGATCCATGTTGACATCCTGAATCATCACCCCCAGCCAGCCAAAATGCACTTTTTGATGCAACTTGAGCTGCTTGACGGCGTCCATGGCCACATTAATGGGAATCGAGAAAGAAAGCCCCATATAACCGCCACTGTTCGTATAAATTTGATCGTTAATCCCAATGACCTGACCTCGCATATTGAACAGCGGGCCACCGGAATTTCCGGGATTAATAGGTACGTCGGTTTGAATAAAGGGAATGTAAGGATCATCGGGTAGCGGCCGCGATGTCGCGCTCACTACGCCCTGAGTCACACTGTTCTCGAAACCAAAGGGCGAACCAACCGCCAGCACCCACTGCCCTACCGCGAGATTATTCGAATCACCAATTTGCACCGTCGGCAGATTCGTCGCGTCAATTTTCAGCAGCGCGACATCCATGCGGGTTGAAAGTCCAATCAGGTGCGCGGTGTACTGGTGGTGATTGGTCAGGCTCACAATGATTTTTTGAGCACCCTTCACCACATGGGCGGCAGTTACGATATAACCATCCGAGCTTACAATAAAACCGGAGCCCAAGGACTGTACCTGATACTTATGACCTGACCCGCCACCACCTAGCGCACCATCCTGACCATTTCCAGGCTGCCCGGGAGCACCAAAAAAAGGCGCAAAAAACTGGTTCAGCGGAGAGTTAGGCGGAAACGGAGAGCCTTGATTGCGGGACACCTTCGTTTCCGTGGTGCTGATATTCACCACAGCGGGTCCGTATTCCTTCACAATCGGAGTAAAGTCTGGCAAGCCCACAATGGGGGCCGGCGCCGTTGCGGCGTCGGCCCAAACTGGACTGATCATACCTAATCCCATACACAGCGCGATCAACAGGCGCTGCCTACCCAGCACTCGATTTTTCAAGAGACACTCCCTCCCCAACCACTAATTATCCAGTTACCCGAAAACTTTGCCTATCATCTCGGTATCTGTGTCACTTGGCAACTGTTTAACGACTTTGTTAGGGATATCCGGCAGGCAAGGACTGCGCAAAACTGATGCCTGTCGTGGAGCGATAAACCACGCTCTCTAGGCGGGAATGCTCCTGGAATTCAGGATTTGCACCCGGCAGATAAGAACTACTTCCAGGAATCCAGAGACGCTTGATATCGCGCTGAATGAGCATGTCCGGACCTATGGAAGCCGCGTCAAAATCTCCCACCGGACGTAAATGAAATACTTCTTGCGGCGTTGAAGCGCCCTTGAGCATGGCGGTTCGGGCGTAGTGTCCGTCACGCATCGGCGTGGAATGTCCGCCCTCTAGGGCGTTGTGCGGCAACAAACCGACCAATGTCACGGATACCACGAGCACAGCGGCTATCGACCCGGCTTTTATCCAGAAGGCATTGCGAGGACGTATTCTAGAATTGCCTTGCGGGGCAAGAATACTGGGCTCTTGAGCAATGGCTGCTGCTACCCGACTGGCAAAATTGGGGGATGCGAGGCGGGCACCCGCCTGATCCTGTCGCAAAAGATAAGACACCTGATACTGCGACTCCCAAGCCTCACGCAAACCGCGTTCATTTTGCAGTCGTGTCGCTAAACGGTTGGCGGACAATCCCGTCAGTTCGCCCTCCATGAACGCCATCAGTTCTTTTTGCGTTTCATCGTTCATGATTTTCTTGCTCCAACAAAGGCGCTAAAACTTTAGCGATAGCCTCTCGTGCCCTAAAAATTCGCGATCTCACCGTACCCACCGGACACTCCATCACCTGCGCAATCTCGTCATAACTCAATCCTTCAAACTCCCTCAGAGTCACTGCGGTACGCAAATCCTCGGGTAAAGCCGTCAATGCCCTATCAATATGCTCGGCAAGCTCCTTGCTCAGTAGCAAACCTTCGGGAGTATCGTATTCTCTTAGTCCATCGGCACTGGCAAATTGTTCCGCATCTTCCGTTTCCGCGTCCACCGTAGAAACTTGACGACCTTGAGCCACCAGATGGTTTTTGGCGGTATTCACGGCAATTCGGTATAACCAGGTATAAAAAGCGCTATCCCCACGAAAATTTTTCAAGGCCCGATAGGCTTTTACAAAGGCTTCTTGGGCAACATCTTCGGCTTCCTCAGGGGTGCGCACGAATCGTCCGACTAAGGCCACGACTTTGTGTTGATATTTGCGCACCAACAGATCAAAGGCGCCTTTTTCACCTTTCTGTACCCGTTGGACGAGGAGCAGATCACTGGACGCGCTGCCTTCCTGCGCGCCCGTCGTGCTGCGTCCCGTTATTTTACTCATGGGGCCTCGTCCTCTGTGGTTCTGATGTCGTTCTTCACCTTGTTAGTTTGTCATCGTATCATGATCACCGAGTTTTTTTGCAACGGCCAAAGCCGAATATTTATTGGGAACCGTGAATGCCCTCTTATGATTTTTTGATTATTGGTTCCGGCGCGGCCGGATTAAGTGCGGCACTTGGTCTCAGCCGCCTAGGCAGCGTTGCCATTCTCAGCAAGGATCAGGCTGCCGTTTCTGCCAGCGACTGGGCTCAGGGCGGCATGGCGGCGGTCACGGATTTTGATAACGATAGTCTGGAGCTGCATATTGAAGACACTCTGAATGCAGGAGCAGGACTTTGTCATTCCGATGCGGTGCGACACATCATCCGTTCAGGCCCGCAAGCCGCGCGCCAACTCATCGACTGGGGGGTTCCATTTGACCGCCAAGAAAACGGTGCGCTGCATCTTACCCGCGAAGGTGGGCATCGGGCGCGACGGGTTTTGCATCGCGCAGACACCACAGGAAATGCCATCGAAAGCACCCTCCTCGGCCAAATCCACACGCATGCCCGGATTGCGCTTTTTGAAAACCATTTCGTCAGCGATTTATGGTTGCATAATGACCGATGTCATGGCGCTTGGGTACTCACCCCCCATCATGCGCAACCCGAATTATGGCGCGCGCGCGCCGTTATTCTCGCCAGCGGGGGCGCGGGTCAGCTTTACCCCTCGACCAGTAACCCGTTAATCGCGACTGGTGATGGAATAGCCCATGCTTGGCGGGCTGGCGCAGAAATCGCCAATCTTGAATTTATCCAGTTTCATCCCACTACTTTTTATGATCCGGGTAGTGCACCTTTTTTACTTTCTGAGGCGCTACGCGGAGAAGGTGCGGTTTTGCGGCTACCCGACGGGCGGTCTTTTCTGGCAGATTATGATGATCGGGCAGAACTGGCGCCCCGAGATATTGTGGCCCGTGCTATCGATACCGAAATGAAGAAGCACCAACTTCAATATGTAAATCTGGATATTAGCGGTCAACCGGAAGCGCTCATACGCCATCATTTCCCGGCTATTTACGCGCACTGCAAGGCGCATGGGTACGAACTGACCCGTGAACCCATTCCGGTGGTCCCAGCGGCACACTATACCTGCGGCGGCGTTGTGGTTGATAGCGCCGGGCGGACCAATATTCCGGGCCTCTACGCCGCCGGAGAAGTCAGCTCGACCGGTCTGCACGGCGCGAACCGGCTCGCCAGTAATTCCCTGCTCGAATGTGTGGTAGGTGCTGCCGCTATCGTTGCCGATCTAGAGGGCGCACCACACTTGCCGAAACTGACGAATACTACTTCAGAGCCGACTAGTAGCGGGGCGGCACCCACCCTACCCATCGCCACACTGCGGCAAAAACTGCAGGCGGAAATGTGGCAATCTGCCGGCATCGTCCGCAATGATCATGACCTGCAGGGCGCTACAGACCGTCTGCGGGAAATGGCGCGGGAAGTCGGCGACCATATTGCCGGTTCTCCGGCGTATCAAGAATTGCGTAACTTGCGTTTATGCGCCGAAATCCTCACGCACTCCGCTCTGCTACGCCGTGAATCACGAGGTTGTCACTATAACCGCGACCATGCTGAGCGTCACGAACCACCCAGAGACCTCATCAGTCAACGCGGTCAGGCGGAGCCACGCGCGCGTCCCATTCCCGCTCAATTAGCAGTCGCCACTGCCGCCAACCCGCGTGCCTAGCGGGACATAGCACGATAAAGGTCCGCTTCTGACCGAGTGGGTTGCGTAGCGGAATAACGCCCAGACGGGCATGAAGAAAGGGCTGTGCGCTTAGACACACGGATTCTTGGCGTTCCTCAGACACTTCGATCCAAAAAGATCCGTCTTCCTGAATGCCCAAAGCCAGCGGCAAGGATGCACGATGTTTTTGCCGCCACGGGCAACGCCAAACACTCCAGAAGATTACAAGAAGCAACAAAATCATGCCGTAACGAAAATTATCAAAAGTCGTCAATACCGCGCAAAGCAACGCCAGCAAATAGGGAATGCTCTGTAATAGACCTTGCGCACGCAGTGTCCCGCAGCGTAAAGGCGGTAGGACTTTGTCGCCGTCGGCCATCGCGGTATGATCGGTGCCTTGCCGTATTCGCCAATGGGAGTTGTCGCGCATGTCATCAGACGTCATCCAATTCACCCCCCTCCAACAGGAACTGGGCCTGATTCATGCCTATGGCCCAGATGCCGAAAAATTCTTGCAGGGTCAATTCTCCAATGATCTGCGCACGCTGACCAGTGGTCAGGGGCAATGGAGTAGCTACAGCACCGCCAAAGGTCGGATGATTGCGAACTTTTATGTACAACGTGCAAAGAACGATTTCTGGCTTTCCCTATCGGCGGATATGGCGGATGCCGTCATTGAGCGGCTGCGCAAATTTCGGATGATGGCCAAACTCGAAATCGAACGCGGCGAACCGTCTTTCGGAATACTGTCCGTATATGGTACGGGCGCAAAAAGCATGCTGGAGAAGGCCCTGAAAATAGTGCTTCCAGACACACCCAATGGGGGAGTTGTCGAGGATGGTTTCATCCTCACGCGCCTGCCGTGGACGAACCGCGAAATGTTCCAGATCATCTCCTCGTCCGAAAGTCTGCAAACCCTGTCGACGCACTTGCAGGACGCCGGTGCCGTGGCCGCTTCGAGCGAATCTTGGCGTCTGCAGGCCATTCAAGCGGGGGTGGCGTTTATTACGGCTATCACCAGCGAAAAAGTTATTCCCCAAGAGCTCAATCTGGAAGTGTTGGGTGGCATCAACTTCAAAAAAGGCTGCTATCCTGGTCAGGAAATCGTCGCCCGCTCTCATTATCTCGGCAAACTCAAAAATCAGATGTATGCGGTATCCGCCACCACCGCCCTGCAACCCGGCGCTGAAATATTCTGTCCGAGTATGGGTTCACAGAATATCGGACTCATTATTAACGTTGCACCCGATACGACGGGGGGGCATGCGGCATTAGCGGTGTTGCGGGCAGCTAATGCCGCCGAAACACTCACGGTTGGCAGTCCGGATGGTGCCGAGCTACACATCGAAAAAATGCCATACACGCTTCCCTTAGATATTGTTCAAGAGGCTTGAGCGATGTGGGGAATTGTTGCCGGCTTGGTCAGCTATCCGGTATTTACTTGGTATACCAAACGATTTCTGGACGATCAGGGTCTCGAAACGGGCTTTACCCGCTTTTTGCTCGTGGTTCTGATCGGCACCATTTTGTCGTCGGCGTTGGGTTACGGCGTCTCGTGGCTAACGACGCCTCCCCATACCCAAAGTACGCAAGCAGCGCTGGAGAAAAAAAGCACGGCTATTCTCGGTAAGGAACTTACTTGCCTGCATAATCCAGATGGGGCGGCCTGCCAAGCGGCGCAGCAGCAAAGCCAAGGACTAGAAAATAAATTATTATCCAGTCTCAGCGGTGGCACTCAGCAGCAGGGGGCGATGAGTATCACCCGCTAATAGGTATTACCGCCTGATGAAAGGTGGCAAAGTGGCTAAGCTGCCCACCTTTTTGCAAGAGCTCGTGATATGTGCCCGATTCCACAATACGGCCGTTGTCCATAATGTGCACTTGATCCATCTGCTCCAAACCGACTAGGCGATGGGTGATATACAGCACGGTGCGGCCCTGCATGATCTGGCGTAAATCCTGCAAAAATTCCCTTTCAGTTATCGGGTCTAGTCCTTCTGTAGGCTCATCGAGAATCAGCCAAGGTGTGTTTTTGAGAATGGCCCGGGCAATAGCCACGCGCCGTCCTTGCCCACCCGAAAGCTTCACTCCACCTTCACCAACAATCGTATCCAGACCTTGCGGTTGACTGCGAACAAACTCATCCAGTTGTGCCGTTGCCAATGCTGCCCAGAGCGCATCTTCTTCGGCATCCCCTTTGGCCACCAACAGATTATCGCGTATGGTGGTATGAAACAGATAAGAGCGCTGGGATACCACCGCGAAATATTCACGTAGATTGTCAGCGGGAAAATCCCGTAAGGCGTGGCCACCCAACTCCGCCGAACCCGATTGATAATCATAAAAACGCAGTAACAGATTGGCCAGACTACTTTTGCCCGCCCCCGTGGCCCCCAGCACGGCCACCCGACTACCGGCAGGAATATCCAGATTCACGCCACACAGGGCATCTTTGGCAGCACCCGGATAACGCAAATGCAGATCACGAAGATGCAAGTCCGGCGAAGCAATCTCAGGTGCAGGACCTTTCGCATCGGGAAAAGGCAAGGGCGTATCTGCCACTGAAAAAATCCGGCGTGCCGCTTGTTGCGTTTGTCCCAAAAACTGAAAGGCAAGAGGCAAGGCGGCAATTGCTTCAAATGATCCCATTACGCCTAAGGCAAACAAAGGCAAATCCGAGGGGCCAAGCGCACCACCGTGAATAAGCGGAATCGCCAACAACAGAATCACCCAAATGGCGAGATTTCCCATAAAACTCATACCGGCAGTGCCGAAGCCGCTGATTTGAGACATTTTACTCTGATGTTTCAGAAGTACGTCATTTAACGCACCGGTGCGACGCAAAATTTCGGGGCCAGCGTTATAGGTTAGCAATTCACCCATACCCTGCATGCCATCCACAATTTGCGCCCGATATTCCGATTGGAGATTGGTGATTTCAGCACCACTGCGCGCGCCCAATCGCTCGGCGAGCAAGGGCAGCGCCAGACCGGTTATCGACAAAAACAAAAATAGGGCAATCGCCAGACGCCAAGCAAAAAATGCAAAAAAACCAGACATCAGGAGTGTTGCCACACCTGCCACCAGAAAAGGCGTAAATACGCGCAGATAGAAATTGTTGAGCGTATCAATGTCGGCGACGAGGCGAGATAAAATATCGCCGGAGCGATAGCCCTGCAAACCCGCCGGAGCCAGAGGCTCAAGGCGGCTATAAAACCAGATACGCAATTGCGCCAGCAAACGAAATGTCGCCTCGTGAGTGACAATGCGTTCCAGCCAGCGTGAAATCACTCGAACGGTTGCAAAAGCCCGAACTCCAGCGGCAGGTAGAAAAAAATTATAGAGATTCAGTGTGGCGTAGCCACCCAATCCGGCCAGAGCCGCACTCGCCAGAAACCAGCCAGATAATGCCAACAGACCGAAGTTAGAAAGAATGGTCAACAGCGCCAAAAAAGCCCCGCCCAGCATCCATAATTTGTAGCCACCAAACAGTTTTAAAAGGCGCAGTAGATCATTCATGGATTTCACCCTGATAAGCCGCTACTAATCGTGCATAAAAGCCGCCTGCGGCCAGTAAGTCCTGATGTGTCCCGGATTCCACAACTTTGCCCGCATCCATGACCATCACCTGGTCCGCTCGCATCGCCGTGGCCAATCGATGGGCAATCACAATCGCGGTACGCCCCTGAATGAGTTTCTGCATGGCATCTAGCACCAACGCTTCATTCTCCATATCGAGGTTGGCCGTCGCCTCGTCCAGAATAAAAAGCGGAGGATTCTTGAGAAAAGCCCGCGTCAGGGCAATACGTTGAATCTGTCCACCGGAGAGTCCTTGTCCCAGATCCCCAACCATACTGTCAAAACCTTGGGGCAGAGCCTCAATAAAGTCCAAAGCATGGGCATTGCGGGCCGCTTCGCGTATTGCCGACATATCCGCATCGGGACGCGCAATACGGATATTTTCAGCAATACTTCCATGAAAAATCCGGGGATTCTGGGGCACCCAGGCGAGCTGCTTCCACCACAACTCCGGCTCTATGGCCTGCAAAGGTACCTGACCATTCACCAGAATCGTACCAGAGTCCGGGTGTACAAAGCCTAACAGGGCATTGGCCAGCGTACTTTTTCCCGCACCGCTGGCTCCGACCAAAGCGGTAACCTTGCCTGCTGGAAAATCTGCATTCACCCCGTCCAAAGCACTACGTCCTTCTTCATAAGAAAAATGCAGGTCACGTATGGCAATACCCACCTCGCGCACGGGTGTATAGGTCACTGGGTCCAGAGAATGCTCCGGCAATGGCATATCCAGAATTTCGAAAATGCGCTTGGCGGCAGCAATGGCACTCATGCGCGCGTGATAATGGGTCGACAATCCTCGCAAGGGATTAAAAAACTCAGGTGCCAATAGCAGTACAAAAAATGCGGTATAAAAAGTCACCGAAGCATGTACTTGTAACAGTCGCGCACCTAGAGAAACGGCGACTAGGGCAATCGATAGGCTGGCAAAAAATTCCAGCACCGCCGAAGTCAAAAACGCCACTCGCAATCCAGCCATAGTGGTGCGCCGATAGTCATCGGATATACGGGCAACGATTTCAATTTCGTCTTTGGCGCGCCCAAAAATTTTAAGCGTCGTCAGCCCTTGCACAACGTCCAGAAAATGCGCGCTCATCAACAGCATTTTTTTCCACTGCCGCTGATTGATGGCCTCTGCCTTATACCCCACTAAGACCATGAAAAAGGGAACTAGTGGACCCGCAATCAACAAAATCAAACCGCTGATCCAATCCTCTGGGAACACCGCAATCAGGATCGCGAGGGGAATAAGGCTCACTAATGCCATCTGCGGCAAATAGCGCGAGAAATAAGGTTCTAGCGACTCCACACCCTCAATCATGGTGCTAGCAATGTCCGCGCTGCGCTCTCCAGCGATCGCCACGGGTCCCAGTCGTAAAAGATGGGTCAATAATTGTTCACGAAGATAAGTTTTGATGCGCGCGCTGGCGCGAAATGCCACCAACTCTCCCGCCCAGGACAAAGCGGCGCGCACCACAAACAGTGCCAGCAAAGCCCAAAGCATGGGCATAACCGCCACCAGGCTCCAACCATGAAAAGAAACGTCATTGATTACATGGGCAAGGATAAAGGCCTGAAGAATAATTAATAAACCAGCAGCCAACCCCAAACCGATACCGAAGTACAAAGTACCCCGAGTACGGCGTCCTTCCTGCATGAGCCTTTGATCAACGCGCGCAGCTTTGGCCATCATCCACCTCTCGTAGAATGGCCGAATACTAACACAAAACGGGAAGCTATTTTAATAGCTGCTTATACGATGGTGGGCGCGCGTCCATAAACGTCATCGAAACGGACGATGTCATCCTCTGCCAGATAAGCACCGCTTTGTACCTCAATGAGCACTAGGTCCATCATGCCAGGGTTTTCAAGGCGATGCGGACAACCTGCAGGAATATAAGTAGATTGATTGGTCATGATGAGTTTTTCTTCAGAACCATTGACGATACGGGCCGTTCCGGAAACCACGATCCAGTGTTCGCTGCGATGATGATGCATTTGTAGGGAAAGTTTTTCGCCTTTTTTAACGACGATCCGCTTGATTTTAAAATGATCCCCTTCTTCCAGCGTGGTATAAGTCCCCCAAGGGCGATGCACCGTAGTGTGCATATCGACGATGGCATGCTTGCGGGATTTAAGTTGTTCAACGATGGTTTTGACTTCCTGATCGCGGCTGCGGTCAGCTACTAGCAAAGCATCTGGGGTATCGACGATCAGAATATCGTGCAAACCAAGAATGGCGGTGAGCCGATCCGGGCTATGAACCACACAATTCTGACTGTCCACCAGCACACTTTCATTAGCGTGAATCTGATTACCGTCGGTGTCCGCAGGTATTAACGAACCGTATCCCGTCCAGGCCCCTAAATCATTCCAGTCAAAATCGGCTTGAACCACGGCCACATTAGCGGCTTTTTCCATAATGGCGTAGTCAATGGAAATATCCGGAGCTTGACCAAAGACTTTGCCAAGCTCCCAGGTATCTCCATTCCGGGTTGCCGATTCTACCGCTGTTTTAACCGTCTCCAACACTTCCGGCGCTTCATTTTGGGCTGCTAACAGTAATTGGTCCGCGCGCATGCAAAACATGCCGGAATTCCACAAATAGTCGCCACTTTTTAGATAATCCTGAGCTTTGCTGAGAGTAGGCTTTTCGACAAAGCGCGCAACGTGAAAACCACCATCCAGTTCCGTTCCAACCTGTATATAACCATATCCTGTTTCTGGGGCGTTGGGGGTCACGCCAAAGGTGACCAGATTGCCTTGAACAGCCAAAGCGCTAGCGGTTTGAACGGCATGGTTAAACTTTATCTGGTCGGCAATGAGGTGGTCAGAGGGCAGAAACAGCAAAATGGCATCAGACCCAACCGCCTCATGCGCCCAAAGCGCAGCGGCGACCATGGCAGGCGTTGTATTTCGGCCCTCGGGTTCCAGTAGATAGTGTACATCCGACAATGCTCGACCATGCGTGCTTGCGCATTCTGCGAAGGTGTCGCGGGTGAGAAAATAGTAATCCCGGTTGGTTACAGTGAGAACCGGACCATGCGTTTCTAGGGCAAGCACCCGACGCAGCGTTTTTTGAATGAGGCTCTCTCCATCCGGCAGTGCCACGAAAGGTTTTGGAAAGGATTTGCGGGATAGTGGCCAGAGACGCGAGCCCGTGCCTCCTGAAAGTATCACTGGAACCAGGGTCATCGAGCACTCCTATAATTTGCGGATATCCACATTTGCCAGAAGGTTTGCGGAAACTAAATATTTATGGGGTGATAATGCCCTAGGGATTAGTGATCGTGCAAGCTTACTAGATGCAGGATGATCAAAAAGTTGTCCCCTGTCGCCCCAAGAAAAAAAATATTTCACTTTATAATTAAGTAGTTACAGAATTAACACTTAAAAGCGTAGCCATAAGTCTACAGGACCTCCATGCCACACGCCGCACCGAAATGAGAAGAAAAATATTTTTTACATTATTTTCATTGAGTTGTATATCATGGCACGGTCCATGCTTACCACTTCGCGTACTGAGTATTGATTATGGACAATCCTAAGGAGCCAACCATGAGTAAGCCTATTATTCCTGAACGCGAAATCACGCAACTCTCCGAGATTATTAAGGCGATGTCCCACCCACTGCGTTACAAAATCATCTGTTTACTGGGGTGCGGTGAGATGAGCATGCAAAACTTGGTGAAAGCGATTGATACCAGCCACAGCAATGCCTCTCAGCATTTAGCCCTGCTTCAGGATAGTGGTTTGGTTCTGGTCAGAAAGGTTGCCAGTCGAGTATACTATCGCATTCGCGATCAACGTACCCTGCGATTGCTGGCGATGAGTAATCACGTACTGGCCTGATCTGCGTTCTGCAGAAAGAATATCGCGCGCCGCAGAAATTCTGCGGCGTTTTCGTTGCTATCTGCAGTCCCCAGAAAGCGACGCCACGCCCCTGCCCCAGCTTTAGCAAATATCAGCCCATGCAAATGTCGTGTTAAACGAGGCGCAGGCAAGCGCTCTCCCCAACGATCTGCATAGTCAAGCAAAGACTCTAAAACCACCAAAGGTTCAGGCAACAGAGTCCGACGGCCAAGATCTTTTTCGATTTCCGCCAAAAGCATAGGATTATGATAAGCGGCGCGGCCAATCATAACGCCATCTACATGGGCCCACTGCGTATGTACCGTATCTAAACACTTAAAACCGCCGTTAATTTCTATCGTTAACTGCGGAAACTCCATTTTAAGCTGATGCACCCAATCCCAACGAAGCGGCGGCACCTCCCGGTTTTCTGTCGGACTGAGTCCTTTTAGCCATGCGTTGCGGGCATGCACCACAAAATGACGGCATCCCGCCCCAGAAACGATTTCTAAAAAACGATGTAATACGGCGTAGTCATTTTCATGATCAAGACCCAAGCGGTGCTTGACGCTAACAGGCAGTCCACTGGCAGCCAAGGCGGATGTCAATTCTGCCACCCGCTCCGGGGTGGCCATCAGGCAAGCGCCAAAACTACCACTTTGCACACGCGGGGAAGGACAACCCACATTAAGATTGATACCGTCGTACTTGTAGTCACGCGCGATGTGCGAAACGGCTTGCATCGCCGTAGGATCATCGCCCCCCACCTGTAAAATCAGGGGATGTTCTTCTGGTGAAAATTCAAGGAAACGTTGCGGATCACGGCCCAAAAGGATGGCGCTAGTCGTGATCATCTCCGTGTAGAGTACGCAGGATGGGCAAATCAGTCGCAAAAAATGACGACAATGTCGGTCAGTCCAGTCCAGCATCGGGGCTACCGATAAATACTTACCATTCAAATATTCAATATTATTATTTATAGCCATATATTTAACTCAATTGTAAACAATGTTAATAATCTGCCGAATTTAGCCAAGTAATTTCATGGGTTATCGCGTCTTTTTCAAGGGAAATATAACCATTCATATCGCATCCTGAATTGCACCATTGTAGAGTGAATTTACCCGTCTTGGTCAACAAGTAAAACAACATAAAATCATATACATAAATCCATATCAAGCCCTCGTTAAATCGGTTCATGTGTCGACTGCTAGGCGTCCAACCCAGTCCAGCATACACACATTAACCAATGAGTACTTTTAGCAGTAAATAACCCAATATACCCACACTAACAAACAGCGCAACCCCATAAAATATATAGAGTTTAATGTGTGGATGATAGGCACCTTGGTCCACCTGATAAACGGTCAGAAAAAATCCCCAGATACCTACAGAAACATTGACAATTCCAAGTATCAAAAACACGGTATCCATTCCCGAAAAAATTGTATGTATTGTGATTACTTTATGCATCATAAATGCCAATTTCTTTAAAAAGAAATCAAACTTTTCCATCACAAATCCAAAAATTAAAATACTGATTCCGGCTCTAATCCAAGATAGAAAAGTACGTTCTGCAGAAAAATAAATTCGCGGATCCTGTATTTCATGAGCTGTTACCGATATACCACTATTAATATAGCGTAAATCACTGATAAATAGATAAAAAACTAAAAACAATAAAATTAATACTGGCCAAGTCAACAAATCATATAAGTCCACAAAAAATGGAATCAGGCCATACAATTTTAAGGCCGCCAGGAGGATGGTGAGCTTCTTGGAGAGGATACCGGTGCCAAAAGCAACAAACAGAAATTTTATGTAGGAAAGATAAGTTCGCTCCATACTCAGATAGAGCCTGGGCTCACGAACAGTAGGGAGATTTTTTAGCAGTAACATAGCACTCTTCGTAATTTTAAAACCCGATTCGATGCGCTGTGCAACATCAGCACCGGCGTAGCATTATCCATCCATATCATAGCTTAAGTTGACAACCCGGCAAAGCGTCGGTGGGTTTATAATCTTAAGAGACTTGATTTGCATCGTAATTGAAGATACTTTCTTTAAGTATAAACTTTTATCTCGTTCCACACATTTCTATTTGATGCAAAATAAAATAGTTGATTATTCCTCAATGAGGTTATGGCCCAGCCTGTTAAAGGCTGAAGTTGCCGTGCATAGCGAGCGGGTATCGAAACACAACCGACTATAGGAGATTTAAACCCATGCAGATCAATAGTGCAGAGTTCGTCATCCCCCTTCTCCGCTGAGAGCCTGGGCATGGCGTCGCTGCAGTCGTTCCACAGCCTCCTGTTCCCCTCTGCGGAACAGGAGGCCGCGCAGACACGGCCCGATCTGCGCGATGTGTTCCACGACCTGCTCCTAGAGGCGATCTTCGTAGCTGCATTCGGCGCCTTCCTGCCGAGCGAAAAGCCTTCGCTGTACGTCGCCACCCGCGCAGATGAAGATGCCACCTACCGCGCTGAGGTGCTCAAGGAATTGCGAGCGCTGTTTGCCTCTCCGCTGGTCAACTTAGACGTGGTGCGCTACCGTCAGGACGCTTTGCGCGATATGCAGCAGGCGCCCGTGCTGCTCGCGCTACAGACCTTCCAGCGCACGCTGCGTACCCTGCGTGTCTATCTGCGTAGCGCCGAGAAGACGAACAACGCCATCGAAGGTCAGCGCTGGTTTGTGGACGCAGCGCTGGCCTACGGCCAGGCTTTGGACGCACTGCATCGGGCGTTGATGACGGCAGATTTGCAGTCACAGGCCATGCTAGCCCTGCGTCAATATCTGGCCGGATTGCTGGCCTCTGACGCGCACACCGCGCGCATGGCCGAAGCGCAGGTACTGATCGAGGGCTTGGCCCAGGTGCGGTATGCCGTGCGGATCGACGGCTCCATGGTGTCGGTGCTGCAAGACCCGGGTGAGCCCGATTACACGGCCATCATCGTCGACACTTTCGCCCGTTTCCGGCAAAAAGAGGGAAAGGATTACCGAGCACAATTCGCCCCGGCTTCCGAGCTCAACCATGTTGAAGGACAGATTCTCGACCGCGTTGCGCTACTATATCCAGAGATGTTTGATCGCCTTGCTCGGTTTTGCAAAGCGCAAAATGACTTTGCCGACGCCTGCATCCTGCGACTAGACCGTGATCTTGCTTGGTTTCTGTGCTGGATTGACTTTACTCAGCGTTTTGTAACTGCCGGTCTGCCTTTATGCTTTCCCACGCTGAATGCCGATTCGGGCCACCTTGATGCTCACGACGCCTACGACATGGCGCTGGCGCAGCAGTGCGTCGAGGCGCAGCAGCCCGTGGTATGTAACGATTTTACGCTACTGGATGAGGAACGTATGCTGGTGATCACCGGGGCGAACCACGGCGGCAAGACCACGCTGGCACGTACCATCGGTCAGCTGCATTACATCGCCGCTCTAGGTCTACCGGTGGCCGCACGCAGCGCCAGTTTGCTGCTGTGTGACCGACTATTCACTCACTTTGAACGGGTGGAAGACATCAACAACCAGCGCGGCAAACTGCAGGATGATCTGGTGCGCATGCACCGCATTCTAGCGTCCGCCACGCCACAGAGCCTCGTATTGATGAACGAAATTTTTTCGTCCACCACGCTGGACGATGCCCTCTGGTTGGCGCGCCGCATCATGGAACGGCTCTCCGCCATCGGCTTGACCTGCGTGTTCGTCACCTTCCTTGACGAGCTTTCTACTTTCGACACGCATACGGTGAGCATGGTGGCCTCGGTTGATACCCAAGATCCGACAATGCGCACTTTCAAGTTGGTGCGCAGACCGGCGGATGGGCAGTCCTATGCACTGGCGCTGGCGCGCAAGTACGGTGTCACCCGCGATCAGTTACTGCAAAAGATTGCGACATGAAAGCGCATTTGCTGTTTCCAGATTACGACTTTGATCCCAATGCGGCCTCGCCGCCGCAATGGCCTGACCTAGCACAGGACCTGGAGGTTGGCACCCTGCTGACTGCCATGTGCAAGGACGATGAATTTCTCCGCGATGTAGCTACTCGCACGCTCATGGCCGCCTGTGGCGCGGGCGACGCCCGCATTATCGCTTACCGACAGGGCGCGCTACGCGACGCGCTGGATTACCCCGAACAGGTGCGCGCACTGTATGCCCTAGTGATCGAGGCCATCGACAGCCGCAAGGCGCATTTCTTCGGACTCAGTCTGTTGGGGCGCAATCCAAGCTCCAACCTACGCGGCGCGGTGGAGTTGTTGCAGACCTTTGTGCAGTTTCTGCGCCGCCTAAGGCAACAGGCCGATAACTGCAGCGGCAGCTTCCACTCCGAAGCCTTCAGGACCTTGTTCGCGGAACTACAGCACGAGATCAGTGACACCTATTTCGATAGGGTACAGCAGCACCTAGAAACCCTGCGGTTCCGCCACGGAGAGCTATTCACCGCGAGCCTAGGACCTGGCAATGCGGGTAAGGACTATGTACTGCATGCTGGCAGCCGTCCCGGCTGGCTCGCGCGCCTGCTGCATAAGGCACCGCCTGAATTCACTTTTCGCCTACCTGACCGTGACGAGGCCGGTGCGCAGGCCTTGAGCGCGTTGGTCGATCAAGGACTTAACGAAGTAGCCAACGCCATGGCACAGGCCACCGATCATGTGCTGAGCTTTTTTGAACTGCTGCGCGCCGAACTCGGATTCTATGTGGCCTGCCTCAATCTGCACCAACAGCTATCCGCGCTTAACGTGCCACTATGCATGCCCACCTTCCAATCCACCGGTTCCTTGCGTCTGAATGTACAGGCGTTGAGCGATTCCACTCTGGCGCTGACCCTACAGCGCGCACCGGTAGGCAATACACTCGACGCGAATGGTAAAAACTTGGTTGCGGTCACTGGCGCGAACCAAGGCGGTAAGTCCACTTTTCTGCGCTCTATCGGACTCGCCCAAATCATGCTCCATGCCGGGCTGTTCGTCACGGCGCAGTCTTTTGAGAGCGATTTGGCGAGCGGTGTGTTCACCCATTATAAGCGCGAGGAAGATGTCGAGCTGCAGGGCGGCAAACTCGACGAGGAACTCGCGCGCATGCGCGCCATTGCCGACCATATACAGCCCGGAGCTCTGTGGCTGTCCAATGAATCTTTCGCCGCTACCAACGCGCGCGAAGGCTCAGAGCTCTTGCTGCAAGTGGTCGATGCGCTCCGCCAGCGCGGTATCAAGGTGGCGTTGGTCACCCATCTTTTCGAAGCCGCTCGGCGGCTTCAGATGCAGGATGCCGAGCGGGTTTGTATGCTGCGCGCCGAACGCCGCGATGACGGTAGTCGTAGCTTCAAACTGGAGGCGGCAGATGCACTGCAGACCAGCTACGGTGCGGATTTGTATACTGAAGTGTTCGGACCGGATTCTACTGAAACGCCGCTTATCCAGACCCACTTCCAGCAAGATCAGGCTGGCGAACAACAAGCGGGCATCGCACCCTCTGAGGAGTGACAGAAGACAGATCGCGGTAACAGCTCAATTGATATAGAATACTGCACAGCGGTAGTGATTCACTACCTTTAAAAGGAAGGCCGTTATGTCCAGCATGCAACCCCAGTCCACTCAGCCCGCAACGGTTCAGAGCACTCTTGATGTGCAAGGAATGCCCTACGCCGTAGCCCAACCCTTGGTATATGGCGCCACGACGAGACTCGCGGTAGGACAACATGTGCATGTACTGAGCGATACTGATCCCAGTGCCATGATGCGAGCGGTGGCCTTTCAGTTAAGAGATGCGATTTCTTGGAGCGTTGAAACCGACGGCAAGCTCTGGCAGGTCGATATTCAACCTCGGGCCGAAGCGGAAGCCAAAGATGTGGTCGATCTGCTGACTTGGGACCACTTTCGGCTAGATCGGCAGTTTGCTGAAGTGTTGGCAGCGGCCAACGCCAATCGGATTATTGAAGCACAAAGCATTTTTAACGACTATTGGATCGGTTTGCGCCGTCATGTCCATCTTGAAAATAATCTGCTAGGTCCCGTGCTGGGTGGTGGTGAAGAACAAGGTCCACTGGCCGATATGTTGTTTGAACATGACAGCATTATCGTCCAATCCCGTTTGGTTGAAGAAACCTTTGCAGAAAAAGACTACGACATGTTGCCCGCAATTTGCGCGGTTCTGTCAGGTTCTCTGGCCAAGCATGAAAATCGCGAAGAAACCACACTTTTTCCGATCTGGCAGACCACTGACAATAGTGATCGAGTTCGCGCCCGTGAATTTCTTGCCCAGGCCAAAGAGCTGCTGGCGGGCTCCGAAGATGCCCAAGTTCAGAAGGTTTTCTCCTGAGCACTCAGGATTGGTAAGCACCAGTACGACGCTGACCCCGAACCAAAAACCAGCGTCCTAATAAAATCAGTATCAGGACCCCTGCCGTAATCAAGAATGCGGCGGCAAAAGCAAGCATGTGCGATTCCGCGAAAGGCTCGTTAATAAAAGTCCAGATGACATAGGTCAGGTAGCCAATAGGCTCTTTGGTAAGATGACCGGTCCACATATAGTTGGACCAACCAGCGGTATACAGCAGCGGCGCGGTCTCGCCCATGGATAAGGCTACGGCATAAAAAAGACCGGTCATAATCGCTGGCGCGGCACCGGGCAAGAGGATTTGCAAAGCAACACGTCCCTCCCCTGCCCCTAGACCATATCCAGCCTCTCGCACGGCCAGTGGGATATTGCCCAAGGCAAGCTCCGTAGAGCGCGCGATATAAGGGAGTAGCATGACCGTCAAAGTGATGACGCCCGCCGCTACCGAAAACTGCCAGCCCAAGTAAATCACCATAGTAATGTAACCGACATAACCGAGCACGATGGACGGCACTCCCACCAGCACGTCGGAGAGAAAGCGTAGAATTTTGCCGGCCCCCCCTTGACCATGCTCACTGAGATAAATTCCAGCCGAGATCCCAATCGGTGCTGCCAGCAGTAATGCCCCCAAAGACATTATGATAGAGCCTTCAATGGCATTTTTCAGGCCACCGCCGATACCGTTGGTGATATCGGTGAGCAACTTCAGATTCAACGCGGGCCAAGCATGGACAAGCACATCACCGACTATAGACAAGAACATTGCGGCTAAAAACACAAAAGAACTGACCACAAAAATCCAGGCCATTACCGTCATCAGGCGTCGCCATAAGGAAATACGAAATCGTCTTGTGACCTTATCTACAGTTACTAAAGTATCATCCAGAGCCTTGGTAGCCATTAGCGTATCCGCTCCATCCATAACATCAGTCGTGCGGTAATATTGACCACAATCGTAATCAACAACAGCACCAGCGCAATTTCGGACAAGGCCTCAACCGCCATGTTGGTGGGATCCTGGAGGGCGCTATCTAGTTGTGAAGCAATAAAAGCCGCCATGGTCGATATCGGCGCATAAATATTGTTGGGTAAGTAATTGAGAGCATTCCCACTCACCATCAAAACCGCCATGGTTTCTCCGAGGGCGCGGCCAAGAGCCAAAATACCCACCCCAATCAACACCGTTTTGAGCTTTGGTAAAGTAATATGCCAAAACACTTCCAGTCGATTGAGCCCCAGACTGAGTCCCGCTTCCTTTAGTGCTGGCTCTGTCATTTGGATCGCTTCGCGTAGGGTGGCTGAAATCAGTGGAATAATCATTACGGCGAGGACAAATGCCGCCGTTAACAATCCATAACCGCTACCTGCCGAGCCATTCAGGAAGGGAACAAAAGAAAAGGTCTTCACCATGAAAGGAAAAATAGTCTGCCCGAAAAGCGGAACCAGCAGCGCGTACCCCCACAAACCGTAGACCACGCTGGGGACTGCAGCGAGCAAGTCGACAAAGAGAGAAAGCGGTCCTGCCCAACTTTTGCGAACACCTTCACTGAGAAAATACGCAGATCCAATAGCAATAGGCATGGCGATCAGCATAGCGAGCACAGAGCTCACGATGGTACCCACCACCAGAAACCAAATGCCATACCTAGCACCTGGCATGATTTGTTGACCATGGACGCTCACGGGGTTTCCGTAGAGATTGCCCAAATTCCAATCGTTAGTCCATAAAAAATCAAATTGATTAAATTGAATCGCTGGCCAAGAATACAAGACCAAAAAAACAATGAGTAACAACAAGGAAAGTGGCAAAAAACTCGCGGTCGCAATCAGCGCGACTCGAAATGCAGGAATTTTCATTGCGATGATTCCACACGCATTTGTACTCTCGACCATTTTGAACATCGAATCATAAAAATAAGTTACACACCATTATCCGATAATAAAATCATGCCGGGATATTATCCCGGCATGGATCAGACCTTACTGAATTTCAGCGATCTGTTTGCGGGACAGTGCGGCAGCACTCTCAGGCAGTGGTACAAAGTTCACTGCGGTGATGAAGTGTGGCGCATTGCCGCCCTTCGAATCAATAGCCCAGTTCAAGAACTTCTTCATAGCCGCAGCCACCTCTGGCTTAGCTTGCTTCTTGCTGACGATAGCATATTCGTAGTTGATGATAGGATAGGACTTCGCGCCCGGTGCGTAAACCAAACTAATACGTTCGTCTGCGGGGGTCTTGCTGACCATTTCACCGGCGGCTGCTTTGGCATTTTCTACCGTAGGCAGCAAGAATTTGCCGTCGCGATTTTCCAGCTTGGCTAGACCGAGCTTGGCTTCTTCCACCGGCTTCTTCCAACTGATGCCAATATAGGCCACACCATAAGGCGTGGTTTTCAGAGCCTGTACCATGCCAGGATTACCCATGGCACCAATGCCACCAGGGACTGCTGGCCAGCTTACTGTAGTGCTGTAGCCTACACTTTTACTCCAAGCCGGAGTGGTGTCAGACAGATAGGTCGTAAAAATAAATGTATCGCCAGAACCGTCAGTACGGTGAATAGGGATAATCTTGTGGTTAGGCAATTTCACGCCGGGATTGAGTTTAGCGATAGCCGCATCGTCCCAGTTGGTGATTTTACCGGAGTATATGCCAGCTAGTACGGGACCCGAGAGCTTAAGATGAATATTGTTCAGGCCCGGAACGTTGTAGTTGATCATCTGGATGGAGATGGCCAACGGAATATTGAGAATTTCTGGATGCATTTTGACCTGCGCATCACTCATGTACGCGTCAGATGCACCGATCTGAGCCACACCCGAAATGGCTTCGGCGATACCGGTACCGCTACCCGTTCCCTGGGTCGTGATCTGCACGCCGGGATTCATCTTGGTATATACCGGTACCCACAAATTGAACAGCGGATACAACAGCGTGGAACCCGTCTCTAACAGGGAAATAGTCGGAGCTGCACTGGCTGGCAGGGCGTACAAACCCGCAAGCCCCAAGGCGGATAACATCACAGCACCCTTCACGCTACGCGAGATTTCTTTTTTCAAACGATACAGCATAAGACCTCCAAAGATGGCGAATACGTTGATTACGGCTTATCCACGGTCCGTCCCGCAATAATACGAAACGCGAAAGACAATCTAGCACAGTCATGTGACAGTTTGATGACAAAACCGTCTTAGTAGTATGAAAAGTTATTAAGGGTACATTAAAAACAGAGCCCACCCACAAGGACGGACTCTGTTGTCATCATTATTAAAAATCAGCAACTTACCAGGTTAAAATACGACCAGCAGCAGCTAGTGACGGCAGCGCCGCACTGGGGTTCATCATGGGTATGGGCTTGGCCAGATCATCCTTGGTCATACCATTCAGTTCCAAAGATTGCAGACAACCAATAATCTGCACATCGTTGTCCTCCGCCAGTTTCATGAAATCCGCAACGCTCTTGCCACCTTGCATCGGGAAAATGCTTTCCGCCTTGCCCTTTGCCAGTAATTCAGTGGCGGGACCAGTGAAGTACATCACCACCTTCTGCTCGGCTGCCGCAGCCGTCGCTGCGAGAAAAAACGCTGATGGGAGACGCTTGGGATTTTCGGCGCCAGTGATAAGAATAATAACGAGATCTGCTGCTTCAGACATGAATAACCTCTTGATTGGACGAGTACATAGAATTGGCCAGCGAGCCATTCGCCGACCACCCGACCGCAGGATTATACACCAAAAACGTAGTATATGCCGCCCTGCCGCCTACAGATTGCCTACAGCGCGGCGCATACCCCCGAGAACCTCGGGTAAAGCATACCAAAGTAATTGTCCTGGCAGCGCATCATTCTCCGCCAAAGCAATAGCAATAGCCGCCGCTTTTTTGACGGGTAGAACGACTCCCGTCAAAGCGGCGCACCAATGCCCCAAATACGGCTGATGACCTACCAGGATGAGAGTATCTGGTGCTTTCGCAAGTACCTGCCAGTCTTGCCGAAGCGTATCCAGATCGCCCGCAGGTATGCCTTCGTGATAACGATCAACCGGGCAAGACAAAGCATCGGCGATATAAGCAGCCGTTTCCCGAGTGCGCAACAAGGGACTGCTCCATAACAGCACGGAGCCCTTGATACATTGCTGCAATCCTTGGGCGACGCCTGCTGCACTGGCGTGACCATGGGCAGTCAGCTTTCGGGTATAGTCCGAGCCTGAAACCGTTGCATCTTCCGCTTCAGCGTGGCGTACGAGTAAAAGGTTCACGGCGCACCACCTCCTGTCCAAACCAGATCCGCGTGATGACTGCAGGCAAAACCCGCGCAAGAATGGTAATTACGGCGATGCCAATCAAGGCCGTCATCCATTCATCTACGCGCACTTTGTTGGCCGGACCTGATCCTACAAAAATCTCTAACCCTGAGAGAACCGCGCCTATAAAAATCGTTACGGGCCGCCAGCCATAGGGCGTCAATATCGGATAAAATCGCGCAATTGCGCCGAGCGTAACAGTTGCCCAGAGGGCATATTCACCGGCGCGGAGCCATAATCCTGTCGGGGTAACCGGTAAATAATCATTACTGAACACAATCCCCACATAAATCAAAGCGGCAACTATGGCCCAGCGCCACCAGCCGATCAAACTGCCTTTCATATGCGCGGTTTCCCTCGTTTTGGTTGTGGATCGTAGGGATTTTCTCCCTGCCGGAATAGCAGCCGCAGCGGTATGGATTCTAGCTTCAACGCCCTGCGAAAGGCGCTTTCGATATAACGCTTATAACTTCCGGGCAGGCGTGTCAGTTGATTGCCGTGGAAAACCAAGGTAATCGGATTTTCTCCACCCTGATGACAATACCGCAATTTGATACGGCGACCGCTCACTATCGGCGGTTGATGCGCTTCGGTAATATCGGCCAATGCGCGATTCAGTTCGCCCGTCGAAAAATGCTTGCGGGAGTCCTCCCAAAGCCGATCAATACTTTTGTAAAGATCCCCCACGCCGGTGCCGTGCAGCGCTGAAATGGTATACATCGGTGCATACTGGATAAAACTGAGGCGCCGATCCAGTTCCTGCTTGACGGCTTTGCGATCGTGCGGCGTCATCCCATCCCATTTGTTGACGACCACGATAATCGGCCGACCCAACTCCACGGCAACACCAACCAGATGCGAATCCTGTTCGGCGATACCCACCCGAGCATCCAACACTAACAACACCACATCGGCTTCACGCAAGGCACTCAAGGTTTTCAGGACGCTGAGTTTTTCAAGACCTTCACCAACCCGGGCGCGCCGCCGCATGCCGGCGGTGTCGATCATGACGTAGGGCTTACCCTCTCTTTCGTAAGGAATACGAATACTATCGCGAGTCGTACCCGGCTGATCAAATACCAGTACGCGCTTTTCACCGAGCATGGTGTTGACCAGCGTTGATTTACCCACATTCGGGCGACCGAGCATGGCGATGCGCGGACCTTTTCCCAAATCCGGCGCGGTGCTTTCTTCCGCAGGCAAATCTGAAAATACTGCCTCCAACAAGGGTTCGACCCCATGCCCATGCGCCGCAGAAATGGTGTAGGGCATACCAAGACCGAGGCGATGAAACTCGGGAAGCTCGCTGACGGCTCCCTTAGCATCCATTTTATTCACGACCAGATAAATGGGCTTGCCGCCGCGCCGTAATTCAACAGCTATTTCTTCATCTTGTGCGGAGATGCCCTCTTTTGCATCCACCAGAAAGCAGATAGCATCGGATTCTTCAATAGCAAGGCGGGTTTGCACCGCCATAGCCGCGACCAGCCCTTCCCTCTCCTCCGGTTCAAAACCGCCAGTGTCAATGACCAGAAACTGACGACCTTCGAATTGCGCAGTGCCATAATGGCGATCCCTGGTCAGCCCCGGAAAATCTGCAACGAGGGCTTCTCGGGTGCGAGTAAGACGATTAAAAAAGGTAGATTTGCCTACATTGGGGCGCCCTACGAGGGCAACAACGACAGTCATGCGAAAACCTTAGCGCTTTTCGAGCTTGATCCGGTACAGGGTGCCCGCATCACTGAGGGCAAGAATCTGGTTATTCCCCAGACACACGGGGCTACTCTGTACGCCACTGTCGGAAAGACGCGTCTGACCTATCCGATGACCGGTTACAGGATTGAGCGCATACAAATAACCGCCATTATCCGTGGCCAACAAATCATTCCCACAATGGGTCAGACCGGTCATGGCGTGGCCCTTGAGTTGGTCATTTCTCCAGAGCACCGTCCCGGAACTGGGATCTATCGAGGCAATTTGCCCTTCGGCATCCGCAACATAGAGATGTCCCTTAAACCATACCGGCGTCAGATACACGGACATCGGGATGCTCCAATTCTGGCTACCCGACTGCATAGAATAAGAGGCCAGATTACCCTGATAGGCGGCCGCAAAAACCTGATCATCGGCAACCAAGGGACTAGCCGCAACGTCCACCATGCGGGCGAGTTCGTTACTGCCGTGCGCAATCGCCACCCGTACACTCCAGAGTTCGGCACCCGTACCCAAGCTGAGAGCAACCACGGTACCGTCAGCAAAGCCCGCATAGACGACCCCATCATGCACAGTCGGTGTGGCAACGGCCCGAAGAATAAGAGAAGGCTGATTCATGGAGTAAGTCCACTGGATCTTGCCATCCTTGGGATTCAAGGACCAGAGGTGGCCATTGACGGTTTGCACCAACAGGTGTCCGGCAGCCGCAACAATAGGCGTCAGCACTTCTGAACTGAGTTGTACCGTCCAGAGCTTATGTCCCTTCTGCGCACTAAAGGCATACACTTTACCGCGATTGGTTCCGGCATAAACAACGCCATCTGCAATAGTAGGACCGCGTGGCGTCTTGCCATCCACGCCGCGCATCCATTGCTGACTGCCGTTGTTATTCATACTGACCAAATGACCCGAAGCATCACTGACGACAATCTGTTTTCCAGAGTGCGCGATGACCGTACCCTGATAAGGACCGACTGGCCAGAGTCCGTAAAGTCGTGCCTGCCATACCGTCGAAAACCCCACACTATGATGTTCTTTGCTAATCGGCGGTGGAGTTTTGGGGCTAGGCGCAGAACTGAACCAGGACATTATCCCACAACCATTAAGGAGCATAGCCAATATACCCAACGTGGCAGTACGCCAAACGATTTTGACGAGATCACTCCGCATCATGGTACAACTCCAATATTAGCCATTTTCATCTGAAGGTAACTACGGTACGGATCTGCAGCGGGCAGAGCAGAAAGCGCCGCTTGGTAAGCCTGTCGAGCCTTGATGGGCTGATGCAAGGCTGCATAAGCATCTCCCTGAATTTCATCATGGATAGTCGTAAAGGCCGGATCGGAATGTTGCAGAATATCCAGCGCTTTCTGGGGCTGATGCTGATTTACCTCAAGTCGCGCCAGACCAAGCCGCGCCATACTGTGCATTCCCCTCGGCGCGTTACTGCTCTGAATCACGGCTTTTAGCTCCGCTTCCGCAGCAGGTATTTTCTGGCTATTCATATCCATTCGCGCCAGAAAAAAATGCGCGAAGGTCGCATAGGGCGTTTGGTTATATTGGTGGATCAGGGTGTCGGCACTGGCTCGTGCCGTACTCGTTTGGCCAGCAACCAGCGTATCTACCAGCTCATTATACAGCACTGCTGCTTTCTGAACCTGGTGACGCTGATATTTTTCATAGCCAAAAAATCCCAAGGCCGCGAGGAGGAGGATGATAACGCCAGCGATGAGAGCAACACGGTGGCGAGAGAGAAATTCGGAAAGTTCTGGACCAGTCACTTTAATATTCTAGCTGTAGCAAAATTGGGCTCAGTATGGGACGCATGCCGGGGGAAATCAACGCCAAGGCTCTGCAATCCCGAGATTACCGCAGTCAATGCGCCCTTCCAGTAACCCTCCCCCCCCTGTTCTTTGAGCAGAACAGGCTCGCCCTCAAGTTGTTCTGGACCGACCAGCAACTGGAAACGCGCGCGAGAGCGCTCCGCTTGTTTCATCATGTTCTTAAAACTCGCAGGTCCGCCGGTGACCACCGACACCCCAGCATCACGCAAGTTTTCTGCTAAGCACCAAGCGCTCGCCAGCGTGGTTTCGTCGAGCGCCCCCACAAACAGTAAAGGCGGTGTTGCCTGTATCCGCTTCCCTTGGATTTCCTGCAAAGCCAACAAGCGTTCCATTCCCACGGCAAAGCCGATAGCCGCAGTTTCGGCACCACCCAGTTGCGCCACCAACCCGTCATAACGGCCGCCAGCCAGCACTGTCCCCTGCGCACCCAAGGCATCAGTCACCCACTCGAATACCGTTCGATTATAGTAATCTAGGCCGCGCACCAAACGATGATTAACCTGAAAAGGAATCTCCAGTGCAGTCAGTAGTTGTTGCAGCAAAGCAAAATGTGCCGCCGAATCGGGATCCAGATGATCTGCTAATTGCGGCGCAGCTTGGGCGATGTCTTGGCAGCCGGGCATTTTACAATCCAAAACGCGTAGTGGGTTACGCTCCATGCGCGCCTGACAGTCGCCACACAAACCGGCCTGCCGAGGCCGCAAATAATCCAACAACAATGCTCGGTAAGCGATACGAGCGTCTAAACTACCGAGAGAGTTAATCTGCAGCGAGGCCCGCACACCCGCTTTGGCCAAAATGCGCGCAGACAGCGCGATGACTTCCGCATCCGTCCCTGCTCCGGGCTGACCAAAAACTTCGACACCGAGTTGGTGAAATTGTCGGTAACGACCCTTCTGCGGACGCTCGTGGCGAAACATGGCACCGACGTAATAATAACGCGGTGTTTGACCACGCATCGTCTGCGCCTGTATGGCGGCCCGCACGCAGCCCGCCGTACCCTCTGGACGCAGAGTCAGGCTATCGCCATTGCGGTCTGCAAAGGTATACATTTCTTTCTGGACGATATCGGTAACATCACCAATAGCCCGCGCAAATAGCTCCGTACTTTCGAGCAACGGCAGTCGCACTTCTCCATAATCGTAAAGTGCCAGCAACGCCCGAAGGTCCACTTCTAGGCGCTGCCAAGCCGCGCTTTCTTCCGGGAAAATATCGTTCATTCCGCGCACGGCCTGCAATGCTTTAGTAGCCATAACGCACCCTTCGCGAATGCCAGCGAATTCCTTCAGGCTTCACGGGCACGCGCGGCCTGACGCTCGGCAATTTCGGCACGAATGCGTTTTTCGAGCACATCGACAATATCGACATTCTCGACTCGATCCACCTGTTTGCCCCGATAGTAAAGAATGCTTCGCTTATCACCACCCGCCAAACCAATATCGGCTTCTTTGGCTTCACCGATACCGTTGACCACGCAACCAATGACAGAAACATCCATCGGTTCAAGAATATCTTCCAGCCTCGCTTCTAGGGCGTTAATGGTATTGATGACATCAAATTCTTGTCGTGAGCAAGACGGGCAAGCAATCAGATTGATCCCCTTCTGGCGTAGATGCAGGCTTTTGAGAATATCGAAACCTACCCGAATTTCTTCTACTGGATCGGCCGCTAGGGAAATGCGAATGGTGTCACCAATCCCTTCACGGAGCAGCAAGCCCAAACCAATGGCCGACTTGACCGTACCAGAACGTAAGCCACCCGCCTCGGTGATCCCTAGGTGCAGAGGGTAATTGACTTTTTCGGAGAGTAGTCGGTAAGCGCCCACCGCGAGAAATACATCAGAGGCTTTGACGCTGATTTTTACATCATGAAAATTGAGTTCATCCAGAATGCTGACATGACGAAGCGCTGACTCGACCAGAGCTTCGGGCGTGGGCTCGCCGTATTTTTCCTGGATGTCTTTTTCTAAAGAACCCGCGTTGACGCCAATCCGAATAGGAATTCCCTTGTCTTTGGCCATTTCCACAACCAAGCGGGTCTTATCCAGAGAACCTATATTACCCGGATTGATCCGTAGACCATCGACTCCGTTCGTCATGACCTGCAAGGCAATGCGATGATCAAAGTGGATATCGGCGACCAGTGGGATTTCGACTTGAGCGCGAATAGCCTTGAATGCCTCCGCTGCATCCATGCTGGGAACAGACACGCGTACAATGTCCGCACCCACGGCTTCAATGCGCCGAATCTGCGCCACCGTTGCCGCTACATCGCGGGTTTCGGTATTGGTCATACTCTGGACACTGATCGGGGCATCGCCGCCGATAGCCACTTTGCCGACATGAATTTGCCGGGTTTTACGACGCTGAATGGGAGATTCATGGTGCATGGGAGGCCTCGCTAAGAACAGATGCAGTTTCAGAAACAGCAGCAGATGATGTGTTGACACTGACAGCGGGCAAAACAGCCTTTGCTGGCAAGCTATGGGAAGTGATTACTACAGGATGACGCAGGGTAACTGCACTCTGGGTAACGCCAACCACCACTGGTAACCCACTCACAGCCGGTGCTGTGCCCACCTGTAGGCGGGCAACCCCTAAAGCATTTGCCGGCAAAGCCACTTTTTTACCCTGATAGCTGATCGTAACACCTTGCGCATCACCTACAAGAATTTGATAGGGCGGAGTACCGGAATCCACATTCAATTGATCTCCTGGACGCCCAAGAACCGCTAGCAACGTTTTCCCTGCGGCATCTTTGACCTGTACCCAGCAATTAGCGCGAAACTGAAATGCTAAACCTGCTGAGTGTATCGCATCGGGCGTGGCTACAGCGGGTAAAGAGCTTGACGTATGAGCGACAATCGCTTGGCTTTGGGTGGGCGTTACGACTGCCGGCTGGATCGGTGTTAACAGCGGTTTTACGGTTGTTGCCGACATGGAAGGTTGCGCATTCGACTGGGTCATTTCGATCTGGGCGGAACCTGTCGCCGTCGACAAGTCCGAACTATTTTCGGAGCGACTCCATATCCACCAAACGGCCACAATAACGACGATAACGATCAGTACCGAGGTGACTAACATGCGCTGACTATAATCGTGCAAAGGCCCTTCCCCATCGGGCAGCACCTGTTTGGTGGGATGCAAGCCAGAACCGGCATTAGAAGCATCGTAATTTTTTAGAAACGGCTCTGGGTCCAGATGGAGGAGGCGTGCGTAATTCTTCAGGAAACCGCGCGCGAAAGTGGCGCCTGGCAACATCGAATAATCGCCTTGTTCTAATCCTTGGATTTGTATTTCGGTGATATGCAACTGCTCGGCCACTTGCGCCAAGGTCCAGCCCCGGGCTTCACGAGCCCTGCGTAAATCCGAATGGCTCAGGTCTTCTTCAATAGGGTCCATGATTTTTCAATCCTGCTGCAGCAAAAGCTGTTGCGCTTTTTTGCCTGCCGCAGAATACGGGGCGGCGTTGACACAACGTTGCCAGAATGCGGCCGCCTGCCGGTGTCGTCCTTGTTGCGTGGCGATTTCACCGGCCAATAACAGCGCATTAGCATTGTCAGGCTCTTGAGCCAGCACAACTTGCAAGTGGGCGTAAGCGCTATTGATCTTGCCGTCGTTAAAATCCATTTCTGCCAGCATAAGCAGCGCGGGTGGATAGTTGGGCACCAGATAAAGCGCACGATTCAGGGCATTATGTGCGGCTGCAGGATCTTTGAGACCTACATAGGCTTGCGCAAGATTTGTCCAGGCAAATTGCGGGGTTCCATAAAGAGGATCGGCGGTGGCCCGCTCTAACTGCGGTATGGCTGCGCGAAAGGCACCGGTATTGACCAAAAATGCCCCATAATTATTCCGGTATTCAGGATTTTTACTATCAATCGACAAGGCTTGCTGAAAGGCCTTACTGGCGAGATCGTTTTGCTGCAATTGTTCATAAGCAAGCCCCATCACATTGTAGGCATTTGCATAATTCGGGTTGTCTGCAATCGCCATCTGCAACTCACGCACAGCCTGACGGGGATGACCGTCCTGGAGATAAGCCGTCCCCAAGGAGGTATAAATACCGGCCTTCGCCTTACTATCATCTGCTGGCGATTTAAGACTAGGTCCGGCCGCATGCGTCTGGTGTTCGTGGGCAATAAAATTTGCCATCTGCTGATCTGGAGTGAGCGCTGTACTTTTGCTATTAAATAGACCGCAACCACTTAATAAAGCGACTCCCAAGCCTAAAACGATTATTTTTTTCATGAGCGCACCATGAGCGGAATACTACGTCGACCATTTTTAACCTGCCCAGCAAGTTGACCACAGGCGGCCGCAATATCGTCACCCCTGGGTCGGCGGGTCACGGTCATGACATCACCACGCATCACAATGTCCCTAAACGCATCAATACGGGCTTGTGGCGAACGTTGGTAGTCAGAGCCGGGGAAAGGATTAAAGGGAATTAGATTGACCATGGCTGGGATATCGCGCAGCAGACGCAGTAGCTCCCGGGCATGAATATCAGCATCGTTCACGCCATCCAGCATGACATATTCAAAAGTGATACGTCGTCTTGGGGGTAAGGGATAGCGGCGGCAGGCGGCCAAAAGTTCTGCCAGTGGATAATGACGATTGACGGGTACCAAAACGTCGCGAATATCATCGCGGCTGGCATGCAAGCTGATAGCGAGATTCACGGGACTTTCCGCGCCCAGACGATCCATACCCGGCACTACGCCCGCCGTACTGACGGTGATCCGTTTCGGACCAAAACCATAGGCATAATCATCCCGCAACAAACTCAGCGCGGGCAGAACCTGACGCAAATTGAGCATGGGTTCACCCATGCCCATGAAAACAATATTGGTGATCGCATCCAACCCCAAGTAACGTCGAGCAACCCTGACTTGCGCGATGATTTCGTGGGTTTCGAGATTGCGACTCAAGCCTTGAGCGCCTGTTGCGCAAAAACTGCAGGCCAGAGAACAACCCACTTGCGATGAAATACAGAGCGTTCCTCGATCTTCTTCGGGGATGAACACGGTTTCAATGGCATTTCCATCGGGCAGACCCAGTAGCCATTTTCGGGTACTATCCGCAGCGATTTGGTCCGCAATGATGGTGGGTTCGTCCCACTGCGTATCCTCAGCAAGCCGAGCACGCAGCGGCTTGCTGATGTTAGTCATTTCAGCAAAATCCGTTACCTGACGCGTATGCAGCCACTGTAGTATCTGGTTGGCACGAAAGGGAGACTCTCCCCAACTACCTAATAAATTAGCTAGGGACTGACGATCCAGTCCCAAAAGCTGTGGCTTTTCCACCGCACCCGCTATCGAAGTGGCGTCAATCATTTAACGCGAAAAAATCTCCCGTTGACTAAAAAAGTAACTGATCTCCCAAGCGGCTGTCTCTGCGCTGTCAGAACCATGAACGGCATTGGCATCTATACTGTCAGCGAAATCGGCACGAATCGTTCCAGGTGCGGCATCTTTAGGATTGGTAGCCCCCATCAAATCGCGATTTTTGATAATGGCCCCCTCCCCTTCAAGGGCGCTGACCAGTACTGGGCCACTGCTCATAAATGCACAAAGTTCCCCATAAAAGGGGCGTGCTTTATGCACTGCATAAAAACCACCCGCATCTTCTGGGCTGAGGTGCATCATTTTGCAAGCCACTACCCGCAAGCCCGCTGTTTCAAAACGACTCAAGATGGCACCAACGGCATTTTTCTGGACAGCATCGGGTTTAATAATGGAAAGCGTGCGCTCAACAGCCATAAGTTCCTCAATAGGGTTAGATTAAAAGTCGCAATAGGCTAACATTACCCAAGTTTACTGGCAATCTGGCGGGTCAGATATTGCAGCAACGCGGACTTGCTGGTCGTGTCATCGGGATTAAGCCATAAATCGGCCTCTTCCTTTTTGAACCAAGTGTCCTGGCGTTTGGCAAGTTGTCGCGTCGCCGCCAAGGCGGCGTTGTAAGCTTCTGGTAAACTGAGCAAGCCGTTACATACCTCAAAATATTGGCGATAACCCACCGCGCGCAAGGCTGGCAAGTCGGCTGCATAGTGCTGGCGATACAATGCATCGATCTCGTCCAGAAAACCGCCCGCCAACATCTGATCGAGACGGTGATGAATGCGCCGATGCAGCCAATCACGGGGCGGACGTAGAATGATTTTATGCAGGGGGCCGGGAAAATCACTCTGCCAATGACGCGTGGCACTCACCGGCGCACCGCTATGCAGGATAATTTCTAGGGCGCGCTGAATGCGTTGTTGATCATTAGCAGCAATGGTTGCTGCGGTCTGCGGGTCTAGTCCAGCCAGTCGCTGGTGCAAGGCCGGCCAGCCGATTTGTTCGGCTTCTTTCATCAATTGCTGACGCAAGCGGTGATCTGCTCCAGGTAAATGATCAATACCCCGTTCTAATGCCCGAAAGTACAAGCCAGTGCCTCCGACCAGCAAGGGGATACGCCCGCGCGCTCGTGTCTCGGCTATACAAGTCAGCGCATCTTCTCGAAACTGACCGGCCGAATAGGGTTCTTCTGGCTCACGAATATCCACTAAAGCATGCGGATACTGTTGCCGCAGAGACGCATCTGGCTTGGCGCTGCCGATATCAAAATGACGATAAACTAGCAGCGAATCGACGCTGATAATATCCACCGGCAGTACGTCGGCGACACGCATGGCAAGCTCGGTTTTACCGCTCGCCGTGGGCCCCATCAGAAAAAAAACGGGAATCATCGGCCACGCAAAAAAAGCCGATCCAGATCGGCCAGAGAAAACTGTACCACCGTTGGACGACCATGATTACACTGCCCAAAACGCGGTGTCGCTTCTAATTGCCGCAACAAACTATTCATTTCTTCAATATTTAAGCGACGACTGGTTTTGATGGCTGCCCGACAGGCCATATCGGCGAGTACGGCATCGCCATCCCCCTCTACCCAAGGCGCTGCGTTTTGCAGTAATTCGGCGACAATTTGCGCGTAAGTAGATGCGGGTATGGCACGCAGGGCACCGTGAATCGCGAGTGTACCGGGGCCGGCGACGCTCATCTCCAACCCGGCATTCTTCAAAACTTCCTGCTTCTTCTCAAAAAGGGCCATTTGCGAAGCCGTGACATGTACATATTCTGGAATTATAAAAGTCTGTTTATCATTGAGTTGGCATTGCTTCTTCATCTTCTCGTAAAGGATGCGTTCATGCGCGGCGTGTTGGTCGACGAGAATCATACCGGTATTGTTTTGCGCTAGTATGAAACGAAAATGTACTTGCGCCAGCGCCTGCCCCAGTGGATTATCGGACACCCATTCTGACGCCGACTCAGAAATCGACTCAGGCTCAGTCGACAATGGCGGTTGCAGAGAAGATTCTTGTGGCTGCGCAGAAGCGTTGATCGCTGGCGCTACCAAGTCTTGCCAATACGCCGAGGTCGCGTTCTCGGCGACGCTACTCAGTGGTTGTTGCACAAAAGTCTGCTGGCTGCGCGGCGTAACTCCCGTAGTATCCTCCATACCCCATCCAGCAGAACGCGTGGTGGGTGCTACTGGACGTGTCACCTGAGGCTGCTGCACGCCACCCTGCTCGGCAATAATGCGGCGCAGAGTGTGAAACAGAAAATCGTGGATGGCGCGGCCGTCGCGAAAACGCACCTCTGCCTTGGCTGGATGCACATTAACATCCACGGCTTCGGGGGGCACCTTCAGATAAAGCACATACAAGGGGTGCCGATCCTGAAACAGTACGTCGCTATAAGCAGCCCGCAGCGCATGACTGAGTAGCGCATCCCGTACAGGTCGCCCATTCACAAAAAAATATTGCTCATCTCCCCGAGCACGGTTGTAGGTGGGTAATCCTAACCAACCGCTCAGAGACATGCCTTGATCTTCTTGCTCCAGATAAAGGGCATTCGCCAAAAATCCCTCACCAAGAATGGCGCCGACCCGCGCCGCACACCCTGCGGCATCGGTCGCTGCCACAAACTGCGCGAGACTCCGATCGTTCTGAACCAACTGAAAAGCGACCGGAAAATTGGCTAACGCGACCTGCCGGAGCACCTTCTGGTTGCGCGATAACTCGGTTGCGGCACTACGCAAAAACTTGCGGCGCGCGGGTACGTTATAAAACAGATCGGCGACGCGGACGGTAGTACCCGGAGCGCGAGCTGCCGGTCCAGAAGCTAGGGTCTCACCGCCATGCACCTGCAAGCGGGCCGCCTGTCCTAACTGGGCGGTCCTCGAAATGATTTCGAGCCGCGCTACCGAAGCGATGGCAGGCAGTGCTTCACCGCGAAAACCTAAGGTTTGAATCGCCTGTAAATCATCCCAGGTAACCACTTTGCTGGTGGCGTGACGCTCCAAGGCGAGGGGCAGATCCTCGGGAAGCATGCCGCAACCATTATCTTCCACCATGAGCAGGTCTATCCCACCCCCCTGCAGATGAATACTGATGCGTGTTGCTCCTGCATCCAGACTGTTTTCGAGTAGTTCTTTAAGGATAGAAGCGGGACGTTCCACCACTTCACCCGCTGCAATCTGATTGGCAAGGGTACTATCGAGGCGCCGGACTCGGGCGAGTGCTTCAGTGCTCATAAGAACGCCTGGAATAGCTTCTGGAAAGCAGCACCATTCGCTTCGGCCGCAAGCGCATGTTGGCCATCGGGCAGAATACTCAAAGTCAGCGTCACATCCATTGCGGGTAAAAAACCCCGTCCCCGACCTGGCCACTCCACCAGCCACAGCGCCGGTTCAGCCAGAAAATCGCGAATCCCCATAAATTCCAGTTCCTCAGGGTCCCGCAAACGATACAAATCCAGATGATGAGCGAGTCCCAAGCGGGTATCGTAGGTTTCGAGCAGGGTATAGGTCGGACTTTTGATCGACTGAGTAACGCCCAATTTTCGCAAAACCGCCTGTGCCAGCGTCGTTTTTCCCGTACCCAAGTCGCCCTGCAGATAGATGACCGTCGGTAGCAACAACTGATCCGCCAGTTGCCGTCCCCAGTTACAGCAGGCTTCTGCATCGGCAAATGTCCAGTGCATTGCTGACCCGATCAAGGGTTCAGGAGATGACGCAGAATGTCCGAGCGCGTAATGATACCCAATAGCAGACCGTCGCTATCTACCACCGGCAGCGCATGCACTTCCTTACGCAGGAGTTTTTCAGCAACCTGATCGGCATCTTCGTCGACGGTGGTCGTCACAACTTTTGGGGTGGCTAACTGACCCGCCGTCACCGCCGTCACTTTGCGCAATTCTTCTTCATATTCATGCATGCCCCCCAAAGGGATCAGACCATCTAAAATGGTCAGCATGGTGGGTAAATGTACTTCGCGATTGGCGTCAATCAGATCACGTTCACCAATCATGCCGACCAGATGACCGGTTTCATTAATCACGGGCAAACTGTGATGACCGGAACTCATGAGTAATGCGCCTACTTTTTTTACGGAGTCATCGGCGCGTACGCTAATGGCAGCCCGGGTCATAAGGTCTTGTGCGGTTGTCATTAGGATCTTCCTTCAGCCATGGCGGTAAATAGTGTATCGAGAATAGTGTCTATTTCTGCTTCTGTCACCGACAGCGGGGGAACAATGGTCAGCACATCGCCAAGGGGACGTGAGTAGACGCCTAATTCTCGTGCGCGTCGACAAACCTGATATTCCACCCGATTGCCGTAGGGATAGGCCGCTCCGGTACGTGGATCACGGAGAGGAATAGCGGCCATCAAGCCAAACTGGCGCGGTTCTCCAGCCCAACATTGACCGCGAAAAGCATCAAGGCCCTTGGTCAGCCGGTGAATTTTTGCGGGAAGCTCGATCAGCACTGCCGTATCCTCAAACAAGGCGAGATTTTCGAGCGCCACCGCTGTGGCTAACGGGTTGGCGGTGAAGGTGTGCCCATAATAAAATTGCTTGGCTGCTGCGAAGGGGGCTAGAAAGGCCTGATAGATTTTTTCCGAAGTCAGGGTTGCTGCGGCAGGTAGATAGCCCCCACTCAGACCTTTGCCCAGAGCGAGCAAATCCGGATGCACCGCTTCCTGTTCGCAGGCAAAAAGTTGACCACTACGACCAAAACCGGTGGCTACCTCATCTACAATCAGCAAAACATCGTAGGCCTGACAAAGTTTTTGGGCACCACCGAGAATGCCGGGCGGAAAAGGCAGAATACCCGCTGCGCCCTGCACGCCGCCCTCTAGGATCAGCGCCGCGATTTCCTCGCCCTGGGTCTGTAGCAACGTTTCCAGCATCTCCAACCATTGCTTGGTCGCAAGCGCAGCGTCGCCCCCTGTGGCTTCCCATTGCCAGATATAGGGACTGGGCAAGCGTTTGCTGGGAAAAAGCAGGTTGCCATAAACTTCATGAAACAGCGGAAAGCCGCCTACGGATACTGCACCGACCGTATCCCCATGGTAGGCATTATCCAAGGTCACAAAAAGACTTTTTTCCGGGCGGCCTATATTTGCCCAATATTGGGCCGCCATTTTAATCGCGACTTCTACCGCCTCGGAACCATCCTCGGAAAAAAAACAATGTTGTAAAGATGCCGGGGTAATCTCTACCAGCTTTTTGGCCAAGCGAATAGCCGTGGGATGACTGCCTCCCAATACCGTACTGTGCGCGACTTTACCCAGTTGCCTAACCACAGCCGCATCCAGCCGAGGATGACGATGACCGTGGACATTGCACCAGAGGCTGGCTACGGCGTCTAAGCAGCGTGCGCCTTCGGTGTTATACACATAATTACCTTCAGCACGCTCAACAATCCAAGGATCATCATCCCCATAACATTGCATCTGGGTGAAAGGATGCCAGAAATAGCGCTGATCCCAGCTTCGTAACTGCTCAGTTTCGGTCATAATGCGCTTGCAACTCCTTTAGGAAATGGGATATTTCCGCGATAATATCGCTGGCGAGAAGGCTTGCCTCCCCTAGACGTGCCGCAGCACGATCACCGGCGCGGGCATGGAGAGCGACACCCAGGCGCAGAGCATCTGTAGGCGATCCCGTTTGGGCGAGCAAGCCCGCAAGAATCCCCGTGAGCACGTCACCACTCCCTCCTGTAGCCATGCCAGGATTTCCCCAGGGGCAGAGCCAAGCGCTAGGGCTTTCTGACGCTGCCAGAATCAAACTGTGGTGTCCCTTGAGCACCCAGCTACCACCATAACGCGCTTGCAACTGAACAATCGCGGCTGCACGGTCGGCCTGCACCGTCGCCACAGAAACATCTAGTAATCGCGCAGCTTCACCCGGATGTGGCGTAAACAAGCGTTCTGCCCCACCACGCAACAAGGCCGGCCCCATGCGCGCTAAAATGTTGAGAGCATCTGCATCCCAAACTTGAAAACCGGATAATCCGCCTATTTCCTGGAGCAGATTATGGGCGGCCAGTCCTTGGCCCATTCCCGGCCCTACTGCCAGAACCGCCCGCTCCGGCAGCATTGAGAATCCGGCTGGCCAGTCCCACCACAGAGCTTCCGGCAGGTGAGCGGCAAGATAAGGTACCGCAGAGGGATGTCCGATGGCTGTTACCAAACCGGCACCACTGCGATACGCGGCGGTACAGGCCAAAGCCAGCGCACCGCCCATGCCTGGCCCACCCCCAAGGACAAATACTTGCCCAAAATTACCTTTATGCGCTTCGGGAGCGCGTGGCGCCAAGCAGGGCAGGTCTTCCTCGCGCAGCGGAATAAAGGCCATGTTCATCCTTATGCTCTCTCAATATCCTCTTCAGGGTACGCGCTGACGTGATGCAAACTCAAATCCGCACCCATGTACTCGGATTCAGCATCGAGACGGATACCAATAAAATATTTGATGGTGCCGTATACGATACCGCTCCCCAGCAGAGCAATCAGCACGCCCAGCCCCGTGCCTAAACACTGGGACCAGAAACTGACTCCGCCCGCCCCACCGAGAATTTTTTGTCCAAAAATACCCACGGCCAACCCGCCCCAGACCCCACAAACGCCGTGCAATGGCCAAACGCCGAGAACATCATCTAGGCGCAGCCGATGTTGCACAAAACTGAAGAGATACACGAAAATAATACCGGCAATAGCCCCAATGGCTAGGGCACCAATCGGTTGCACAACGTCCGATCCGGCACAAATCGCTACCAAACCCGCCAACGCGCCGTTGTGCACAAAGCCTGGATCGCCCTTGCCCACCGCCAAGGCCGCCAGCATACCGCCGACCAGCGCCATCAGCGAGTTCAGGGCTACCAGACCTTGCACCTGGGCTAATTGCTGGGCACTCATCACATTAAAACCAAACCAACCAATGATCAAAATCCATGATCCCAGCGCCAAAAACGGGATATTAGAAGGCGGCATCGCATGAATGGTGCCGTCCTTACCGTAGCGCCCACGTCGTGGTCCGAGCAGCCATACCGCCATCAGCGCCATCCACCCCCCCATGGCATGAACCACCACCGATCCCGCAAAATCGTGAAAAGGCGCGCCGAAGGTACTGGTAAACCAAGCCTGGATGCCATAGTGATTATCCCAGACGATCCCCTCGTAAAAAGGATAAACTAGACCGACCAAAAAGGCGGTAGCCAACAACTGCGGATAAAAACGGGCACGCTCGGCAATTCCTCCGGAAATAATTGCCGGAACCGCCGCCGCAAAAGTCAGCAAAAAGAAAAAACGGACCATTTCAAAGCCATGATCCCCAGCCGTTAGGGTTTTCACGTCTCCAAAAAAACTGATGCCATAGGCGATATGGTAACCCACAAAAAAATAGACAATGGTGGATACGCCAAAGTCACTCAGAATTTTTACCAGTGCATTGACTTGACTGCGGCGGCGCACGGTACCCAGTTCGAGAAAAGCAAACCCGCCGTGCATGGCGAACACCAGAATGGCGCCCATCAATAAAAAGAACACATTTCCGCCCGGAGGCGTCACCCCAGTGGCCAACATACGACTTCCTCTCTCTCAAGTGTTTTATTTTAACTACTCATCCAACAGACGACGGCCATGGATCGCTCGTCCCAGTGTGCCCCGATCTACATAGACTAACTCGCCACCAACGGGTACGCCTCGCGCAATACGACTCATGGTAATCCCGTTCGGTACTAATTCCGCCAAAAACTGCGCCGTGGCTTCCCCCTCCAGCGTCGGGTTGGTGGCAAAAATGACCTCCCGCAAGCCAGCTTCGGCCAAGCGTTTACTGAGGCGATCCAAATGCAGCGCTTCCGGACCGATACCATCCAAAGGCGATAAATGTCCCATCAAGACAAAAAACTCACCCGTGAATACTCCGGTATCGTCAATGGCGCGCAAATCGGCGGGAGACTCTACGATACACAGCAAACTGCGATCCCGTTTTTCTCCAAGACACACATTACATAGCGGCGCTTCGCTCAGATTATTACAACGCGTACAGAAGCGAACGGCGGCATCGGCGCGCTGCAGAGCGGCGGCAAGTTGAGGCATGAGATCGCGCTTGCGGACCAGCAGATCATAGGCAATGCGCTGGGCCGAACGTGGTCCGATACCCGGTAGCCGCCGTAGCAGAACGACTACCGCCTCCATACTGGGAACATCAGCCATCTTAGAAAGGCAGATTCATGCCCGGAATATTCATTCCGCCGGTCACTTCCGACATCCGGTCCGCACTCACCTTTTCGGCATTGCGCATGGCATCGTTGAAGGCCGCTGCAACAAGGTCTTCCAGCATTTCCTGGTCATTATCCGCAAGCAGTGAAGGATCAATGCGAACTTTGCGAACATCGTGACGACAAGTCATGGTCACTTCCACCAGATTACCTCCGGCATGTCCCTGAACTTCTATATGTGCGAGTTCTTCCTGGGTTTTCTGCAAGCGATCCTGTAGTTGTTGCGCTTGCTTCATAATATTTCCCAAACCACCTTTCATGATTCATTACCTCCTCGTTTTAAAAAAATCTATGGATGCGAAGGGTTCGCCGTTCTGAAAGTGACAGATTCCAATTCAGCATTCAGCACTTTCACAAATTTTTGTACGCAATCGTCGGCAGCCACGCGCACTTGGGCATCGCTCATGCGTTGCACCGCTTGAGCCCTCTCTTCTGCAACCAGACTCTCAATGCCCGCGTCGCGGCCAAGCTCCTGCAAACGAAGCTGCGGTTTTTGCCCAAAATGACGGAGAAGCGACTCCGAAAGCGCTTCCTTCGCCTTGATCAAATGCGGTAAATAGGTGGCTTCGACAACAATGTCTACCAGCGTTGCATCGCATTTTAGCGCCTGACTATGCCGGAGATATTCCCGCACAATGGGAGAAAGCTCCAGAACCTCCACCAAGCTGCGCCAATCATGAGTTTCTGGGGGCATCGCCGCGACGGAGAATCTCTCTGGACGCTCGTCCAGAGCAGTTTCCGCAGGCGCACTTTCAGAAAGTGGCTCTCGCACGGAATCACCTGCAGATACAAAAGATTGGTATGAAGCTTCCACCACATGCTCAGGCATCACTTCAGGTTTGGTGAACACCTGCGGTGGAGACTGAGGACGGTTCGCAGCACCCGCAAAACTCAGTACGCGCAGCAAGGCCATTTCTAAGGCCATGCGCTGATCGGGGTACAAACTAAAATCCCGCCGCGCTGAAAGTAGCAAAAAATACCAAGCCTGCAACATCAGCGGACTAATTTGCGCTTGCAACGCGGCCAATTGCTGCAAATCTTCTGCATCAGTAGCGATCTCGTCCGCACGAATAAACTGCGCCAAGCTCAAGCGATGGATGCCTTCAATCAGCAAATCCAGCAAACCTGCGGCATCCAGACCCCGAGCAAGGTGCTCATCAACCATCGCAAAGACTTGTGGGGCATCCTGCGCCACCAGAGCCGCCACCAGCGTCATGACGGCATCCTCACTACTGCGTCCAAGCATGGCTAACACCGCATCCCGGCGGACTTCTCCATTCCCGTGGACAATGGCCTGATCCAACAAGCTCAAGGCGTCACGCAAGCTGCCGTCAGCAGCCCGCGACAAAACCTGCAGGGCAGAAGCCTCGGCAGGAATATGCTCTGCCGTTATGATTTGCTGTAGCCGGCCTTGGATCAGCGGAATGTCCAGCCGCCGCAAATTAAATTGCAGACAACGCGATAATACGGTAACCGGAAGCTTTTGTGGGTCCGTCGTAGCGAGTAAAAATTTGACGTGCTCGGGCGGCTCTTCGAGGGTTTTGAGGAGTGCATTGAAGCTGTGGGTGGAGAGCATGTGGACTTCGTCAATGAGGTAGACCTTGTAGCGACCTACCGTCGGGGCATATTGCACATTGTCCAGCAAATCACGGGTTTCATCGACACGCGTTCGACTGGCAGCGTCCACTTCTATTAAATCCACGAAGTTACCGGTGGCGATGCTCGTGCAGGCACTACACATGCCGCAAGGATTACTGCTGATGCCTTTTTCGCAATTCAGGCATTTGGCAAGTAGACGTGCCAGCGTGGTTTTGCCAACCCCACGGGTGCCTGTAAACAGAAACGCATGATGGATGCGGCCACTATCTAAGGCATGGCGAAGTGCAGACACCACGGCTTCTTGGCCGACGAAATCATCAAAATGTTGCGGCCGCCAACGGCGAGCTAGGGCGAGATAGGCTGTCATAGGCGCAATTGGGAGGCGACGCGAACCAGCCACACCCCGGCACCTGGATCACGGGCTGCCGCTGCTCCCTTCCGGGCCTGACGGGGTTCACCTGCTACCACTGCGAGGGGACCGGTTGTTGTCGCCATAGAGAAACCTGAAGCTGTCCGCTCAGAAACAAGTCGGAGAGGAGAATGAAAGGATTTCACGCGCCCAAGAATACTGTAGTGGCGACAGGAGCGCAAATGAAGGGTTAGATGGACGAAGAAGTGCTTGCATTTTGCAACATCTGGGGTTACTGTTCTTTTATACAGTACGCATAAGGAGATTATTCATGAAGACCCATCACGCTACTCTGCAGTTCTGGTCCAAGACTCTGGGGATTGTGGTTTTTGGCGCGTTCATCGGAATCTGGCTGGGGCATCAGGACAAAGGCTACGAGCCTAGCTCGACCGCTGTCATGGAAGCCGTCGCTTTGCAGCAGGGACAATACTTGTCTACCACTACGCAAGATCATTTCGTTTCAATCCGTTCCATACAACACCGCCCACAAATCTAACATCGTGATAAACTGCGCGGCGTCATCTCGGTGACGCCTCATCATTCAGACAAAGTATCTACGATTTTAGAGGGGATAAATGTGGAACTGGATCACAAAGCCCGCGAGGCCATAGAAGACATTATCAACCGCCGCGAAGGCATTAACTCTATACAGGCACAATTAAAAGAAGACATGAAAGCCATTGCCGAATATCTGGCGGTAAAACCAGCGCAAGTGGCGAGACTGATTAGCCTAGTGGAACGCGAACGTGCCAAGGGTGATGTTCTGGAGACAGAACGTGGCGTTATTGATGCCGCAGAGTCCATGATACCCGTATCGACAGCGACAGACTCCCAAGACGCTTAGAAATTGTGGGGCGCATGCACACCGCTATTCTGCGCGTTTCCGGATGATCTGCTTGACCCAGACATAACCGATCGGCATGATCCTGCGATGACTTTCAGCAGACGGATAATTTTCTGGTGCCAGCGCACGCCGGCAATCCTGATCTCCATGGTAATTTTAGGTGCTTGCGCACGACTGCCAGCACCACTTCCTGCAAAGCACAGCGCCCCACAAACCGCCATTCACGCAACCCTCACCCAAGACGCGAAACAGGACGACCTCATCCGAGGTGGCTGGCCCAAAAAAGACTGGTGGAAAACGGCCAATGCTCCGGCACTAAATCGGCTGATACATACAGCGCTGGATAGTAACCCCAATCTAAAAATGGCTGCAGCGCGTATTCTTCAAGCCAAAGCCGATGCAGAACGTGCGCACGCCGCACTTCTCCCACATCTGTCTGCCGGTACCGCTATTACTCAAGAGCATTTTTCGCAACAAGGATTACATGCCTTACTGAATGGCAAAACCGTCACCTATGGCGCGCTCAACCCGATAATGATTCGCTACCATCTCGATCTCTGGGGCAAGGATCTGGATCGCGTGCGGGCAGCACTGGGTGCCGTGCGTGTCCATGAAGCCGATTATGCCCAAGTGCGCCTGCTCCTTTCGACGGAAATCACCTGGCATTACTTTCTCTTGAGCGGACTCACTGCACAGTATCAACTGGTGAATGAGAGATTAAAGCTTGAGCGTGCGCTGCTCAGACTGGAGCAGCGACGCTGGCGAGATGGTTTGAGCAATGCGAGCGCTGTTTATACGCAACAAGAAACTTGCGCCGCCGTAGGTCAAAAACGTGCCCAATTGCAAGCAGCAATAGCCGAACAGCGCTATTTATTAGCGGCTCTGGCAGGCCAAGGACCGGATTGGGGTGCGAGCATCCAGAGTACGCCCCTGCCCGTTTTACCCACATTTGCACTTCCGGCTGACTTGCCCCTGCAACTGCTGGCCCGTCGACCGGATATTGTCGCTGCCCGTTGGGAGACAGCGTTAGCCGCACAAGAAGTTAAAGCAGCTCGGGCAGCCTTTTATCCCAATGTGAATCTGCACTTTTTTGTCGGATGGAATAGCATCAATCTCGGCGACTTGTTGAGCATCGGTAATCTGGCGCACGCTGTGGGGCCGGTTATTTCACTCCCAATTTTTGAGGGAGGCGCTTTGCGCGCGGGTCTCAAAGCCCAAAATGCCGTTTTTCAGGCAAGCAATGATCATTACCAAGCGACCATTCTCGACGCGGTGCGTGAGGTCGTCGACCAACTGCGCGAATGGCAGCAAGTACATCAACAAATCAAAGAACAAAAAATGATGATGGTATCGGCAAAACAAGCCAGTCGCCTAGCTGAAACCGCATATCGCAATGGCCTCAGCAATAAAGCCGCGTTTTATAAAGCACAAATCCAGCAAATTAGCGTAGAAGAGCAGGCTACTAGCCTTTACACCCAGAACGCGCAAGCTTGGGCCAAACTCAATGGCGCATTAGGTGGAGGCTACCGCACAAGGAATAAACCCGCATGAGTGCTGAAAAAACAAATTCATGGACAATTCATCCTGAAAAACGCGTAAAGCTCATCATTCTCGTCATTCTGCTGTTTATCATTGCTGCACTTCTCGGTGGCCTCTGGTGGTTTTTACGCGGGCAATACTGGATTGAAACGAATGATGCCTATGTTTCAGGAAATATTATTCCCGTTAATAATCAAACTCACGGCACGATCAGCAAAGTACTGGTAGAAAATACGGAGCACGTCCAAGAAGGACAAATTCTGGCCACCCTACAAGGAAGTCGCGCCACTATTGCTTTGCATCAGGCCGCCGCACATTTGGGAGCCACGGTACGCGAACTCCGTCGGGACTACGCGCAGGTGACCGCCTTTCAGCAGCGCGTGCAAGCCAAAAAAGCAGAATTACGCAAACTCAATACAAATCTCATCCGTTACCAGAAATCCATAGCTAGTGGCGCGGTCTCCGCCATACGGATTGAAGATACGGAAAATGCCATTCATGCAGCCAGCGCCGAAGTCGCGGCTACTCAGGCCGCCCTCAAGGGTACTGAAGCTATTGTCGCTGGCACGACGATAACCACCAACCCTTTGACTCGCGAAGCCGTTACCGCTTACGAAAAAACTTATATTAATTGGGCACGCCGGATTATTCGTGCACCAGTCGCTGGTTATATCGCGGAACGTACGGCTTATCCGGGTATGATGGTGCATCCTGGTGAGCGGCTTTTTTCTGTGGTTCCGCTCAATAATCTTTGGGTGGTGGCTAATATCAAGGAAACCGATATGCGCCATGTGTATCCTGGTCAGACCGTTCAGTTGACCAGTTATTACTACGGTAACCAGCAGCACTATCAGGGTAAGGTGCTAGGTCTGTTACCCGGTGCAGGAAGTGCTTTCAGCATTCTTCCGCCGGAAAATGCCACGGGTAACTACATTCACATTGTGGAACGCGTACCGGTACGCATTGCACTGTCTTCAGGCGAGCTTGCCCGGCATCCTCTACGCCCTGGTCTTTCTATGATCGCGAAGATTCACTGGCAACCATCAGCATCGCATTCGGTACTCAAACCACTCACCGTCACTCCTGTTGTTGGTTATCAAACCCCAATCTATGCCGATGAACTTCATGAGGCGCAGCGGCAAGCGGTAAGCATCATTCAAGAGAATTCTTAAAAATCATACGGATAATCTCACAACGTAGTGATGCTTATCGATTTTCAAATTCGGTCATCCGTATCTAGGAATTTCAGAAAGGTACTGACAACCTGTGACTGATAAACCGGTTGCGGAATAGCCAGATACAGCGTCCATTGAATGCCGTGCGGCAAGGGTATTCGGCGCGCAACCACATGCCAATCTTTTCGTGAACGTAAGGCCGCCGCCGTCACAAATCCAATGCCCAATCCAGCGTGAACCGCAGTTCCTACCGCCTCAACACCTGTCACTTCAATAGATTGTTTAGGTGACAAGTGGGCATCGTGAAATACTTGCTCCACAGAGCGCCGAATACCTGAGCCCTTTTCTCGCCAGATTATGGGATAAGCCATAAGAGCTTCTAACGTGATCTTTTTTTGTGTTAGCAGAGGATGTCCCTCTGGAAAAATCGTCATAATTTCATCTTTCAACCATGGCGTTACCGTATAGTAGGAAGGCAACGCCTCCAGATCCAAGCCACCCTCCAGAAAGAATAAATCCCAATCCGGCAAAGCCACCGTGGACCAGTCGGTAATGCCTCCTCGCAGTTGAAGTTCTATATCTGGAAACTGACGCTGAAAAGCCACTAATCGTTGCGGCAAAAAATAATTAGCGACCGTATTAGTTGCGGCAATGCGCAGTACACCATTTTGCAGACGCTGTCTGCGTAAAATGAAATCGTTAAATTCCTCGACGACGTCACCCATGCGCTGCGCCGTGGAGAGTAAAGCCACACCAGCCGGGGTAAGGCGCATACCGCGACCATTACGTATAAACAGTGGCTCACCAACTTGTTGGGTCAGCTTTTGTAGTCGCTCCGTTATCGTCGGTTGACTGCGGTGCAGAACCTTGGCCGCAGCACTGACGCCACCAGACTGGTGCACCGTCAAAAACGTCAGCAAAAGCTCCGTATCCATATATCGGTACCACCTATATTTTTATTAGAAATTTCCAATTTGATCTATATATTAGTGGGGGGCATTATCAGCGAACCTTTCCAAAAATAGCAACAGCGACTGATTGTGCCCCCTCCTCTGCGTATTACCACGTCATCCACCGAGTTGAGCGCAACTATGATTCTCATGCTCAATCTAACCATCGGTCTGGGACACTTTTTGGTGCTTTTTAATACGGGCGCGTATCTACCCATGATTCCGCGCATTGCTGGGAGCCTCGGCGTGAATCCCGCCTACGCAGATTGGACTCAGGCGAATTTTTTTCTGGCGATGGCCATAGCTTTTCCCACTGCAACTTGGTTTTTGAACCGCTGGGGTGAAATGCGCTGTTTGCTCGGCGCATTTCTCATTTTTGCCCTAGCTTCTAGCGTGTGCGCTCAAACATCTCACTACGACTGGTTTTTGGGCGCGCGCATCATTCAGGGTTTTGTCGGCGGATTAACCATACCTATTTCATTAAGAGTTATTTTGCGCCACTACACGCCACAACGACGTAACCTGGGATTGACATTATGGGCATTAGCAGCGATCACACCATTCACCCTAGGACCGACTATTGGTGGTTGGATCACTGATACCCTAGGTTGGCGCTGGCTCTTTTATCTTAACATTCCCATTGCTATCGGCGTTGCCTTACTTAGCGCAATTTTTCTGATGGGACGTGAAGTAGAACAACCGCACCTCCCATTAGATTGGCTTGGACTCATCTTTTTGATAATTGCATTGGGAACATTGGAGTCTGCACTGAATTTTGGAGAAATCATTAGTTGGTGGCGCTCCAATAAGATAATTTTTTTAGCCATAATGGGATTTATTTCTCTGGTTTTATTTGTTTTATGGGAATGGAATAATGATCACCCCATAATCGACTTATATCTTCTAAAACGCCATAATTTCCTGATTGGCTCTACCGGATTATTTTTTACTGCCTTTTTCTTCCAAGGAACTATAGCTATTTTTATCGTTGAATTTCAGTTGTCATTAGGGTATTCAGCATGGATGGTTGGCTTATTATTACTTCCATTAGCTTTATTCTCAAAAATTGGCGCCATAATTAACCAACATCTTTTAAATCGTATAGATACACGCATCCTCGCATTTTTTTCCTTAGCGGGATTTTCTGCAGGTAGCTTCTGGGTTTCTTCTTACAATCGTATTGCTTCCTTTGATGAGCTACTCTGGCCACAAATTTTTGTAGGTCTTTTTTTAGGTGGGCTCTTTCCACCCCTAGTGGCAATTGCGCTTTCTGGTTTACGTGGTCCTAGCGAAATGCGGGGCACCACCATTCTCAATCTACTACGTGTTTGTGGGCAAGCTATGGGTATTCCGGTAATGGCTACCTTATGGGATAGACGCCTTATATTTCATGAACATTTTCTCCGTGAAGGGAATATCAACAATCTCACCCAATTTCATACAAAAATGAATCACGAAGTATTGTCTAAGATCATAACACACCAGTCTGCCTTGTTAACCTTCAATGAACTGTTTTACATCGCCGCATGGGGATTTCTGAGTGTTGCAGCATTATTTTTATTCGCTAAACCTGTGATTTTCGCCGAACCTGATATTCAGCTACGCAGAGCGCTAGAGGAATTGGCCGAACCGTGATGAAGTATCACAAAAATTTTAAAACTTGATCGAAATCAAGGAATGGATACCTGTAAACAGCTAGATTAAAGAGCGTAGCGTGTACTTCAGAAGTAAAAACCACCCCTCAATCAGAAGGAGTAGCAATCGATGTCTATCAACATTCAACTTATCCAGTCCAGTGGCAAGGCCGTTCAAGATCTTGGAGTTCAAGTAGCCGAGCATTTTTATAATTACATGTTCACCCATTATCCTGAAGTGCGTAGCATGTTTCCTGGAAACATGACGGAGCAGCGTGTACGACTATTCAATTCCGTCATTCTTATCGCTACCAATATCAATACGATGGAAGTTCTCGTTCCTTATTTAAAAGAACTGGGTATCGGACACATCAAATATGATACCCGACCTGAACATTATCCCATCGTGGGGAAAAGTCTGCTCAATACCCTGAAGCATTTCCTAGGTGCGGCTTGGACACAGGAAATGGCAGAGTCTTGGATCGAAGCATACAATCTTGCCTCTACGGTGTGCATTGAAGCAGCCTACGAGGCTATGGCGCCTTCTCGCTTTGTTCCGGTAACCATTGACGACGTACCTCCTGCGGTCTGATAAATACTTATCCATTGGCGTATCTCATTCTGAGGTGCGCCATTCTGTGAGGTATATCATCATGGAATATGAAATTTGTCTGGAGCCATCCGGGGTTCATTTTCAGGCCAATGAGCACCAAAACATTGTCGAAGCTGCGAAACAGCATGGGATTTCCATTAAACATGGATGCGCCAGCGGTTCCTGTGGTGATTGTAAGGGAACCATTCTTTCTGGCGACAGCGAACAAGGTCCTTTTATGCCGCTGCTGCTTTCATCTTCAGAACGCGCTGCAGGTATGGCCATTCTCTGTAAACTGTATCCACGGAGTAACCTGCGTTTACAGGCAGAGGTGGTTCCGAAGAACCTTTGGAAAGCCGAGATTATTGGACTTACCTATCTGGCTTGGAATGTACTGGAGTTAAGGCTCCGTCCAGAGCGGTCCTATCCCTATCGAACCGGACAATATGCCCGCGTTGCGGTTCCAAGTCTCCCAGATCAGTGGCGGTCTTATTCCATGGCGACGCCCCCGGATGCCTCAGGAGAACTCATTTTTCATATTCGTGAAGTCTCTGGTGGCGCATTTAGTCAATGGTTGTTTCATGTTGCGCAAACGGGTGACATAGTAAACATGGGTGCTGCACAAGGAGAATTCGCATTAAATCCAGACCATGACCGTGACATGCTCTGTGTAGCCGCTGGAACCGGTCTGGCTCCCATTGAGGCGATCATCCAGGAAAGTATCCACTGGGGACGGACGCGGCCTATCCATTTATTTTACGGGGCCAGAAAACAAACCGATTTTTATCATTTGGAAAAACTAGCCCAGTGGGCAGAACGGCATCCCCATCTTACCGTCACAGCGACTCTTTCCGATTTACAAGATACTACTTGGACCGGTGCGCGCCGACTTTTACCGACCGTCGCCGCGAGGGGTCACTGGAAGGATCATGAGGTATATCTCTGCGGCAATCCCGGCATGATAGAAGCCGCCATCGACCTGCTGCTCTCCCACGCAGTGCAGCATGAGCGTATTCACTTTGATGCTTTTGCACCCAATGGGTAGTTTCTTAAGATACGGGGTTTATGATGCACCAAGCATCTTCAGTACATCCCCTAATGGCTGCGCGCCTACCGTTTTAAGCGCTCCATCCACCACAATAGCGGGTACAGTTTTAATACGTAGTTTACTGATCAACTCTCGCCCCTCGCGATCGGTCACATCCAGCACTTCAATATCCATTGGCACCTTTTCAGATGCTTCTTTCCAAACCTTTTCTGCCTGGGGACAAACAGGACACCACTTTGAAACTAGTATCTGCACCTTCATATTTCACCTTCTTATGATATTCGCCTATCTTTATACTATATATTGTCAGGTAGTGGCGCAATACACACCGCTTTATTTTTTCTTATTCCTCGGAGAATGTGATGAATAAAATAGACCAAATTATGCAGCAGGATCACGAACACTTAGATCATTTATTGCAGCAAAGTGCGCACGCTGTTTCGATTGGAGCGTGGCAGGAGGCTGCCCATTTATTCGAGATATTCCGACACGGGATTGTCGATGGTCACATGGTGGTGGAAGAAAGCACCCTTTTCCCAGCCTTCGAGCATAAAGAGATTGGTGATGAACACCCGCTGACTGCATTGTTGCGTAAGGGACATCAAGATCTGCGGATTTTTTTTGAAGAAATGGCGGAAGCCATCCAAGATCAGGACACGGAAACTTTTGGTGACCTGCTAAGCACGGTTCAAACCATACTCAGACAACATGACGCCATGGAAGAGAAAGAACTTTATCCCTATCTCTGGGAAGCTTTACCAGATCATGGAGAAGCAGCGGCTGAGCGTATTCTGGCTAGTGAAGCGGAGACGCAATCATGAGTGAATATCAAGGCTGTGAATTACCTGAGGATTTGTTTTACGATCTTGACTATGTTTGGATACGACCAGAAAACGACAGCACATTCACCATTGGTGTTACCGATCCAGCCCAAACTATGTCAGGTCGCTTGCAGAAAGCGCGGATCAAGAAGGTGGGTACCCATCTTGATAGCGGGCGGCATGTAGCCACACTAGAAAGTGGAAAATGGGCAGGCGGTGTACCCCTACCCTTTGCAGGTGAAGTCATCGCGCGCAATGAAACATTGCTCAGTGATCCGCATCTGATCAATATTGATCCTTACAGAGATGCTTGGATCGCCCGAATCAAGCCGGATGATCCGCAGCATGCACTCGATAATGTCAAAACTGGACCGGAGGCTATTGAAGCACTGGAAGCTTGGATCAAGCGTTACGGCGTACAATGTATGCGATGTTCCGACTAACGTACCAGTGTCCTTCATCGTTCTCTAAAATGAAGTTGATTGATCTCAGTCTTACCATGGCTTTCTGCAAATCGACAGTGAGTTGTCGACCAGATTTGGTTTACTAAATTGGCCTATTTTGAAATACCCGTTTCCGCAACCTACCGCTTAGACTTCACAATCTGGGCGCTGCGTCGTCAAGCCCACAATCGAATGGATGGTTGGGAAAACGACACTTATTGGCGAGTCTTGCGCTATGGGGACGAGTGGCTAAAAGTCCGATTACGGCAGATACAGGACCATCCGGACTCCCGCCTGAAAGGCGAAATCTACCAAGGCCCTCAGGACGGGCAGGCCGTTTCCTGGGTCCGCGAGCAACTCACTTGGATGCTGGGATTGGATAGGGACCTTATCCCCTTCTACGAAATAGCCGCTAATGATACCCGCCTCGCATCCCTTGCGGCGCGTTACCGGGGTCTAAGACCACCTCGCTTCGCTTCGATCTTCGAAGGTCTTGTCAACGCCGTCGCCTGTCAACAGTTGAGTTTGCATCTGGGTATTCTCCTCCTCAATCGCCTCTCGAAACTCTGTAGCGTGCAGACGGGAGACATAGATCATGTGTATCCTTTCCCGGAGCCAAGCGCTCTGCTGCAGCAAGAGGTTACGGCGCTCCATGATTTGGGGTTCAGCCGCCAGAAAGTAATCGCCTTGCGCGCTCTGGCTGAAGAAGCGGTTGCTGGTGGACTAGAGCGTAAGGATTGGCAGATTTTATCCAATGGCGAGGCTATGCAGCGTCTACTGCGTTTGCGCGGCATTGGGCGCTGGTCGGCGGAGTACGTTTTGCTACGCGCATTAGGACGTCTGGACGTTTTCCCCGGCGACGACGTAGGGGCACGCAATTCTCTGGGTCGTTGGCTAGAGGAAAGCGATAGTCTGGTGGATTATGCTCAGATCACTCATCGGTTGCGACAATGGCAACCCTACGCCGGTATGGTATATTTTCTTTTGTTAATGCGACGGCTTGAAGGTGAGGGCCATGTACGGAACCCTGCTGATGAATTTTCAGAAACCAGAATGAACGGGCAAGGACATGAATTCGAACCACATGCAACATAATGTCATCACCACTTGGCGCGTGTACGCGCATCCCCTCCCCGCAGGCTATCACGTCCTCGCGGAACGTCTCTGGCCTCGTGGTTTGCGCAAGGCCGATCTCCCGCTGGACGCATGGCCTAAAGATCTTACCCCAAGCACCGCGCTGCGTCAGTGGTTTGCCCATGATCCGGTACGCTGGGATGAGTTCCGCAAACGTTATCTAGCGGAACTGGCGGAACATCAAGAAATTGCCCGCGTTCTTGTGGCCCAAGCCGCTGGTTCGCCTCTGATTCTGCTATATGCAGCCCACGATCAAGAACACAACGGTGCATTGGTACTCCGTGATTTTTTAGAGACCTTGGTGAAATGACCGTTCGCTCGATTGTATCGACAATGTAAGGTCGGATAATTATAGAAAATAAAGAAAATATTCTTTTAATTTAGTGTCCCTCAGCCCAGCGTCGCAGAGCAATTGGATCATTAATAGTAATAATTCGGCGCTCTACGTTTATAAGACCAGATTTTCGTAAGCGGCTCAACACCCGAGATAACGTTTCTGGTGTCAATCCGAGTCGCGCAGCGACAACCGCTTTTTTAGCAGGGAGTTCGATCGTTGCAGGATTATTATCCATCGGACACAATTCTAGTAAATAACTCACTAGCCTCTGCTCTGCTGACTCTACACTGAGTTGGCGCAACTCCTTAACTAAGAAATGTAATCGCATGCTAATACGTGCTAGCATCTGACGCATTAATGAGGGACTATGCTCTAGGATATTAACAAAAAGATCCAGTGGAATTTCTAGTACTGTGGTCACCGCATCAGCTCTCGCTGTTACCGGATAGCAGCCACCGAGAAATGCAACAGCTTCAGCGAAAAGATCATCAGGCTGAATAATTTCAACAATTTTTTCTTGTCCGGTGACGGCTGCTGCAATTAGGGCGATACGTCCAGAAGCCAAAAAATAAAAAAATTGCGCTGAGGAGCCTTCGGTAAAAAGAATTTCTCCAGATTCCAAACTTATTATTCGGGACTGTGCCATCAGCGGGGTTATAATATCCTCAGACCATGCGGAAAAAAGTGTTGTTTTTTTAACGCGTTGATATATTAAAAGATTATAACTACTATCAGTATGTAACACTTTTTCTCCAGATGATAACTCGACTAGCTAATTTCAAAGCTTCGGTTTATCCACTTCACACGATAGTCGACGACTAGTTTACGGCTTGTCCTGATGTGCTCGGCGCTTAAGTAGAATCTGCATATCTTCTAGAAACCAGGTTCCGGCAAAAGCGGCTAAGCTACAAGCCGCCGCAATCAAAAAATCCGTGCGTAAAGTCTGCACGATTAAAAGTGCTGCACTCTGGGACTGCGTGCTCGCGACGCCAACCATAGAGCCTGAGAAAACCGCACCAAAGGCAGCAACACCCAAGGTACCGCCCATGGATCGAAATAATGTGACCGTCGAGGTTGCCACCCCGAGATGCTGATGTGGAACCGCCAATTGAGCCGACAATATCAGAACCTGCATGGTCATACCGAGCCCTAACCCCAGTAAAATCAGCGCACCGTCAATGTTCCACAGAGGAGTCTGTACTCCCAGTTGGGACAACCAGCCTAGTGAAATCGTAATAAGTAGTGCGCCAGCGATGGGGAATTCGCGATAACGCTGCTTGTAACTGATTCGACGCCCCGCCATTATAGACATCGCCAGCATTCCGAAAAGCAGGTATAACAGTTCTAGCCCCGAAGCGGTCGGTGAAAATCCTCTGACATCCTGCAAATAAATCGGCAAAAAACTGATGGAACCCAACATTGCCACGCCTACAAAAAAAGAAATAATCACACTGAGCGTGAACGTTCTAAATCGAAAAAACCCTAAGGGTAACAAGGGTTGAGGATGCGTTCTTTCAACATATATAAACATCAAGAAACTTCCGATTCCGAGTGCTAACAAGAACCATAATGCAGGCATATTCCACGACCAGATTGGACCCGCTACACTAGCAAATAATACCAATGCGCTTAAACTGGTGATGAGCAATACCGTTCCGGAAATATCCATGACCCAATTGGTCGCACGCACGGGCTTAGGAAAAGCAAGACCAATAACCAAAAGTGCAAAAATACCGATTGGAATATTAATGTAGAATATCCAGCGCCAACTTAAGGTTTCTACAATAAAACCTCCCAAAAAAGGCCCCACCAATGTCGCCAGACCAAAAGCAGCACCCACCAGCCCCTGATAACGACCACGTTGAGTTACTGGAATAAAGTCTGAAATAGCGGCAATAGCGGTGACCAACAATCCGCCACCCCCAATACCCTGCAGAGCACGAAAGACAATGAGCTCATCAATATTTTGTGCTTGCCCGGACAAAGCCGAACCCGCAAGAAAAAGGAGTACTGCCGACTGCAGCAGATACTTGCGTCCCAATAAATCTCCTAACTTGCCATAAACCGGTAGACACACCGTAGAAGTCAACAAATAGGCTGTCACGATCCAAGGCAATTGGGATAAGCCATGAAGATCACGAGCAATGGTAGGCAGCGCTGTGGAAACCACGGTCTGATCCATCGCAGCGAGAAATATGGACGACAAGATGGCCAAAAACATCAAGCGCGCTGACCAATCTAGTTTAAACACGGGTGTCGCCATCTTAGAATTATTTGTTGTCATATTAGGGCAATTTCTCCATGCTCAAGTCCTTCCAACCTTGCCACCACGCCATCAGCATACCCATGAGCATGGGTCCGACAAATATCCCCAAAATACCCAAAACCGAAAGACCGCCCAAGAGACCTAAAAAAATCAGCATGAAAGGCATTCGGGAACGCCCGCCTATCAGCAAGGGTTTTAGAAGATTATCGGCCAAAGTCGTAATAATATTACCGGCAATAAAGATAATCAAAGCTAAAAATGGATGATCTACGGCCAGCCAGATCCATAAGGTGACGCCTATAAACACAGCGGAAGCACCGAAAGGAATAACCGATAAAACACCCGATACTGTCCCCCAAATCAGCGCATGAGGTACGCCACACAAAGCGTATAACGCCCAGAATAATACCGCTTCAAAAATTCCGGTGATGACGACGCTCCAAAAGGTACCGCGTAAAATGCCAAGTCCTCTGGCAATGACCATCCAGACTTCAGCACCTGCTAAAGAAGAAATTCGCTCAGCAAGCCCCTTAGAAAGCGATTCGCCATGTAGTAACAAAAAGAAAAGCAGTAATAAAGCGAGGCCAGCATTCAATGCCGTATCTTCAGCACCGCCCAAGACATTGAGCACCAACTGTCCGTGTGCCAGCAGAGCGTCCGAACTTTCCAGATCGTGCGAACCTATAAGATGCGTGGACAACAATGTATTGCGTGTGCCAACACTAGGCAAAAAGGTCACTATCCAGCTCGTACCTGTATTCCAAAGATGTCGTAAAGGTTCTAGTAAAAGAGTGGGTAAATGCTGGCTTAACCACAGCGGCCACGCCCAGTGCCGATTTTCTTCCCTTACAACCCAAGGGCCCAGAAGGCGTAAACCACGCACCACCTCGACAATCACAAAGGTTAAAGGCAGTAAAATGAGACTAGCCGCAGTAAACGCAAAAAAAAGTGCCGCCAAGGATCGCCATCGTGATGGAATTCTCACCACTAAGGGCCAAAACACCACCGCAAGCACTGCAGACCAAGCCAAGGCAGACCAGAAATCCTGCAATATCCATACTAAAGCTGCCAATATCAGTAATATTGGCAGCCAGCGTTGCAATGTATGAGTCTTATCCTCCAAATAAACACCCTATTAGCTAAGCCGGTATAAGCTGATTAATTACACTCAAAAACGGCTCAGCAGATTGTTAATAAATAAATTATTTAAGCAAGTGCAAAGAAAGTGGATATTTATATCCATCACCCTTAGAAACTTTTACAGCTGCCAATATGCATATAACAACATTAAAAATTGAAACTAGGATTGCAAGAAATCCTCCGATTATAATAATCGTCAGAATAGCAGAAACCAAATAGGCCAAGATCAGCGTAATCTGAAAGTTAAGCATCGCCTTCGATTGATCAGAAATCCACATCTTATTTTCTTTATCTTTATTTATCAGCCAAAATATAAGACTCGGAAAAAAAGCAAAGAAAATGCTACCGATACACATAAGAATCGCCATGTTTCGGTCGTCCGGAGCAGACTCGGCTGAGGGGTTAATTTTAGGACTATGTATTACTTGTGAATTACTTTTGTCAGCAACTAAGGATGTACCACAAGAACCACAAAAATCATCCTCTGGCATAACATTGGCACCACATTTGGAACAGAACATATTTACCTCCTTTATTATATAGCGGCAAAAAAACAATTGCTTTATTCTATAATTAAATAGTTGGTAAACATATCATACCTTGTATTTAATTCGACAATGGAAAAACGAGTTTCATTTATAAGTATAGAAAGAAGGATCAGCAGCATAATGAACGCTCAGCAAAGGGATCTGGCATACTATCATACCCACCAGAGCATCACTTAACCATGATACAGTATACTTATGAATCACCGAGACTCATCCTCTGGTAAGCAGCCCCAATAAATGCAAAGTCTCAATGAGCCAACATGAGTAACTGACATGACACGCTGAAAACACATAATATCTCTCAATAAGCATCCCCGCATTGAGAGATATTAACAGATAGCATGGCGACTATAAATACCAAAAAGACTTTTTATGACGTCTTCGCGATTTTCAGGAAACCTTCAAAATTTTTTTGAGTAAACAGAAATTTTCGTCACTAAATAGCCGAATTCAATAACAATCGCGCTCTGCTGGATACCTTCGCATCCCCATATCTTGCTGCAGCTTCCCACCAATGGATAGCCTTATTCATATTTCTAGGCACCCCCCAACCATGAGCATAGGCTTCACCTAGCATAAGCTCTGCATGCGGGTTGATGTTATAAGCACCCCTGCGCCACCAGCGTGCGGCTTCAGCAAAATTTTGTGGAACTCCATCGCCAGCAGCATAGGCAAGCCCAAGACGATATTGATCAGGGCCATAACCATTTTCCGCCCCTGCGCGCCATTTCGAAAGCAGCTCAGGGGAGATCGCGCTGACTGGTACATGTATTGCTGTGGCGGTGCCCGCAGGGCTCGCCACTGCAGTTATCGGCGTCCACACCAATAATATGCTTAGAAAAACCAACAACCATCGGGAAACTTGCTGCAATTGTATACTCAAACTCAACCTCCTCAATTCTTCAACATCCTCTCAGTTCCCATTTTAGGGCCGCTCTATAAGACATTACGACACACTAATTTGTTCAGCCTAAGCTTTTTATCTATGCTTGTGAAGATTCGCCCTCCTCCTTTGAGGTTCGTATTCATGCATGGTCGGTATTGGCAACAACGCTGGGAAGAAAACCGGATTGGCTTTCACCAGCAAGATATTAATCCCTATCTCATCCGTTATCTTCCAGAACTTGGCCTGCGCTCAGATGCGCATATATTTGTACCTCTGTGCGGAAAAAGTCTCGACCTGCTCTGGTTAAGAAAGCAAGGTTTTCGGGTTACCGGTATCGAACTCAGCCAGATCGCTGTTGAGGCTTTTTTCGCCGAAAATCATCTCCAACCTCACATTTCTGAAGATAGCCGCTTCAAAATATATGAAGTTGACAATCTGCGTATCATCTGTGGAGATTTTTTTGAATTGAACAAGCAGGATATCAGGTCAATAGATGCTATTTATGACCGAGCAGCACTCATCGCCATGAACGATGATTTACGTAAAAAATATGCTGTACAAATAACGAATTTATTTACTGAACATCAACGCATGCTATTGCTTACTATATTTTTTTCAGGAAAAGAGGAATCTGGTCCTCCATTTTCAGTAGACAGTAACGCCGTCCATCAACTTTATGGTTCGCGTTGGAAAATTAGAGAACTTTCAGAAAACATGCGCTGCCAAAGCGCTTCCAATGAAGATAAACCAGAGCGATGTGATCAGATTTACACCCTTCAAAGATTTTAGCCACCATTCATCATTAGGCGCGCTCTATTGCTTCCCAATAAAGCTCCTCAGAGGCTATTTTTTTGATATGTTCCCGTAAGGCCTCACCACCCACTGGATGCCCTCTACCCTGATCACGGCGCAGCAATTCCGTCAGAGGTAATGGCGGAAAATATTTGAGAACAAAATCATGCGCACCTTGTTCCCGTAACCATGCGGTTTTTTTTCGTAGATCAGCGACATCAAGATGGGTGTCAGCAAGAATAATCACCGCGCTGGTCTTAAGTACTTTCAGAAGGCGTTCTTCCCAGAGTTTCTGTACTTTGCCTTCCCAAGCGCTATTCCAGTCATTCCATGAAAATTCACCACCCTGCTCTGTTTGATATAACGCAACTCGGATCATATCGCGTTCCAGAATGGTCACCTGTAGCGAAGCATACTGTTCTTGCATGGATTTAGCCCACGAACTTTTTCCCGAAGCTGCCGTACCAACGGTAAAAATGATCAGTGGGGATGACCTCTGATCAACGAGTTGAGGATTCACACTCATACAAGACATTTCCTTTTCATTTTTTACTAATATTCTCAGATAATTCTATACCACAGCAGAAAAAACTTAACACTTACGAGCCTACATCAATTTGTGCGGATTATTTTTTAGATTTTTGAAAAGAATCTGGGACATTCTACCGCTTTTATTATAAAAATTGTAGCCAGCAAAAAAACGCTGGCACGCAATATTTCTGCGAATAAGTAAAAAGGCCACGATTTTATCGTAGCCTTTTTACTTATTGGTGGAGCCAAGCGGGATCGAACCGCTGACCTCTTGAATGCCATTCAAGCGCTCTCCCAGCTGAGCTATGGCCCCGATGTCGCGTAATATAAGGGCTTACCGGGATGCTGTCAAACAATTTTTACACCTGCAACACCAATCCGTCGTAAGCAGGAACGATGTCTGCCGGTAACTCAGCGGCAAAGGTTGTGTAATCAATATCGTGGGTCATGTGCGTAAAAAAGGTGTGCTCTGCACCTATCCGGCGCGCCCAGAACAGTGCTTCCTCCACGTTCAAGTGCGTGGGATGTTCTTTGTATCGCAAGCAGTCCAGTATCAAAACTTTTAGCCCACGAAGAAACATCAGACTTTCGTCGGTAATGGATTTCAAATCGGTCAGGTAGGCGACATGATTAAATCGAAACCCCAAGATGGGTAACGTACCATGGAGCACCGGGATCGGCGTCACTTCGATGCCGGCAAAACTATGGACCGAAGTCATTCTCTGCATGGACAATGAAGGCTTCGCCCAATCCACATCCGGTGGCAGAAAACAATAACGAAAACGCGTTTCAAGTTCAGTCGCTGTTCGCTCATCGGCATAGCAGGGGATGACGTTTTTTTGCGCAAAATTGAAGGCGCGCAAATCGTCAATGCCATTAATGTGGTCCGCATGAAAATGCGTGTATAACACCGCACTTAAATGCTGCACACCCGCCCTCAACATCTGTTGCCGTAAATCAGGACCCGTATCGACCAGTATAGCGGTATTCCCTTCCTCAACCAGAATACTCGCGCGCAGTCGATGGTTGCGGGGATCCGCACTGGTGCAGACCGGACAATGACAGGCAATCACCGGAGTACCCGCACTTGAACCCGTACCCAAGAAAGTGATTTTCATGCCGCCACCGCGTGCCTGAATAGACGATGAAAATTATCCGTAGTGAAGGCCGCCAGATCTTCGAGCGCTTCGCCTCGCAATTCAGCTAAAAAAGCAGCAACGTGTTGGACATAAGCCGGTTCGTTACGCTTGCCTCGCATGGGCACGGGCGCAAGATACGGCGAATCCGTTTCTATCAAGAGACGATCCATGGGCAACTTCCGAGCAACCGCCTGCAAATGGGTTGAATTTTTAAAGGTGACAATCCCTGAAAGCGAGATATAAAAACCTAAATCCAGTACCGCTCGCGCAAATTCCCAGTCTTCGGTAAAACAATGTATTACACCTCCGGCAGCAGCAGCGTCCTCACTGCGCAGTAATGCCAGAGTATCCGCAGCCGCTTCACGGGTATGAACAATAATGGGCTTGGCTGTCGCTTTAGAAGCGGCAATATGGCGAGCAAAACGCTCTCTTTGCCAGCGCAAATCCCCTTCACTACGAAAATAATCCAGACCTGTTTCACCAACGGCCACCACTTTGTCGGCAGCCAGTGCCGTCAGCAAATCCTCCATCGCTGGAGTTTCCGCCTCTGGTTCGTTGGGATGGACCCCGGCGGCTGCCCACACACCCACATTCTCAGCCGCTAAAGACTGCACCCGCGACCAATGTTTTTGGACCACGGCGGCAATCAACATTTCGCTAACACCAGCTTGTTGCGCGCGATCGAGAATACCTACACGATCCGCATCGAAATCGTCAAAATCGAGATGACAATGGGAGTCTACCAACATCTTGCTATCACCTTATGGATGGTCAGCCTAGGTTGCAGCGAAGGGCTGCGCTTGTGGCAAGCTTAGCAGAGTCAGAAGGATTTTTCCCGCCCGGAGGCCGCCACTACGGATAGTCCACGCCGCTGTCGACTGGCCTCAAACAAACAAATACCGGTTGCCACCGAAACGTTCAGGCTCTCAATGGCCCCAAGCATGGGAATGTGTGCGAGATAATCACAATGTTCACGGGTCAGTCGGCGCAATCCCTTTTCTTCGCCACCCATAACCATCGCCAAAGGCATGTTCAGCTCCAAAGCGTAAAGGCTGGTCGCACTTTCTCCGGCCATACCCACCAACCAGAATCCCGCCTCTTGCAACAGGGCTAGCGTCCGTGCAAGGTTCGTAACTGTACACACCGGCACCCTAGAAGCAGAACCAGCAGCAGCCTTGCGTACTGTGGCATTTACTGGACAGGCGTTATCTTTGGGAAGAATCACTGCATCCACTCCGGCGGCTTCTGCGCTGCGTAAACAGGCACCGAGGTTATGAGGATCGAGGATGCCGTCTAAAACCAGCAAAAAGCCTTGGCCGTTCAGATTTGCCAGAACATCTTCAAATACGGGTTCTGGATGCGCGCACAATAACGCAGCCACCCCTTGATGTTTGTCGCTGTTGAGTTTTTTGGTCAAAAGCGCCTGACGAAATTCATGCGTTACCAGATGTTGTGCGGCCGCTTTTTGCATCAACGGTGTAATACGTGCATCGTCGCGGCGCTCGCTGGCAATCCAGAGTTCCGCAATCTCGCCCGCGTCTAAAGCTGCGTTAACCGCATGAATACCGTACAAGGTTTCCTTAGGCATCCGCCACTCCGCTAACTCGCCAAGGTAAAGATTCTACCCGACGCAGCGCAGGTGAAATCGGAAGAAGACCTATTTTCTGGAATGCGACTTCTTCCGTTATGGCGGGCAGTGCATCCCATCCCGCCTGTTCGCGGCAAAGTGCCACAAAATCTGCGGGGCCCGTATGGGCAATTTGCGCGAACCCCCAAGCCTCTTGGGATACCTGATAAAATTTAACCGGTACCCCAGAAGTTGTTAAAGCCTCTCGCCGCTGTGGAACATAGCTACTGAACAGATCACAGGAAGCAAGAGTGCTATCCCAACTATCGGGCGACATGATCCCCTCGCGCAGAAATTCTAAGCGCTCTATCGGCCAAACGCCACGACGAAGGGGACCCGTTCGCTCCAAGCGCCAGCCCAAATCCTGCGCCCAACTCAGCAGACCCTCTTCGAGAATCAACAGATCCTCACGGTCAATGTTCAAGCTAAGCGCTCTATGGCACGGGTTTCCACGCTGACCGCAAACTGTTGCGGCATATCAAAAACTATCAAAAATATCGTCGACAATATTGTCGGCCACCGCAAATCCCGCACCGAGTCCCAGACCAGTCACTACATTGCCCAAGAACCCACTACCCATACCCGGCTGTCCTTGCATCGGTGCGTTCCAGGGGCGCTGTTGCATGCTTGGATTCATGCCTGCCTGCCCCATGCTCTGCAGTTGCATTTCCATTTGCTGAATGCGCTGAGCAAGCTGCTGCATCATCATACCTATACTCTGCTGCTGTTGCTGCAAATTCATAGCCAAGCCACGCAATTCCATATTGATTTCGCGCGCCGACATATTGTCTGGCGCAAGAGTTTGAATGCGTCCAGCCACCTGCTGTAAGGCCTGCAAATTATTCTGGGTTTGCTGCTGAAGCTGATTGTACTGCTGATCCAACATGGTGTAATCCACGCTACCCTCCTGTTACTCAGTGTGAAGCTTCCCAAATCAGCGAGTGGCCTACTGTTCCTGTAAACGCAGGCGTCGCTCCCATGCCCGCCATACTCCGCGCGCCAACAATACGAGAATAGGACCGATGATCAGACCAATCAAGCCAAAAGCCTCGGCACCACCGAGAATACTGAAAAACACCAGAAAAAAAGGCGCCTGAGTCTGCGATCCGGTCAACAAGGGGCGGACAACAAGGTCGGCAACCGTAATTACAAAGAAACCCCAACCCAAAACCGCCAAACCAGCAATCCAATGACCCGTAAAAGCCAGCCACAACGTGGCCGCGCCCACTACCGCCGTGGCGCCAAATGGTAAAGGTGAAATCAAGGCCGTAGCAACCAGCCACAGCGGCCACAGTGCCAATCCGGACAAAGCATACGCAATTCCGATAAACATCCCTTCAATGACACCGACTCCGATCAGGCCGATGAGTACCGAACGCGCCGCATCGCGACAGGCCGCAAGAAAACGATCACCCCGATCACGCCCCCAAAGCTGCGTTGCGCCTAAGCGCAATCCTTCATTAATACGCTCGCCGTGCAGCGCCAACGCAAACACCGTCAATGCCGCAAAAAAAGTATGCAGCATAAAAATCCAAAGCTGGCTTAAAGAATCGGTGACGATGCTGGCATGTGAGCTAATCAGTGCCGATAGATAAGCCCCATTGAGCGCGCTCAGATGATTACGCAGCCAGTGGCCCACATAAGGAATCTGCATCACCTCGGGAGGCACGATCAACAACGAATCCCCCGATTGCCAGCGAAAAATCAGCAAGGCGAGTTTGGGCAGAATCGAGTCCACAATAATGACTGCCGGAATAATGATGATGGCCACCCAAGCCAAGGCATGAATGAACGAACCCAACCAGCGCGGCAAATGAAACCCTCTTTCGAGACGCATTTGCCAAGGCCAGCCCACGGTGGCCAGTACCGCACCCATGAGTAGCGGTCCAGCAAAAGGACTGAGGGTATAGGCAGCCCCTGCATAAATCAGCAAGAGCACCATCATTCCCCAGTTGCCGTAGCGGGATTGTTCCTGGTTTTTCAACGCCCGGTTCCTCTTGGGGAATAAACGAATAAATTAGTGGAAAGAAATGTTGGCATGCGCCCAGATGGGTTCGACACCATCCGGCAAGGGAAGCAGATGGCCAATAGCCGCATGACCGATATCGGGGCCATGAAAGTCAGAGCCTACCGAACCCTGCATGCCCAGCTGCTGGGCAAGACGCCCCAAATGCTCACGATCACCTGCTGCCTGACTCCCCGAACAAACTTCCAGCCCCACTCCGCCTGCTTCCCGGAAAGCCATCAGTAGCGACTTGAGGCGCGTTGCGCTGAGCTTGTAACGCCCAGGATGTGCCAACACAGCGGAGCCTCCTGCAGAGGTTATCCAGCTTACGGCTTCCGTCATCGGTATCCAGTCACTCGGCACATAAGCCTTACAGCCGCGTCCAAGATACTTATTAAAAGTCTCACTGGCGTCCGCACAATAGCCTTGCCGCACCAGCCAACGGGAAAAGTGGCTGCGCCCGACCATTCGGCTTCCTGCTAGGTCACGCGCTCCCGCTTCGGCGTCGGGGATACCGCTCTCTGCCAGCAGACGGCTGATTTCTGCGGCCCGCCAGTCGCGAAATTGCATAATACGGCTGAGACCTTCCTGCAATAATTGGTTTTCTGGATCAATAAAAAGTCCAACGATATGAATGCCCTGGGTCTCCCACTCGCTAGACACCTCCACGCCAGGAATCAGCCGAATCCCCAGTTCGCTCGCGCATTGACCCGCTTCCAGCAGTCCGGCGGTATTGTCATGATCGGTCAGCGCCATAACCTGCACCCCGGAATCATAGACTCTCTGCACCAGATTACGGGGCGTCATGGTCCCATCTGAGGCCAGAGAGTGCATGTGCAAATCAATGGGTGAAAATGGTCTGTTGGGCTGCATAAACTCAAATCCTAAGTGGTAGGAAACCGCCATCTGCGGAATCTAGAAAGAATCCATGGTAGCATATCACGCTCGACTTCTTTGGGCATATGGGAGACAGCGGTGGCTCTAATTCTCGATATTACGGGCGCTCAAAAGCGCTTTGAACAGTATACTCAGCCGGTTCTTGCGGCTTTTGCCAGCAGCGGCATTGCCACCGGCGAACAAATAACGCCGCCCATGATTGTGGATGCACTGCGGCAACTATTCACGGTGCTGAGTAATAATGTATCAGATTGGGACCCCGATCTACCCGAGGATGAGCCCGAACGTATTGGTGATCTTACGATTGGGTTGCTCATGGATATGGCCACCTGGGCAGATCGACTGGGTGAGCGATCCGCCAAAACCGCGCTGGAAATGATTACAGTCAGTATCGCGGCTTGGGTCTGCGCGCAACACGGTGCTATTCACACTCTGGAACCCATTGTGAATGGGCTGGCCATTCTCGCCAATAGTCGCAGCGAGCCTGAGGAGCTCAAACCGCTCGCGAAGCTCATGGGTGAAGTCAAAGAGGCCGCATCAGCCGATTATGCCGCAGATTTAGACAGCGCCGATCCCCATCGCCCGTGGCGTATTTTACTGCTGAACTGGGGCATCACCGCTACCAGAGCCCATGATGCAGCAGAAATGCGCAAAGCTTTTGGCGCACTGCTGCACCACCTGCCGGCTGATGCCCCCATGTTTTTTCAGGAGGGTCGGCAACAAGTCCTGCAAGGCGATTTTCCAGAAGACGTGCGATCGACCATGCTGGATGCTGCGGAAAGTGCGGGCCATAGTTTGCACTAAGCCTATTTTCTGTAACTAATTATGTAAAAGTCCTGGAAAATCACTTTTCCAGGACTCGCAATGAAAGCAATCAACTATAAATCAGAGTTCTTTGCCGTGCTTGCCCAGAAATTCGGCGACACCTGCGCTGGTGGGCTTCATACCCGCTTTACCCTTCTCCCATTGCGCGGGGCAAACTTCACCATGCTCTTCCGAGAACTGTAGAGCGTCTACCATCCGGATCATTTCGTCGATATTACGGCCCAAGGGGAGATCGTTGACGACTTCATGACGAACCACACCTTGCCGATCGATCAGGAAGGAACCGCGCAAAGCCACCTCATCATTCATGAGCACGTCATAATTGCGCGCGATGCTTTTGGAGAGATCCGCCACCATCGGTAATTGAATTTGTCCGATACCACCCTTTTCTTCGGGCGTATTCTTCCAGGCCAAATGCGTAAAGTGAGAGTCCACACTGCAAGCAATCACTTCTGTATTACGGCTCTTAAATTCATGAAGACGATGATTAAACGCCAGAATCTCAGAGGGACAGACGAAGGTAAAGTCCAGTGGATAGAAGAACAGAACAGCATACTTGCCTTTAATATGCTGAGAAAATTGAAACTTCTCGTTAATACTATTATCGGGCATGACCGCAGGGGCCACAAAATCGGGGGCAACTTTGCCTACTAATACCGCCATGATTTTCTCCTTACTCAATGACTAACAGGATGAAGTTCAGGGCTCGACTATAGCGAATTTGTCACGCCTTTGCCATTCAGCAGGCGTAAAGGCATAACACGCGCGGTAAGTTATCTGGTTTTCCGGCAGCAGTGGGCAGCCGCTCGACCTTGGGCTAGAATAGGCTCCCTATTGTCGGATAATCCGGCTTAACGTGAACTGACAGAAAAACTGAGGAGTCCGGCCCCCATGACTTACGTGGTGACTGAATCTTGTATCAAATGTAAATACACCGACTGTGTGGACGTCTGCCCAGTAGATTGTTTTCGTGAAGGGCCCAATTTTTTGGTCATTGATCCGGATGAGTGCATTGATTGCACCCTGTGCGAACCGGAATGCCCGGCGGGTGCAATTTTTCGTGATGATGACCTGCCTGAAGGCCAAGAAGATTTTGAAGAAATCAATGCGCGCCTCGCCAAGGTCTGGCCAGCCATCATCCAGAAAAAAGCCGCACCTGAAGATGCGGATGCCTGGCTAGAAATCAAAGAAAAGCGCGGTCTGCTCGAAGAGTGAGCATGACTGGCGCGCCTACCGCGCTGCGATCATCCAGCTTCCGTCGTCTACTCGGTCTCGTCCGCGCGTATCGCGGGCGCGTTGCGGTGGCCATGTTTTTTATGATCATTTCAGGAGCCGCCACCGGTGCTATGGCTTACATTATTAAGCCGGTGCTGGATCAGATATTCATCGGACGTCACGCCAGCATGCTGCTTTGGCTTCCGCTGGGAGTCATCGCTATTTATGGGATCAAAGGCAGCGCCGACTATATTCAAGGCATCCAGTTAGCGCGCATTGAAGAAGAGATACTACGGGGGCTGCGTGAGCGTCTTTTTGCCCACACCCTCCGCCTGCCCTTGGGCGTTCTTATCGATAATAGTCATGGCAGCACCCTGTCGCGAATGAGCCTAGACCTGACCCTGCTCCAGCAAGGTCTTTCCGTATTAGCCCGCTTTTTCTTGGCGACTTTTCAAATAGTTGCACTGCTTTTTGTGGTGTTTTACATGAGCTGGACGCTGGCACTCATCAGCCTCATTACCTTACCTATCGCTTTTTATCCGCTCATCCGTTTTGGCCAGAAACTGCGCCAGCGTGGAAACCGCCAGCAGGAACAAATGGGACAGATCATGGATCAATTCTCCCAAAGTCTGCGCGGTGTGGAAGTCATCAAAAGTCAGGGCGGCGAAGTTTTTGAGGCAAAACGTTTTGCTGGTCAGGCGCGACACTATTTTGACTTAATGATGCAAATTGCCCGCATTCAAAAAGCCACCGTGCCCGTGATGGAAATGATTGCCGCTTTGGGTATTGCTGCCATCATTTATCTGGGGGGGAGTCAGGTAGTCAATGGCAGCATGAGCACCGGAGCCTTTTTCAGCTTTCTGGCAGCGTTAGGCATGATTTATGAACCTTTACGTCAGCTTTCTTCGGCTAATAATCAATTACAACAAGGACTTTCAGCGGCAGACCGGTTATTTGCTTGGTTGGATCAAGCCGCCGAGCCTAGCGAGTTCTCGACCCGTTCTGCTCCCTCTTGGGGTACCTGGCAGTGCCGCAATCTCCAACTTCAAATCGGTACAGAAACCATCCTGCGCGGGCTGGATATGGAGATTACTCCGTTAACGACCACGGCTATCGTCGGTCCTAGTGGCAGCGGAAAAACCAGCCTAGTTCGAGTATTGCTCGGTCTGCTGCCAGCCACTGGTGGTGAAATCTCCGTACAGGGTAGGCCACTTAGGGAAATCCCTGCAGGTGATTATCGACGCTTCTTCAGCTTTGTCTCCCAAGAGCCCGTTTTATTTACGGGAACCGCGCTGAGTAATATTGCCTATGCCGAAACGATACCGGACCGACAGCGTGCCGAGGCAGCAGCGCGGCAAGCACATGCCTGGGATTTTCTCGCGCTTTCTGATGGGCTGGATAGTGAGATCAAAGGCAATGGTGCCAATCTTTCTGGTGGTCAACGACAACGCCTAGCCATTGCGCGTGCCCTATACCTGAATCGACCGGTACTGGTCTTGGATGAAGCGACCAGCAACCTCGACCACGAAAGTGAAGAGCGTATTGCGGAAACGCTCCTGGCTTTACACGGTCATAAGACCATTATCATTGTTGCACACCGTCCTCGTACTACCCGCCTCGCTGATCAGATCATTCGTCTTGATCGGGGTAAAATAGCGCCTAAAGCCTAGCGGCGTAAGGTTCGGGACAGCGTGGTAATCACTGCTTGCAGGCGCGCGTCTCCTTCGGCATTGGGATTTGGACCATAACGCTGGGCGAGGTAGCACTCTGATAATCGCTGTTTGGTGTCCTCTGCTACGCCGAGACTCGACCAAAAAACCGTTTCTGCACCCGGTCGCCGGTCTTTTAGTCCCAACCCAGCCAAAGCACGTACAGCGCGTTGGCGCCAGTAATAGTCGGGACTCGCTTGGTTTTTGGCAAATCTTCGGGATCTGATGCGTATCCAGACAATCAGCAGTGTTAATCCAGCCAAGCTCATCAGAAGGTAAACGCTACGGGGTGAAGGCCGCCATGTGGAGATTTTTGGTCCATGCAAGGCATCCCCACTGCGCGCATGGCCCTGCACCAAATGAAGAAGCTGCAGACCCGCTGCGGTCCACAGGGCTCTTTGCTTTGCGGGGGTCAAATCAATGACCGTATTGATCCACTGCCACTGCATCCAGTCCCAGATCCGCTGAACACCGTGTACTTCGGCTGGATAAAAACCTCCACTGACCGCACTACCCCCCTGCTCCGCTTCTGCGCTAGCGGGGGTGGCATCCAAGCGCACCCAACCCGCCCCCGGTAACCACGCCTGTACCCAAGCATGGGCCATGCTCTGCCGCACAATCCAGTAGTTACCTACGGGATTGTATTCGCCGCCGTGGTAACCGGTCACTACCCGCGCTGGAACACCATCCAAGCGCAGCAACAGGGCGAGCCCGCCCGCATAGTATTCACAAAATCCGGTATGACTGTGCAGTAAAAAATCGCTCATGGTCTGCCCATGCGGATATTCTGCCGGGGCCTGCAAACTATAGTGGAAGGAGCTTCCCCGAAACCAGTGCATCAGATTTTTCACGGTTTGGCGGGCGTTTTTTCCCGCTAACCGTTGCGCTAGGGCGCGAATGGCCGAGCTGGTATCGGCGGGGATCTGTAAAGCCGCTTGTCGTGCCGCAGAATTCAGCACGAGGTCGTTCTTGGTGCCCGACCAAACCGTATAACGCATGGGTAGGTCGGGTGCCTTCGCCACTTGCACCACACCATCGGGCTGGCGGTGAAAAGTCACCGGAATTTGCCAATGCAGCGGAGCAGCCAAAGCAAAAAGATAATGACTACGCCCAGGACTCAGGACGATTTCTTGTCGACGTATCGCCATATCGCTAGCGCTTTGGTTCGCAGAAGGCTTATTCGACGCAACACCGCCGTCGACTAAATCCGGCCCTAGAACCCAACGCACGCCCTCATCTTTCCAGAGGATCGCGCCCACCCAATAGAGATCGTTGGCTGAGACCGGACCCGGGCTGATTTGCGCGCGGAAAGCCACGGCAGGATTTAGGGCCAGTTGGCTAATCTGATCTGGAGATAAATCGGGGCTAAAGCCGGATTGTGCACTACCCTGCGCGGGTGCCCAAGCCCACAGCGGCGTCGGCGTACGCGGCAACACTAAAAAAAACAATCCTGTAACAGGCAAGAGTGCCACGAGAAATATCATAGCGAAAAGCAACATGTAGCGTAAATCACGCCAGCGCAGCGCTTCGCTGCCACGTTCTACGGCAGCATCGGCAAGGGGCTGCCAAAGCAATCCTAGGAGTGCCAAATACAGGCTCACCAGCAGCAGAATTCCCAGCAGCAAATCAACTCGCAACCAAGCAGCAAGCGCCATACCCAGCAAGACCAACGCAGTCACTTGGTAGAAGTCTCGCTGAGAGCGCATTTCAAGCGCTTTTACCGCCAGCAACACGAGCACGGACTGACTAGCGATGGCTAACCAATGGCCCCAGCCAGAAAGCAGGAACGCCAACAGCAATAACAACAAGCCTGCGCTTAAGCGAAGGGTCGCCGAGAACCAGACCAAGCGCCGCTGCCAAACACCATACAGCCCCAAAATCGTCGCTGCGAGCCAGACTCCGGATGACCAAAGCGCGGCTTCTGAACCCAAGGCCAGCAGCAATAAAAATCCCATCAGAGCCGCAAGGATGGGTCCAACACTACGCGCCGGAAACCAGATGGGACGCATCATCCGGACAGCGCTCTGCCGCCCGGCAGAAAACGACGATAGCGATGCCACCAAGTCGCCAGACGACCGGGATGCCTAGAAGTATCTGGAATATATATGGGTATCGGTGTCTGCTGTGCCAGCAATAACAGAGCCGCATCGCGCTGGAATCTGCCATTACCCCGCAATTGTGCAAGCGGCATTCGTAATTCCCATGACCGACCCTGACTGCAAGCATTGTCCAGCAACCCGCGAAACGCCCGCAAGCGCGGCTCCACACCGAAGCGTTGCCAGATGGGGGCATCCCAGTCGAGGAGAAGCAACTGCTGCTCGGTCTGTTCGCGCTCACAACTGGGAAGTCGCAACCGGCCTTCGCCACTTTGCGACCAGTCCACCCGCCGCCAGACGATATTGTGCAACCCCTCACCCGGCCGATAGTCACGAATCCACAAAAAATCACCTTGGCCACCCGGCACTTGACCGTGCTGCGTGTCTTGCCCGGCCGCAACTCTCGTCCATTCTTGTAGCTCGGGAGCCGGTGCTACCCACGGATAATCGTTGGCTTCTACCTTCAGTTGAATACCGCGCCAAACAAAGGAAAAGGGGAAAGCCGAACCCATTTGCAGCGGCGGGAGGGAGGGCTGCCCCCGACAGGGTGGAGACCAAGGTAAGGCCACCAAGGCCGCCTCTCTAGCACCTACTCGGGTAACCGTTTGCTGAATCGCACCCAAGCGCAGTTCCAGCAACCACAAGGGCCAAGGTCGCGGATTATGAATGCGCAGAAGGACATCACCAGCTGCATTCTCTGTCAGTATCTGACCGGCAATGCAGACGACGCTCACCCGCCAGATATTCGCCAGAGCGACGAAACCCGAAAGCACCATAATGGAGAGCATCATCGAGACCAGCAAAAACAGGACATTATTACCGGTATTTACGGCCGCGAAACCCAAGGCCAGGGTCAAGCCTACAAAGACCTTACCCGGACGCGAAAGTCGCACTTCCCGCTTTTTTCGGCTCACGGTCCGAAGCCCCAGACCTCCTGCATCAGCAAAGCGGTAATATCATTCCCCGTCAAAGATGCCGTAGCGAGCAGGCGATGCCCCAGAACAGGTCCCGTCACCGCCCGCAAATCTTCAGGAGTCACGAATGTCCGACCATCGAGAAATGCCCAAGCCTGAGCCGTTGCCTTCAGCGCCAGCAACCCCCGGGGAGATAGGCCAATGCGAATTCGCGCATCTTCCCGGCTACGCCGCGTCAGACTGAGGAGCATGTCCTGAATTTCCAAACTGAGAAATACGGTGGCCACGGCACTGCGCCAGTTTCTTAAACTGGCGGCATCCGTCAAAGCCTGGAGTGCATCTGGTCGACGGTTGACACCCGCCAGCAGACTGCGCTCCGCTTCGGGGCTCGGGTAGCCTAATGACAGGCGGAGCGTAAAGCGGTCCAACTGGCTTTCTGGCAGCGGGAAAACCCCGGCATGTTCTTGAGGATTCTGGGTGGCAATTACAAAAAAAGGATCTGGCAGAGCCAAACTTTGGCCATCCGTAGACACCTGCCCCTCCGCCATCGCCTCCAGCAATGCCGATTGACTACGCGGCGAAGCCCGGTTGATTTCATCTATGAGCAATACGCCATGAAAAATCGGCCCCGGATGAAACACAAAGCATTGCTTCTGAGGATCATAAAGACTACTTCCGAGAATATCACCCGGCAGCAGGTCGGCGGTCATCTGTACCCGTGCAAAATCCAGACCCAGCAAGCGCGCCAAGCCGAGTGCCAAAGTCGTTTTGCCCACCCCCGGTACGTCTTCGACCAGCACATGACCGCCCGCTAAGAAACCCGAGAGCACCAAACGTAAAGCCCGCTCTTTATCGAGGAGCACCGTTCCTAGAGCGTCTAGCAAGGCGCCCGGTGTGACAGACTGGGTCAAGACAACGCCGCCACATCCAGACGCCGGGCAGCCAGCGCTTCATCCAGTCGCCCTACGGGCAAATGATGCGGTGCCTCACGAAGGAGCTCCGGTTGCTCCAAAGCCTCTTGACGGATTTGCGCCATAACCGCCACAAAGCGGTCCAGAGTCGCCTTACTTTCGGTTTCCGTCGGCTCAATCAACAAACATTCGGGGACCAGTTGCGGAAAGTAAATAGTCGGGGCATGAATACCGAAGTCGAGAAGGCGTTTGGCGACATCCAGTGCGCGAATACCCGTGGCTTTGTGAAGATCGCTGACCGACAGAATGAACTCATGACTAGCACGACGCTGCGGAAAAGCCGCCTGATACCCCACGCGCTGCAATTCTTTCAGCAAATAATTGGCATTCAAAGCCGCATAAGCCGAAACTCGACGCACCCCTGCCCGTCCCAGACGCCGCATATAAGCATGAGCGCGCAACAGCACCCCAATATTGCCACCATGTGCGCTGAGGCGACCAATACTCTGGGGCACATCCAGTTCGCTCAGCCAACGCAGCGTACCCGGCCCTTCTTTATGTACCGTCGGCAGCGGTAAAAAAGGTTGCAGTCGCGCCTGCACCGCCACCGCACCCGCTCCCGGACCACCGCCGCCGTGCGGTGTCGCAAAAGTCTTGTGCAAATTCAGATGCATGACGTCAAAACCCATCTGCCCCGGCTGGACCCGACCCAGAATCGCATTGAGATTAGCGCCGTCGTAGTACAACAAGCCTCCCGCTGCATGCACATGCTGGGCGATTTCTGCAATGCGCCGTTCAAAAACGCCCAACGTTGAGGGATTAGTGAGCATGATACCCGCCACATCCGGACCTAAATGGGCGTCTAGGGCCGCCATATCCAAATCACCATCGGCAAGATTAGGAATTTCAATGACTTCAAACCCCGCCATTTGCGCACTCGCAGGATTCGTTCCATGAGCAGCGGTGGGAATCAGCATCTTGTTACGACCATGATCACCGCGAGATTGATGATAGGCGCGGATCATTGCCACGCCTGCCAATTCACCCTGGGCACCCGCCGCTGGAGTCAAACTCACCGCCGCCATCCCCGTTGCCGCCGCCAACCACTCTTGGAGTTCCCAAAGTACCTGCAGCAGACCTTGCATAGCTGGAGCTGGTGTATCTGGATGCAAGCGTGCAAAACCCGGCAAGGAAGCCATAGCATGAGCAATACGCGGATTATATTTCATCGTGCAGGAACCCAGCGGATAAAACTGGGTATCAATGGCAAAATTCTTCTGCGACAAGCGCGTATAATGGCGCAGCACATCCAGCTCCGCTGCATTCGGCAGATTGAGCGGCGCTTGTCGTAAGCACTCCGCCGGAATATCTGTAGGTAGGGCTGGCGGAGTAGTGGGATGATCATGTACGAAAATAGAATCGTTCATTGGGCCTCCAACATGCTACGCATGGCTTCACGATAAGTCAGCAAGTCCGACTCCTCCAGCAACTCCGTGGTACAAACCAGTAGATCACCCGACGCGCCCTCGCCCCACTCCGACAGCGGAATCCCCGCCAGCAACCCCTGCTTCAGCAGGGTATCGCGTACGAATACCGCATCCTTGGGCAAGCGGACCACCCACTCGTGAAAAAAAGCCCCTGCATAAGGAAACGTAATACCCGGCAATGCCTCCAGCAAGGCGCGCAGGCGCGACGCCCGAGCGTGGCAGGTCATCGCTGCCTCCTGCAGGCCTTGGCTACCCAAAGTCGCCATGTGAATGGTCGCCGCTGTTACCATCAAGCCCTGATTCGTACAAATGTTACTGGTCGCTTTACCGCGCCGGATATGCTGCTCTCGGGCCTGCAGGGTGAGGCAATAACCTTCCCGTCCTTGCCCATCTACGGTTTTCGCCACGAGCCGCCCCGGTAATTGCCGAGCATGGGCCTTGCGGCAAGCCAGAAAACCAAAATACGGCCCGCCTCCGGTCAGGGGAATCCCTAGCGGTTGTCCTTCACCAACGGCAATATCCGCTCCCTGTTGGCCCCAGTCTCCCGGCGCTTTTAAAATGGCCAGTGACAGCGGATTCACCACCGCAATACTTAACAGGCCTCGGGCATGCGCCCAGTCCGTCAAAGCATCCACCGGCTCCAGCAGGCCAAAGGCATTGATTTGTGGCACGATGAGCGCCGCCGCATTAGCATCTTCCGGTAACTGCAGCAATCCGGTTGTAGTATCGTAAGGCACCGATATCAACCGGATATTTTGCAATCCGAGGACGCTATCCAAAACCCGACGCCAGCTCGGCAGAAGGTTTTCAGGTACGAGGATGGACTGGTCACTACCGCGAATACGCAGTGCCATCAAGCAAGCCTCGGCCAATCCCGAAGCGCCGTCATAGAGCGACGCGTTACTGATTTCCAGTGCGGTCAGCCGGGTAATAAAGCTCTGGTATTCATAAAGCACCTGCAAGGTACCCTGACTGGCTTCGGGCTGATAGGGTGTGTACGCCGAATAGAACTCGCCGCGCGCTGCGATATCCCAGACGAGCGCCGGGATGTGGTGGGCATAGGCTCCGCCACCGGCAAAGCAGCGCAATGACGAATTAGCCATTGCCCGATCTTCCAATTCGCGCCGTAGCGCCATTTCTGAAAGGCCCTCCGGCAAATCCAGATCCTGCGCTTGCAAACGTGAGGGAATTTCATCAAACAGATCGTCAATACTCTCCACACCGATGGCAGCCAACATCGCCGCTGTCTCTTCTGGATCATGAGGTATATAGGGCATTCTTCGGCTAGGCCTCCGAAATCTTCGCGTAGGCAGCCGCGTCCATCAGCTCCGCGTAAGCCGATGTTTCCGCTTCGAGCACCATAATCCAGCCCTTCCTATAGGGGTCTTCGTTGAGATATTGCGGATTATCGGCAAGACTCGCGTTACCCTCCAGCACTTTGCCGCTCATAGGAGAATATAAATCCGCAGCAGCTTTTACCGACTCTAAGACCCCACAAACTTCAGCCGCACGAACCGCTTTACCGGCATCCGGTGCTTCCACATACACCAAATCTCCCAATAACTGCTGGGCATGATCGGTAATTCCGATCCGGTAACGTCCGTTACCAAGATCCTCCACCCATTCATGGGTTTCACTATATCGCAATGTTTCCGGAATGTTGCTCATGCCTTAATACCCCTCAGGAAAGGAAAAAGTTGCCGTACCCTGACGCAAAAATGGCGGCTTTACCACCAGCGCCTTTTTAAGTGTCCCGCGAATTCGTAGTTGCAATACGCTACCCGGTTCTACTGCAGCGTCAACCCGCGCCAAGGCAATGCCCGATTGCAGACTGGGGGAGAAAATTCCGCTAGTAACCACACCGCAAACCGCGCCCGCATCATTCTCCAGCACATATCCGTGGCGGGGAATCCCGTCACGCAGAGCGATTCCCAACAATCGGGAGCCGATCCCCCGCGACCGTTCGGCCGCCAGTGCTTCACGCCCCATAAAATCCCGAGACGCATCGCGCAAATCCACCGTCCAAGTCAGATTACTAGCGTAAGGGGATACGCTGCGATCCATATCCTGTCCGTAAAGGTTCAGTCCCGCCTCCAGACGCAAACTATCTCGGGCGGCCAACCCCACCGGTTGCACACCCGCTGCCAGCAAACCTTCAACCAACATCGGCAAGTGCTGGTTGAGGGTAATAATTTCGACGCCATCTTCGCCGGTGTAGCCCGTCCGCCCGACAAAAAAATCGGCACGTTCCAATGCGGTAAAAGGCTCCAGATCCATCAGGTCCGGCCAATCCAGAAATTTCGCAACGAGAGTCCGGGCTTGTGGCCCTTGTACGGCAAGAATCCCAAGATCCGGACGCTGGCGCAGTGTCACCTGCCAGTTCTGTGCAGCCACCAACGCCTGAAAATGGGCCGTATCGGCCTCTGCACCGGCCGCATTGAGCACGATGCGGTAGGCATTGGGACCACGGCGGTAAACGATCAGATCATCAATGATGCCGCCATCATCTTGCAAAATCGTGCTGTATAGTGCTTTACCTTCTCGGGTATCGAGTTTAATCACGTCGTTAGCTAGGGCGTAACGCAGCAGCTGACGGGCGTCAGGCCCCGTCACATCCAGAGGACGCATATGTGAAACATCAAAAAAACCCGAGGACTCCCGGGCTGCGACATGCTCGGCAAGTTGCGAACCATAATGGAGCGGCATTTGCCAACCCGCGAAATCCACCATGCGCGCGCCATGAGCGACGTGCCAATCGTACAAAGCCGTACGCTGCGTCATTATTTGCATCCTTCGTCAGAATTAATCGCGGAAATTATTAAATTGGATAGGCAACCCAAAATCGTGGGCACGCAGGGCGGTAATCGCTGCCTGTAATTCATCCCGACTTTTGCCAGAAACCCGCAACTGATCGCCCTGAATACTGCCCTGAGCCTTGAACTTACCCTCTTTCAGATGCTTAATCATGCGCTTGGATACTTCGGTTTCGAGTCCAACTTTCAGAGTCAACACCTGACGTTCCATGCCGCCTGCCGCCGCTGCCACCTTACCGATTTCCAGAGCCTGCAAATCGACACCGCGCTTGACCAGCCGTGCCGAAAACAAATCAATCATCTGTCCGAGTTTATACTCGTCCTCAGCGACTAGGATGATCTCCTTGTCCTTGCGTTCAATCGTCGCTTTACTGCCTTTAAAATCATAGCGGGTGGTCACTTCTTTGACGGTGGTATGCAAGGCATTATCCACTTCTTGCAGGTCCACTTCGGAAACCACATCAAAACTGGGCATGAGTACAATCCTTAACGGTGAGTATGCGCACTATGAAGCGCATGATGATGATTTTCGCGGCTACCCGCTCGACATCCGGGACAATCGGTGACCCAGCGTTCGCCCTGCGGAGTGATTTCTTTTTTCCAGAACGGCGCACTGGTTTTGAGGGTATCTATTAAAAAACGGCAAGCATCGAAAGCGGCGGCGCGATGTCGCGACCAAACCGCAACCAGCACAATATTGTCTTGCGGCAACAAACGTCCGTAACGATGAATAATCAGGCTATCGAGTATATCGTAGTCGGTCGCGGCGAGAGCACTGACGCGTTGCAGCTCACGCTCTGTCATCCCGGGATAATGCTCGATTTCCATAGCGAGAATATCGCTGGACTCACTATAATCACGCACCGTACCGGTAAAGGTGACCACCCCCCCAGCGCCGCAAACCTTATCCGAGGCAAACTGCGAGCAGGCCGTCATCGGATCAAAATCTTCCGGTTGAACTTTAACGAACATGATTATCCCCCTGTCACAGGTGGGAAAAAAGCCACTTCATCCTCGTCCGTAACCGGATCGGTGAAGCCTGCGTGCTGATGATTTATAGAAGCCAGTAAATGCGTATCACCGAGTTTCGTCTGCGTCTGCTCTTCTACCAGAGTCAGCACTTCTGCCACGGTCAGACTGCTCTTAGATGATGGCAGATGCAGCTCTTCCGTCCCGACACGCTCGCGGACGCTGGCAAAAAACTTTACATGGATCATCGAAAAGACCATTGCAGAAAGACAGCAAATGATAGCGCTCCACGGCCCTGAGCTTCAACCCATCTTTACAGGTTCCGGCTTTCCGCCTATCGTGGCGCGATGGAAAATTTCATGAGTCATTACCTGATGTTTTTGGCCGAGACCGCAACGATCGTCGTGGCGATTCTCATTATCGCTGGTGGATTGACCGCGCTCGCCCTCAGCAAACGCAAAGCTCCGATAACAGGACAAGTGCAAGTCAGCGACCTGCGCCAGCAAATCGAACAGGCCGGTGAAACCATTCAGCATTACCGACTCGATAAAAAAGCCCGTAAGGTGCACCAGAAAGCCCTTAAAAAAGAGCATAAAACACAAGTTGTTAAGCAGGAAAGTTGTACCTATCTCCTCGATTTCAAGGGGGACATCAGAGCCTCGGCAGTAAGCGCCTTGCGTGAGGAAATCACCGCCATTCTCCTAGCCGCCAAGCCCACAGACCGTGTGCTTGTCCGTCTGGAAAGTGGCGGTGGCATGGTGAACACCTATGGCTTAGCTGCCGCGCAACTTTTACGCCTGCGTAGTGCAAATATCCACATTACCGTGCTCGTGGATGCCGTTGCCGCCAGTGGTGGTTACATGATGGCCGTCACTGCGGATCGCATTGTCGCGAGTCCTTTTGCCCTCGTCGGTTCCATCGGCGTGGTCGCCCAAATCCCCAATTTTCATCGCTGGTTGCAAGATCGTCATATCGATTATGAACAATTTACCGCTGGAAAGTACAAGCGCACCGTTACCTTGTTTGGGGAAAATACCGATGCGGGCCGCACCAAATTGCGCGAAGAATTAGAAATAACCCACGCCCAATTCCGCGATTTCGTGCAGGAATACCGTCCGCAACTGAATATGGAAGAAGTGGCTACTGGCGAGGCCTGGTTAGGCCATAAGGCGCTGCAACTCGGACTCGTAGACCAACTGGCCACGAGCGATGAAATCATTCTGGAGGCCACAAAGTCCGGTAAGCTCTTGCATTTGAGCTATCAGCGCCCCAAAAGCCTGCCCCAAAAGCTGGGGCTGGCTGCCCAGCAGAGCTGGGATAAAATGTGGTTTCCGCTCACTCGCGCGTAACGTACTCAATATTGTCCAAAGAAGAAAACAGGCGCAAGCAATAATCATCTAACAGATGTCAAAACAACTTATGCGCTGATATAAAAATTAAAACTTGCATAAACCACTCAAGCATCCTATATAAAATATCAACACCTTAAAAGCGTATCCTCAAATGTCCGGCACGCAAAGCCTCGTAGAAAATATCGAGCGTGATCGCTCTTCATTGTTTTCCACCATGTTGCAGGCCCTCACCGGCGTTGCTCAGGATGCCGGCATACAAGGTTTTCTGGAAGCCATGTGCCAAGGCTTTCTTAATAATAATGATAAACTACAATGGGTCTGGTATGGATTTCAGAATAAGGGTCGGCCACTGGTTCCCACTCAGGAATTTGGTCTAGCTCTGCATCCTTCCATTCCAGAAAGCACTCTGGATCCCTGTCACCGTGCTTTCGATAGCGAAACGCCTATTCTCTGCTTAACAAACGATCCACATTGTCCTGACTGGCTCTGGCCACTACGCGACACGCTAGCAGAACTCTTGATCGTTCCCTTTGGCATAGAAGGCCAAAAAGCGATCGGAGTATTAGGCAGTAGCGAAGCCGGTTATTTTGAAAGAATTGGTACGGAATACTTCTCGGCCTTCGCCTACATGGGTGACATGATCATGACCCTTCAGGCGCAGGCACGCCATGATCCGCTCACCGGTTTACTCAGTCGCATGGCTCTGGACGAGCGTATGGAACGGGCCATAGAGCATGCCCACCAGCAACAACGCCTGTTGGCCATCATCATGATGGATTTTGATGATTTTAAGGATTTAAACGAACAATATGGACGGCTTGCAGGCGATCAAGCCTTAGTAGAATTCACCCAACGCCTACGGCAGAAATTACAGACCAAAGACGGTCTTATTCGATTGGGCAGCGACGAATTCGTGCTGCTGGTGGAAGATCTGGAATGTTGGTCCGATCTCGAAACCGTGATGGAAGGTATTCAAATTATCCTCGACCGCGCCTTTGTACTAACGAATACCGAGATGCGTATTCCGGTTAGCATCGGCGTAACCGTTTACCCGCTGGATGATGAAAAACCTCGGGACCTTCTCCACCATGCCGATCTCGCACTGCATCAAGCTAAAACACACAAAGGCAGACACCAGGAATTCTACGTACTCTATGACCCCTCCTCCATCTACGACCCTAACACCCCAAAACAAATAGCACACCGAGAACATTTTCGACTTTTGTTGGAGAGTCATGTCGTCACGCTGTATCAGCCCATCCTGCATATGCCCACGGGTCGTATTCACGAAGTAGAAGCGCTCGCGCGCCTAGAGGAAAACCACGTATTATTGGGTACCAGCGAATTTTTACCGTGGCTATCAGCGGAAGATCGCCGAAAACTGAGCTGTAAGGTTCTTGAACAAGCGGCGAATCAGTGGCGGCTCTGGCAAGATCAGGGCCTATCAGTAGTTATTGGCGTAAATTTTGAACCGCAGGATTTGCTTTTAGAAGAAGTATTACAGCATATCGAAAACACGCTGCAGCGTTTCCAGATGCCGCCTGCCAGTCTAATGATTGAAGTATTAGAGGGCGATGAATTCCTAGACTACGCCTCCGCCAAAATACAGCTTACCCGCCTCAAAGCCATGGGTGTTCGTATTGCCCTCGACGATCTGGGCACGGCTTACGCCAGTTTATTGCGGCTCAAGGACTATCCTTTTGATGCTGTAAAACTCGATCAAGCCTTTAGTCGTGGCATAGAAAAGCGTCCCCGCGATTTACACTTCTTATCGAGCATGCTGGAAATGGCTAATGGCCTAGGGGTAGAACTCATTGTCGAAGGAATCGAATCTAGCGAAGTTCTCGCTGCCGTTATCGCTTTGGGTATCCGGCAAGTTCAAGGCTATGCCATCAGTCGTCCGATTACTGCTGCTGCTGTTACCGAATACCTACGGACTCCGCCCGTATTTGAACAACATCCTGCCGATAGCCTACTCGTCAGCTTTGCTAAGTTTCTGATTCTTGCCAAAGGGTTGCGGACCGTTTTAGCTACCATGCCACAGAGCATCAACTTAGCACTAGTGTGCGATAACGAACGTTGCCCGCTTTATCCGGTGCTGACCACGGTTCCGGGTATGGATGCTCAACGCACGGCCCTACAGACCGTTGTCGCACAACTCGTGCAGGGTGAAGATAGTAGCTCCCTTTCGTTGGAAGCCTATGACCATCTGACTGCGGCCATATTAAATGATATGGCCGCACAGATTAACACACTAATTTAAGTGACTCGTATCTCAATCGCGCCAGCTGCAACTGATATTCAACGAAATAGTCGATACCCGTCGCTTCATCATTCCCACTCAATAGTAGCCGGTGGTTTGGACGAAATATCATAAACTACCCGGTTAACACCAGAAACTTCATTGATAATACGGGTAGAAATCTTTCCGAGGACTTCGTAGGGCAAATGAGCCCAATCAGCGGTCATACCATCGGCAGACTCCACCGCGCGTAAAGCAATGGTTTCGTCATAGGTACGCGCGTCACCCATCACGCCCACGCTACGCACGGGCAGCAAAACCGCAAATGCCTGCCATAAATGATCGTACAGACCGGCCTCACGGATTTCTTCCATCACAATCCGATCTGCCCGCCGGAGTACTTCCAAGCGCTGCTCGTCAATGCTGCCTAAGCAACGGATAGCCAGCCCCGGCCCGGGGAAAGGCTGACGCCGAATAACTTCTTCAGGCATGCCTAACTCCCGACCCAGGTCGCGCACTTCGTCTTTGAACAATTCTCGCAAAGGCTCGACCAGCTTCAAGTGCATGCGTTCTGGTAATCCACCCACATTATGATGCGACTTAATCGTCGCGCTGGGCCCCTTAAAAGAAACCGACTCAATTACATCTGGATACAGGGTCCCCTGAGCCAAGAAATCCGCACCGTCGATCAACTTAGATTCTTCTTCAAAAATTGTGATGAATAAGTTGCCGATGGCTTTGCGCTTCTTTTCTGGATCGGTGACTCCGGCCAGCACATCAAGAAAACGCTGACGCGCGTCCACAACCTGCAATGGAATCTGAAAATAGTTACGAAAAACGGTCTGTACTTTTTCTGACTCGCCAAAGCGCAGCAGACCGTTATCCACAAAAATGCAGGTCAATTGATCACCAATGGCGCGATGGATCAATACCGCTGCCACGGCCGAATCGACCCCCCCAGACAAGGCCGCAATCACTTTACCCTTACCCACTTGAGCCCGGATCGAGGCCACGGCACTGTCGACGTAAGAGTGCATCGTCCAGTCGCCGCTACAAGCACAGACTCCCCGTACAAAGGCAGTGAGCATTTCTGCCCCGCGCGGGGTATGCATAACTTCCAGATGAAACTGAACGCCATAAAAATTCCGTACCGGATCGCCAATGGCTGCTAAAGGCGAATTGCTGCTACTAGCCAACACCCGAAAACCGTCCGGCATTTTTTCAATACGATCCCCATGGCTCATCCAAACCTCTTCCATATCTCCTTTGGCCGAAAAAGGGAGTAAGGGGCCTAGGGGTTCTTGGATTTTGATGTGTGCCCGTCCGTACTCACGATGTTCAGCCTTGGCTACCTTACCGCCGAGTAGGTGCGCCATGAGTTGCAGGCCGTAACAAATTCCAAGAATCGGGAGGCCTAGGGCAAAAATACCCAAATCCACCATCGGCGCATCCTGATCCTGCACGGAAGATGGACCTCCCGAGAGAATAATCCCTTGGGGTTCCCACATCTGGATCGCTTCCAACGGCATGCTGTGCGGATGAATCTCGCAGTAAACATGCGCCTCGCGCACCCGTCGCGCTATAAGCTGGGTGAATTGAGAACCGAAGTCGAGAATCAGGATGCGTTCTTGCATGGTCTACTCCACCCGGTAGTTGGGCGCTTCTTTGGTAATATTCACATCATGTACGTGGCTTTCACGCACACCCGCCTGAGTAATCTTGATGAAACGGGCACGGTTGCGCAGAGCTGACAAATCTTCGGCACCGAGATAACCCATGCTGGAGCGCAGGCCACCAAGGAGCTGATGAATGACTTGTCCGGCAGGGCCCTTATAGGGAACACGACCTTCCACGCCTTCAGGGACTAATTTGGGGGCTTCAGGACTGGCATCCTGAAAATATCGGTCTGCTGAACCTTGCTGCATTGCCCCCAAAGAACCCATACCGCGATAAGCCTTATAGGAGCGCCCCTGATAAAGCTCGATCTCGCCAGGGGCTTCATCCGTACCCGCCAACAATCCCCCGACCATCACTGAATGCGCACCAGCCGCAAGCGCCTTGGCAAAGTCGCCCGAAAAACGTATGCCCCCATCCGCGATCAGTGGCACATCCGTTTTCGCCAGCGCATCCGCCACGTTACTGATAGCCGTCACCTGGGGCACACCAACCCCGGCAACAATGCGCGTCGTACAAATGGAGCCCGGCCCAATACCGACCTTCACACCATCTGCACCAGCATCCACCAAAGCCAACGCGGCTTCAGCCGTGGCAATATTGCCACCAATCACATCTACCCCTGGAAATTGATTTTTGATCCAGCGCACTCGATCCAGTACACCCTGACTATGACCGTGGGCGGTATCGACAATAATGACGTCCACGCCCGCATCCACCAATGCCCGAACCCGGTCATCGGTGCCCTCCCCTACGCCCACCGCTGCCCCCACTAACAAACGGCCTTGGGCATCGCGACAGGCAAGAGGGTGCTCTGTGGCCTTGCGAATATCTTTGACGGTAATCAGTCCACGTAACGCGAAGTGCTCATTGACTACCAGAATTTTTTCAATCCGATGCTGGTGCAGCAAAGCCTTGGTAGCATCCAGACTGGTCCCTTCTGGCACCGTAATCAACCGCGCACGCGGCGTCATGACACTGCTTACCGGCTCATCCATACGCGTTTCAAAACGGAGGTCACGGTGCGTCACAATGCCCTCCAAGCGGTCACCGTCCACCACGGGCACCCCGGAGATTCCATGCAGAGCCATGACTTGCAACACTTCACGGATACTGACATCCGCGCGTGTCGTGATGGGGTCTTTAATGACGCCCGCTTCGAACTTCTTGACCCTTCGCACCAGCGCAGCCTGCTGATCCGGTGACATGTTCTTATGGACGATTCCAATACCCCCCTCCTGCGCCAGCCCAATAGCCATCGCCGCCTCGGTGACGGTATCCATCGCCGCAGAAAGCAGCGGGATATTCAGCCGAATGCGGCGAGTAAGCTGGGTCGCAATTTGAACATCGCGGGGAAGGACCGCAGAATGTGCGGGAACCAGAAGTACATCGTCAAAGGTGAGGGCTTCGCCGATCAGTTGCATAATTGAGTCACCTAACAAGAAAGGGGCCGGGCTTGCATTTCCCAACCCCATGATAAAAGGCATCCCGAACTATACCCAATGAGGTGCCTTTTTTCTACCCTTGATTGACCTGCGTCACGCAGTCTTGTAGCTTGCGTTCACAACGTATATGAATAATGACTACAGCCACAAGACTGACCCATGACCATTTCCCTCATTGTTCCCTGCCATAACGAATCCGCAAATATCAGCACGCTCTACAGCCGCGTTTGCGCAATCATGGATGAGATTGATGAACCTTGGGAAATGATCTGTGTCAACGATGGCAGCAAAGATACCACGCTAGTGCAACTCATTGCCCTGCATCAGCAGGATACACGCATTCAAGTCATCGACTTGTCTCGTAATTTTGGCAAAGAAGCGGCACTCACCGCCGGCTTGGACGCGGCACAAGGCGATGCCGCCATACCCCTTGACGCTGACCTGCAAGACCCTCCTGAAGTCATTCCAGAATTGATAGCTCGCTGGCGGGAAGGTTATGACGTCGTCAATGCCGTGCGCCTCAGTCGCGATGGTGAATCTTGGTTGAAGCGTGCGTCGGCCCATGCTTTTTACCGCACCATCAATCGCATGAGTGAAGTCGACATCCCGGCAGATACCGGAGATTTCCGCCTCCTCGCCCGTCCTGTGCTCAACGCACTACAGGCGCTTCCAGAACGACGCCGGTTTATGAAGGGCCTCTTTGCCTGGGTCGGATTTCGTAGTACCGAGGTATATTACCGCCGCGCTCCCCGGCACGCTGGAAAAACCACTTGGAACTACTGGAAACTCTGGAATTTTGCCGTAGAAGGCATCACCTCGTTCAGTCAGGTGCCTTTGCAAATCGCTGCCTACCTTGGTTTTATTGTCTCTCTTCTGGCTTTCACTTATGCCATTTGGCTCATTATCAGCACTTTGGTGTATGGTAATTCTGTTAAAGGTTATCCATCCATGATGGTCACCTTGCTGTTTTTGGGCGGGGTACAACTCATGGCTTTGGGCGTCATTGGTGAATATCTCGGCCGGATCTATGAAGAAAGCAAGCATCGACCGGTGTATTTGATTCGGAAAATTTGGGGAACGAAAAATCATGAAAGATAAAATAAAAAAATACATGAATGTCTCAACAACCTTGCCAACGAGTAAAATTTAATGAAAATATCCTATAAAATTAAACACTACATAAGTCCTATAATAGCCTTAATAATTTATATATTAATATCTTTAAAAATTTTCGGAATAAATAACTCAATCAATCATTTCTCGAAACCCACTACATTGGAGGAGGTACTGACCCTATATCTTTCATATGGTTTATAAATTGGCTACCATTTTCTATTGAACATCACCTAGACATATTTTACACCGATTTTCTATGGGCTCCAACAGGAGTAAATCTTGCTTGGTCAACATCGATATCAAGTTTAGCCTTACTCACATGGCCCATCACAAAAACATTAGGTGCTGTAACTAGCTATAATATCCTTATGATTTTTTCACCAATTCTTGCTGCACAAGCAGCATTTTTATTAATTAGAGAAATTATAAAAAAGTGGCTACCATCCTTTATTGGCGGTTATATCTTTGGATTCTCAAGTTATGAATTAGGCCAACTTCTCGGCCATACAAACTTAACCTTTACAATGGCTATACCAACCATATTATGGTTATTTATTCTATCTGAAAAAAACAACTGGAGCGCATTTAAAACAACTGTTTTTATAGGGCCATTACTAGCATTTCAGTTTTATACTTCTAGCGAAATATATACAACCTTTTTTATTTTTTTCGTAGCGTCTTATTTCATTTTTTATAATATTGCTGTGGAATATTGATCTGTAATCATAAAATCAATTCCGAAAATTATTTTTTCCTATTTATTTTCTATTGTACTGATCACACCGATATTGATATCAATGTTTCAGGCTCCACACGCATTTTCTGGAGGACAAATTCCTAATCCAGATGGGTTTGGCACCGACTTGCTTAATTTTATTATTCCCACACCAATAACAGATATTGGCGGCAATTATTTTATATTTATCTCCCGATTATTCCAAGGTGACTATGCGGAAGATGGTGCCTACATCGGAATAATCATTCTAGGAATTCTTATGTATATTGCTGCAGAAAAATGGCAGTCGCCTTATTATAGATCACTTAACTTAACTCTTTTATTGATAACAATCTCATCTTTAGGACCAATAATGCATTTAGCAGGCGTTCCTATAAGCACTTCAATATGGACTTTATTATATCATATTCCTTTAATACGCTACGCTCTACCAGAAAGATTCATGATGTATTCATGGCTTATAATTGCCGTATTGATTGCTTCATGGTTATCCATAGAGAATAGCATTTTAAAAAAATATTTGAAATATTTAGTAGTTTTTTTAGGGCTTTTAATGATTTTTCCTAACACTTCAATTTATGACTCTTGGAGCTCATACACTATTCCAAAAATTTATTCATCTAGAGAGGTATGCAGTATCACGTTACCTACTCAAAATATATTGATTTTACCTTTTGGATTATCAGGCAATAATATGGCATATCAAATACAGTCTAATATGTGCTTTAAAATGCCGGAGGGTTACACTGGATCGGTACCCTATCCATTTACATTATGGCCATTAGTTAACACTCTTACCAAGGGAGAATACTCTTTAATTGATCCTAAAAATTTAGCAAATTATATTTCTAATTATCATATATATAGTATTTTTCTACCAAAAAATATATTTCAAAAGAAGATCCTAGAGGATAAACTAGTTCTAGCAGGAATGCGACGTGCCATGGTTTTTGGATCAACAATAGTATTTAAAAGAACATCAAAATTTAATGTACCACCATTAACCTTAAATGATATAAAATTAATTAATCTTAAATCTCATCATCTTTGGGAGAAAGATAATGCGGATCACAACAGGATAATAATTAAAGAGATATCCAGAAGTCTTTCTATTTCTCAGGACGGTCCTCAATCTATATACTCGTGGCTAATCGCGCACAAACTAGCTCACTAGATAAAGGAGAATTTTATGAGTGCTATTGCAGTTGCTGAGTCTATTGCTCTGTTATCAGCGTCTTGGGCTTACTGGGATGCGAGTTACAAGCAAATTAATGGTTATTTCTTTGTCGACCTTGATGACCCCAAACATATAACTCCGTTTTTCATTTTTTTAGCTATATTGAGCTTATGGATTACCTTCTTTCCGATTTATATTTACTGTATATTTTTTAAAAAAACAAATTTTGTAGGTTCCATTATGCTGTTGAAAAAAAACATAAAAAATATTTAATCGCTACAAGAACATTTGTTTATTTTATATTATTTAGCTTTTATTTTTTTGTTATTTAATGGTTGCTGAGAAAAAATATCAATTATACTAATTGTTATTATTCCCAGCTTCAGCTTTTGCGATATTTAGGTTCTATATCCAAATGTACGCAGCTTTATACCAAATCCACTGTTTTTTTTCTATTTTTCAGGTACACTGCGGTGCAGATGCATAATCAACCCAACAGAGACCAGCCTTGGTATCTTTAAAATCTTTTATTAACAGCCAGTTGAAGCTGCCTGAAGCCGTTGCGGAGGTTTCCGCAGGCGATACGGTGCTGTCCGCCTTGCAAATTCCGGGGGTCCAGATCACGCCTCGGGAAGCGCATAACCTATCACGACGACAAATCAGTGACGGTGCTCTCCAAGTGCTCAACGGCCTGCATCGGGCGGGTCATCAGGCCTATCTGGTTGGTGGTAGTGTGCGTGACCTGCTACTGGGGCGCGAACCCAAGGATTTTGATGTCGCCACCGACGCGCACCCTGAACAGGTACGCAAACTGTTTCGACGTAACGCACGCCTGATTGGTCGACGCTTCATCTTGGTTCACGTCCAGTTCGGTAACGAAATCATTGAAGTCGCCACTTTTCGCGGCTCTGCAGAAGGTCATAAAAGTGAAGCCAGTGAACGCAGTGAAACCGGTCGCATTCTGGCAGACAACGTCTATGGCTCATTAGAAGAAGATGCCCGGCGACGCGATTTCACCGCGAATGCGCTCTACTACAATATTGCGGACCGGGGGATACTCGATTTTTCCACAGGCATGGAGGATCTCCGCGCGGGTCGTTTGCGGATTATCGGCGATCCCGAACAGCGTTATCGGGAAGATCCCGTTCGCATGCTTCGCGCCGTGCGTTTCGCGGCCAAATTGGGATTCATTCTTGACGATGCGGCGCGCGCGCCTCTAGCCGTTTGCCGCGATTGCCTGCAGGAAGTCCCTTCGGCACGTCTGTTTGAAGAAACCCTCAAACTTTTTCTCAATGGCAACGCCCAGTCGAGTTTCGAGCAATTGCGTCAACACGGTTTATTTGCCGCCTTGTTTCCGCAGGTCGACGCCCTTCTCGATGACGAACAATACGCCTCGGCACGCCTGTTGCTACAAGGCGCCCTAGAAGGCACCGACAACCGGGTTCATCAAAGCAAATCGGTAACGCCTGCTTTTCTTTTTGCGGCCCTCCTTTGGCCAGCCTTACAGCAACAAAGTCACGTATTAGAACAACAAGGCAAGCCTGCGGCTATAGCTTTGCAGCAAGCCGCCAGCGAAGTGTTGCAGGATTGCGTGGGTAGGGTATCCGTTCCACGCCGGTTTTCTCTCCCCATGCGCGAAATCTGGGATCTCCAGGCGCGCTTCCTGCGCCGGGGCGGTCGCCGTCCACACGCCCTCCTCGCCCATCCTCGTTTTCGGGCGGCTTTCGATTTTTTGAGCTTACGCAGTCAAAGCGGCGAAATTCCTGCCCAGCTGGTGACTTGGTGGGAGCAGTTTCAGTTAGCCGACCACGAAGGGCGGCGCACACTGATCGAAACCGCGCGACTTGAAGAAACCGGACAGGAGGCAGCCTTGGGGCCACTCCCTACTACGCACAGTCGCCGTCCCCGAAGACGGCGGCGCCGTAATCATCGCGGCGGCCTGCATTCTGGTCCAGCATCCAATGAGGCGGTAGATAACGACTAAATCAGTCGTTATCTCCTCTGGACCCGCATGGAAACGGAGCACTTCTCGTTAACGTCGACACTCGAAGCCCAATGGGGTGCCGACAAACTCCACCGTTTACGTCAGATTGGTGAGATCGCTGCGGAGCGTAATACCAACGTTTATCTCGTCGGCGGTGCGGTTCGTGATCTTTTTCTGCAACGTCCTTCACCTGATCTCGATATTGCTGTCGAGGGCGATGTTGGTGACCTCGTAGCAGCCCTCAAGACGCACATGGTAGGAGCGCAATCCCGTTTTCATCCCCAATTCGGTACCGCAGTTCTCCGGGATAACGAGGGCTTTGAGTGGGACCTCGCGCGTTGTCGACTAGAGTCTTATCCCGCACCAGCCGCGCTCCCAGAGGTCAGACCCGGTGATATTCATGCGGATCTTATACGGCGCGACTTTTCCATCAATGCCATGGCCCTGTGCCTCAATCCGCCCCAATTCGGCAGCCTGCTGGATCCTTATGGCGGAAGATTAGATTTGCAGCGCGGCGTATTGCGCGTTCTCCATCCCCGATCCTTTGTGGACGACCCTACCCGCATACTGCGCGGTTTAAGATTTGCGACCCGCTTTCAGTTTGAATGGGCACCGAGCACCCGACATTACCTGCTAGAAGCCTTACAGAAGAACATTTTTGCACAACTCAGCGGCGCTCGATTGTGGCGAGAACTCCAATATCTATTGGAGTTAACAGATCTGAGTGCTGCACTGCAACATTTGAGTGACCTTCAGCTCTGGTTTTTGCTCCGTCCAGTACCCGCAGATGTTGACGCGCTTCGCGAACAAGTGCAGCGCGGTCAGAAAGGAGTCCTGTGGCTCAAGGACCAATTTCCAGATAGATCTATAGCTGTTGCAAACCTCATGTTAATGCTCCTTTGGTCTGACGTCCCGCAGTCAGAAATCCAACGTCGCCTGACTCAGTGGCCGGTACCTGATCCGCACACGCTGCTTAAAGATCTGCAATGTCTAAAAAATATCGCCACGACCCTTGCGCAAGCTCTACGGCCTAGTCAACAGGCACGCGTCTGGCAAGGCTGTTCCGTGGCGGGCATACTGGCGGCCATAGCGGCAAATCCGGATAATGCGGCACTCTGCAATAGTGGCCGACTGTATTTGCGGGAACAACGCCAAGTTTCCTCACCACTCAGTGGTCATGAATTGCAGAATCTGGGTTTAAAGCCCGGTCCGGCTTTAGGGAATGTTTTAGTAATGCTGCATGACGCTCGCCTGGATGGCGAGATAACCGATAAGGAAAGCGCGCATCAATGGCTGATCAAACAAGGCATTCTGCCCTCGACACCGGCGTGATCGCTTGGATCAGTATCGGTAGCAACCTGCAACAGCCCGTGACCCAAGTCCGACGAGCGTTGACGGCGCTGACCACTTTGCCGGAAACCACTTTACTCTGGCAATCACAACTATATGCAACAGATCCGGTAGGTGGCGTTGAGCAACCCGCTTTCATTAACGCCGTGGCGCGCCTCAGCACCCATCTACCGGCACTTGAATTGCTTCACCAGCTCCAAGAACTGGAAACCATCGCCGGAAGACGGCGTGCTGCGGAAATCTACTGGGGTCCGCGCGTGCTTGATCTGGATATGCTGAGTTATGGAGATTACTGCTCATCTGATCCGCAGCTTCGCCTTCCGCACCCGCGCCTACATGAGAGAGCTTTCGTACTGGTTCCGCTGGCAGAGTTCGATGCGCAACTGACCCTCTCCGGGTGTGGGTGCATCGCCGAACATTTACTGCAGGTCAGTGATCAGGGGGTGCGCCGCCTTGTAGAATCTGCAGACCATTCACCTGTTTTAACGGCTAAAACCGCCCAAGCATGAACCGGCCCATCATCATTAGCATAGAAGGTCCGATGGGTGCAGGTAAAACCAGCCTGGCCCGGCGCTTGGCCGATGCTCTGCCGGGCCGGCTGATTCTTGAACAGCCCGACGAAAATCCTTTTCTCTCGGATTTTTACGAGCAACGCGGCACAGCACTAGCGACTGAGCTACAGTTTTTATTGCAACGCCAAGCACAATGGCAGCAGGAGGCTACGGAACACTGCATCATCAGCGATTACAGCATTCACAAAGATGAAATTTTCACACCACTGACCCTCACCCTTGAGGAGCGAAAACTATTCATCCAGATTCGCAGCGCCATGCACTACGCACCGAAACCTGCTGACCTTCTGATTTTTATGGATGCGCCTCTACCTATCTTGTTGGAACGTATTCACGCGCGGGGAAGCCTCTACGAAAGTGCGCTGCGCTATGATTATCTCGAACAAGTGCAATCCGCCTATCACCATTGGCGCATGCACTATACGCAACCCTGCCTAGATATCGATAGTTCGCAAGTGGATTTTGTCCATGATCCACGGCACAATGAGATGTTGATAAAAATGATCAGGTATCACTTGCAAGCGATTGAGGAGCGAAATGCATAAAAAAATTTCCAACTGGCTGAAAGACAAGAAAAATGGCATCAAACGCTCGGTCGTTACCGCTTATGATTATCCTACCGCGCGCTTCGCCGCTGCAGCGGGATTGCACGCTGTATTAATTGGAGATTCCTTGGGAATGGTCGTCTGCGGTGATCACGATACCCTCAATGTGTCACTGGAACAGATGGCTTACCACACGCGCATGGTGGCCCGGGGTGCGGCTCATTGCCTGGTGTTTGCTGATCTACCTTTTGGCAGTTATGAACAGAATGCAGAACAAGCTTGGGCGTCTGCCGGTGTACTACTGCGTGCGGGGGCTGATGTCATCAAATTGGAGGGCGGTGCGGAGATGGCACCGACCGTAGCTTTCTGCGCCGAGCGCGGAATCAATGTTTGTGTCCATATGGGGTTAACCCCCCAACGTGTGCGCCAGTGGGGGAGTTTTCAGCGCCAAGGCACCACTGCCGATAGCGCGCAACGCCTGCAGCGCGAAGCCATGACTCTTGCCGAGGCGGGAGCCCGCTTTCTGGTGTTGGAAGCGGTTCCGGATGAAGTGGCCGCAACCATCAGTAACGACGTTGCTGCTGTGACTATTGGCATCGGTGCGGGACCGGATACGGATGCCCAGGTCTTAGTAGTAAACGATTTACTGGGTCTGGAATTAGAAAGCCCACCCTTCGCGAAGCGCTATCTGGAAGGCGGCAAGCTGATTCAGAGCGCCCTGAGTGATTATGTGCAAGAAGTTTCCAAAGGGCAGTTCCCCCCTCGGCGTAAACACTGACATGCCCATTTTCAAAGACATCCCTAGCCTGCGGCAGTGGCGCCAAGGGCTTCGCGGTAACCTCGCCTTTGTGCCGACCATGGGCAATCTTCATGAAGGCCACCTCGCTCTGGTGCGTCTGGCCGCAGAACGCGCCGAGCATGTTCTGGTCAGCATTTACGTGAATCCCCTGCAATTTGGTCCCCATGAAGATCTTACGCGTTATCCACGTACTCTGGATGAAGATCTGCAGAAACTACACCACCAAAATTGCCAAGCGGTTTTTACGCCCGATGACGCGCTGATGTATCCTCGAGGACGCAGTGATCTGAGTATTCTCATGCCACCGCGCAGTCTGAGTAAGGTGCTCTGTGGGTCCAGTCGACCGGGACACTTTGCCGGCGTTTGTACGGTGGTCAATAAGCTCTTACAGATGGTTAATCCGGACATTTTGATTCTGGGTGAAAAAGACTATCAACAATTACGGATTGTTCAGCAGATGGTGACCGACATGAACATGGCGTTGCAGGTTCTCCCCGGACCCCTGCAAAGAGAAAGGGATGGATTGGCCTACAGTTCACGCAATCATTTACTCAGCCCCGCCGAACGGGAAAGCGCGCCAATTCTGGCTGCCACATTATTAGATATGGCCAAACGCAGTGTACCCGAAACGGACTTACCAGCGCTCATTGCTGCGGGCCGGAAAACCTTGGAACAAGCTGGAATGGTCGTTGATTATCTGGAGCTTCGTAACAGTCAGACCCTCCAGAAGCTAGATGGTGCCCAGCCGGGTGGACGCTGGTTTGCGGCCGTCCAACTGGGGAAGACCCGCCTCATCGACAATGTTATGATTCCCTTATGAAGCCACGTTTACGCGAGATTCCTTATAACTACACGTCCTTCTCCGATGCTGAAGTGGTACAGCGGCTGATTGGCAAGGAAGCCTGGCGAATTCTTGAAGATCTGCGCGAACAGCGCGTCACAGGCCGTTCCGCCCGCATGCTTTTTGAAGTGCTTGGCGATCTTTGGGTGGTTCAGCGCAATCCCTACATTCAGGACGATATGGCTCGGGATCGCAAACGACGGGAAGCCTTGTGGGATGCACTCACGCATCGTCTTCAGGATATTGTCGCCCGCGCTGAGGGAAACGCGCTCGTATTGCGTTTGCTGGAAAATACCCGAGAAGCCGTCCGTCAATTTATTCAGGAATTTGACGAAGATATTGCGTTGCGTAAAAAGGCGGAACATCGTCTACTCAAAATCACGGCTCGGGATAATGTCGATTTCAGCGCCTATGCACGGATTGCTCACGTCACTGACGCCTCCGACTGGCGGGTAGAAATGCCCTTCGTGGTGCTTTACCCCACAGATGAAACCGAAGTCCAGCAGATGGTCGCCGCCTGCCGTGAATTGGGTTTGTCCATTATTCCCCGAGGGGGCGGTACCGGTTATACCGGAGGAGCGATCCCCCTACAGCGCCACAGTGCCGTCATCAATACTGAAAAACTCGAAGTTATTTCGGAAATTGAAACGGTCATCCCCTCAGGACTGAACCAGTCGGTACCCAGCATTTATGCCGGCGCGGGCGTCGTTACCAAAGTCGTGGCCGATGCCGCCGATGCCGCAGGACTGGTTTTTGCCGTGGACCCTACCTCCATGGATGCGTCTACCATTGGCGGCAATATCGCCATGAACGCAGGCGGTAAAAAAGCGGTACTCTGGGGCACCGCGCTGGATAATCTGCTGTCTTGGCGGATGGTGACCCCCGATGGTAACTGGCTGGAAGTCGAGCGACTGAATCATAATCTCGGTAAGATTCATGATCAGGAACACGTAGATTTTCTGCTCAAACGCTTTAACGCCGACGGTCATACGCCACGCGGCGAACCCACGCGGCTGACCTTGCCCGGCGCCAGCTTTCGCAAAGAGGGGCTCGGCAAAGATGTGACGGACAAATTTCTGGGTGGTCTGCCCGGCATCCAGAAAGAAGGCTGCGACGGCATCATCACCTCCGGGCGTTTCCTCCTCCACCGGATGCCCCAGCACATCCGTACGGTCTGCCTAGAGTTTTACGGTACCGACCTGAATGCAGCCGTACCGGCGATTGTCGAGGTCAAATCTTTTGTTGAAAGTCAGAAAGGCGTACTCCTTACCGGATTGGAGCATCTGGATGAGCGCTACCTAAAAGCGATCAAGTACAGCAACAAGGCACCACGCCATGAGCGTCCGAAAATGCTTCTCCTCGCCGATATCGCCAGCGATGACCCTAATGCTGCGGGAGCCGCCGCAGCCGCAGTTGTACGCATCGCCAACGCCCGGGGCGGCGAAGGATTTGTGGCCACCACACCCGAATCCCGGCGGCGTTTCTGGGCAGACCGGAGCCGTACAGCAGCCATTTCCGCTCACACCAACGCCTTCAAAATCAATGAAGACGTAGTTATTCCGCTAGAGAAACTGGGCGATTACAGCCGCGCAATTGAGCGCATCAACATCGAACAATCCATCAGCAGCAAGCTACGCAGCCTCACCGCGCTGGAAACCTATTTTTCTGGGGATCTTGCAGAAATTCGTAAAGCCAAGGATTACGAAGACTCCAGTGAAGATCAGGCTATTGTCGGCGCTAAAAGATCAGCAACCAAGGCACTGATTGATGACACGCGCCAACGCTGGCAGTCTCTCATGGACCATCTGGATGCCCCCGCGCAGTTGCATCCCGAATTATTGGACGCGCAAATCACCACCACGCTGCGGCCCGACGAAACCCTTGCCGATTTGTTGCTGCGCGGCGCATTGCGGGTTAGCTATCGTGAGCGCGTCGGACGTCCTCTCGAAGCGCTGTTCGCTGGCGATGCCTTCGCCGCATTGCGGGAACATATCCGGGAGATTCATGCCGAACAACGGCGAGCCCGACTCTTTGTGGCTTTGCATATGCACGCCGGGGACGGCAACATACACACGAATATCCCAGTACTTTCCAGCGATTATGCCATGTTGCACAGTGCCGATACGGTAGTGGATCGCATTATGGGAATCGCCCAGGCTCTGGGAGGCGTTATTTCCGGCGAGCACGGCATCGGTATTACGAAAATGCGCTGGCTGGAACCCGAAAAAATGGCCGCCTTTGCGCGCTATAAAGCCGAAGTCGATCCAGAGAACATTTTCAACCCCGGAAAACTCATGGCGGGCTCGGGGCTGGAGACAGCCTATACTCCCTCTTTGCAACTGGTAGAGCAGGAAGCTCTGTTGCTAGAGGCCAGCGAACTCGGTGCGCTCAACCGTGAAATCAAGGACTGCCTGCGCTGCGGCAAGTGTAAGCCGGTTTGTATGACGCATATTCCCCGAGCCAACCTGCTCTACTCACCACGCAACAAAATTCTGGCCACTGGATTGCTGATTGAAGCGTTTCTATATGAGGAGCAAACCCGACGCGGCGTATCCCGGCAGCATTTTGAGGCGCTCAATGACGTCGCCGATCATTGCACCACCTGTCACAAATGTCTCACGCCCTGCCCGGTGGATATTGATTTTGGCAAGGTTTCTATCCATATGCGCAACATTCTCCGGGCGCGTGGTGAAAAATCCTTTAATCTCGGAACCCGGTTTGCGATGAGTTATCTGAATGCGACCGAGCCCGGCAAGGTTCACTTCATGCGCCGAGGTTTATTGCAGACCGCCTTTAAGGTACAGGCGCTAGCCCACGAAATCGTCAAGCCCCTCCTACCCAAAGACCCCCCACCGGCTACCACCGGCAAAGCGCCTTTACGCGCTGAAGTCATTCATTTTTTGCGTAAACCGCTGCCGACTAAAATGGGCGCCCAGACCATGCGCCAATTACTCGCCATCGTTGATGATAAAACGGTACCCATCATCCGCGATAGCGCCAAAGTCAGTGATGACAGCGACGCGGTTTTTTACTTCCCCGGCTGCGGAAGTGAACGACTATTTAGTGACATTGGCTTGGCTACGCTGGCTATGCTCCATCATGTCGGGGCGCAGACCGTTTTACCACCGGGTTATCTCTGCTGTGGTTATCCCCAGACGGCGGGCGGTCAAGAGGATAAAGGTCAGGAAATCTCCGTGCGCAATCAGGTTCTTTTCCACCGGGTTGCCAACACCCTCAATTATCTCGATATTAAGACCGTGATCGTCTCTTGTGGCACCTGTATGGACCAGCTCCTGCAGTATCAGTTTCAGCAAATTTTTCCTGGCTGTCGCCTGCTGGACATCCACGAATATCTGATGGAACAGGGTATCGCTCTGGAGGGCGTGGAAGGCGTGCAATATCTCTATCACGACCCCTGCCATAGTCCCATGAAAACCCACAAGCCTCAGGCCGTGGCATCCCAACTCTTGGGACAAACCGTCAGTGATTCGGCGCGATGCTGCGGTGAAGCCGGGACGCTGGCCAGCAGTCGCCCGGATATTGCTACCCAATTACGCTTTCGTAAGGAAGAAGTGCTGAAAGAAGGCATCCGCCAGCTCACCGGTAACGATAAGGCAGAAAATGGCAACGTCAAACTGCTGACCAGTTGCCCGGCCTGCCAACAGGGCTTGGAGCGCTATCGGGAAGATACCGGCCTCGACACTGATTATATCGTTGTGGAATTAGCGCGAAAAATCCTCGGCACACAATGGCAGCAAGACTTCATCCATGCCACCCGTCAGGGGGGTATTGAGCGGATTCTGCTCTGATGGCCGGTCAGCCTGTTCAGCGTCTGGGTAAGCCCGACCGAACCATGCACCTACTTTCAGCCACCTCCGCTGCAGCGGATGTGGTCGCCTTTCTGAAATTCCACATGGTGTTTACCTCCGCCATGACCGGAAACCTCGCTCTTTTTGGAATCGCCATTGGGCATGGGCACCTGCTCTCTGCCACCCATTCCCTAGCCGCGCTACTGGGTTTTATCTTGGGCATTATCATCGCCACCCTGTGGAAAGAACATCCCTTGGGTCTACGCTGGATTCTGGGGATGGAAACGGGTTTTTTGGTCATTTATGCTTTGCTCTGGGTGGTCTGGCGCTTTCCGCCAGAGGGTATTCCTCTCTATGCGCTGATTATTTTTTCGGCGATGAGCATGGGGCTGCAAAGTGTCGCGGCGCGGCTCATCAACGTTGCGGGTGTGCCCTCCGTGGTCTTCACCAACACCCTGACCAGCATTGTCATCAGCTTTTTCGAGAGCCTGCGCCAACGCAAACCCTTCCCTTTTGCCCTACAACAGCAGTTTGCCGCGCTCTTGGCCTACTTGTTCGGGGCGATTTTGTTCGCTTATTTTCTTTACCAGATTCCTGTACTGGCCATGATATTACCTGCAGTGCTGGTATTTTTGGCCCTCCTCTCGCATTGGCGTTCAGTTGCTGCCGGTTCATGAGGACAGATGAAATGATGCGTAGCAAGCAGCAGCAAGACCCCGTCCTCCAGACCGAAATAGACGGCATTCTGGATCTGCACGCTTTTCGCCCCAAGGAGGTTCCTGATCTGGTTCGGGAATATCTGCGGACTTGTCGCGCGGCGGGCATCACGCAAATCCGTATTATTCACGGTAAAGGTCGGGGCGTACTGCGCGAAACCGTACACGCCCTGCTACGCCGCGAACCTATGGTGCAGAATTTTCGTCTTGCCAATGATCGCAGCAGTTGGGGCGCCACCCTCGTAGACATCTATCCACGGGACGTGTCCTTGCCGCCCTATCCGTTGCGACCAGAGCCGTCACGTCCAGTGGAGAACTCGACACGCGTACCTGCCTGGTTTCGTCTGCTCCAACGCATTTTCATCAAACGCTAGAGAAATCAATGACTCAGGAAGGTGTCACTAAATTTCAATTACATTGGACGGCCACTGCCCCGCAAGTGCATCCGAATCTACCCGTTCTGCAACGCTGGCGTGACCGCTTTTATCTGGAAGGTTTGATTGGCGCTGATCCGCAACGTTACGCAGGGATCGGTTTTGGGAATATCAGCTGCCGTAGCGACCGAGGATTTATCGTGACGGCAACCCAGACCGGGCACCTATCCACACTCAGTCCAGAAAACTTTTGCGAAGTCACCGGCTGGGACATCCTCCGCAATCAACTGCAGGCTGAAGGCCCTCAACCGCCCTCATCCGAAGCACTCAGTCACGCGGCTTGTTATGATGCCAATGCGGATATCCAATGGGTATTTCATGTCCATAGTGCTGAACTCTGGCAGCACTCGGCAGCACTCGGTATTGCCGCTACGCCCCTAGAGAGCGAATACGGAACGCCAGCCATGGCCCAGGCCGTTGCCGAGATTTCCCAACGTGCCCATAGCCTTTTTCTGATTCAGATGGCCGGCCACGAAGATGGCATCATTGCCGCCGGCAAGACGGCCGACAAGACCGGCTCTCTACTCCTAGATGCAGTGATGGTCGCTCAGCTTTCCAGCGCCTTCCGCAAGTAGACATCCATATCCGTGAGATTATTCAGCGCCCATTTACGATAATCGTCGGGCAGATCGATGATCTTTACGCCTTTGTGCTTACCGAAGGGCATGGTCTCCGGAATCCGCGCCCGCTCACTAAACTCCCAGAGGTCTTCCCAAGAACTGGGGCGCACCGCAAGAATGACCTTGTTCAGCAAGATGCGGCAGAACTTGACATCAGCGAGTGCGGAGTGCGCATTTTTCAGGTTGTCCCGAGTTTTTTTCTTGTCCTTGCTGAAATGATACATCAACGCCGACTGGGAATGGCTATCAACCTGCGGCCACAGCTTACGCGTCATGGCGTAAGTACAAATGCGCTTCACATCCGGCTTACCAATGACGCCCCAGTCATAATCAATACTGTGCCCCACCAGATAGCCGGTATCATCAGGTAGCTGGAAACTGGCAGCCGCCGGACAATCGAGCAAATCTTCTTCGAGGATATGGTGTACGGCCATTGCCCCCATTTCGATCGGCTTGGCCGGACGATAGCGCTGCACAAACTGTTCTTCCACTTCGAGGGTCTTGAGATCGCTGACGGCTAGCCAGGCGGCTTCGATCAGATCAGGTTCCACCCGGCCCGTTGTTTCCGTATCAAAAATCAGTGCGCGCATAGGGTCTCCCTGTTCGGATCAGATTAAAGAGCTGCAGGGTAATGGTCTAACCGACAATGGGCAAGCAGAAAAACCGGAACTTTTTCACGATAACGCCGTCTTAGCTCAGGAAAATCTGTGGGGTATAATTTTTCCTTATTGATTTATCATGGTGCAACCCCCATTCTCCGTGGTATAGGTAATCACATTGAATTTCCGGTATTCTCTTAGTGACAAGGCTTGGTTGAAGGAGCGCACGCAATGAATCAGGATCAAAATCCCTATCAATTTCCAGATAGCATGAATCCCAGAGGGGCAAACACGGGCTCTTCTATCGGTGCTTTAATGGGCAAAACTTATGCGCTGCTGGCAGCGACCTTGGTGGTGTCCGCTATTGCGTCGCTTTATGGTATGACCTCACCTTTTGCTTATGAGCATCCTTTCATTCTGATGATTGGATCTTTCGCGTTGCTTTTTGCGGTGCAATATACCGGCGCGCATCGTAGCCCCTTCGCCATTCCGCTGGTTTTCCTCTTTGCCGCCGGTATGGGGATGATGATGGGGCCAGCCATTGAAATGTATCTGCGGATGCCCAATGGCGCGACCATCATCGCTGAGGCTTTGGGTACGACAGCAGCCATGTTTATTGGCCTATCTGCCTATGCCATGACAACGCGCCGGGATTTCAGCAACATCAGCGGCTTCCTCATCACCGGACTGATTCTCGCGATTGTTGTTTCGCTGCTGAATATGTTTCTGCTGCATCTGCCAGCCTTACAACTGGCCATTGCCGGCGTGCTCGTCCTAGTGTTTAGCGGACTGATTCTTTTTGACACACAGCGCATGATCCGTGGCGGCGTACAAGAGCCGGTTTTGCTGGTCGTTGGACTGTATCTGGATATCATCAACCTGTTCATGGCGCTTCTGGAAATTTTCGGCGGTGGCAATCGTAGCTAACTACGGCATACTCCCGTCGTCCTGCTGAAGGATTTCGGTGGTTGTTTGTCATCCATAAATGACTCACTTAAAAAGCGATAAAAATCACACGCCCATGATGCAGCAGTATTTTGGGCTCAAAGCGCAGTGTCCTGATGCCCTGCTCTTTTATCGTATGGGCGATTTTTATGAGCTATTTTTTGAGGATGCACAAAAAGCGGCGACTTTGCTCGGCATCACCCTGACCAGCCGAGGGCAGAGCGCCGGAGCGCCCATTCCTATGGCCGGTGTACCGGTGCACAGTGTTGACGGTTATCTCGCCAAACTGGTGCGCTTAGGTGAAAGGATAGCCATCGGCGAGCAAATCGGTGATCCAGCCACGAGCAAAGGGCCTGTAGAGCGGGCCATTGTCCGTGTACTTACTCCGGGTACGATTGTCGATGGCGCACTACTGGATAGTACGCAAGAACCCTTATTGCTGGCCCTTTGTCCTGAAGGAACAAATTGCGGCGTCGCTTGGCTGGATGCGGCAGGCGGACGACTGATGGTGCGGGAAGTCGCGCAGACGGCACTGGATGATCTGATCGCTCGACGCCCGGTTGCCGAGACCCTCATACCCGACGATGCCGTCCTCAGCATGGCGGAGAATAAAATCAGCATCCAACGCCTCGATAAAAGCTTGTTTCAAACTCGACGCAGCCAAGCCGTTCTCGATCGCTACTTTGGAGAAAGACTGGCAAGCTTTGGATGTAATGACTGGCCGCTCGCCTTACGCGCAGCGGGTGCCCTACTCCACTATGCCGAATCGCAATTGCGTGGGAGTCTCCGTCAGATTCAGCATATTCACCCAGAACGTGCCGAAGAAGAACTGTATCTGGACGCCACCGCCTACCGGGCACTGGAAGTCTTGGATAGCTTGCAGAATAACGGCCCCACCCTTTTGGAGTTGCTGCAAAAAACCCGCACCGCTATGGGTGCCCGATTATTGCGTCGCTGGCTGCTACGCCCGTTACGACAAGGATCAGAACTACAAAATCGTCACACACAAGTCACTGCGCTCATCGAAGAAGGCGGTCCAGCCCTCATCCAAAGTGCTTTGGAGGGCGTTGCAGATGCCGAACGCATTCTTACCCGTGTGGCCTTGGGCAGTGCCAATCCTCGCGATCTCGCGCAGCTACGCAGTACATTACAAGCCTTGCCGACACTCCGTGACCGCCTACACAGCCCGATTTTGGTTCACTACCAAAATCGTATCGAATTATTTCCAGCGCAGCGGGAACTGCTGGAAACGGCCATCGTCGATAGTCCGCCCATGACCCAGCGTGAAGGTGCCTATATCCGCGCGGGATACGACGCCGAACTCGACCGTCTGCAGCAACTTAGCCATAACCTGCAAGAAGTCCTCCGCGACCTGGAACAAACCGAGCGGCAAAGAACCGGTATCCATCTTCTCAAAATTCAGTACAACCGCGTCCACGGTTTTTATATTGAAATCAGTCGGAGTTACCAAGGCCCTATTCCAGACGATTATCGTCGCCGTCAAACCACCAAAAATGCCGAACGCTACATCAATGACGCGCTCAAGACGATTGAGGACCAGGCCCTCTCCGCCGAAAGTCTGGCGCTGAGCCGAGAAAAGCTACTGTTTCGTGAGATTCTCGAATCCCTCGCGCCCGTCGTGCCTGCCTTGCAAGAAACCATGACGGCAGTCGCCGAACTCGATGTTTTAAGCACTTTTGCCGAGAGGTCTATTACGCTGAACTGGTCTGCACCACAATTCGTCACGGAAAATGTACTGCGCATCCGCGAAGGACGGCATCCGGTGGTAGAAGCCAAAATCGGCAGCCATTTCGTACCCAATGATCTCACTTTCGATGAAACCCAGCGTATGCGACTTATCACCGGACCCAATATGGGGGGTAAATCCACCTATATGCGCCAGACCGCCCAGATCGTCCTGCTCGCTCACATTGGATGTCAGGTTCCCGCCCGTGAAGCCGTGATTGGACCCATTGATCAGATTTTTACCCGTATCGGTGCCGCCGACGATCTCGCGGGTGGGCGCTCGACATTTATGGTGGAGATGAGCGAAACCGCACGCATCCTCCATCTCGCTACCGCGCAGAGCTTGGTCATTCTGGATGAAATCGGCCGAGGCACCGCTACTTATGACGGACTGGCCATTGCATGGGCCACCGCAGAAGCCCTCCTCCAAAGACAGGCATTTACTCTGTTTGCCACCCATTATTTTGAATTGACGGATCTCAAAAAACCGGGCCTGCAAAATGTACATCTCGACGCTATAGCTCAAGATGAGCAAGTCGTTTTTCTGCATCGAGTAGAAGATGGTCCCGCCACACAGAGTTATGGCCTAGCTGTAGCGAGTCTGGCCGGGATTCCAGAAAGCATCGTGGCGGAAGCCCGCAAGCGCCTGCACCAACTGGAAAATGCTAGTTCTTCCACAACCACAGCAACCACCCGCGAATCCGCGCAATTATCCCTATTTACCACAGTGCCGCATCCGGTTATAGAGCGTTTGAGTCAATTAGATCCGGACCAAATCAGTCCCCGCGAAGCATTAGAACTGCTTTATAAGCTAAAAGCGCTCATTAACCATTAGGCATTATCCTTGCCAGTGAATATCTGGAGCGACAATGCAGATTGCACCGATAACAATAAGCAAAGTTGCAATAATCTCGACTCGACCAAGGCGTTCCTTGAGGACGTGATGACCAAAAATGAACACCAGCAAAGTATCAATTTGTCCCAGCCCCCGCACCAAAGCCACTTGGGTAAGCGCAAAGGCGCTGAACCAAGCCCAAGAGCCCAGAGCAGATAACACGCCGACTGGCCAGGCTATGCGCCATCCGCAGAGACTTTCCCGCCATTGATCTCGATGCCGTATAGCAAGATAGCTCCCCTGCACTAGCGTTTGCAGAAAATTAGTCACTAGAAGAATCCATAGACCCATAACCAGTGGAGAAAGCCTAGGGTCCAGTGCGTGACTAGCCGCCCGTAGAGCAATGGCGGTCAGGGCAAATCCCAAGGCGGCTGCCAAGCCATAATAGGCTGCTGGTTGACCTAAACCCCGCCAAAAATCAGCACCCAAGATGCCCCAGCCCTTGGTTCCGAGCACCAGAACACCAGCCAGCGCCAAGAAAATACCGGCAATGGCCAGCAGTTGTAGTTGTGCACCCAGAAATAGGGTCGTGAGAATCACTAACTGGGCAGCCTCAGTCTTCGCATAGGCGGTCCCGATTACCAGCCCACGGCTGTGAAACGAACGCACCAGAAAAAGCGTTCCTAATATCTGAGCCAGGCCACCTGCCAGACAGTAAAACCAAAACGCTAAATGTCCGTATCGAAAAAGTGCCGGTCCAAACTGACCGAGAAGCATCAAAAAGACCAAGAACTCCAGTGGCATAGCATACAGAAAGCGCGCAAAGCTAGCGGCTCCGACACTTAACTGGCCTTTCAGCCTGGCCTGCAACCCCGTTCGCCATGTCTGCATCAGTGCAGCAAGAATGGTGACCGGAATCCAGAGCGGGATATGAAGTGGACCGATGATCCAGAACATGCTTTGCATAATTTTAATGATGAGCGAGCTGTGGGATGATTGTTAAATACTACCCGAACTTCGTGATCAGAGTCGATCAAATATCTAGTACCGATTCAAGGTATTGGTCATCCTGAACACAGGACGATGAAATAGGAAAAATAGCTATTCGCATGACGCGCACCGTCGAGGCGCAAGCAAATATGCACCATATTAGAGCGACGCGCGCCTATGAAGCCCCATTATTGTGCTTGGGCGCTGAGTATTCATCTTATTATGGAATACTAATATTTTTTAACCATCTGTACCTTTTGTATTATATTTATATTTCATTCTGCTAATAAATTGGCACAAATTTTGCTTTTTAATCTTTCATTTTTATGAAGCTAAACTATAGGCATAGTCTTCAGATCATATGGTTATCGCTGAGCATTCAAAAAATAATTGTCATACAAACGTCATAAAACCTTCATAAAAACGTAATATGGGTATGCTATTCTGGATTTTTAGACGGATAAACTACACCCTTCCGGCGATTGACCGGATAAGGAGCCGCCATGCAACGCCGTCGTATCCTCGCTTCTGTCATCATCACGCCGCTCTTTGGATTGGGCCTGTTTAACACGGTTTCGGCAGCCACCGAAGGTTTCCCCTTCAAAATCGTCGCTTATGATGCGACCTATAATCTCCATCACAACGGTACCTACACGGCTCAGATTCACGAAATCACTATGCCGCTGAGTCACTATGGTGTGCAAAAATTTGCGCAAGCGCACAAACAGTTTCCCGCTAAAATGGCGGAGCTGAGCGTCCACAAAGCCTACACGCTGAGCCCCTCGGGTAAAATGTACCCCGTACCTCAAAGCAAAATCTTCACCCGCACCTTGCCCGTAGTCCAGGACGCGCCAGAATTCAGTGATGCTAAGACGATCACCGTCGTCTTCCCACATGTCGCAGTGGGCGATGAATTGGTTACGAACTGGCAGGAAAACTTCAAAAAACCCTACTTCCCCAACGCTGTCAGCATCAGCCACACGGTTCCGTATTTTCTGGAAGCCGATCAGGTCCGCATCGTGGTACATGCCCCGGCAGACATGAAGCTACACTGGGGAAGCTCGGGAACCTATCAAATCACGCATCAGGTGCAAGGCCATACTCAGACCATCACCGCCACCCTTACGCAACCCCACCCGGAAGCGATGCAGCCCAATGCGGTGAGTTTTTACCAGGTCAGCCCCACCTTTGTCGTCAGCACGTTCCCGCAGTGGGAGGCCATTGGTGATGCGTACTGGAAATACGCCGAATCCGCTGAAAAAGTTACGCCCCAGATTCAGGCGCTGGCCGACAAAATTGCTGGCGACAAAACCGGCAAGAAGGCCGTCCGCGCGCTCTATGATTGGACCGTTCACAACATTCGCTGGGTGGGTGTGGAAACAGGCTTGAGTGGCTACAAACCCTCTCCAGCCGCGACGACTCTGAAGCAGCGCTATGGAGATTGCAAAGCAGCCGCTGCTCTGCTGGTGGCGCTCCTGCATGCCAAGGGTATTCAGGCGCAACCCGTCCTGTTGGGCGCGGGCAATGATTTTTCATGGCAAAAGATCGCCAGTTTACAGCAACTCAATCACGTTATCGTTTACATACCCCCCTATGATCTGTATTTAGATCCCACCTCCGGCTACGCACCCATGGGCACGATCCCCCTTCCCGATGCCGATCATCCGGTGATTCTCGTTAGCGCGCACTCCAGCATCGCCCATACTCCGGGTGACAGTGCCGATGCCAGCGACATGCAGGGTTCGGAAACCGTCACTGTAGCCCAAGACGGCAGCCTCAAAGCCGACCAAACGCTCCATCTGAGTGGTTACGGGGCCTGGGTTTGGAAGGATATGTTGGCACGCGTACCGATGAACGAATACGGTGCATTGCTGCATCATGTGCTCGCCCAGACTGGAATGATGACGCAAAATGCCAGCTTGAAGACGACCCCCACACACAGCCTGCGCGATCCTTTCACCCTCACGGCCCATTGGGAAACAGCACCGGGCGTACCACTGAGCAACGGAAGTCGTATTGCCCTTCACTATGGTCTCAATCCAGATTCATTGAGAAATCTCACCGTTCGCCTGACCAGTGCAACGGTCAAATACCCCGTATTCATGCCCTATGGTCAGGGACAATGGAGCAGCGTAATAACGTTGCCAGCGGGTTATGGCTGGAAGGTCACCAATACGAAGCACCAGGTTAAAAATGATGCAGGCGTGTTCACAGAAAGTATTCAGCGGCTTGCGCCCAACAAGCTGGAAATCACCAGTCGCATGCAGCTTGCGCACATGATCTATAGCCCAGAAGCTTATCCTGACCTCTATAAACTGATCAGTGAAGCAGCCGCCTTAGAGCAGGAAGGATTCAAGGTAACCAAGAGTATTTTGACCAAAAGTTGATATTTATAGGGAGTTTTAAAATGTCAGAGTAGTCCAGCGACGAAGTGAAATTGGATTCTGGAGGTGATGCCAATAGTATCGACAGCGATATACAACTAACTTGAAGAAAATATAGTTCTAAAAGGCTCAGATACATGCGTGTGGAGTAGGCGCAGTTCTTGGTGGAGCAGTTGACCCTTTTGGCGGAGAATTCTTCGGCTATATGATAGGCAGCGCAGCCGGATATGCGTTTGGTATGGGCGCTTACGAATTAGGCTTTAGTTAAATAGATGGCGCCATTAGTGGTAATATGAAAATGCAATTAATGGCGCCAAAAATTATTAGCACAATTTATGGGTATTTATGCAAAGATATTCAATTAAAACTTTTTATTCACAAGAAGTTACCGTAATATTTTTTATTATATACGGAGTTATTACGCTCATCATCATTTTATTTGACATATTATTACTTCACTTTGGTGGCCAGTTATCTATGGGCTTGATTACGGCTATAACCATGGGAGGGGCGGCTGGTGGATTCCCTCTTCTTTTGAGAGCAAGACCGACAAAATTAACGATACATGGCGGAGAATTCTTCTTTGTTGAAAGTAATATTAGGAATACCATTGCTGACTTTCAAACTTATTGGAAGCTGGATAAAAGAAATTACGGTTTTCCATGGGGGTATAAAGAAACTAATGTAGGCAAAGATAGAACCTTGTTCATTCCTTTAGGTACTCCAAGGTTCCCTGATGGGATTCTTGGCAAAGCTATTCATGAACAAATTGGAAGGCTGGTGCGATACGGGGGGATAACAAGCGTTGTTGAAGTTAAGCAAGAAGGAAATTCAATAGCGGTTTACGGACCCTATGTAACTATCAATAAAATATATGAAGAGATTAGTTGATGAATTATTCTAATCGATTTATGGTAGACTAGATAGAAACCGCCTATGTTGTTTGATGACTATGAAACAGATGTGATGCCACCCATGCTTGAACAATGGACATTAAATATTATGGAACGAGTACTAGTAGAGTTTCCAATGGCATTTTGCTTGAGCATTATCAGAAGCATCTTATTTCAATGTTACACTAATTTTTTTATATTTTTTATGGACCTATGTCATTAAGTTACATCATCAGATCATATGATTACATTATAACTATGGTAATAATAAATCCAGTAATTATTTTATTATGGAGTAAATCATGATTGAATTATCATCGCATAAGGAATATGGATTATTATGTTTTAAGGAAGATGTTGAGAATTTATTTATAAGCAACAACCCTTTTATTCCGATCTATATTAAATTAAATCTAAAAGATGAGGATGAGTTTAAAAAATCATATTATGATCAACATACCCTTTTAGAAGGAGTAACATTTGGTCTTACGATGACTTTCATCATCCTATTTAATCATCTCTATGAAACACCTATAGAAATACTTACCGCTATCTCTACTAGTGCATTTTCCGTTGGACTATCATTCATTATCTATGACATCATTAGATTATTATTAGCTAAAAAACGTCTGGTGCTTACGTTTATAAACCCATTCGATAACTGCATTAAAATATTATGTTCTAGATATAATTTATACTATTTATATACGTTATTTATATTTTTTTATATTGGACTTATATCTTCCATGATAAATATTTTTCTACTTTCTTTTAGTATTTATAATTTTATTGTTTCATTTATTATTATGATAATAATAACTCAGCAGATCGCAACCTATGGGTTTAATATATGGGTTCATACATAAGAGCGAGCTTTAAGTATGAACTGCATTACCTATGATCATAATTGGCTGCAGATGATCAATGGGTATCCCCGACTTTGCACGGCGAACTAGTCTTTATTCACGAATTTTAGTTTTCGCATTCCTCACAAGCTATAATTACTCTTCTAAATTACAAGATGGAATCTATATCTATGATTGAAAAAAAATTATTGTATATTTATGCCTCATCTCTATTCATGGGAATTACTGCATTTTCAATAAATCCGCACCCTATGGTTATCGGAGCTTTTACATTGATAGCACTGCCAATTATTGCTGGCTATATTTCGCATATATTATACCTAAAAAGACCTTCTAGAAAAAAGCATATAGTATTAGTAAGTTATCTATTCATATTTACTTTTTTTATTATCGTTATAGGCCAAATTACAAAAATCTTAAATCTATACCATGAATCTTTTATTATTTATTCTCTTATGGTTTATCTGATAGCCTTATTTGTTAAACACTAGAGTTATTTAGTGTATATTTTAATTTCTATAAAAGTGGCTTATTTATGAATTTTGTACATAACTAATGAGGATAGCAATAATGCGTGACGCAATTCGGCCTTACTCAGCAGTTAGCACTCCGAACCATATCATAGACTGCAACCATCTAGGAAAGTTTTTTGCCCATAAAGAAGTGCTTCGTGATATTCAATTAACAGCAAACCCTGGAGAGATTGTAGCGCTATTGGGACCCAATGGCGCCGGTAAATCTACATTGATGGGCTGTCTTATTGGTCTACTGGAACCCAGTACAGGGCAGGCTCTGGTGTTTGGCAAGGCAGCAACCGAACTGTCAGGAGAAGATCGCTCGAGAATGGGATATGTCCCGCAAAGTTTTCAAGGTTTCTCTTGGCTGCGGGTACACGAGCTGATCGAGTATCTCGGTCAATTCTATCCCAAGAGTAAACGCACTCTTTCACCAACACTGAATGCATGGGCTGACCTTGATCCTAAGACACGCATCAAAAATCTTTCTGGTGGCCAGCGCCAACGCTTGTCTATCCTGCTTGCGCTACGCCATCAGCCGGACCTCCTCATCCTCGATGAACCGGTTGCCAGTCTTGATCCCGTTGGACGACGTGATTTTCTCCAATTGCTACGCGAATATCTTTTTGATCGACAAGCTACCGCTGTGATTTCATCCCATATTCTTTCAGATCTTGAGTCTGTCGCCACACAAACCGTGATCATGCTCAAGGGCGCGATCCATGCGCAGCTATCCATGGCTCAATTCCGTGAACAGGTGCGCTGGATTCGACGCGACGATGCGGAACCGTGGTCTCAGCCGCTTCCCGAAGGGCTGCAGGTGCTAGCCACCGGCGGGAGTCAGCATACAGTGTTAGTCGCTAATTGGGATAGCGTCTGGGCATCGCAACTCGCCAGCCAAGAATCATCTGAAATTGTGGTTACCGCTCCGCCAACCCTCGAATCTGCATTCCTAGCTATGGTGGGTCCCGCAGCATGAATCCGAATCCAAGCTTGCGCAGCTATACCAGTATGCATCTGTTTCGCGATAATCCGCTGGCTATCACTAGCGCGCTATTCCTCATACCTTTTGCGGTCCTGCTGGGACTTCCTGCGCACACTATAGATTCCTACTATCCCCAACATGCCTGGGCCCAGCACGGTTTCCGTTTCATCCTGATCATGTTCTGCGTGTATCTGTATGGCGGACTATTATTCCACTACTGGCGCCAAGTCACCGAGCCTATGGTGGTGGTCGTGCCAAGATTTATTCGACGGCATCGCCAGACCTCACAATGGCTTATTTTAGGTGTGAGTACGCTGCCCTTCTTTGCTCTCATCAGATTCCATGCCCCTTGGCCGGGCGCATTAGTTTTAACCGGTTTATTTGCACTGTTAGGTACAGGTTTTGGTGGAATACGGGTTCCTTGGAAGAAAAGGCGCTGGGCGCAATACGTCCTACGCGGTTTGTTGATTGTTTTCTACCTACCGCTAATAGTTGTCGGATCGCTCTACTGGGATATTGGCTCATTGCCGCTGCTCTGGGCATTACCCTTAGCTGTAGTTATATGGTCGGCGATCATGGTCTCCCTGTTCTTCCGGCCTGAGCGATTACGCTCCTTGGTTGAGGCACAGGAAACACAATACGATGTAAAATCCGACTATTATTCTACCAAAATAAGCCCTTCTATTTTTCGATATTGGCGAGTTATCGTCCGATGGGCGCCACAGACATGGAAAAACCCACTTGCTCTGTATCCCATGGGAGTTCTCAGCGTTGTTCTGATAGGAACAGCAGGGGTGCTAGTGACATTATTCATTGCGGTCATCGTTAGACGAATGACCCATCCCATGATATCTGCTGTTTTTATGCACCATGCTGCAATTCTGAGTTTAGTTACAGGCGGGACATTAGCTGTTTTGCTTGTCAGTGCGGCGAATGGTTATTGGATTCAACAGAACGCGGACTGGCGAACGGTTTTTCTGACCGGGCTATGGGGGAGCAAAAAACAATTCTGCCGGCAAGCCTTGCGCCACCACGCCCGTCAGAGCATTTTCTTGGCCGGGGTGCTGACGCTAACGATACTCGCGCTATCCACTTCACTTCTGACTTTACACATATTACAGGGTGTAGCGCTCACGGCGTTTCTATTTACCACAATACTATGGTTGAGCTATGCCTTTTTCTTCGCCTATTTATTCGGCTTGCACGATGCTATTCATAAAAAGATTATCCACATGCTGGTGTTCGGATTAAGCTATCTTGTGGTAAACCTCGGCCTGCTGGCGTTACTGCAGTCGTCAACAGGTTTTAGGTTTTGGTTTTTTGGGCTGTGCATGCCCTTATTATTGGTCATCTGGGTGTTCTTCACCCATCGCCAGACGCTGCGCAAAATGGTGCGGGAAGACTGGGTGCTAGATGCCACTCCTTGAAAGCTACATGGGGCAATAAATACCCTGTAAGCACTGATATAGCAAAGCATTCTAAGGGGAAGAGCGTCCAATGCACCAAACATCAAAAAATTGGTGGGTCGTAGTGGTCTATCCACTCTTCGAGAGCTTCCGGCATGAACTGCAGCCGATACTTCTCACGCTCAGATTTGGTCAACATCCACCTCTATGACTGTATCCTTGCGTGCCAACCGACGTCGGGCGATTTCCAGCAAGTTTCGGTCAGCCAGTTCCTCTACCAGCGATTCAAATACTTCCGGGTTGGACCATATAGAACGCGGGGCGATTGTGATTGAGCACAGCCACGGGGCGTGCTCCTGCATCCCGGAGTACGCTGGCGGGATTCTTCTTGAATTTCGTGATACTGACGGAGTAGTCGGCGTAAATGGGTTCCATGATGATGTGCTCCCGTATTCTGTATTCTGTATATCGCCTATTGTCTATACCTACCCGTATGCAAAACATAGCCAATCACCCTCCGACGTTAGGTGCCGGATGAGAGCATCCGGTGGTAATGCACTTGCATTGACGTGACAAGGTGATTGCATTACCATAAGCAGGGTACATCCCTTTATTCGGAGCGCACT
>JBAYRF010000004.1:0-145989 GCA_041676785.1 Acidithiobacillus sp. | reverse complement strand
GGCTTCAAACAAAAAATGCCGAAAAGGGGAAATATCCAAATGCTTCCAGATCGCTTTCATATCCAGTTCGCTCATCAACTGAAACGTCACAAAAGAAGCAAGAAAAATGTGCAACCACTTCACGCTCTGGGGCCAAGGCGAACCGTGGCCGGTCAGATGACTATCATTCATAAAAAACCTTAGCCGTTATTAGGGCATTTCGAATAAAAAAATTTTTCAATTTGAGATAGAGTATCCCCAAATTCCGTAGAAAATTATATCATGGCACTAAAAGCATGTTCAACCCCAGCCTTCATCGACAGTGTTAAACAGCGTGCAAATATCTAGTATTGTATGGAAAACAGCAACTAAAATAACTATCTTATATTTTAACCATAGAACGCCTCTAACAATAAGAATGCATCTTATTTTATACTCTAGGCAGCCTTCAACAAAACTTTTACCTTGAAAACCAACTTTTACAATTTTTATCCACGCTCATTGACCTCTCCTTAACAGGCTATAGATTAGACTTTCACCTCAAATCCGTGGTCCACTATATTGTGGGACCAGGGTATAGACTTTATGAAAAAATAAGAATAATAAGGCGATGCGATTCCTTATGGTCATCATAAGGAACCGCACCACTTAATGGATAAATTTACAGATCGAATGACTTCACAGGTTGATCCCAGTCAAACGCGCCGCTCATATTATAGGCATCGCGATCTCGATGATTCAGGGGATTCAATCCAAAACGTGTTTCGATAAACTTGAGGATACTGGCGGTGCTGGCCATATGGTGATCCACCAACCCCTTACGTGCCCACGGACTGATGAGTAACGCGGGAATGCGGGTGCCAAATCCGTAGTCATCGACGACTTTGGGAGGTAAGGAATCCCAAAAACCACCACCTTCGTCATAGGTAATAAATATTGCTGTTTTATCCCAGGCAGGGCCTTCTGCTGCCGCACGTACCAGCTGCTCGACCCACTCCATCCCATAAGCCGGGGCGCAATCTGCGGGATGCTCATCGTGCGATGCCGTAGCCTTCAGGAAAGACACTCCGGGCAATTTCCCCGCCCGAGCGTCCGCCAAAAAGTCATCACTGTCGCGAATATGGCCATTTTTTACATACTCTGGCCAACGCGGATAATATTGAAAAGGATTATGATGCGCGACATAGAGTTGACTCGTATCAATTACCGCAGACCCATCGCCAGGACCAAAAGCGGTTTTTAATGCCCAAGGTTTCACCTTGTTCCAATTCTCATTGTACCAAGCCCATGAAACTTTAGCGGTATTGAGTCGGTCGCCAATATTGTCATAAGTCTGCGCTGCCGGAGGGGGAGACATTCGCAGTTCTTGGCTACGCCCCGCATCCGTCGGACCCTGAATCGGTGCCAAATCATTCACCATAATTTTACGGTGGTCATAGGGTAAATCAAAAAAGCCATGTTCCAGACCCGCTTCACGAGGATCAAAAGGTGCACAGATATTGGCTTCTGCGGCAGGATTCACACAAGAACGCGCAGCCACCAAATAAAGGGCATTACCCGTACTTCCGCCACTCATGGCTTGATAAAAATGGTCAAAAAGCGTGTATTTATGCGCGAGACGATGATAAAACGGTAAATCATGTCCCGTATAATGACCCAGTACCGGACCACTCGGACGGGCTAAATCAAAAGCGATTTGCTCTGCGGTCATTTTCTTGAACGCATCTCTCGACAAGTGTGTTCTACTGCCGCCAGCCAGCGCCACGAAACGATCCATCTTGCCATTATTGACCTCCGCCATCATGCGGAAGAATCGATGCCTTGGGTCCCAATGTACATTACCCTTAGCAGGAATATAGGGCGCCAGATGAAAGGGTTGATTGGGCAACTGCACGTTCTGAAAGCCAGGCACATCTAATGGTAGCGGTAAGTTACCGTAGGCAATACCCGCAGGATTTTTCTGTAAGCCCATGAAACGATCATTTAGACGACCTTGGGCATCCAGTAGATTCACAATTTGCTGACCATTTTTGGGTTGAAAAGTACCAAAGTAATGATCAAAGCTCCGGTTTTCTTGAAATATGACAATAACATGCTCAATATTTTTGCGGAGTAGTGTATCATGATTCACCCCCGCCGCTCGCGCCACTCCCACCAAATGTGGAGCAGACAGCGCTGCCCCGCCCACGAGTCCTAACTGCTTCAAAAACTGCCGACGACTTTGACGCTCCATAATTTCTCCTTAGCTCTTTGTGTACATGCGCTTTTTCTGGTGACGCACTATTTATCTTAAAATATGAATTTTTTCTGCACAGTTGCCCTTGCGCCCAGATTCAAGACTCTCCGACGCCGGAAACGCCTGCAGTTGGTCTTTATGAATAGTGATCCACGCTTGGGTCAAAATATCACCCTGATGATCTGTTTCGTGAGTATGCTTTCCCGCCGTTTCACAACGCAACTCTAGGGCATCCGCATTTTTCACCTGAAAACTCGTGGCAAAAGCGTGCAAAATCGCATTACGCGAAACCCATTCTCCACGATGTGCACGAATAAAAGCGGTAAAAGAGGTTGCATTGAGCTTGTCTAATAAGTCCAGCTCGACTGGAAAAAACTGCTCCGGCGTTTCCCCAAAACAGGCAACATGCTTATAGTATTCATGACGATCCAGACAGACATGCGCCATAGGCATGTTCGCGTATAAACGCGCATGCAAGGCTGTCGGTAAATTCAATGCGGGATTCGCACAACTGTCTTTGGGGAGCTCGTGGTCCGCATTGTACCAGTAACATCCGTAATGCCACCAAGTCGGGCCCGTCATCCCTGAAGCCAGCAGTTTCTGCGGCCGACTGGCCCACAAACCGTGCATGGTCCACTGTTGATTGACTTTGGCATCTGGAGAAAGATCCGTACAACCCGCAGCAGCATTTGACCAAGTAGCACACACCCCAGGATGCCACATCACCGCAAAAGTGTAGTGGTTAAAGTTTTGCATGGCACGGGGTATGTCTGCAGCGTTAGCCGCAGCATCCATCATCATCAATGCGGATACCACACCTAGGTAAAATGCACAGATCCTGGCCAGACTCGAAATACGTATATTCAATGTTGTTTCCTTTGCTCAATAACAGATCTTTAACCAACCAATGGACCGCATGCGATAAAGTAGTCCAATCGATCAATTAGAATCACTGGAAAGATGTACTTCTACTGTAAAGTTCGTGGCATGTTTTGGCATGTTTTTAGTAAACGGAGGATAACTCCCTTCTTTTACCGATTGTAAGGCGGCCTTATCAATGGGACCAACCCCACTCGACTGGGAAATTTTTGCCCACAATAACTGTCCACTCGGCGTTAATCGAAACGTAATAACGGCTGTACCACTTAAATGCATGAGCCGAACCGCTTCGGGTACGTGGGCATCAGCCTGCACCTGAGAACGTACCATAGCCGCATATTCTGCAAGTGCCGCTTGGCGGGCGGCCATACTGGGAGCCGGTGGTGGTGGCGGTGCCGGTGGCACAACCGGCGGTGCTGGCGGAACCACGGGCGCGGTCGGAAGCGGCGTTTTCGCCATCAAGGGCTTAGGCGCAGGCGTGTGATGCACCACCGGTTGAGGCTTCGGTATTGGCCTAGGTACTGGTTTTGGTAGTGGAACCGGTTTCGGATGGACCACGGGCTTGGGTGGCGGCGGGACCGGTTTCGGCTGGGGGGGCGCCGGATGCACCATGTGAATAGCCATAATTTTTTTAACCACAGGTTTAGGCGGCGTAGATGGCTTACTCATCCAGACCAGCCCTGCAATGAGCAACACTTCCAGTAACGCGCCTATAAGTAGTGCTTTTCCAAAATTTAAGCCTGTATTTTGCGGTCGCTTATGCAACCCGGCAACTGAAGTAACTACCGCGCTCATAAATTCACCTCAAAGCAGTCCAAACCAAAGAGCTTTTTATCATTCCAGACCTGACGTTAGCCATCATCAAAATTTCGCGCTTAGAGAAGCATATACTGTTCTTGGTGCCCCAGGGAAACCTAGCAGAGCCCCTTCAGAATTTCCACCCAACAAACTTCCTCTTGAAATATACTCATAACCATTATACTGATTACCAAGAATATTCTTGAAAGTAAGTCCGATCATCACGCGTTTAAGGAGCCCCTCATGTACGGGAATAGTCGCATGCAGAGCAAGATTGAGCGTGGTATAAGCATCCATTTTAGTTCTAGATGGCGCCGCAGTAAGATTATTAAAAATGCTTTGTTGACCCACATATTTCATCCAAATACGCGGCTCAATCAAAATATTATCAATGAAATACTTACTAAAAGCACCCACATTGAACATAACTGACGGCACATCACTTACTGGTAGCCCGTTATATGAAACGCCACTAGCCTCGTAGTTTGTAAACTGAGCTTTTTCAAAACTCAAATTTGAAAAAACATTTAACCAGTATAGTGGACGATCTTTCAGAAATAAATTAACACCTTGATAGTCTGATGTCCCACTTGCATTAATCACATCACCGCTGGCCAATGTAACAGGAATATATTGATTAGCGAAATGCAAGAAGTACCAGTTCGCACCTGCTAAGAAGCGATGTAAATACTTAGAGTTACGAATATTAATTTTAATACCAGCCTGATACTCTGTACCTTTCTCTAACGATAAAGAACTTGCTGGTAAGGATTGGTAAGGACCACCCCCCCCACCATTTGCAGGTGATTGATATGCAACGCTGTAGCTTGCAAAAAGAGCGAGATGATGAATCGGGCGCCAATTGATTGCTAATGATGGCTCTACTTGTTCGAAGTTTGTAGACGATGATTTGGCTTGCTTACTACCTTCAGCTCCTTTTGGATTACTAATACATGCTTCTGGAAATTTTTCACAAGTATTATTAGTATAATTTGTCTGAATTCCAATTACTCGGAATCCTGGCGAAATACTTAGGCTGCTAATAGGTGTGATTTCATCTTGAAGAAACGCCGCTGTAAAAGTCTGATCGAAGAAATTATCTCGATATTTATCATTTGGATTTTCATAAGTACCTCCATACAGAGGATTCCAGAATGAATTTATAGTCTCATACCGACTATGCATAATATAGCCACCATACTTCAGAGAATTATAAGGTAACTTGGTAACAAAATAGACCTTGGTACCGTAAACATTATCAGATGGCGTATTTTCCTCATAATATTTTTTATTAGTTAGATCGTAATCGAATAGTTGAAAATGTTGACGATGACCATGACGATACCAGACCATTCCATGCAGTTTTGTTCCTGTTGCAATCCGGACATTCAATTTACTATATAAGAACCAAGTACTATTACTGTCGTTTTTATATGGAATAGCGGAATAAAATCCAGATGTTTTTTCGCTATATAAAGTTCCAGGTATAGAGCCCTTTTTATCGAATCCATTAATAGTTACTCCTTGAATGGGATTTATCGGAATAACATAAGGTTTATATGAGTCCCCTTTAGCTAGATATGCACCCAAACTAAAGTCACCGGTACTGAATTTTTTTATACCTTTAAAATACCACGCATAGCTATATGCAGGTATATTATTACCCTTTGGAAGTGGTAATGCAGAACCTGACGGAGCACTTAAAAAGCTATTACTGCTACTGGCCCCTCCTGCTATAACTGCAGCGAAACCATCATACAATCCCGTATCAGCACTAAAATTAATATTTTTAGAGTCATAACTACCATAATTCAACCCCACTCTAACACCTGGCTTAACCGTTGGTTGAAGAGGAATAAAATTAATTCCACCACCGATATTATTATACCAGCGATCTGCAGGATTTCCTGGCCCATAGACGACGCTAACGCCCTGCAAAATACTCGCCTGATTGATTTGTGGTGACTGCCAAAGCCCTGTTGCTGGATCATTCATGGGTACGCCATCAAATGTAATACCAATACTATGGCCTGAAACATCTCCCTTTTCCTGTCCCCACCCCTGCTTAATTCCATTTATATTTATTTGCATTTTAGTCGAAGCATTATCACCATAACTACTCATAACATGCACTCCAGGTGCATAAGAAAGTATTTCAGCAGCATTAGCCACAGGACCTGCAGCATCTATTTCATTTTTTGTGAGTAGTTTTTGCGCAAATCCGCTTTTGAATATGTGCTTATCTGAAGGTAGGGAGCTCACTCCGCTAGCCTCTTTCGTGCCCATTTTGCTCGCTTTCTCAACTTCGCCAACATATATATTTTTCTGACGTCTATTTTTACGAGATTTGTGGTGTAATACATGACCGTCTTGGCCCGATGAACTTGTGGCCTGTGCATAAGCTACTGGCGAACCTACACCTCCCAACACCGCCATTACTGCCGTCGCAATAATGTACTTATGTTTAACATTACTCATACAATTAATCTCCTATGTTTTGCAGCTTTAAGAAATTTTTAATCAAGATGCAGATTTAGCAGCAATCCCAATGTCACTGACCCCAGCCTTCTGGCAGCGGTCCATTACATGGATAAAATCCTGAAAGGGCACGCCTTTGTCGGCGGCGATAGTGATCTGGGTTTTGCCGGGATCGCCGTCCTTGGCGAGCATGTTCTGCAAACCATTGAGGTCATAATGATGGCCTTTCACGTTCACCGAACCGTCTTTCTCGATGTTGATGGTAAAGTGGGGACGTGGCAGGCTGGTTGCTTGGCTGGATGTCGGCAACTGCAGATTTAAGCCCTTGTCGGGGATCATCTGCAGCGTAATCATAATGAAAAACACCAAAAGAAAGAGCATGATGTCAATCATCGGGATAATTTCTACCCGCCCTTTCTTCACTTCAAAGTAACGCCGATTCATCACCCGGCCCTCGCTACAGGAACCGCTTCCGCATTGGGTCGGCCCGCTTCGTCAAAGGTAACTACGGGTTGACCATCCATACGATTGATCAGCATGGTTTTCACTGAGTCCAGTTGGAGCAGAATCATACGTACCTGATTGTTGAAGGCATTAAAGGTTAGCAGCCCGAGCATGGCGATAAACAAGCCAGAAGCCGTAGAAACCAAGGCATCGGCCACGCCACCGGTAACCTGCATAGGCGCGTGCCCTGGCTTGGCCAACACCGAAAATGCATGAAACATCCCGATAATGGTGCCGAAAAGACCGAGTAGAGGCGCCAGCGTAATGATGGTATCCAGCAACCAGAGCCGACGATCCAGTTTGGGAGCCAGCACCAGCACACTTTCTTCAAGACGACTGGCTAAACCCTCACCTTTGACCTGGCCACTGTGCGCAGCCGCAGTACGTAAAAGCGCCGCTTCCGGCAGATCGCCCGCCTCATCAGCCAGCGCATTCAGCGCATCCCGATCCAGACGACCGTGACGCGCCAACTCCTGTACGAAAACCAGTCCGCGCAAAATGGTACGACGCAAGTACCAGAAACGGTCAACCATCACAGCCAGTTCCACTAGCAGCATGATCGCGAGAATATAGAGTACGCCGTCCGAATAGTTGGCGAGATGAACAAGATATTGAATACTCATGGTCGAGCCCCTAAAAATTTGAAGGGCCTACCTTAACAAACGAATGTTACAGCTTTATGAACCTTTTATGACAAATTTACATCAAATACGATTTTCTGCGGTAAGCACAGGCGATAACCAAATCCATGCACAGTTTCCAGCCAACTTTCTGCACCACTGAGTTCCAGACATTTGCGTAATCGGTGGACTTGTGCCGTTACGGAGTTTTCCTGAATCATTTTATGTCCATCACTAAGAACGTTGGCAATTTCTGCGGAAGAAAATGTACGATCCGGATGCAGAGCTAGGTAGTGTAAAAATCTGAATAATCGACGGCTTAAGTGAACTTCAACCTCATTCACCCACACTCTTCGACTCTCTGGTTGTACACATATAAACGGTTTTTTTTCGACGGTAAGTGCTTCCCAATGACGACTATGTTTCAGCAGCGCACCCACTTGCGCTACGAGCAGCGTCTCGCTATAGGGCTGGGCCATATACGCGCTCGCTCCTGCATCCAGAGCGGACATGGCATAAACTTCACTGTCCATCCCAATAGCGAGCACTGGCAGCTCCGTACATAAGGGCAAAGCCACCAACTCTCTTAACCAGGGTGCCAAGTCCGCTGACCAGTGACTCACAATCAGCAAAACAGGGCGCCAGTCTTTAATAGTCCTCAGAAGCTGCGATTCGTCTGTCATCAACTTGACAAAAGCGCCGCCGCGCTGCAAACGTAGAACCAGTCGATCTATAGATGGCGTGCGCGTAAACACCATCACTCTGGACTGGGAGAGCGGGCTGGAGTCTTCCATGCGGGTTGCCGTCATCACCATGAGAGCATCAGCCAGATGGGCCACATGAGGTAGTATTTCACCGAAAAGCGTATAAAGCATTTTCACTCCTGGTCATATTCCTAGTGTTGTTTCACCACAAGACGCTTTCCGAAAAATATCTTTAATGATTGAAATTCTTTTCGCAAATCGTCCGAGAAGTAGACGAGGCAGGGTGACAGGCACTTCACCCTGTCACCGCTGATGTATGATCTAGATCAAGATGAAGTCATTCCTGTAGGATGTTTGCCGCGTATGGGGACTACGCGATCTTCATCACTCGCCTCCTCTAGGGATTTACCGGAAGGCTCCTTAATACAAAATGCCGTCAGTAAAAGACCCGCCAAGGCAAAAAAGAAAGTAATCATCAAAGTTCCATGTAAACCATAGTCATGGAGTAAAATGGGGAAAACCAACGCCCCTATAAAAGCGCCAACTTTTGCCGTCCCTGCAGAAAGCCCGTGACCCGTGGTTCGCAAATTGACCGGAAACAATTCAGCAGCAAGAACGAAGGTAGTCGTATTGGGTCCATACTCGGCAAAAAAGTAGGATACGCCGTATAGCACCAAGAAAACGCCCACCGATTCGGTCAACACCGGGAAAGCACCAATCAAAAGAAACATCAGCCCCATCAGAAAGAATCCCAGCATTTGCAAAGTCTTGTGCCCAACCTTGTCGATGGTAAAGGCCGCCAGAAAATAACCGGGCACTGCAGCAACGGCAAATACCATCAAGCTCAGCGCGGTACTCGTAATAACATCGGCATGGGGGGCAATGTGTGCCATGATCATCGGCGTAGAAATGGTATTACCGTAATACGCGTAGTCAAACATGAACCAGCCACCGGCGGTTCCCAGAAGCGTCAGCCAATAGCGACTGAGGGGCTGCTTGATGATTTTGTCATGAATCGTTGCCGTCGCCGTCCCCAGACTGAAGGAGGCCAATTGCTTGCTGGCCGTCTCGGAATCACCCTTCACCCGAGCCAACCAACGCGGTGATTCCGGCAAGGTACGGCGGATATAGATGACGGCAGCGGCTGGCAACGCCCCGAGTCCCAACATCAGACGCCAGGCCAAGTCGTGATTGACACCGGCGGCCAGCAAAGTCAGCGCAACTACGGGACCGGTCACGAGACCGATGGCCTGCGCCGAAAATACGAGGCTGACCATCCGACCCCGAGATTTAACATTAGCATATTCACTCATCAAAACTGCCGACAAGGGATAATCGCCACCGATACCAAGACCCAAAATCACGCGGGCAATCAATAATACCGTCACATCCGGAGAAAACGCAGAAAGCAGCGCGCCTACCGTCATCAGGAGCGCTTCTAGGCCGTATATCGCCTTACGTCCAATACGGTCAGCCAACGTGCCAAAAACATAGGCACCGACAAACGTAGCGATCAGCGAAATCGAGCCAATCAAACCTACTTCGGCAGCGCCCAGATGCCATTCGCTTTTGATGAGTACCAGCGCCGTGCCAATAATAAAAAGATCGTAAGCAGAAGTGAAAAAGCCCATCGCCGAGGCGAACATGGCTTTGATGTGAAAGGGACTGAAACTGGCGGAGTTCAACGCGTCCGCCACATTGTTGCTAGGTGTTTTGCCTTGCGGTGTTGCCATCATGGTCTCCTATCGAGTTTGGACCTTACGATAGGCTACACCCCAATTATGACGGCTTTATGAACTTTTTATGACACTTTTATGACAAATCACCCGGTAACACACACTTATTGTAGAGGAATGGTTTCCTGCGCGGGCTGCGGTGGTGGTGTTGGCGTCGTGGTGGGTGCCGGAGCCAGACTGGCGGGAGCTGTGGCACTGGCCGCAATCCCTAAATGTTGCGATAACAGCTTTTGGAACTGCAAAGACAAGCTTTTATTCCCCAAGGTTCCGATACGGATATTCGCCTTGGTCACATCCGTCGCCATAGAAGTCAGAGTTACTCGGGCCGTATCGCCGTCTTTGGTTGTTCCTTCTAATAGGTATTTATTTGGACTTTTGCGAATCTCGCCATTGTAGCGAATACCCATATCTGCAAATGCTGCTTGGGACGCAACACTGACCCGGTTGACCGAAGTAGGATAATACGCATAGAAGTTAGCAACGCCTCCATTTTCCGCGTAGGCCACTGCCCCGCCACCCGCACCAGCAGCCACCAGCGCAACACAGCCACCTAAAGGTAAAGTGGTCATCACCCCAGCCAAAGCTATATATGCCAACCGCCGTTGAATCATCATCTGCGTGCCCCTCCAAACTTCAACAAAGCCATGTACAGAAAAGCCCGGTCTAGCCGGGCTCTTTAAACATTACAATTTGGTACCGAGAGTCGGACTCGAACCGACACGATGTCACCACCACCGGATTTTGAGTCCGGCGCGTCTACCAGTTCCGCCATCCCGGCAAAATAGCCAAGGCATAATACCGCCTGATCTTCATTCGATCAAGACTAGGAGATTATCGGCGACTGTCACAAAAGTTTCATAAAACTGTCATCAAACTGACATATTCATGCGATATCCTAACGCTCATAAGCACAAAAACTAGAGCGGAAATTATTTTTTATAGATACATCATGGTGTTGGCGTTTACTTTTACGCCGATTCGTGCCGAAGGCAGAGTCATTCCTTCAGCCCGTATCGGCGAAATAGTTGGGCTATTCCCATGAACACCGTTTTTCGATCAAGGGCATTCACACCCAATGAAGGGAGCTAAGCATGAACATCCATCGTAGTAAAATCTTACATCTCGCCATTCTCAGCGCAATCGTGAGCCTAAGCAGTCTCAATGCCAGCGCAGACGAACAGTCTCTAGGAACGGTTACCACAACATCCCAAGCCAGCAACGACTTTTTTGGGAGCAGCCCTAACGTTAACACCGGGAAAACACCCAAGAGCGATATTCAACGCATCCAGAAATTCAACAAGAACGCGACCAACCAAGAAACACTCATCACCAAAGGTCAGTTCGATATGATTTCGCCAACGGACTCCTACACCCAAGTTCTTAACAGTATGCCTAACGTTATGGTCACCAGCAGCGGAGATAGTATGGATGGTGATAACGTGTACATCAACGGCTTCAGCAACTCGTTGATCAACTTTACACTGGATGGCATTCCTCTCAATGATAACGACAGCTATTCCTTCTACTCAAATGAATTTATACCCACTACGCTCGTGGCGGGTACCAAGTACTATCCGGGTGCCGAGTCAGCCGCAATCCCTGGACTTTCTGCCTTTGGCGGCTCAGTAGAGACTTATAGCCTAAAACCCTCACCCTCACCTTTTATTCGACCAATTGTGGGTGCGGGCTCTTTTGGCAAGTATAACTACGGAGGCATGATTAACACGGGTCTTTTTGCCAAGAATTTTGCGCCAACCTCTGCCTGGATATACGCCAACAAGATAAAACGGGATGGTTATTTTCAGAACAACGGTGCAACCCAGACGCAGTTTTTGTTCAAATCCGTTACTCAGGTCGGCCCAGGTGCATTAACTTTATTTTTCACCCAAAACAATCAGCGCTTCAATTACTACAATGGGGCTACTGCTGCACAGATTGCGCAGTACGGCCAAGATTATAATAGTTACACAAATAATCCATATCTACCCGATGGTAAAGCCAACTATAATTATACCGGTTATAACTACAATCAGTATCTGAACTGGTTGGGATACGCCAAGTATGATGGTCAAATAGGTAAAGTTAAATTCTCAGATCAATTATATTACTACTATGGCAATGGATTCAGCGCAAGCGCGACTACCTATACCCAAACACTACTTACACCGTCAGGGACCATTGCCAAGTTTTCACCACTGAAAAATGGCGTTTTACTCGGTAATAGCATCAATAATACACATCGGTGGGGAAATCTGGCACGCGCCATTTTTCCTTTGGGACCCGTTTCCACAGAAATTGGCTTTTGGTTTAATCACAACAATACATTACACGACTCGCAGTATTTGAGCGCCAGCAACGTCTATCTGGGCTCCTCCTATTATGAGCCAGTGGTGACTAATACTTATCAACCTTACCTCACGCTCACTTATAAGCCGGTCGACGCGCTCAAAGTAACCGCAGGATTCAAATACCTCTACGTGAATCGTGAATTCAAAAACACGGTGGCCCTCGCTCAAAATAAACCGGGGCAATTCAATGCCACCTTTACAGCAATCCTGCCTTCTGTGGGTGCTAATTTACGTATTATGGATAACTGGCATGCTTACGCCAACTACACAGAAAACAGCAATCCACCCGGATATAATCAATTTTATACCGGCACATACAATGCGCAGTTAAAGCCCCAGAGTGCCAGTACATATAGTATTGGCACCCATTGGGAAGTCGGTCCTTGGAGCTCAGATCTCCAGGCTTTTCGGGTTGATTTCCAGAATTACATCCTGAGCACAACCATTCTGGTGGGCTCCCTCAATCAGACGGTTCTCGCAAATGCAGGAAAAGCCATCAATCAAGGCATTTCCTGGCAAAACAATGTGGTCTTGAATGATATTTTTAGTGCTTACGCTAATATTGGCTTTTTGGATGCTCGCCTGACTTCTTCCAATCAACCTTTTCCTTACGCACCCCATCATACCGAAGCTCTGGGTATAATCGCCCGTTATCATGGACTACGTGCAACGATTTCGGCACATGAGGTAGGTAATTCTTACTACAATTTAGGTGGCAAATTCTTACCTATAGGTAGTCGCTTTTATACGAATGCATCCTTACGATACACCTTCAACAATGCACCACTAGGTCAGGCTCTAGGTTTCAAGAAGGTTACAGCCAGTCTCAATCTGAACAATCTTTTTGATCGACGCTTTATTCAGAGCTACACCGGTAGCAGCAGTAATCCGAATCTGAAACTCAACTTGCCAACCAACGTTTACGCTGGTATCGAAGCGACCTTCTAAATAGCCACAAGCATAGCCCTTATCTACAGAACTGGAGAGGGCTATACGAATTTTAAAGGAATTAATCATGAACTTTTCTTCTATCGCTGCCGTCGCCACCCAATCTGGTGGTATTTTGTATATAATGCCGATTCTTTTGTTAATTGTGCTATGGGTAAGCATTGAGCGCTTTATTTTTCTCAACCGAATGAGTCATCTCGGCGAGAAAGCGGCGCAAGCTGTTGAAAAAATCGCGGACATCAAACCACAGTCTCTGCGTCCCTTGGCCGAATCTTCTGAGTTCCCCTTCCGTGCCCTGATCGAAGTACCTATTCGTTTTCCTAATATTCACGATAGTGGAAGACTTTCAGAAGTGCTACAAGAAGCCGTCATGCGTCAAGTACCGTTGCTTGATAAGCGACTTTGGCTGCTAGATACCACCGTTACCCTAGCACCTTTGCTCGGCCTGCTGGGTACTATCATTGGGATGTTTAATGCATTCCAGATTCTAAATAATGCAGCGAGCAATCCGACAGCCATTACTGGTAGCGTCGCTGAAGCGCTTATAGCTACTGCAGCGGGTCTGGTGATCGCTATTATTGGTTTGATCAGTTTTAACGGCCTGCAAAATCAAATGCGATTTGTTGTCCATCAGATGGAAACCCTACGAACCATGCTGATCAATCGCTTAGACGGACTAGATCATAGCCACGCGCTGATCACCAATGAGGCCAAGCCCGTCGTTTATGCCGCTCAAAAGGCTTAAATCATGCAATATTTAGAATTAAAAAAAGGCCGTGTAGAAATCATCCCAATGATTGATATTATGCTTTTTTTACTCATCTTCTTTATTATGATTACTGTGCAAATGATCCCCAGTAAGGGACTTCCCGCACATTTGCCGGGCTCTAGCTCCGCACAGGAACTCCCAAAACCAAAAGTCGTATTAACGCTTCATGTGGATGGCAGTGTGGAAATGGACGGGAAAATAATGAGCCTTACCGCGCTCCGCGAGCGCCTCAGCCAACACAGTCCGGAATCCACTCAGGTCACTATTGCTGCCGATAAAGGTGCTGATATTCAGTCGCTTGTAAAAGTTATGGATGCCTGCCGTAATGCCGGGGTTACTGCCATCGGCCTAGCTGCCAAGCCGGTGCAATGATGGCTACTGATCTGCGTTCTCTCGGAGAACTGGTACGCCCGCCCTCTACAGCGCGTAGTGGGCGTTGGGCTCTGGCTACTGCATTCATTGTAGAGTCCTTGTTTATTGCAGGTGTCATCTGGAAAAGTTCCCAGCACACCGTCCCTCCGGTAGCCACAATGACACCTGTCACTATTAGCTTGGTTCCTCCAACACCACCTAAAATGGTTACACCGCCAGCCCCTTTGCCCAAGCCAGAGGTACAACCTAAACCAAATCCTACGCCAAAACCTACACCACATCCTCGGCAGATATTTCATAAGGCGATACAGGAAGCAGCCCCTGTTCCTATACCGCCATCACCGGCACCCAGCCCAGTCCAGGCCCCGACACCAAAGGTTGTAGTGCCCACTCCGCCGCCGCCACCTAGCGCTCCTCCGATAAATCTGGCGGTTCGCGAAGAATACTTAAGTCATGTAAAAGGAGCGATACAGGCTGCGGTGCATTTTCCAGAATCGGCGAAAATGCTTGGAGAAAATGGTCGGGTTTTAGTCCGATTTACGCTGCATAATAATCAGATCAGCGCCGTTAATATCGTACAGAAAGGCAGCATGAGCGCCTTTGACAGCGCGGCGATGGCAGCGCTTCGAAATACTCAATTACCCGCAATCCCAAAAGGATTGGAAGACAAAATCTTTGCTTTAACGGTCTGGGTTGAATTTAAACTCGACGATGCAAACTAAAAATGAATTATAGGAGCGTGTAATAGTTATGATCATCAATCGTCGACAATTTTTAACGGGAAGCTGTATCAGCCTCGGCGCCACGTTAAGCTGGCCACTCAACGCTATGGCGTTGAGCCTACCCGCTCGCGCTACCACTTTACATGCTGGTCCGATGACCGGATATCCCGCGCAAAGATCTGCCAACATCTGGTTGCAAACTCTAGGCGCGGCAGACGTGCGCGTGGCCTTTTGGCCCACCGGAGAACCTGAACTGAAACAGTACACTGACCACTTTCACACCAGTGCCGCTGGATTTTTTACGGCGCTGATAACACTGAATGATTTACGCCCGGGAACAATTTATCAAACCGAAGTTCAATTAGACAATAAGGCCATTGATGTTCCGGGCATCCCGATCCATATTCCCGCGCTTTGGCAGTGGCGGCATCCTGCGCCTAACTTCAAAGTACTGACGGGCTCCTGTGCTTATATAAATGATCCCTATTATGATCGCCCAGGCAAACCCTATGGCGGCGGCTACGAAATTTATGAACCCATGGTCGCAGAAGCCGCTGATTTGATGATCTGGCTTGGTGACAACCTTTATTTTCGTGAAGCCGACATAGAAAGTCCGGGCGGCATGGCCATGCGTTATTGGTCAGATCGCGCTTTTCCACCGTTGCAAAAATTTTTGCGATCTACACGGCAAACCGCAATCTGGGATGACCACGATTACGGCGCTAACGACAGTGATAGTAGTTTCGTCCTTAAAGGAACTTCGCTGCGTTTATTCCAGAATTATTGGGCTAATCCCAGCTATGGGCTACCGGGTACTCCGGGCGTTTTCACCCAATTTTCTTTGAACGATGCCGATTTTTTTCTTTTGGATGATCGCTGGTACCGAGACGCAGATGCTGCCCCTCTGAGTCGTGGCAAAATGATGTTCGGAACAGCGCAGATGACGTGGCTAAAAAACGCCCTACTCAGTTCGCGTGCGCACTTTAAAATCGTCGCTGCAGGTGGTCAACTGTTTAACGACGATGACGCATACGAAGGTTGGAATCTTTATCCTGAAGAGCGTCAGGATTTTATGGATTGGCTTCAAAATACCAACATTAGGGGATTATTATTTTTATCGGGTGACCGACACATCAGCGAGCTCATGAAGCGTCCTCGTCCGCATTATAGCGGAAAACACGATTACCCCCTTTGGGAGCTCACCAGTTCTCCGCTCAACTCCAGTCCGGCAAAAGGCGATAACAATCCTTATCGAGTGCCGGGCACTTTGGTGGAGGCTCGTAATTACTGCAGCATAGACTTTCTAGGTCAAGGCACTAATCGACATCTCCGCTTATGCTGTAAAGATACTCACGGCAAAATCTTATGGGAACATAAAATCACTGGCCGCGAATTAGGTTATATTTAGGGGTAATTGAGTAATAGGTCAAATGTTCCAGGACAATTCAGCACACAGACCGCCTGATGGCGCGTTTAACAAACGTAAGCGCATCCCCTGCGCTTCCGCCAACTGCCTGGCAATCGCTAAACCCAGACCACTCCCCTCACTATGGCCGCGCGCATCGTCTAGGCGAATAAATGGCTCAAAAACTTTCTCTAAATCCTGTTCTGGAATACCAACCCCAGAATCACACAAACGTATCTGGATTTGATTCCCAGCCTTTCGAAACCCCACTTGCACCTGCCCACCACCATAGCGAATGGTATTATCCAGCAGGTTGGAAAGTAAACGTCGTAGCGCTTCCCGATCACCACGCAAAGGGTATCGCCGTGGCAAGTTTGCCGTCCATTGACCGCCGGCACGCTTAAAATCGGCCGCAACTTCTTCTAATAATACCATCAAATCGAAATCCGCCACCTTGGCGGCCATACCCCGTCCCAGCGCTAAAGATTGCGCCAACAGAGCATCCATACGCTCAATGTCCTGAATCATGCCTTCCTGCAAATGTTTGGGGGTATTTTCTGGCAGCAGCTCCCAAGCCATACGCAGACGAGCCAATGGTGAGCGCAAATCGTGAGAAATGCCCGACAACAATAATGATTGATGATTAATCATAGCCTGTAATCGCGTCCGCAACTCCGCAAAAATATCTAGGATATTTTGGAATTCGTAGGCGCCCGTCGGCGGTAGCCTCGGCAATGGTGCCTTAAGAGAACCCCGCAAGGCTTCAGAGATTACACCGAGTGGTCGCAATACACGCCGCACCAAAATCATGGTCAGCACTACCAGCGCCAGCGTTGAAAATGCCAACACAAAAATCATGGCCACGGGAAGCGAAGAAGCCAGACGTCCCCGATCAAAATGCACCCATATGGTTTGCCCAGATATATTCACGGGCACCCAGAAGGTGCGCACCGCTCCGCCCAGTACGTCTACCGGTACCGACTTTCCCAGTCGCTTACTCAAAGCCTGACTCAGTAACCATCCATAAATATGCCCATGATTATGGGTGACCGAGTGATCCAACGCCGAGGCTATTTCCACACCATTATCGGCTTTAAGACTGGCCAAAAATGCGGGACGCTCGGATGGGGAAAGTTCGGTGTAGGTTTTGGCGCTCACCACTATTAACCCCGCAAGGTCTTCTGCCGATCGCTCAGCCAGCGGATACAGAACCGCTAGTACTATAATCACCAATGTTAAAATCTGCAGAAGCACGATGCCCAATCCCAAGGTCCAGGCGGTTTGCGAAAACAGGCTGCGGCCACGCCAAAAGTTCATAGCCCCGGCTCAAAACGGTAGCCAACACCCCGCTCCGTCTGCAGAAATCGAGGCTGTCGAGGGTTTTCTTCGATGACCTTGCGCAATCGTGTCACACGCACATCAATACTGCGATCAAAGCGACCGTCCTCTTCCCCACCCAACAACTGTAATAAAAAGTCACGACTGAGAATCCGCTTCGGGCGTTGCGCAAAAACCATGAGCAAGTCCATTTCGGCGGGATTTACATCCACTTCCTGGTCATTTTGATATAAGCGGCGCTCGGCAAACTGCAACCGAAAACGACCAAACTGTAGTTTCTCACCCCCTTCATCCTTACCGGATCGCCGCAACAGCGCCCGCAAACGCGCCAGTAATTCCCGAGCATTAAAGGGTTTTGCAAGGTAGTCGTCGACCCCACTTTCAAGGCCAAGAATACGCTCCTCATCTTCGCCGCGTGCTGAAAGCATTAAAATGGGTGGCCCACTCTCCTGACTCCGCAACTCCTTAGCGAGGCTAATACCGTCTTGTCCTGGCAACATCCAATCGAGCACGATGACATCCACCGGCCCAACAGCCAGTTGTTGTCGCATCTGCTGACCATTCCCCGCGAGGAGCACCGCGAATCCTTGCGCTTCAAGAAACTCCTGCAACATAGACGCAAGCCTTTGATCATCATCGACTATCAGAACAACTGCCACGATCCACCTCACTTTTCACTGCACCCAATAATCAAGCCACTTTTCAGGAAATATTCTGGAAATAATTGCGGAGCATTATAACACCATAGGCAGCAGCGGTACCCAAACCAAAAGATAGAGTGGAGCGAATTATTCAGCAAGCCGGATTCATAAGTAGTTAACACGAGGCATTGCGATTGAAGTTTTGTAGCGGTTGTTTTGCGGCTATTAGACGGGTCTTTGATCCGTCTTTTTTTATATATATGCTCCCGTGGTACACTCCAAATTGTTTAGTCAACAAGGATGTCGCATGGACCCCAAAGCCCAACGTCTGGTCTGGATTGATCTCGAAATGACGGGCCTACATCCAGAGCAGGATGAAATTCTGGAAATCGCTACCATCGTTACGGACAACCAGCTTCGTGTACTCTGTGAGGGGCCAGTACTCGCCGTACATCATCCCGAATCTACCCTGAACCAAATGGACGACTGGAACCAACGCACCCACAGTCATTCCGGCCTTCTACAAAGGGTTCGTGAGAGTCGCTTGGATACGACTATGGTCGAAATGCAAACCCTAGACTTTCTACAAACCCATGTCGTAGCGGGTAGCTCACCGATTTGTGGCAACAGCGTCTGCCAAGACCGCCGCTTCCTCGCGCGCTTAATGCCGCGTCTGGAACGATTTTTTCACTATCGAATGATTGATGTGAGTACACTGAAGGAGCTATCAACACGCTGGTATCCGGGTTTTCCCCGATTCCCCAAAGCCGAACGACACGAGGCACTGGCGGACATTCGCGAGTCTATTGATGAGCTTGCCTACTATCGGGAGAAGCTGTTTCCACAAGTCCTCAACCTCTCCGGAGAACATACAGAGAGTTGAAGACAACAACGTCTTTCAAGCAGACCATTCGGATTTATTTAACCGGTGCGGGCAGGTTCTGGATAAGGTCTACCCGCACTCTGACCTCAAGATTTTCGGCCAGAACTCGGCACAACAAGTAATCACCATCAGAGCTTTCCTGCCACTCAAGCGGCAAAACCACTTCCATATAGTGAATACCCGTGTTTTCGTCCGCCCAGTGCAGGCGCATTTGCTCTGATGTTAAGATAGCAATCTGCATCCGTTCGGCAATTTGGCGCGGGGTGCTTGGTTTGGCAAGGGTCATGGAGGCTCCAATACAGTGGAAATTGATCTCTTTTACGAACTCGCAGTTCCGACGCATCTCGGCCGCAGCGAGGCCCAAGTTTATCATGAAACGCTGGATGAACTCAGCCTCGCCGATAGCCTCGGTTTTCATGGGGCGTGGTTCGTAGAGCATCATTTCATGCGGGAATACTCGCATTCCAGCGCACCCGAAGTCTTTTTGGCGGCTGCCAGTCAGCGCACGCGCCATCTCCGGCTGGGCCATGCAGTGGTCGTACTCCCCTATAATCATATTATCCGAGTCGCAGAGCGCGTCGCCGCTCTCGACATTCTGAGCAATGGTCGCCTGGATCTGGGGATTGGACGCGGTTTTTCGCCGAAAGAGTATGCACTTTTTGGTAGCCAAATGGCCGATAGCCGCACGCATATGCAAGAAGGTTTACAAATTCTTCGTCAAGCCGGTGGAGCGCCATTCAGCCATGAAGGCAAACTCTATCAATTTGAGAGCTTGGATGTTTTACCCAAATCACTTCAGCAACCACATCCGCCCATCTGGACTGCGGCTGTCAGTCCTGACACCTTTCAATGGGCGGCAAAGGAAGGCATCGGTGTGCTCTCCGGCCCTTTCAAGCCCTGGTTTCTCATCAAACAGGATTTGCGCGTCTACAAAAAAAGCTGGCATCAGCAGCATGGCCTGGGCACCCTACAACCGGGTCAGAATAATGGTTTTGCAATGACCATAGGCTGCCTGTGTCTAGAAGATGGCGCAGAGGCGCGCCGACTTGGGGAAGGATTTACTTGGTACTATCAGCGGTTGCTGGATCAAACTCGACCGGTGCTGGCACAACTTCGAGAAAGTTATGAGTACTATCACCGCCTCGGTTTTCTGGAGCCACTATTGCGGCGCGGCCTCAACTTGCGGCTTTTAGAGACTATGGGCATGGTGGTAGTCGGTGATCCCGCCACCTGCCGCGAGAAGCTGTCTCGTTATGCTCGGGCAGGAGTAGACCGACTGATCCTTGCTGTGGGTGCTGGCATGGTTCCCAGCGCCGTTACGCGCCGTTCCATGGAACTCCTGGCCAAAGAGGTTCTCCCTGCCCTACGGGATATCCATCACAACTAATGCGTATTCTGATAACCGGAGCGGCGGGTCATACAGCCGCCGCGCTCATACCCACACTTTTGCACCGGTCGGATGTGCAAGAGCTGATTGCTCTGGATCGCTGCACACCGCCGATAGTACACCCCAAGCTCCGAGTCCTGATCATGGACATCCGAAGCCCGCAACTTGTCCCTGTGCTCGCGGGCATCGACTGCGTTATCCATCTGGCTTTTATGGTGCTGAGCCCACACCTTGGGCCTCAATCTCGATGGCGTGATGAAATGCGCGATATCAATTTGCGCGGCAGCCAAAACCTTTTTAGGGCCGCATCCGCAGCGGGTGTTAGGCAAGTCATTTATTCTGGCAGCGTCGCAGCTTATGGAGCTTGGCCAGACAACCCGGTGCCGATTCATGAGTCCTGGCCTTGCCGACCCGTACCGGGTTTCGCCTATAGCGAAGATAAAGGGGACCTCGAAAACTGGCTGGACGATTTTGTGACGCAACAGACGCACACCGCGTTTACCCGATTACGCCTGCACGCCATTATCGGTCCTCACGGCCAAAAATTAGTGAACGATATTGCAACCAGCCCCTTTACCCTCAAGCTAAAAAACCCGGATCTGCCTATCCAGTGCCTACACGAGGACGACGCAGTGACCGCCTTCCTCGCAGCATTAACCTATGGGCGAAGCGGTATATTCAATATCGCCGCTCCCGACCCAATACCCTGGTCATCCATCCCCAGAAAATGGCGTCTGCCCTTATCTCCTCAACAGTTACACCGCATCCATCGCTCTTTGCGCCCATTCAGTCGAGCACTGGGTGATCCGGGCTGGATTCAGGTCCTCGAAAATCCGCTCATTGTTGATATTGAGCGTGCTCGGCAAGCATTGGGGTGGCAACCGCGCTATACCGTTGGCGAAACCATTGCCGTCGTGCGTCGCGATCTGCAACGCGCCCCCTGGAAGGCTTGGAGCCGGTTCTAGACCGTGGCACAATGGCTTATGACTTTAGCGCAACGTATTCCTGTCCAAACCCAGATCCAGCGCCACCATGACGCACTGGTCAACCGTTTGAGCACACACAGCGCCCAGTATCGCGACCCCGTCGCAACCGTGCCGTGGGAATCTCTGAACGCAGAAAGCGCTTGGCTTCCCGAAAACCTGGTTTCGCTACACGGAGTTCCCGAGTACGCGCAGTTGCGCGAAGAAGAACGCATACGCTTGTCCCAAGTCGAATTTGTCTCCTTCTGTGAACTCGGTCTTTGGCTAGAAGCCTTGTTTATTCAAAGACTCAGCGCCAACTCTCTGCAGGAAATGTATCGAGATTCGACGAGTTACCACTATCAACTCCACGAATTACGCGAAGAAGTCGGACATAGTCTGATGTTTCTTGAACTGCAAAGGCGTTCTCACCTGCCTTTCATGACCCCGTTAAATGAACGACCAGCACTTGCTCGATTGTTTGCGCGTTATGCTCCAGAAGGTTCGGCGGCGTTCTGGGCAACTATTCTGATTGGCGAGAATGTTCCCGATCGAATGAACCGCCTCATCTATGCGCAAAAAGAACTGCCGGCAGCGGTACTGGCTATCACTCATGTACACATGCGCGAAGAAGCCCGACATATGGCCTTTGCGCGCACCACGATTCAGATGCGCAGTCAGGCTATGCATCCTCTGAAAAAACGCATGATCAGCCCGGTACTACGTGAAGTCTTCCGACAGTTTTTGCGGACCTGTTTTTTTCCATCTGAACAAGTTTATGCCGCCGCTGGGCTGGAAAACCCGCGCATCTGGGCGCGCCGCGCCCGACGTAACCCGCATCGAATCGCCCTAATGAATCAATGCGCAGCACCCAGCCGTGATTTTCTGCGTGCCCAAGGTTTCGCCTTATGATTTGTTTATTTTGCTATACTTAGGAACATATGGAAAAGAAAATGCTTTTTGAACTGGGGTCTATTTACGTATCTCCTGATGCTCAGGCGATTTTTGAATCGGGAGAACTGGACCCGCAAGAATTGTTGCGGCGGCACGTTACCGCAGACTGGGATGAAGCTTCAGACCCCGATGTCGTCCGGGCGAGTGAAAAAGCTATTAGCGAGGGCGGTACCGTTGTCAGTTCTTGGCAGATTGGCGGATACACGGCTTGGATCCGTACGGATGCCAGTCGAAAAACAACCATTATTGATTTACCCCTTGAACCCTGAGGCATCCCTATGAAAACGCTGACTATAGCTACCCAACCTTTCCAAGATCAGCGTCCTGGCACTTCGGGCCTCAGAAAAAAAGTAAAAGTCTTTCAACAAGCTCATTATCTCGAAAACTTTGTTCAATCCATTTTTGAAGCTATCCCGGATCGCGCTGGCAAAACACTTGTTCTGGGCGGAGATGGTCGCTTTTATAATCGTCAGGCCATACAGATCATTCTTCGCATGGCTGCAGCCAATGGCTGGGGAAAGGTCATGGTTGGACGGGGCGGTCTATTTTCTACGCCTGCGGTCTCGGCGGTCATTCGTGCGCATCACGCGCATGGCGGGATCATTCTGAGTGCTTCCCACAATCCTGCCGGGCCTGACCAAGACTTTGGCATCAAATATAATACGGCTAACGGTGGTCCTGCACCGGAAAAAATCACGGAAGCCATCTGGGCCGCGAGCAAATCCATTCAGCGCTATCAAATTCTGGATACGGCAGACGTCGATATCGACCAAGACGGCGTTTTTTCCTTAGGCGACATGCGTGTTGAAGTTTGCGACCCTGTTCATGACTATGCCGCATTAATGGCGAAAATATTTGACTTTGATGCACTCAGTCGCCTGCTTCAAGGCTCCTTCCAGATGCGCTTTGACGCCATGCACGCCATCACTGGCCCCTATGCCCACGAAATTTTCGAGAAGCGACTCGGCGCGCCAGTCGGTACGGTCATGAATGGGATACCACTTAGCGATTTTGGTGGAGGTCATCCAGACCCCAACCTAGTCTATGCCAAGCCCTTGGCAGATTACTTATTCAGCGAGGATGCACCGGATTTTGGCGCTGCCTCCGATGGTGACGGCGACCGCAACATGATTCTGGGTCGGAAGTTTTTTGTGACGCCCAGTGATTCCCTAGCGGTCTTGGCAGCGCACGCAACGACCATACCGGCCTATAAAAGTGGGCTGAAAGGCATTGCCCGTTCTATGCCTACCAGCCAAGCCGCTGATGTAGTGGCTCAGGCGCTGGGTATCAAAAGCTATGAAACGCCCACGGGATGGAAGTTCTTCGGCAACCTGCTAGATGCCGGTAAAATCACCTTCTGCGGTGAAGAAAGTTTTGGTACCGGCTCCGATCATGTTCGGGAGAAGGATGGGCTCTGGGCGATTCTTGCTTGGTTGTCCATCATGAGCGCTACGGGTCAGTCTGTGGCCGATATTGTCGCACAACACTGGCAGCGCTTCGGGAGACACTACTACACGCGCCACGATTATGAAGGCATACCAGCGGAAGTCGGGGAAGAAATCATGCGGGTCATCACGGCCCAATTGCCCGTTCTCCCTGGACAAACGCTGGCGGGAAGGCGGATTCAGATTGCAGATGATTTTGTCTATACAGACCCCATAGATGGGAGTGTTAGCGCGCACCAAGGGTTACGCATCATTTTTGAAGATAACTCCCGACTGATTTTTCGTTTATCAGGTACCGGGACAGAAGGTGCCACCCTACGTATTTATCACGAATATCTGGAAAAAGATCCAGCGCGGCAACATGCAGATCCACAACGGGTGTTGCATGACCTGATCAGCCTCGGCAAAGATCTAACGCGTATCGAAAAACTGACGGGCCGCAAGGCCCCCACTGTCATCACCTGATGAAGGAGTCTCATTATGATGGATTACGACGATAACGACCGCAGTATCGGTTATAGCGCCTTAGGTGCCGCTTTGCTGGCCGGTGCGGCGGCAGGTGCCGTTGCAGCACTACTATTTGCACCACAAACGGGTGAACGCACTCGCGAACAGTTACGCCATCAAGCAAACCGCGCATGGGATCGAGTCGTTACCTCGCGAGAGCACATGAATGAGCGCGTCGAAGAATTACTGGATACCATCGCCATATACAGTGAAGAGCTCGTGCAAAAAGGTAGGGAGCTCAGCGACAAGGAACGTCAGCGTTTGAACGACGGTATAGCGCTTGCTCGCAGCGAGCTGGATCGCCTGCGTCGCAAACTCTCTCGTTTAGATTGACCGCAGAGGGGCGAGAGGCTATTCTCTGCGGCGACGGGGCGTAGCGCAGCTTGGTAGCGCGCCTGCTTTGGGAGCAGGATGTCGTAGGTTCGAATCCTATCGCCCCGACCAATAAAATCAAAGGCTTGAGCATTTCGCTTGGGCCTTTATTTTTGCCTTTTGGCCTTCCTGAAGTTCCGCATCCAGCTTTGGCGATACGGGTGCTGCGGTATTCTTTCCATTCGTCGGTAGGTGGCGCGATATAGTGTTTATCGTCGGCAATAATACCGCGATAATCTCCTAGTGCGTTGCGCTCGGCCCGTACTGCATCCCATAGCGTCATATTTTCGGTTACGATTTTCTGTTCCATGATTAAGCCCTCTGTTTAAGTGCCTGAATAACTCAGGCGGCCAGGGGCTAGTCAGTGTTCAAGGAGCACCGGATCGTATTCCCTTTCGGTGTTGTATTTCGATCCCTCCCCGGCCATTGGAGAGCATAAGCCCAGACGAATTCTGGGCATAAAAATATCCGCATGACTGACGGGGCGGTGATCCGCCTTGAAGGTATGACTAGCACCATGTGTCGAAGATTAGAACACTAGAGTGGTTAATAGTGGTACGCCATGCCTACCAAGCCACGCACATCATTGATGTGCACGCTACCAACCGATGCATTTACTTGATCAGAGGCTGAATATCTATCGTAATCCACGCCAATAAAACCGCTCCAGTTCGGATCAAAGCGATAATCTGCTTTTGCACCGACCTGCAAGACGTCAGAACTAGGGGTGTGGGTCGCGCCGGTAGCCGTTGCTGAAACACCCGCCAAATAACCAATATGACCACTCAGCGTAATCTGGTTAGTCGGTGCCATGGCTGCGTATACACCACCTCCGAAGGCATTGTTTCCATAGCTTGCTGAATAACCATCTAGGCCTAGAGAGAACTTGGCGTACTGATACCCGATATAGGGACCAACAATGACATTATGGGCGACTTCAAAAGCTTTGCCCAATCGGGCGTTGAACTGCAGGGAGTGGCCATGATCGTTTGCCGAGCCGCTGCCGCTTTCAGAAACGCCGTCAGCACTCGTGAATTTCGCGGAACCACCATCTATGGCCGGTCCAAAAGCGTAGTTAAAACCCAAATGCATAAACCATAGCTGTCGATTGATACCGGTTGCACTGACACCGATGCCACCCGTGGTATTTCCGCCTGAAGCGGTTGCTGAACCATAACCTGGCACGGTCGCTGAAAGCGTGGTCGGAGTGCCTACGATCTGACCGTAAACGCCAATGTTATCCAGTCCAGCAGTTAGACTATTCGCACTGGCAACTGTCGGGATGGCTAATACTGCAAGGATGAGGAACCGTTTCATAATTATATTGATCTCCAAAAGGTTGTAAGCTGCCCGAGCGAATTAGACGCTGTTAGCTTTTTTGGCAAGGCCATAATTCCATCCTTAATGAAAGACAACTTGCCGCTCAATGCCTCAATGCTAAGTCGTTGGAGTCTCGTGCGTTGGTAGTTTTGATATACGGCAAAGCCGAATGTCAGGAAAGCATTAGCCCGTAATCGGCGCAACATTGTCACCCGTAGCGATTGCGTGGAACAGGATCACGGTCAGAGAAATACCCATTACCTTGTATCTTTTGATATTTTTATATTATCGGAGCTGGCTTCTCACTCGGCGCCAGTCGGGCATGGTGCGGTCGAGGATCGCTTTAAAGCGGTCATTGTGCAGACGTTCGAGGAGATGTGCCATTTCGTGAACGACCACATATTCCAGACAAATTTCAGGGTGCAGAGTCAGTCCCAAACTGAGCCAGATACGGCGCGCAGGAATATTACAAGTTCCCCAACGGGTGCGCATGCGTTTCACTCCCCATTCAGCCACTCTGACGCCCATCAACGGTTCGTAATGGGCGATGAGGGCGGGAATGCGCTCTTTCAGGGCCTGTCGATGCCAAGCCTCGACGAGGGCTTCCCGATTGATACGACTAGCCTCTGGTCGACAATACAAATCCATGAAATTCGGACCCTGCAACTGAATATGGCCGGCATGAGCAACAGGATGGACGCGCAGGAAATAGGGCTCTCCCCAATAATAGTGTTTTTCTCCAGAGACATAGTTCAGCGGAGCAACAGACTCTTGTTGCTGAAAATTTCGTTGATGCTTTTTGATCCAAGTCAGTCGGGCTAACACTTCAGCACGAATCGCTTCTTCAGTTATCTGCCAAGGTGCCGTCACCCGCACCGCACCATTCGGCGGATAGACCCGGAGATGCAAGTTTTTTATGGACTTACGCACGACCTGCACAAGCAGATCTTGCACCTGCATCGTGTAGCTTTCAGCAATCGGCATAAGACTCCATGACTTTACCAAGCTGCATAGAAAAATGATATAAAATCATTATTTTACAAATTATTAGGCAATTTAGACCGTTTTTAGATCTCTAGCCAGACACTCAAAAAGTTATATTATTTCGATTCAGCCACCAGCTTGCTGCATTTAAATAAAGGGCAACTAAAAGCCAGATTACATAGGGTAGTAACAACCACGCAGCCGTAGCGCTGATCGTAGCGAAAATCCCCAGACAGACCAGTACCAGTAATAACAGCAATATCAAGTCGCCCAGCGCCCAAAGAATTTGGTGCTTTCTAAAAAATATCCAAGACCATGCCGCGTTGGCGAGCAATTGCAATGCATAGAAAATCAAACCAGCCACACGCCAAGAACTCTCAGGACTGAGATACACCAAAGCCGCTGAAAAGGCCATGAGAATGTAGAGCAGCGTCCACACCAATGGAAAAACCTAGGGCGGCGGCGTCCCTCTGGGTTTGCGTAAGCGCTCGTACCAAGCATCTGGACGAAAAAAAGAGCCCGTGGTCGCAACGCCCAAGGTAATGGCCAAGCTAATGAGAGTTACTATCGCAAATTGACTGACTATCATGATCTCATTATAGCGAGACCATCCCTTTCAGTCTCGGCGGTTTTTTAACTTCAGGAATCACTTGAAAACGTATGCCGCTATTTGCATTGGGTGCCTATTCCCTGCCCCCAGCGCGTCATACCGTCACGCCCGATGACGAAGTGCCCTTTCTTATCGTTCGTTACAGCATCTTTTGTGAATAGTTATAGCATAGATAGACGAAATACTGTATAAATATATAGTATTTAGTTACAGAGCGCCCCCTAATGCCATGCACATTCGCAAAAACCTTCAAAAAACATCAACGATTGTCGATCTTGATCTCTTTGGAAGCGCACTGGATCGCTGGAACATGATGGCTTCATCACCACGGCCCGTGGGCCGCCTTCATGGCAAGAGAACACTGCCGCTCATGGTATCTCGCATTGCTGCTGGGTTTCCATCGCCTGCGGATGACTATATCGAAAACCAGATTGATCTGAATACACACCTGATCCAGCACAAGGAAGCCACTTTTATTTTGCGCGTTACTGGCTGGTCCATGCGCGACGCCGGAATTTTTGATGGCGATGAAATCATTGTGGATCGGGCGATTACTCCTGTAGATGGCAAAATCGTAGTAGCGGCCATCAATGGGGAATTAACCGTTAAACGTTTACGTCAAATCGACACGGTCGTCCATCTCGTCGCCGAGAATCCGGAGTTTCCGGATATTGTGCTGAATGAAGGACAAGAGCTTTGCATCTGGGGCGTAGTCACCCGCGTATTACATCGCGTCTGAGGCTCACATGGCTATTGCCCTCATTGATGCCAACAATTTTTATGTGTCCTGCGAGCGAGTATTTCGTCCAGATCTGGAAGGGCGGCCCGTGGTGGTGCTTTCCAATAATGACGGCTGCGTCGTCGCGCGCTCGGCAGAAGTAAAGGCCTTGGGTATTGCTATAGGCACCCCGTGGTTTCAATTACAAAAACAGGCTCAGCAGGAAGGCATTATTGCCATGTCCAGCAACTATGCACTGTATGCGGATATGAGTAATCGCATGATGCGCATACTTTCGACTTTCAGCCCCATTCAAGAAGTCTACAGTATCGACGAATGCTTTCTGGATTTACGCGGTTTTGCACCAGCGCATTTATCCCGCATAGGACAAGCCGCCCGACTCAAGATCCGGCAATGGTTGGGATTACCAGTTGGGGTAGGTATTGCCGCAACCAAGACCCTTGCCAAGCTCGCCAATCATGTTGCCAAAAAATATCCCGAGTATCAGGGCGTCTGCAATTGGGAATCCCTGAACACGCAAACTCGGCAAACCTTATTGCAAAATCTTCCGGTGTCGGAAGTCTGGGGTGTGGGTCGAAGGCTGACAGAAAAGCTGGCTTCGCAGGGTATACAAAGCGTTTGGGATCTTCAGCAAACGCATCCTGTTTGGATGCGTCAGCACTTCAACATCCTGATGGCGCGGACTATACGAGAATTGCAGGGAGAATCCTGCATCGCACTCACCGAAATCGCACCCACCAAACAAGAGATTCAATCCTCCCGTTCTTTTGGCCGGCCCGTCACCCGGATAGAAGATTTAGCAGAAGCCATCAACGTCTATACAGTTCGAGCTACCCAAAAATTGCGCCAGCAAGAATCCATATGCGGCGCAGTACGCATAGATATTCGCACCACCCCCTTCCGGCCTGACAAACCACAATACCACGCCTCACAAACGGTCGCGCTCGCTATACCTAGTCAGGATACGCGCATATTGATAAAGGCCGCGCTATCCGGACTTCGCCACATCTATCGTCCCCAGTTCGCCTACGCCAAGGCCGGCGTACATCTGACGGAGATCCGTTCCGTCCATCAGCAGCAAAGGGATCTCTTTGCCGCCGAAGCGCTCGATATACGCTCGGATCAGCTGATGAAAACTCTGGATGCTATCCATACCCGCTTTGGGCATAACGCCTTGCAACCGGGCGTCGCTGGATTACAGGGACAACGCGACTGGTCCATGAAACGCGGCAACAAATCGCCTAGCTATACCACTTGCTGGTCAGATTTAGCGAGAGCACGCTCCTGATCACGATCCACCTCTGCCGCCAGAGCGGGAAAGTCGATACAGACAGCAGTACGGAGCAAAGGATCTCTAATTGATCGCGTTTCTGTTTAGGACCAGTAACTATGGGACTTTGTATGAGCTTTTGGCATCGGAATACTCGCCATAACCAGTAGCTATATATTTATACAGTATCCAGTCTATCGACCGCAAGCATTCTCCCTTGGAGTTGCCTAAAGGACTTACGTCAAAGATACTGGGTGACTATCTAACGCAGGTATTTGGTCAATCATCTCTCACTTGAATGGGTAACAACCCCTCCCATGTCCAACGCGAATCTATCCCCTTTTATCTGGTCCGTAGCAGATCTGCTGCGTGGTGATTACAAGCAATCGGAGTATGGCAAAGTCATTCTGTCTTTTACGGTGTTGCGCCGATTAGATTGCGTGTTGGAAGCCACCAAGCCTGCCGTGCTGGCCGAATTGGCGCAGCGTGAGAAGGCGGGCATCAACCCCGAGCCCTTCTTGCGGCGCGCGTCCCAACAGCTCTTTTTTAATACCTCGCCGTTGGATTTAAAAAAGCTCATGGGCGATCAGGATCACATTGGCGAAAACCTGCGGGCTTACTTGCAAGCGTTCTCGCCGGAAGTGCGGGATATTTTCGAGCGTTTTGAGTTTCACACCCAAATCGACAAGCTCGCCAAGGCGGGATTGCTGTATCTCGTCACCGAAAAATTCGCCCATATTGATCTGCACCCCGATGCCGTCAGCAATGAAGAAATGGGCAGCGTATTTGAGGAACTGATCCGTAAGTTTGCCGAACTCTCGAATGAAACCGCAGGCGAACACTTCACCCCGCGCGAAGTCATCCGGCTGATGGTGAATCTGCTGTTTATTGAAGATGACGAAGCACTCACCAAACCCGGCGTGGTGCGCTCGCTCTATGACCCCACAGCGGGCACCGGCGGCATGTTGAGCGTGGCCGATGCGCATCTCACCAGCCTCAACCCCGATGCGCGCTTGGTGATGTACGGGCAGGAACTCAACCCCGAATCCTACGCCATCTGCAAGGCCGACATGCTCATCAAAGGGCAAGACATCGCCAACATCATCTTCGGCAATACCCTATCCGCCGACGGTTTATACGGCAAACATTTTGACTACATGCTCTCCAATCCGCCCTTTGGCGTGGAATGGAAGAAAATCGAAAAAGAGATTCGCAAAGAAGCCGAACAAATGGGTTTTAATGGCCGCTTTGGCCCCGGCCTGCCGCGCGTGAGCGATGGCTCGCTGCTGTTTTTATTGCACCTTGTAGCCAAAATGCGCCCCGCCGTGGATGGCGGCAGCCGCTTTGGTATCGTGCTCAACGGTTCGCCGCTGTTCACTGGCGGCGCGGGTTCGGGTGAAAGCGAAATTCGCCGCTACATGCTGGAAAATGATCTGGTCGAGGCCATCATCAGCCTGCCCACGGATATGTTTTATAACACCGGTATCAGTACTTATGTCTGGATTGTCAGCAATCGCAAAGCCGCCGCGCGCAAAGGCAAAGTACAATTGATTGATGCCAGTCGCTTTTGGCAAAAAATGCGCAAAAGCCTCGGCAGCAAACGCCGCGAACTCAGTCCAGAACATATCGACGAAATCACCCGGCTGTTTGGACAGTTTGCAGAAGTCAGTCAGGACGTGGACGGCATCAACACCCCCATCAGCCGCATTTTCAAGAATGAGGATTTTGGCTACCGCAGCATCACCATCGAGCGCCCGCAGCGCGATGAAGCCGGCAACATCGTGCTGGCCACCAAGGGCAAAGCCAAAGGCAAACCTGTGGCAGATACATCCCTGCGGGACACCGAAAACGTGCCGCTCAGTGAAAACGTAGCAACCTACTTTGCGCGCGAAGTGCTGCCCCACGCGCCCGATGCCTGGATCGACCCCGACAAAACCAAAATCGGCTACGAGATTCCGTTCAACCGCCATTTTTACGTGTTCAAACCGCCGCGCCCATTGGCAGAGATTGATGCCGAACTGAAAGGCGTGACCGACAACATCCTGCGCATGATCCAAGGGCTCACCGCATGAACACGCTGCCCGACCCAGCATCCGCAGACAGTTTTGCGCTGGAGCGTCAGCTCAAAGCCGCTTTGTTTGAGCGCGTAGTGCTCAGTCCGGTAAAAGTCTCACCAGTGGTGAGACAAACCCACCCGCAGGCACTGCAAATCTTCAAAGACGCCTACATGATCGAATTTCTCGGACTGCCCGAAGGCCACAGCGAACGCGACCTGCACCAGGGCCTGTTGACCAAACTCAAAGCCTTTTTGATTGAACTGGGTCGCGACTTCTGTTTTGTCGGCTCCGAGTTTCCGGTGCAAGTGGGCGGGCGTGATTTTGCGCTGGATCTATTGTTCTTCCACCGGGGTCTGAACTGCTTGGTGGCTTTTGAACTCAAGGTCGGCCGCTTTGAACCCGAATACCTCGGCAAGTTGTCGTTTTATCTGGAGGCCTTGGACCGCGATGCCAAAAAGCCGCATGAAAACCCAGCCATTGGCGTACTGCTGTGCGCCAGCAAAGACGACGAGGTGGTCGAATACGCCCTGAGCCGCACCGCCTCACCCGCGCTGATTGCCGCCTACGCCACGCAGTTGCCCGACAAAGCGCTGCTGCAAAGCAAGTTACATGAGTTTTACCTGCAAGATGCGGGCGAAGCCGCCGACACCGGAGAGAACGCATGAGTTTCCCGCGTTATCCCGAATACAAAGACAGCGGCGTGGAATGGCTGGGCGAGGTACCGGCGCATTGGAGCGTCGAGCCATTTAAGCGTCAAATTGACCACGAGACTTTGAAGATTGATGCACTGGAGGCCGAGCAGCAGCGGTTGATCGAACTGCTCAAAGAAAAGCGATCTCAAGCAATGCACCGACCGGATTTTAAGCATGATCGGCGGGCTATCGGCATGATAAAAATGCGGCTCACTTCAGGAATACCGCCAAAAAATAAGCCCGTTCCCGTGTTGACGCAGCGCAGGGATCGAACTAGCATACTTGGCAATACACCCGCCATGCCTCTCCACGATGCACACTTTGGCGGGTTTTTTCGTTTGGGGTTTATGTAAATGACCGCTTTTGCTAAGCCCGCCCTCACGCCAGAAGCCCAAGCGCGCGATGTTGAAGCGTTTTTAGCGCATTACCGTGAAAAATACACCGCAGCACCCGAACAGCCGCCCGTATGGATGGCTATGGAATTACTGACGTTTAAGGTCATCTCCATCTTGTTCGCTCATGTACGAAATAAGGCGGATACCAACCGTATTAGCCAGCACTTCGGCGGGCATCACACCGTTTTAAGCTCCTGGTTCCGCAGCCTATCTGATTTACGCAATCTGTGCGCCCACCACATGCGCGTATGGAACCGTGAGTTTGGTAGTTACCCCGTACTACCTAAAAAACCCCCCAGCCATTGGCCACAGATACCCACCGCCATCCCCAGCGGGGCACGCTCAGAGACAACCCCAACGCTCAGCCCACAGCGTCGGCTCTACCTGCAATTGGTCGTGATTGAAACCCTCATGCAACAAATTAATCCCGAAAGTCACTGGGCAGAACGGCTTGTTCGCCTGCTAGACGCTAATCCGCAAATCTCCCGCATCCACATGGGCTTCCCGCCGTTGTGGGAACACGAAGCCCTTTGGCAACATGCCGTGCAAGCCGCACGAGGAGCAGCCGCATGAGTTTCCCGCGTTATCCCGAATACAAAGACAGCGGTGTGAAATGGCTGGGCGAGGTGCCGGCGCATTGGGAGGTACTCCCTTGCCGCGCAATTGTCCATGAGCGAACCGCAAAAAATGAGGGCGCAACGTGTCAGGATTACCTTTCGTTGATGGCAAACGTAGGAATTATCCCATATGCGGAAAAGGGAGATGTTGGGAATAAGAAGCCGGAAGATTTGAGCAAGTGCAAAATGGTTGCTCAGGGCGATTTTGTCATCAACAGCATGAACTACGGGATAGGTTCCTATGGGTTGTCAGATTATGACGGCGTATGTAGCCCTGTTTACATCGTGCTGAAACCTCAGGGCTGCGTGGTTGAATCGCGCTTCGCATACCGTGTCTTTGAAAACCGTGCGTTTCAGACCTACGCTCAATCTTTTGGGAATGGGATTCTCGAGCACCGTTGTGCGATCAACTGGGACATTCTCAAGCCAATCGGTGTTGGTGTCCCTCCAATTGATGAGCAGAAGACGATCCTCGCCTTTCTTGACCGCGAGACAGCGAAGATTGATGCACTGGTGACAGAACAGCGGCGGTTGATCGAACTGCTCAAAGAAAAACGCCAAGCCGTCATTTCCCACGCCGTCACCAAAGGTCTAAACCCCGCCGCCCCCATGAAACCCTCCGGCATTGAGTGGCTCGGCGATGTGCCCGCGCATTGGGAGGTTAAGCCGTTGAAGTATTCCATCACCAAGATCGAGCAGGGATGGTCACCGCAATGTTGGAGTGAACCAGCCGCAGAGGACGAATGGGGTGTCCTCAAAGTTGGCTGTGTAAATCGCGAACAATTTGATTACAATGAACAAAAGAGACTACCTCTAGAACTGGAACCCCAGCCAATCTACGAGATCAAGCCTAGGGACATTCTCATGAGCAGGGGCAACACGCTTGAACTCGTAGGATCGGCAACATTCGTAGCAGAGGTAAGGCCCCGTCTTCTTTTGTCTGACCTGCTCTATCGCTTTCGTGCAAAACCAGAAAGAGTTGAGGGTGAGTTTCTTGTGCTGTCATTGCGTTCCCCAAATGTTCGGTATCAAATTGAACGGGATGCGACAGGTACAAGCCCTTCCATGAAAAAGATCGGTCAAGGAATAATTCGAGAATTCGTAATTGCCATACCTCCTCTCAGTGAACAGCATGAAATCATTGCATTCATCAAAGATGAAACCGCTAAGCTCGACACTCTCACCACCGAAGCCCAACGTGCCATCGACCTCTTTCAGGAACGCCGCTCCGCGCTGATTTCCGCCGCTGTCACCGGCCAGATTGATGTGCGGGCAGCGATGTGACAACGCGATTGTCCATTGTGTCGTTTAGGCCGCTGATGAGCCATTACAGCGCCGCCATAGTGTACGCTTCACCTATGCGTTATAACTTAAGGCAATCACTCAAGACAGCCCCGATCAGGAATCACCATGCAACCCATCGACATTGAAAACATGACTACGCAAGAACAGTTGCAGACCATGGAAGCCCTTTGGGATTCGCTTACCCATGCGGCGCATGAGCCAGCCTCGCCGTTTTGGCATGAGGAGATAGTGCAGGCCCGCCGGAAAAAGATCGTCGCCGAACAAGCGCGCTTTATCTCTTTGGCAGAACTCAAAGCCAACGGCGCCCAATTGATCGGACGGAACTAAGGTCGGTACACAAATATGAGCATCCACAAAGAAATCCGCTTTGAGACCGAGATTTGCGAGCACCTCGCCGCACACAACTGGCTCTATGCCGAGGGTGATGCCGCGCAATATGACCGCGCACGGGCCTTGTTTCCGGCGGATGTGTTGGCTTGGATACAAGAAACGCAGCCGAAAGCTTGGGAAGTCCTCCTGAAAAATCACGGTACTAAAGCCGGTGAAACCTTGTTGTCGCGGCTGCGCGATCAGCTCGATCAACGCGGTACTCTGGATGTTCTGCGCCACGGCATTGAGCTTTTGGGTCTGAAAGCCCCTCTTTTACTCGCGCAGTTCAAACCGGCGTTGGCAATCAATCCCGATATTCTGGCGCGCTATGCCACCAACCGGCTGCGCGTAGTACGGCAGTTGCGTTATTCGTTGCACAACGAGAACAGCATCGATCTGGGCTTGTTCCTGAACGGCATACCCGTTGCTACAGCGGAACTCAAAACCGATTTTACCCAAAGCATTCACGATGCGGTGGATCAATATCGCTTCGACCGTAACCCCAAACCCAAAGGCCAAGCCGCTGAGCCATTACTGTCTTTCCCCAACGGCGCCTTAGTGCATTTTGCGGTCAGCAATACCGAAGTGCAGATGGTAACCAAGCTGTCCGGTCCGGCCACGGTGTTCCTGCCCTTTAATCAGGGTGATGAGGGTGCGGCGGGGAATCCACCCAATCTCAACGGCGGTCACCGTACTGCGTACCTGTGGGAACAGGTGTGGGCGCGGGAAAGCTGGTTAGAGATCCTTGGTCGCTATTTGATCGCGCAGCGGGATTCCAAAAAGCACATTCATAAAATCCTCTTCCCGCGTTTCCATCAGTTGGATGTGACTCGCAAGCTGCAAACGGCCGTACTGCAGGATGGGCCGGGTAGTAAGTATCTCATTCAGCATTCTGCGGGTTCGGGTAAAACCAATTCCATTGCCTGGACCGCGCATTTTCTGGCGGAACTGCATGACGCCCAACACCAGAAGCTCTTTGATACCGTTCTGGTGGTCTCTGACCGCAATGTGATTGACGCCCAGCTTCAGGAAGCGCTCTTCGATTTTCAGCGTACCAGCGGGGTGGTGGCGACCATCACCCACAAAGATGGCAGCAAAAGCAGCCAGCTCGCCGAGGCCCTATCGGGCGACAAAAAAATTGTGGTCTGCACCATTCAAACCTTCCCCTTTGCGCTGGAAGCGGTGCGTAATCTGGCCGCCACCCAAGGCAAACACTTTGCGGTCATCGCCGATGAAGCCCACAGCTCGCAAACCGGCGAAGCCGCCACCCAACTCAAAGCCGTATTGAACCCCGAAGAGTTGGCCGAACTGAACGACGGTGGCGAAATCAGCACCGAAGACATCCTCGCTGCACAAATGTCCACCCGCGCAGACGATGGCGGCATTACCTTTGTCGCCTATACCGCCACCCCTAAGAATAAAACCATGGAATTGTTCGGCACGCGTCCCGATCCCTCCCGCAAACCGGCAGAGGATAATGTACCCCTACCCTTTCATGTGTACTCCATGCGTCAGGCCATCGAGGAGGGATTCATTCTCGATGTGCTGCAGAACTACACCGCTTACAAACTAGCCTTCAAACTCGCCCACAACGGCCAAGAGATCGACGAACACCAAGTGGATCGTAGCACCGCACTGAAGTCGATTCTGGGCTGGGTACGATTGCATCCCTATAACATCGCCCAGAAAGTCGAAGTCGTGGTTGAGCACTTCCGTACTTTCGTATCGCCATTGCTGCAGGGTAAAGCCAAGGCCATGGTGGTGGTCGCCAGCCGGCTGGAAGCGGTGCGCTGGCAACGGGCGATTCAGAAATACATCCGGGAACATGGATATCACATCGGCACGCTGGTCGCCTTTTCCGGCGAAGTGAACGACCCGGAATCCGGGCCGGATGCCTTTACCGAACACAGTGCCACCCTCAACCCTAACCTCAAAGGCCGCGACATCCGCGAAGCCTTCAAGGGCGATGAATACCAAATTTTGCTAGTCGCCAATAAATTCCAGACTGGTTTCGATCAACCCCTGTTGTGCGGTATGTATGTGGATAAGCGATTGGCGGGGATTCAGGCGGTGCAAACGCTATCGCGTCTAAATCGTGCCTATCCCGGCAAGGACACGACCTATGTGCTGGATTTTGTGAATGACGCAAAGGACGTCTTGGCCGCTTTTAAGACCTACTACACCACAGCGGAACTCGCGACGACTACCGACCCCAATCTCATCTTCGACCTGCGCGCCAAGCTGGACGCTAGCGGTCTATATGATGATTTTGAAGTGGAACGAGTGGTAGCCGTTGAACTCAACCCCAACGCCCAACAGCGCGAGCTTATCGCCGCTTTAGAGCCGGTACAGGACCGGGTCATGAAACGCTACAAAGCCGCCCAAGCCGCACTCAAAACCGCGCAAGACCAACCAGACGGACAGGGCGTGGAAAGCGCACAGGATGCGCTGAGTACCTTAACCCTGTTTAAGCGCGATATGGGCGCCTATCTACGGCTGTACACGTTTCTGTCGCAGATCTTCGATTACGGCAATACCGCCATTGAAAGTCGCGCCCTTTTTTACAAACGCCTGCTCCCGCTCCTAGAATTTGGTCGAGAACGCGAAGGCATTGATCTCTCGAAAGTCGTGCTCACCCACCATCATCTAAAGCACCTCGGCAAAATCTCCATGCCCCTCAACACAGGGGATACGCCCCTACTCTACCCAATTACGGATAGCGGCAGTGGCCATGTTCAGGAAAAACAAAAAGCCTATATAGCCGAGATCATCGAGAAATTGAATGATCTGTTTGATGGCGAACTCACCGATCAGGACAAGCTCGTCTACGTCAACAGCGTCATCAAGGGCAAGCTGCTGGAATCTGAAACCCTCCGGCAGCAAGCCACGAACAACACCAAAGAACAGTTTGCCAATTCGCCGGATCTCAAAACCGAACTGCTGAACGCGATCATGGGCGCACTTGATGCCCACACCCTGATGAGTACCCAAGCATTAAACTCCGTCGCTATTCAAGGCGGGCTGAAGGATATCCTGCTCAATAATGCGGGGCTTTATGAATCCCTTCGGACGCGATAAGCATGATGCACCCTGCAATCATCCATAATTGCGTATTCTGGGTCATCGTGGGCACGGAATCTTGGGCCTTGCCATCATTTTTCTAGGCACCACCTTCTGGACGGATTTCACCTGCAACACCCAAATGTGAGCCTGCCAGCGTTTGATGCCCGACTTCGAAGTAAGTTCTGACGCGGATTTTACGAGTATCACCCCAGAAGCGATCCTCAAAGTGCATCAAGATAGCATCGTCTGGCTGGAGAGCAGTTCACGGAGCATCAACATGAAGGCCCTATCGTGGTGATTACCCATCACGCACCCAGCTTCAATGGCTTAAGTAAAATTTGTGGCGGAGAGGGTGGGATTCGAACCCACGGTACCCTTTTGGAGTACACAGCATTTCCAGTGCTGCACCTTCGGCCGCTCGGTCACCTCTCCTGAGGGGGGGCAGTTTAACCCAGACCACCATAGCAGAGCAATGCTCCGGGCATGAATTTAAAAAGTCAGTACCTCGCCTTGGTTTGCAGGCAGCCCAGAGAGGGCGTTCTGAATACGAATCAAGGCACCAGAGCGATCATTTTGAAACTGAATGCCGATAGCCGGAGGACGACCATCGCGATTTTCAGCGGGCGTAACCCACACGACTTTACCCATCACCGGAGCACGGGGTTGGTTATCTGGAAGGGTAATCATGAGGAGCACTTCGGTTCCCATAGGCAGCAAATTAGGCGTCTCTACCAGAATCCCTCCCCCTTTTATCGACGGCATAAAACAACGTTGCACCGCCATCGGATCGCGCAATACCACAGAAATGGCTGTCGCAGACCCGCTACTGCCTTCAGGTTTGAGCTCCATGATTTTTTTCTCTCCGCCAAATAGCAATCCAGTCCAATAATTGCTTTTCCAATACCATAACAAGGTTGACGTTACCGGCCATTGCTTCCGGTAAGCGCAACCACACCTCTAACTCCCGAAACAATCCTTCCACATCGGCCAGCACAGCCACGGGACGCAACTCATCCAAATAGTCTACATGTACCATCTTGTCCAGATGCCCATAACGTAATCGAATCAAATCGCTTAATAAACTGAGGATAAACTCTCGTAAGAGCGCTATATCGGCCTTGCTCCAGCTATCCGCTATACGGAGTGCGGCTATCGGCCCCTTTTCTGGCAACTCCAGCAAAGTACGCATCCACTCAGCGCGCTGGTCCGCCCAGCCCGATTGCCAACTCGCAAGAGCTTTTACGGGTCGCCCGTTGAACTGGCGAGCCAATAAGCAGGCGGCACCGTCATCTAATCCCTGCGCTTTTAACCACTGAACCGTTTCTTCAGCGTCTTCTTTGGGAAAAGGGAGGCGTTGCAAACGCGAGCGAACGGTCGGCAGTAAACGTGAAGGTTGTTCGCTGAGCAAGAGAATGTGCGCACTAGATGCTGGTTCCTCCAGCGTTTTCAGCAATGCATTGGCGGCAGCTCCGGTCATCGCCTCGCCAGGTTCCAAACGAAGCCAGCGGCGTGCACTTACCTGCGGGGTATAACTTAAAAACTCTGTCGCTTGACGAACTTGATCAATAGCAATTTTTTTACCCGGTTCTGCGCTCACCATTAAAAAATCCGGATGCGACTGTTCTGCCAGCAGATGACAGGATCGGCATTCACCACAAGCGAAGCCATCCGTTGATGGCGAAAAGCACAAAGCCGAAGCCTGCAGTATATCCACATAGCGCCCAACCAAAGTACCCGCTTGGCCTACAGCGAGCATGGCTTGCGGCAACCCGGCTGTCAGCAGTGCTTGAATCGGTTTCCATTGCAGCGCTTCCGGTTGAAACGGCCTCAAGCGAAGTGATCCTGCAAGCGTTTCGCAAGCCGTTGAATCAGTGCCGCATGCACCTGCGCGAGGGGTTCCGCCGCATCCACCTGAAGTACGCGCTGAGGTTCTGTCATCTGCCGACGCAAAAATTCCGCGCGAGCCCGACGAAAAAACCGAATATCCTCCTGTTCTAGGCGGTCGAGCTTGCGGGCGCGAATCCGCTCCGCGCCTAATTCTGGACTCAGATCCAACCACAGGGTTAGATCGGGCGCTTTTGTTATTCCGGCCCACTCGGCTAATGTCGCAATCCTTTCCGGGGCAATACCACGACCACCACTTTGATACGCGTAGGTTGAGTCTTCATAACGGTCGCAAATCACCACTTTGCCAGCTATCAGGGCTGGCTGGATTCTCTGCAACCAGTGATCACGACGTCCGGCATACAGGAGCAGGAGTTCCTCTTCCGCCCCCAGATGTAACTGATCATTGAGGAATATGGTGCGAAGTGCTTCACCAAGAGGCCCACCACCCGGCTCACGCGTAACTTCCACAGCATAACCCTGAGCCCTACAGAAGTCCGCGAGCACGGATACTGCGGAACTCTTACCTGCACCCTCAATGCCTTCCAGAGTGAGAAAAAAACCTGGGTACGTCTTGGTAGTATTAGGCATGATGGGCTTTTTGCGAAACATCTTGGGGCGGATTTTTGGGCGGCTGAAGATAGCGGTGTATTTGCTCTATATGTTCGGCATAAGTCGCGGAGTAATGGTACGCCGTACCTTGGGCGATAAAATAGAGGTCCTCACTATGCGCCGGATGAAGTACTGCCATCAAGCTGCTTAAACCGGGCATAGCAATAGGCGTCGGCGGTAATCCTTTGTGGATGTAGGTATTGTAGGGACTCTTGATCTGCATTTCCGACGGGATCAGCTTGCCCGTATAGCGGCTACCTAGGGCATAGATAATTGTCGGATCAGACTGTAGCGGCATTCCCTGACGCAGCCGGTTCAGAAAAATCGCCGCTATGCGAGCCTGCTGTGCCGGGGGCGCGCCTTCTTTTTGGACAATAGAGGCAAGAATCAAAGCCTGGTATGGATCATCCAGCGGTAATCCAGATGCGCGATGTTTCCAGAGCCGGCCCAAATTACGGTTCATGCGTAGATAAGCCCGCCGCAGCACACTGATGGCACTGGTTCCCGGCACGTAACGATAGGTATCGGGGAACAACCAGCCTTCCGCACTCTTTTTATTACCTATTCCTGCCTTGAAAAGTGCATCAGACCTTCGCGCTTCTAATGGCAGGTCTTGAACGCGGAGATAAGGCGATTTTTTGCGCAGTTGCTGCATCACCATAGACAAGGTCCAACCCGGTACAATAAGCACGTTGAGCGGCGTGGATTGACCCTGAATCAGACGATGCAACACGCTTGCCTGATTAGTTCGGCCTCGAAAAACATACAAACCCGCCTGTAGACCCGGTCGTCCTGCAAGCATCCAAGCCAATCGAAAAACGCGCGGATACTGAATAATTCCCGCTTTAGTGAGTATCGCCATGCTGTGCTCAGCGCTACTCCCCAACGTCACCGCCACTTGGGTTTGTGGATGCGGCAACCGCAATGGCCCATACATACTAAAGCCATAATAGGCCATCGGAGCAAGCAGCAACACGATAAACAGCCATAAGCCTAGGTGCCGACGCTTTTTCATGATGGGCACAGTCCCATTTCTTGATGCCAAGCGAGTAAGATGGAAGCGATCAGACCGGCATTTCCGGGTAAGGCCCGTCCTTGAAAACGGCGTACCGGCCAAATGCCGATCAGACTGTTACTGAAAAAAATTTCTTCCGCACCGCGCAGCACCTCAGAACGATAAACCCCCATACGCGTCGCAATATTTTGCGTCCTGAGCCATGCCAGAATAGCATCGCGCTGTACTCCGATAATTCCACCATTTTCTAGCCAAGGCGTATGCACCACCCCACCGGACACCCAAAACAGGTTGGACATGGTTCCTTCGCGTAAGATTCCATCGCTGTCCAGCATGACACCCTCCGCACAATCCTCGGACAAAGCATCTCGGGCCATCACCTGATTCAAACGGTTCAGACTTTTGACACCGAGGTAGGGTGCTCCGGTAAGAAGGGGCACAGGACTGATATCGGCTATCATTCCAGGATTCCAGAAATCTGGTCGACGCTGGGGCCATTCGGAAAGCGACAAATAGCAGCGAGATGGTCCCGCATTTTGAGAGGCGTAACCTATTCCCGATCCACGTCCCAGAATCAATTTGAGCACCAGACGATCGTGATGGGCGTAATCGTGGACAAGCCGTTGAAAGGCCGCTTGCCACTCAGTGAGTGGTGGCACCGGAATGTGGAGAATTTCTGCACCCGCAGTCAAACGCTCTAGGTGCGCATCCCAGAACAGTGCCTGCCCATGAATGACCGCAATAGTTTCAAAAAGACCATCACCATAATGGAAAGCGCGATCACTGAAGAGATGATCATTTTCTGCGCCAAGGTCACCCGCTTGGCGCAACACCCCATCCATCATGACCGCGAGCAGCGCCACGGAAAAGCTACTGACTCAGGCGACGAAACACCAGAGAGCTATTGGTACCACCGAAGCCAAAAGAATTACTCAGTGCCACCTCCACCGCTGCTTTGCGAGCCTTCAAGGGCACATAATCCAGATCACAGCCCTCGTCAGCCTGCTCCAAGTTGATAGTCGGGGGTAATATTTCGTGATAGAGAGCCAAGGTCGTAAATACGGCTTCCACACCGCCAGCCGCACCCAGCAAATGCCCCGTCATCGACTTGGTGGAGCTCATCGCGAGCTTACCCGCATGTTCTCCAAAAACCGAATGCACCGCATCGGTTTCCGAGCGGTCGCCCAGCGGCGTGGAGGTACCATGTGCATTAATGTACCCCACCATGTCCGCGCTTACATGGGCGTTACGCATAGCCGCACGCATGCAGCGCGCTGCACCTTCGCCGCCTGGAGCCGGTTGCGTCATGTGATAGGCATCAGAACTCATGCCGTAACCCGCTAATTCGGCATAAATACGCGCACCGCGCCGCATCGCAAACTCATATTCTTCGAGAACCAGAATGCCCGCACCTTCGCCCAGAACAAACCCATCTCGGTCCTTATCCCAAGGGCGACTTGCCTTTTCGGGGTCGTCATTGCGGGTAGAGAGCGCCCGCGCCGCAGAGAAGCCTCCAAGACCCAGTGGACTGATGGCCGCTTCCGCACCCCCCGCAATCATGACGTCCGCATCACCGTATTCAATCATGCGAGCGGCGTCACCAATAGAATGCGTGCCCGTAGAACACGCCGTCGCCATGGCAATATTGGGGCCTTTGGCACCATATAAGATGGAAATATGTCCGGAAACCATATTGACGATGCAACGGGGAATGAAGAAAGGCGAGATTCGCCGAGGTCCATTTTCGCTGAGCACCTGATGTTCCGCCTCAATTCCAGGCAGACCACCAATGCCACTCCCAATAGAGACACCCACCCGGTCGGCAATTTCTGGTGAAATCTTCAGCCCTGAGTCTTCTATGGCTTCCATGGCAGCAGCCACCCCATAATGGATAAACAAATCCATTTTTTTGGCTTCTTTGCTCGGAATATACTGACTGACATCGAAATCCCGCACCTCACCCGCAATCTGCGAGCTATAGGGTGTAGGATCCAGACGCGTCACTCTACCGATACCGCTGCGACCTTGAATAATTGCCTGCCAAGCTGTGGATACACCTATGCCAACAGGGGATACAATACCCAGCCCGGTAATAACAACCCGTTTCTTCAAGCCTTGTTTCTCCTCATCACCTGCAATCAGGGCTGGTTAGGCATCCTTGGCGGGCATGTGGGCCGAAACATAATCAATGGCCTGTTGCACCGTGGCAATTTTTTCCGCTTCTTCGTCGGGAATTTCGCAGTCAAATTCTTCTTCCAACGCCATCACCAATTCGACGGTGTCCAAGGAATCCGCACCCAGATCGTCAACAAAAGAAGCTTCGTTCGTGACTTCATCTTCGTTAACACCCAACTGCTCAACGACCACTTTCTTGACACGTTCTGCCACATTATCCATTAGGGAAAGCTCCTTTGCTGGTAAAAAATTATTGTCGGCGAGATTGGACCACAGGGGGAACAGTTCTGTAAAGCCAACAATTCACTAATTCATCCACATGCCACCATTGACATGCAATATTTGACCCGTGACATAGCTCGCCTGCGGGCTGGCCAGATAGGCTACTGCAGCAGCTACGTCTGCCACGGTACCCAGCCTTCCCGCAGGAATGCTCTGAAGCAGAGCTTCCTTGTGCGCGTCACTCAGCCCTTCGGTCATATCCGTACTGATAAAGCCTGGGGCAACACAATTCACAGTCACCTGGCGAGCGGCGACCTCTCTGGCCAGCGCGCGGGTAAACCCTGCCACACCGGCCTTGGCGGCCGCATAATTCGTCTGCCCCGCATTACCCATACTGCCCACAACAGACGTGATGTTAATAATACGACCAAAACGCGCTTTCAGCATCTCGCGCATGCAAAGTCTGCTCAGGCGATAGACGGCTCGCAAATTGGTCGCGATGACCGCGTCCCAATCCGCATCTTTCATCCGTAACAACAATTGGTCGCGGGTGATCCCTGCATTGTTGATCAATATACTGGGGGCACCATATTGCGATTGAATATCCTCCAGACAAAAATCCATGGCTGCATCATCGGTCACATTCAGAACCATGCCGTGACCGCGAATTCCCTGCTGGGCAAAGTCCGCACTGATCTTTTCCGCACCTGCCGCGCTGGTCGCCGTAGCAACCACCAGCGCACCTTGGCGACCTAGTACCTGGGCAATTTCCCGACCGATGCCCCGGCTTCCTCCGGTAACCAGTACGACATGACCCTCTAGTGAATCTCCCATCAGACCAGCTCCAGAGCCGCTTTGAGGCTTTTGGAGTCTTCGACATGCAACATGGTCAGAGAGGGCTCGATGCGCTTACCTAGACCCGAAAGCACCCGGCCCGGCCCCATTTCCACAAAAGTCAACGCTCCCTGCCGAGCCAGATGACGAATCGTGTCCGTCCAGCGCACCGGACTATACAACTGTTTGGTTAGTGCGGACCGAATAGCCTCTGGTGTGGCATGACTTTGCACATCCGCATTATGTATCACGATGGTCTTGGGCGCACGAAACGACACCCCCGCCAGTTTTTCTTTGAAGCTCTCGGCCGCTGGCGCCATCAGACTGCAATGACTCGGCACACTCACCGGCAACATCACTACTCGTTTAGCACCAGCCCCGCGCGCCGCCTCAACCAGACGCTCGACCGCCTCCAGATTACCCGCCACCACGACCTGACCGGGCGCGTTAAAGTTGACAGCGGACAGTACGTCATTCTGGGATTCCTGCACGCACAATCGCTTAATATCGTCATCGCCCAGGCCAATCACCGCCGCCATTCCACCCGCGCCCTCGGGCACGGCTTCTTGCATCAGACGACCCCGTTCAGCAACCAGAGATACGGCATCTGCAAAATCCAGGGCTTCCGCCACCACGAGCGCCGTATATTCCCCCAAAGAATGTCCGGCCACAAAATCAGGATAAGCACCGCCCTCTTCTTCCCAGACTCGATATACGGCATAGCCTGCCGCCAGCATCACAGGCTGCGTCCAGCGGGTCTGCTGTAATTTTTCGATGGGACCATTCTGAGTAAGCGCCCAAAGATCTTCTCCAAGCAAGTCAGAAGCTTCAACAAAAACGTCTTTCACCAAGGGTTGCGCAGCTGCCAAATCGGCCAGCATATTGATGGATTGCGAACCCTGTCCGGGGAATATAAAGGCGATAGAGCCGTGCAAGCGAACCTCCTCCTAAAACAATAAGTCGATCAGAACCTGATCAAAACGATCAACTCCAGCGCAATAATGCCGAACCCCAAGTAAAGCCGCCACCAAAGGCTTCTAATAACAAGAGCTGACCCGGTTTGAAGCAGCCCCGCCGGGCGGCGTCATCCAGCGCCAGCGGTACCGATGCTGCTGAAGTATTACCATGATGATCAACAGTCGTCACGACCCGCTCCATCGGTAACCCCAGTTTGTCAGCCGTAGCCTGAATAATGCGGATATTGGCCTGATGCGGTACCAACCAGTCCACCGCATCGGGTTCGAGATTATTTTCGGCGAGGGTTTCTTGGACGATTTCGCCCAGCGTGCGCACGGCCATGCGGAATACCGCATTACCCTGCATGGTCAGTTGCGATTCGCCGCCAGGCACCTGCAACAAATCCGCATAAGCGCCATCTGCGTGAAGATGCGTCGAGATGATGCCCGGTGCATCACTGGCCTGCAAAACCACGGCTCCAGCTCCATCACCAAAGAGAATACAGGTGCTCCGGTCCGTCCAGTCGACAATACGAGACATCGTCTCCACGCCGACCACCAGCGCCGTCCTCGCACCACCACTGCGAATAAACCGATCGGCGGTGGCCAAAGCATAGATAAAACCCGTACAAACCGCCTGTATATCAAAGGCCGGAGCACCATGATTACCGAGTCGTGCTTGCAATAAGCAGGCGGTACTTGGAAAAATCTGATCAGGGGTCGTCGTGGCAACAATAATTAAGTCGACATCCTGAATGTCGATTTGCGCATCGGCTAAAGCTTGTCGGGCGGCGTGCTCTGCCATATCGACGGTTTTTTCTCCGTCACCCGCGATATGACGAGAACGAATACCGGTGCGTGCAAAAATCCACGCATCACTGGTATCCACCATATGCTCTAGGTCCTGATTATGGAGTATCCGTTCGGGCAAGTATCCGCCCGTGGCAATTATACGACTGTATAGTGGCTTCACGCGCTGTTTCGCACCGTGGGGTCCAAGCTTTCCTGAATGACTTCAGCGATGCGCAGAGTCAGACGATGTTTGGCTTCGGCAATAGCGACTTCTACGGCCCGAGCAAAAGCAAACCGATCCGCATTTCCATGACTTTTAATGACGATGCCGTTCAATCCCAAAAGCGTAGCCCCATTGTATTGACGTGAGTCCAGCCGCCGCCGCAAACGTTGCAGAATAGGACGGTTCACCAAGTAGGCCAGCTTACCGTAGGTCCCGGTCGTGTAGCTGGCGCGTAACTCATGACTAATCATGGCAGCGAGACCTTCCGAAGTTTTCAAGGCCACATTACCCACAAAACCATCGCAGACCACCACATCAGCTACGCCTCGATAAATATCCGAACCCTCGACATTACCAATAAAATTGAGGCGCGCGGCACGCAGCAACACCGCCGCATCCTTGACTTGTTCGTTACCCTTGATTTCTTCGGAGCCAATATTCAGGAGTGCAACTTTTGGTTTGGCTATACCCATCACCCGTTCTGCAAGGATAGACCCCATGACCGCAAACTGCAGGAGATGCTCGGGATGACAATCGACGTTCGCGCCTAGGTCCAGCGCCAGAAATCGCCCCGTGGTGGTCGGCAAAAACGCCGCAATTGCTGGCCGGTCTATGCCTGGAATCGTGCGCAGAAAAACTTTACCCAGGGCCATCAGCGCACCCGTATTCCCCGCGCTGACCACCGCATCGGCATGCCCTTCTCGCAGCAAGCCAATGGCGATATGCATGGAAGAATCGCGCTTACTCCGCAATGCCTGGGAAGGGGCTTCATCCATCGCCACGATCTGACTGGCATGGTGCACTTGTATTTGCGCGGAACCTTGGAGATGCACGCGCTGCAATTCTGCCTTCAAGATTTCTGCGTCACCCACCAGATGAAAAACGACATCAGGGTGCGCGTGCAGCAAATCACGGATGGCGGGAATGACTGTCGCAGGGCCAGAGTCACCACTCATGGCGTCCACCGCTATATGCGGCATCGTGATACTCCGGGAGCGCTATGCGTCAACAAACCAATCAGGCTTCGACAGCCTTCTTGACAATTTCTCGACCTTTGTAGAAACCGCATTCCGGGCAAACGTGATGCGGTAGCTTGGCAGCCCCACAATTAGCGCATACCGAACGATTAACGGTTACCAGAAAATCGTGGGCACGCCGCATATTACGACGGGAATGTGATGTTTTACTTTGTGGAACGGCCATGACTCAATTTCTCCCAATCAGTTCAATGTACAATCTTTCAATGAAACTCGGTCAACGGTTCGCGTCCAGAAACGGGACAAACCCCTGACTGCCACTCCGCGCAACGCGGAACCATGGGCAGCGCCAACAAAACCTCGTCTTCGAGCCAACTTTGTTGATCGATAAACCCATTTTCTGCCAACACCACCTCCAGATTCGGGTCCAGCGCCAACACTGCCGATTCCAAATCTGCCAAACCACTCCTTACGGGCACCGTGAGCATCAGCGGCATAGCCCCCAGACAACGCTCACATCGGAGCGTACCGGATAGTTGTAATACCCCTTCAGCAAGTACTACCTGCCCCTTGCGCGTGAGATCCACGGCCACGGCAACGGTGTCCACCTGCAACATCACCGCTTTAAGCCGTGACCAGGAGTTGACCGCTGCACTTCCTTGAAGACGGTCGCCATGAACCGAGATTCGGGAAAGCGGCAAACGTAGAGCATTCGCAGAAAACATAAGCGCGGCATATTAGCGACCACGAGACATCAAGTAAAGCGTTTATCCATGCAATAACGTAGGTAAGCTATTGAACGATACCGCCACCCCGTCACGTCGCCCCTTTATGCAGTATGTTCGCGGTCTGCAGCGGCCATTTCGGCACCAAACAGGATGCTCGCCCACGCTATATAAAGCCAGAGCAGGAAGATCGGAAAAGCACCAAGCGCACCGTAGAGGGTTTCAAAAGTAGAAAAACGTAAATACCCCGCCAAGCCGATTTTTGATATTTCGAAAAGCAGTGCCGTAGTGATTCCGCCCAGAAACACGTCGCGCCAGCGCGTGGTTGCTGCTGGCAGTATTTTATAAAGCAAGGTCATCATGACGGTCACAATCAGAAAAGCCAATAACGGCTCCAAAAAAGAAGGCATAACCGGAATGTGCCCCAAATAAGCCCATAAAGGCTGGACAGGACCCATGAGCGGAAGAATCAGCGTGATGGCGAGCGGACCTACCACCAGCATGAGGAGGTAACGCAAAACTCTGCATCCCAGGCAGTGCGGGGTTACTCCCCAGATCGCGTTAAAGTGCCGTTCCACGGCGTGCAACAAAAAAATCGCCGTTATCCCAAGTCCCAATATGCCAAACCAACTGAGTTGGCTCCCTCGCTCGGCAAGCATATTGATTTTATTCAAAATCGTATATCCCGTCTGGGGAATAAAGCTACGCAGGATCAGTTGATCCACCTGAGCCCGATGCAGCAGACTAAAACCAATCAGATTCCATAAACTGAAAATCAGAACGACCAATGGTATGAGACCAAAAAGTGTCGTATACGCCAAGAGACCCGCCCGGTCCGTGCAATCGTCTGACCAAAATCCGTGGCCCGCGCGATAAAGGCGCGAGAAAAGTTTTTTCCAGATACCTGGTTTATCCGGGGTTGACCGTAAAAGTTTTGGGGTTTTGCGGCGAAAACATTGCTGCGGAGGCTTGGGCGCCGTCATTCGTGCCTCACCGTTTCGAGACAATGCCGGATAAAGGGGATCGTGAGCACCCTTTGTTCCTCCCAACTGCGCAAATCCAGCACGATTAACAACTGCTCCAAAGCGGCGAGATCGCGGGACTGATGCCGAAGGAGATAAAGCGCGACTTCCGTGTCCATACGCAGGCCTCGACGCTTGGACATCTCTTGAAGAATCGCTATTTTTTCATCATCATCCTGCAAGCAGAGCGGAATCGACAAGCAAGCACCCATACGACTGGCCCAGTCGGGCAGGTGCCAATCAATCAGGGTAGATGCGTCCCGACCCGCTAATAACATCGGACGCCGCTCCCGCAAGCGCGCGTTGTATACTCGGAAAAGCCACATTTCGGCATGTGGATGCCCGGCCCAGGCATCCACATGATCAACACAAAGTAACGGCGCTTCCACCCACTGCGAATAGGCCAGCGGATCATCCCCCATACTGGTGATCCACTCCGGGTCGAGGCCATCCAGATAGGGGCACCACTCTGGTGCATGGTGAGCAGCGCCTAGCAGCAGATGACTCTTACCCACCCCAGCAGGTCCATAAAGATAGACGCAGCAATGCGCAGTCTCCTGCAATAATCCACGCACCGCCGCCAGCGCTGCGCCATTGCGACCGGGGTAATAGTCTTCAAGCGTCACTTGCTTGCCCAAGCCAAGGGGCAGCGGGATTTGTCGGGAACCGCCAATCATGATGCAAAAACCTTATCCAGACACCGCGTATAGTGCTTTTCTACCCATACTCAAGCGCACATCGGCATGAGCAACCATTGCAAAATATCCATTCATTGGGCAGATTCGTTGAACTCAAGCTAGGCAAGGGGCAGAATCCTGTCAAGCAAAATCGTAGTTAGAGATTACGTCAGACGACTGCGAGGTCGTTTGCAGGCAGCACTGCCACTGACTACAATCAAGGGAGTTTCCTTCTAAACTGTTTATCAGGAGAGTGAAGAATGTCCGAATATACTGTTCGCGAAGAATTGAAGCCCAGCGGTCTGGATGGTATTACCGATGCCCAGATCAATGATCACTGGGGCCTGTACACGGGTTACGTCAACCAGAGCAATGCGCTGCACAAGGAGTTGGCCGAGCTGCGTGCGGCGGGCAAGACGGCCTCATTGAATTATGCGGATCGCCGGCGGCGCTTCGGTTTTGAATATAACGGCATGGTGTTGCACGAATACTACTTCGCCCAGCTCAAGCCCGGTTTTACCATTGACCAAGCACCGGGGTTCAAGGCCGCAGTCCATGAGCAGTTCGGTAGCGCCGAAGCATGGCACGAAGATCTGATGTCTGCTGCCAAGAGCCGTGCGATTGGTTGGGCGATTGCCTATTACGATGGGACCACGGGCCAGATCAACAACCATTTCATTCAGCTTCATGAGGATGGTAATGTGGGCGGCTTTATTCCGCTGGTGGTCGTGGACGTGTGGGAGCATGCCTATATGGTGGACTGGAAGGCTATGGGTCGCGCAGACTATCTCGCCGCTGTGCATAAAAACATGAACTGGAGCGTCGTTGAAGCACGCTTCCAGGCTGCTAAAAGCGGGCAAGTTTTCAAGCGCTTCTAAATCAGTCGCAGCGGCATTATCTGAAAGAGCGGTTCGCCGCTCTTTTTTATTGTCCACAGCTTGCCAACCGTCGCAAATCCATTCGCTATTTGCTCTAGAAGTGTGGGCCTTCTCCGTCGTATCCGTCTTGTTGATCCGGTCAGATTTCTGGCACAATCTAGGGGCTTTAGTACTAAAGATTCTACCCCACACCGCCCAACCTTGGTAGCCACTAACGTACTGAATAAAAAGGGAACCCGACAATGCCACAAGGCAAAAGCCGTCGCCGGATTATACTGACAGCAGCAGCATTACTGATTGTGGTCATCGGCTTTGCGGCTTGGGCCATCACCGGCAAGGGTATACTGGGCACGGACTCTGCCACGCCGAGCGCTGGTACCACCTCCGCGCAAGCAAAACGTAACGACAACGACGCCTCGCTCACCCCCAAAACACGGACGAACTCCGTGAGCAGCGTTACTACGTTTCCTTTGGTCAACCTGTCTCGCGCCCTACCCGGCTTGGGAAACGATGCGGAGACTTATGCCAGTGATCTGGAATCCTCTAATCTGGGAGACAGCTTCCGTGCGGCGGACGAAGACAACAATCAAGCGATTCGCGCGGCATTGAAAGCGGGCGACACAGCCAAAGCCGCACGCCTCCAGACCGAACACTCAGCTTGGCAAAAGCAGCAACGTACCCAGGCCTTGGACAAAGCAGAAAAGGCTTACGCTGCGGGCGACTGGTCATCAGCCGTCACCGATTACCAGCAACGTATCGCCCTAGGCAACAACAGCGATCCGCAGATCTGGTGGCACCTCGCCAACGCCATACGCAAAAATGGTGCGCCGTTTGAGAAAGATATCACTTATGCCGCTTATATCGCCTACGAGCGTACCACTCAGCAGCATGAACCCGATGTCGGCATATTGCTTCCTACGCTGAATCTCCTCCGGCAAACCTTGGCGGCACGAGGTAATCATCTGGGCGAAATTCGTTTGCTGGAGGCCATGTTTCGTGCTTATCCCAAAGATGCGCAGATTGCCGCAGATCTGAAAAAAGCGGTGACCAGCTATGGCTTCCAGGTGCGCAGCGTTACCCCCGATGCCAACCAGTTCCCAACCCGTACCTGTGTGAAGTTTACCGCCCCACTCTCCGAGGCACCGGATTTTCATGCCAGTAACTGGGTCACTTTTTCTCCCGCCCGGCCCCATGCGGCGGTGGTCCGCGAAAACGGTGGCATTTGCGTCACCGGTTTGCCGGCGGGCAGCAGCACACAAATGCACATTCGAGCGGGCCTGCCTGCCATTGCTGGAGCGGTCATGACCAAGGCGAAAAGCCTTACATTAAACCTATCCAATCGCTCGCCCAATATTATCTCCGATACCGGACGCTTTATTATTCCGGCATCACTACCACCGGCAGTGGGCTTTTCCAGCGTCAATATTTCGCGGGTCAAACTACAGATCAATCGAGTGCCGGAACGCGCTCTGCTGGCTTTTGTCGCCAATCACCCTTTACTCAATCAAGATAGCGAACAATCCACCCTGACTAATCGGAATAGCCTGACGGTCTGGCACGGGACGGCAGACATCCCGCATTTCACGCAGAACCGATTGATGCACACGATCTTGCCACTACCAAAAATTCTCCAAAAACCAGGGCTCTATGCGATCCAAATCAACCCTGGGGACGGTACACCCAATGCCAACAGCAGCCTCGACACCGTGCAACTGGTGTTGCGCACCAATCTGGCACCGACGGTCTGGCAGGGGCAAAACGGCTTGTATGTGCAGATACGTCGCTATACGGACGCCAGCCCATGGAGCGGCATCAAAGTCGAGCTTATTGCACAAGACAACGATGTCTTGCAGACCGTGCAGACCAACAGCGACGGTATTGCTGTCTTCCCGAAGCCCATCCTGCAGGGTAGCGGCGGGCAGATTCCGGCCGCACTACACATTTATGGTCCCGGTAAGGAGTTCACCCTCTTTAACCTCCAGGGCTCGCCGCTGAATCTGTCTGGACGCGGCATCTCCGGGCGAACGGCGCTGAAGCCGGTCAGCCCTTTCCTGTGGCTGGACTGCGGTATTTATCGTCCCGGCGAGACGGTGCATGTGGCGGCCATTTACCGCAGTGCAGCCGGCAAACCGCTAGACTTGCCTTTGCACCTCATCGTCCGCCGGCCCGGTGGGCAGGTTTTTCTGGATACGGTCCCAAAACTGTCTGACGACGACGCTATTGCGGTGCCCGTCAAACTGCCATTGGCGGCGCAGAATGGTAACTGGAGCGTGGGCCTGTCCACCGGCGTGCATGCGTCCACTCTGGCGAAGGAAACCTTTACGGTATCGGCCTTTGTACCGCCGACTTTGGCCGTCGAACTGGGCAACGCCAAGCCCATTCCGGCGGGTCAACAGGTGCAGTGGCCGGTGCATGTACGTTATCTCTACGGTGCCCCAGGCGCCCATCTGTCGGGCACGGCACGGATCAGCCTGAGCAGCGGCTCTATCCCTTATCTGCGATGGCAGCACTATCAATTCGGCCTGCATGGCGAGGTGTTTACGGCACCGGTGCAAGATCTCACGCTGCCAGAAACCGACGCCATGGGCCTCACTAACGTACCCATTGATTTAAAGAAAATGCCGGACAGCACCCGTTTTCTGGAGGCGCATGTGGCAGTCGCTATCAACGAGCCCTCTGGCCGTCCAGTGAGCAGCCGCATTACTCTGCCCATCACGCCAGATCATCCCCTCATCGGCATCAAAAGCGGGTTTGAGGATGAAACGGTAGCCGCCGGGAAAATACCGGTTTTCCACATCGTAGCGGTGGCCCCGGACGGTAAAGCCAGAGTCATGCCCGTGCAGATTCAGGTGGTCCGGCAGTCTTCAGAATGGAATATCTCCCTGCATCATGGGGTAGCTAGTTGGGGCTATACCTATATCAATCATCCGGTGCTGACCAAGGAAGTAACCATGCCAGCAGGTCGGCCCTACACCCTGCAACTGCCCGTACTGGACTATGGTCGTTATCGCCTACGAGTGATCGAAGCCCACGGCGGCCTAGCCGCCAGTTCGGTGATTTTTTACTCCGGCTGGCAGACCAGCAGTAATCCGGACGCACCGCAACGGGTTTCCGTACGCAGCGGCGCCGCCGAATATGCCGCAGGCAGTACCGCCGACATTCATGTCTCTGCACCCTTCTCCGGCCCGGCGGTACTGGTCATCGCCAACGATAAGATTTTGAAGGTGAAGAACTTCATCCTGCCCAAAGGCGGCAGCACCCTCCACGTTCAGGTCCAACAGAGCTGGGGGGCGGGTGCCTATGCGCTGGTGGATGTATTCCGTCCCGCGAGTGCTACTGAAGCTCCGGAACGGGCCATCGGTCTGACCTGGCTCGGCCTCCAGCCCGGCCACCGTGCCATTCCGGTCCACTTTACCGTCCATCCAGTGTATCGCCCACGGCAGACCATCCGGATTTCGGTGAAAACCCGCCCCGGTGCCTATGTGACGCTGGCGGCGGTTGATAAAGGCATCCTCAATCTCACCCAGTTCCCCAACCCTAACCCCTTGCACCATTTTTTTGGCAAGCGGCGGCTGGATATCAGCGTCTTTGACGACTACGGCGCCCTGCTGGCCCGCCCCACGGGTTTTGAAGCCCTGCTGCAAAACGGCGCAGGAGCCAATTTCGGTCCGGCGGCGCGACCCATTCCGCAGAAGGTGGTAGCGCTCTTCGCTGGCCCCGTGCAGGCCAATGGCGAGGGCATCGCCGAACTGCCGCTTACGGTGCCAGAGTTCAACGGCGAACTGCACCTTATGGCGGTGACTTGGAAGGGCGACGCGGTCGGTGCAGGGGACACCAGCATCATCGTTCGCAACCGCCTCATTGCCAATCTGCTGCTGCCGCGCTTCCTGTCTCTTGGCGACAGCGCCCAGGCCACAGTCATGTTGCAGAATTTGAAACTGCCCGCAGGCGTATATCACAGTCAGGTCACCGCAACCGGGCCAATCCGCGTCGGGAACAACAGCCGCAACGAGGCATCCCTAAAACCGCAGGTCATGCGTCTGTTACCGGTGACCCTGACGGGCACCGGGGAAGGCACGGCACACCTGACCCTAACCGTAACGGGTCCTCGTGACTACCACCTAGTTCGCCACTGGAATATGGTGGTGCATTCCACCCAGCCATCCATTTCTAAAAACCATAATCTGAGGCTAAGAGCAGCGGGCCAACACACTCTACAGCCGGATACCCAGGACTTTATCCCCGGTTCCACCGTGAGCGCGGTGACACTCGGCAATACCATGCCCTTCAATCCCAAGGCCTATGTACAGGCCATGTATCAGGGCTGGCACTGTAACTCCCTACTGAATGCCGCCAGCAAAGGATTGCCACTGACCGTGTTGAAGCCACCGCTGATTACGCCACAGCGTGCTGCCAAACTCCAGGATTACGTCAATCAGGTGTTGAATTACCAGCGCTACGATGGAGCCTTCGGCCTCTGGTCCAATAATGGCGAGGCTCAACCCTGGCTTACGGCCTTTGCCACCGAATTCCTCCTGCGCGCCCAGAAGGCCGGAGCCGGTGTACCACAACCGACCATCAATCAAGCCCTGCACTGGTTGAGCGAAGAAGTCGAAAACGAAGATCATGCCGTCTTTGACCGCATCTACGCCGTTTATGACCTGAGTCTGGCGGGCAAACCTCCAGCGGGGGCTATCCGTATGCTGGCACGGCACATGAACCAGATCAGCATGCCCCTGGCGCTGGCACAACTGGGTTCGGCCCTCAATACCATCGGCGAACCACATCCAGCGCTAACCGCCTTGCGGAAGGCGATTAAAACCCAAGAGCCGGTCAATGGCGACCGGTGGTGGGGGCGTTCCGACTGGGATGCGGCCTTCGGCTCGCCGCTACGCGATGCTTGGGCCGTGCCCACCATCATCGCACAGACCGGCTTGATGCCCGATGCCATGACCAAGCTGCGGCAGGACCTTCCCGGTGCCGGGTTGGAGCCCGACGGCCTCACTACCCAGGAACTCGCCTGGGCCCTCTACGCCGATGGCGTGCTGGGCGGCGCGGGTCAGACCGTCCATGTGCAATGGGGCAACCAAGTTATTCAGCGGATAGGGCCTGTGGTCCTGCCCCTGACCGGACCCATGGCACTGCGCAATCTCAGTAAGGAAACCCTCCCCGTTTCGCTAGCGACCACAGGCATTACGCTGACTCCGCCGCCCGCCGCCACCCACGGGATGGAGGTCAGCCGGGCTTTTTATACGCTGGCCGGTAAGCCGTTGAAGCCGGAATCCCTTCCACAAAACACGGTCTTCGTAGTCGTGTTGAAAGGGGCGATCACCGACAATCTGCCGCACCGCGCACTGCTCGATATGGGTTTGCCGCCGGGCTGGGAACTGGCCGGTAGCGTCACCCCAGGCAACGTGCATGGCCTGTCCTGGTTACATCATCTGACGACACCGGAAGCCACCGCTGCTACCGATGATCGTTACGAAGCGGCCTTTCAGATGGCCCCCACAAACAATGACGCGTTCAACGGCAACGGAGTCCCGGACTTCAAGACGGCCATTCTGCTGCGCGCTGTCACCCCCGGTCAGTACGCTCTGCCGGGGGTTACCGTCAGCGACCTCTTTCATCCCTCCCTATTCGCACGCACGGCCGGACGGAAGGTCGCCGTGACACCACCAGCCCCCTGAGCGCCCCCATGATCCGGCGCTGGTCTGGCTGGCTGATGAACAGCGTGGCCCAAGGCGGGGCCTGGTTCTGGCCTAGAGGCGGATACCGCTGGTGGCGACGTGCCGGGCGCTGGCTGCTAACTGGCATCGTCGTACTGGCTATTGCAGCCTGGTTCATGCCACCCAGTCTCAAGACATTAACGCAGGAAGGCCGCATCATCTACGACCGTCATGGCCATGTGCTGGCCCTATTTCTCAATAAACAGCAGCAATGGGCCTTTACCACCAGTCCGCAACGCGTCAGTCCGGTGCTGCGGCGGATGCTGGTGACCATTGAGGATCGGCATTTCTCTTGGGATCCCGGCGTCGACCCTCTCGCCATTCTTCGCGCCGTGGGACAGATGGTACTGGCGGGTCATGTCGTATCCGGTGCCTCCACCATCACCATGCAGGTAACACGGATGCTCCATCCCCAGCCCCGCACCCTGCCCGTAAAGATGCTGGAAGCCATGCAGGCCATTTCTCTCTTCGAACACCATTCCAAATCCGCTGTGCTGGGCATGTGGCTATCGCTGGCCCCGGAGGGTGGCAATATCGAGGGGATCGAGGCCGCCGCCCATGCCTGGTTCCGCCAGTCGCCACACACCTTGGGACCGGCACAGGCCGCTTTTCTGGTGATGATGGTACGCAACCCCAACCAGCTCAATCCGCTGATTCATCCGCGAGCCGCTCTCGCCACCCGCAATCAGATCCTGCGGGAATCCCGGCGGCAAGGCATCATTTCTCAGGCAGCGCTGGAGCGCGCTTTGACCACCCCCTTGCCCCAGCGTCTCTACCCCATGCCGCTGCTCTCGCCCCAGGCCGTTTCGACGCTGCCCAGCGGCACCCGCACCACGCTGAATGCACCCATGGATCGCGCCATCGCCGTCATCGCCCGACAGGCCCTTCGCCACATGGAGCCGACGGAGAGCATTGCCATCGTGGTGGTCAGCCTCAAGACCAAAGGCATCCGCGCCGTTTACAGTGGCGACTGGGGCAATGCGCAGCGCCACGGCTTCATCGACATGACCCGAGCCATTCGTTCGCCGGGATCGGCTCTCAAGCCTTTCCTCTACGGACTCAGCTTTGAAGCGGGGCTGATTCGTCCGACCACCAATGTGGCCGATTTCCCCAGTAACTTCGGGGCCTATGAACCCAATGATTACAATGACACCTACATGGGGGTCGTAACGGCAACCACCGCGCTGCGGCGCTCCCTGAATGTGCCCGCCATTGATCTTATCAAAGCCTATGGGCCGTTGCGCTTTGCGGCACACCTGAGGGCTGCGGGCACGCCCGTAATGTTGCCTTACGGGGCACACCCAACTTTACCCTTAGCCTTGGGCGGTGCCGGTATTTCCATGCGGCGACTGGTGGCGCTCTATGCCGGACTGGCCAATGGCGGGGAGGTGGAGCGATTGCATCTGATCGCCGGTCAGCGCCGCAGACAACGACGCCTGCTTTCCCCCCATGCGGCAAAGGAAGTCACCGCCATTCTTAACCGTCCCTTTCCCTTCGGTGGCCCCACCGGCATCGCTTGGAAAACCGGCACCAGCGCCGGCAACCGCGACGACTGGGCCATCGGCTTCAACCACCGCTACGCCGCCGCCGTCTGGATAGGCCAGCCTAACGGCGCTGCCCTGTCCGGTGATACCGCCCTCGCCGCCATTCCGATTCTCGCCAAGGTCTTCAGCATTCTGCCGGGCCGCGCCCTGTCAGTGCACCCGCCCACCCGACCACTGACCCTGCAGCACCTGCCCATGGGCACCCTACTGGAGATCGCCGCACCCGCACCGGGCGCACAACTGACCGCCGGTGAGCCGGTCAGTATTCGTGTGCTGGGCGGCAGCCGACCTTTTCATTTTCTGGTGGATGGCTGCCCCATTCCGTCCAACCCGGCCTTGAGAAGCGTGCGCTGGACGCCCTCTGTGGCCGGTTTCTACCATCTCAGCATTCTGGATGCCAACGGCAAACTGGTGACGCGGGCGTTGCGGGCAGTCCCGGAGGTCAGCGCCGCTAATGTGGAGTGGGGTAGCACTACCACTGCGCAGAAGTAGAAAACTCTATACACCCGAAAAAGGCTATTCACCCCTTTGACAGAGGCCTGAGCCCCCCCTACCATGGCTCAAAACCAACCGAGGAATATACGCCGTGGAAATCCCGAAACCGTTAACTTATCGCAGTGCTGGCGTCAATATTGATGCCGGTAATGCCTTAATTGATCGTATTAAGCCCCTTGCAGGCAGCACCCATCGTCCCGGCGTTCTCGGCGGCATTGGTGGCTTCGGTGGTCTTTTCGAACTACCAGCAGGCTATCGGGAACCGGTCTTGGTCTCTGGGACCGACGGTGTCGGCACCAAACTGCTCCTCGCCCTAGAGGCAAACCAACATGACGGTATTGGCATTGATCTGGTCGCCATGTGTGTCAACGACATTCTGGTTTCCGGCGCGGAACCACTCTGGTTTCTGGATTACTACGCTTGCGGTCAACTCAACAATCAGGTTGCAGAAGCGGTGATTTCCGGCATTGCCGAAGGGTGTCGCCAAGCAGGTTGTGCTTTGCTGGGTGGCGAGACTGCAGAAATGCCCGGCATGTATCCAACCGGACATTATGATCTGGCGGGTTTTGCCGTAGGGATTGTCGAAAAAAGTGAAATCCTCCAGAGCGCACATTGCCAGGAGGGAGACGCCATTATTGGTATTGCCGCATCGGGAGCGCACAGTAATGGCTATTCCCTGATCCGGGAAATCTTAGTCCGTAGCGGTGCGCACGCTCACCTGCAATTGAACGGCGAGGCACTGATTGACCTCCTGTTGCGCCCTACCCGTATTTACGTCAATGCGATCCAAAATCTGCGCAAGTCAGTTACCGTCCACGCCTTGGCACACATCACGGGTGGTGGATTGACGGAAAACTTGCCCCGTTCCCTCCCCCTAACACTTGCCGCCCAGATTGATCCGCAAAGTTGGCCGATGCCCGCCATTTTTCATTGGCTTCAGGAACAAGGACAAGTCAGCACCGAAGAAATGCGGCGGGTATTCAATATTGGTATCGGCATGGTTGCTATGGTTCCCTGGGAATCGCGCCAAGCGGCTCTACAAAGCCTCTCAGACAGCGATGAGCAAGCCTATGTCATCGGCCAACTGGTGAATCGACAGGGCGGCGAAGGAGTCGTTTTTCTTGACTAAACGCTTGGTCGTCTTGGTGTCTGGACGGGGCAGCAACTTGCAGAGCATTCTTACCGCCTGCCAAGACGGTAGTATCCACGACACCCAGATTGTGGCGGTTATCAGCAATCAACCTCATGCAGCGGCACTTCAACTCGCCGAGAGCGCAGGGCTCTCTAGCCTAGTCGTCGATCATCGTGCTTATCCATCACGGGCAGCATTTGACCAAGCCCTGCGCCAGAAAGTCGATGCATATGCACCCGATCTTGTGGTGTTGGCGGGATTTATGCGGCAACTCACGGAAAGCTTCGTCACGCACTATCTAGGACGACTGGTCAATATTCATCCTTCTCTACTCCCGGCTTTTCCGGGTTTGCATACCCACGCTCGAGCGCGCGCCCAAGGCGTCTGCTGGCATGGCGCCACCGTGCATTTCGTGACTCCGGAACTTGATTCAGGACCCATCATCATTCAAGCCGCCGTCGCCGTATTGCCCGATGATGATGACTCCAGCCTCGCTGACCGGGTACTAGCGGCTGAGCATCAGATATATCCCCAAGCCCTGAGCTGGGTCCTCAGCGGACGATGTCGACTTGAGGCCGGACGAATTTTTTGGTCAGCGCCTGCACCGCAAATAGCACAGATCCTCATAGCGCCCCCTCTGGACCCAAGCCAATGACTCACCAAGTCGGTCTGCTCATCATTGGCAGTGAGATTCTTTCCGGTAAAAGGGAGGATAAACACTTCCAGCAGAGCCGCTCCGCACTGATGGCGAGAGGTTACCAAGTCGGCTGGTCGTTGATCGTACCAGACACACGCACGGTTCTTCTGAGCCAGATCGCCTGGGCAATGAATCAATCCATCCCGTTTTTTTCATATGGTGGACTCGGCGCCACGCCTGACGATTTAACCCGCGAGTGCGCCGCCGCAGCGGCGGGTCGTAAGCTCATCCGGCATCCCGAAGCGGCACATTTGATACAACAACAATTTGGAGAAAGCGCCGAACCCATCCGCATACGTATGGCCGACTTACCTGCTGGCGCCGATTTAATTCCCAACCCAATCAATAATGTGGCAGGTTTCTCTCTTGGGAACGGATACTTTTTCCCTGGGTTTCCGCAAATGGCCGAACCGATGCGGAACTGGGTGTTAGAACACTATTTTCCGATACAGACCGCTGATCTTGAAATGCGCTTGCTGCTTACGGATGCTCGGGAGGGTGACCTGGTCTTATTCATGGAACAGTTTTGCATGGATTTTCCAGAAATACGTTTTTCCAGTTTACCGAGTTTCAAAGGTAGCGGAACCCAGATTGAGCTTGGGGTAGCCGGTGAAGCAGTACTGGTTCGCACCGCCATGATTGAATTGAGGAAGCGACTTCAACAGCTGGGTTTCCGTCTGCAAGATCTTCCCCATTAATTTTCATACTCTCTGCTATAATATTGAAAGTTTAGCGTGTTCGTAAGGACGAGATTTTAAAGTATGTCGATAGACACCGCTCTTATCGGGGTCCCCGACGCGATCATGGACCCGCCCAAGGGCGTAGTAGCCTGTCCAGACTGCGGATTGATACAAAACTTACCGTCCTTGCAGAGCAAGGGCAAACTGGAGTGCGCGCGCTGCGGGCGTGTTCTGGAACGCACGGCAGGGCGCAGTATCAATGCGGCACTGGCAATGACTTTGTCTGCTCTCTTTCTGTTGCTCCCCGCCAACTTTTTACCCCTGTTGAAAGTCAACATTTTTGGCGTACACCACACCAGTGTACTGGCTTCTGGCATCTGGAGTGTCGCGGCTCAAGGTTGGCCAATAGTCGCCATTATCCTTGCCTTAGAACTGCTCATACTTCCCTTTTTACGTTTTACCATACTGGCCATTGTCCTGCTCACCTTAGAAACCGAGCATCATCCCCATTGGCTAGGAAAAATGTTTCGTTGGTCAGAACAGATCGACCAATGGGCTATGCTCGATGTTTTTCTGATCGGCTTTGGGATCGGTTACGAGCGTGTAGCGCCCTTCCTGCCCATCTCCATTGGGGTGGGAGGATGGTGTGTCATCGGCCTCGCTTTTCTGACTATGGTCACCCGAGCGACCCTCGAAAGGCGAGAAATATGGCGTCGGATTGGACCAGCTTATACGTTCATCGCTCCTGAAATCCCCCATATCGGCTGCTCTTTCTGCGGATTACCGAGCCCCGCGCATCATGAAGGGAAAAAATGTCAGCGCTGTGGGACGCCGGTGCAGCGTTACAAAACTGGGGCGACTATGCGCACCCTAGCCTTTACATTGGCGGGGTTTTTCTGTTATCCCTTTGCTTATCTATATCCGATGGAAACCAATTATCAAATCGGTAGCTTGCATCCCTATACGATCATGACTGGGGTTATGAAGCTGGTAGATGCACATTTTCTGATATTTGCAGTCATTATTTTTGTCGCCAGCATCTTGATTCCTTTTTTGAAACTGTTCTCGCTCAGCTGGTTTTTTATTTCTATAAATATTCATTCACAGAAGCGCTTACGATTAAAAACGCAAGTCTATCGATTGATAAAAAACATTGGTCGTTGGTCTCATGTAGATGTATTCACGGTCACGGTATTCTTGCCACTCATGCATTTATCCGGGCTGCTAGCAGTTTATGTAGGTTATGCACTACCGGCGTTTCTTGCGGTCGTAATTTTAACCATGATTGCCACTGAACTCTTTGATCCTCGCGTACTTTGGGCGGCATATCTTCAGGAAAACGATGAATAATCCTCTTCCCTCCGCTAAAATTCATCGGTCACGCTGGCCTGGATTGATTTGGGCCGTGCCTATCGCCGCTCTGGCCATTGTCGGCTGGCTCGCTTTACGTACCTACATGGATCGCGGCCCATATATCACCGTGCAATTTCATACTATTGGTGGAATCAAACCCAATCACACCGTAGTGAAATATCGAGGCGTAACCGTGGGCCACGTCACTGCGGTCAAACTTTCCAAATCCCTCGGAGAAATATCCGTAACCATCGAGTTTGATAACTACATGGCTGGCCATTTAGGCAAAGGTACACGGCTTTGGATCGCTGGCGAAAAAGTGAGTTTTGCAAATCTCAGCTCGCTCAAATCCCTCATTGCAGGGCCTTATATCGGAATTGATCCACATTCTGGACCGACGATAAGTCACATTAAAGGCCTTAACCAAGAACCCGTTTTAAAAAGTGAGCCCAAAGGCGTAACTGTCATACTTCATACCCCAGAGAAAGGGAATATTTCCAGGGGTGCTCCAGTACTCTTCAAAGGCGAAGAAGTCGGTGAAGTGCGCGGGGAATCCATGCGTCCAGACGGTAGTGGTTTTGATATTTACGCATTCATTCCTGAAAAATACCTCCATTTAGTCAATGCGCATAGCCGGTTCTGGAGTTCGGGAAACATTGCTTTCAGTTTGTTTGGTCAGCATCCCGGTGTGCATATGCCCAACATCCCAGCTCTGTTAAGTGGCGCGATCAGTTTTTCCACACCCAGAAACGGCGCCTCCGTAAAAAATGATCAGGCATTCCCACTATACGCCAATGCTCTCAGTGCGCGTAACGCACCTGCGGAAAATGCCGTGGCCTATCAAATGCTGATGCCTGGCGGATCGCAAGGTTTACAACGCGGTGCTGCAGTCCTGCTGGAGGGTTCGCAAGTGGGCAGCGTTTCCGTCGTTCATACCGTATTCGATCCGCATATAGAAAATCTGTTGACCCATATTCTGATTCAATTAAATCCTGAAGCTATTTCATTAGGTGGCGGACAAGTCTGGAATAAAGCGCATCCCGGCCCACAAATGGATCATATTCTTCGGCAACTAATCGCCCATGGAGTACGGGCGCAGTTGAGCAGTGCCGTACCTCTGGTTGGCCCAAAAATCATTAGCCTTGCGCCGGTTTCTGACGCCAAAACCGCACGATTAATTCCCGGTAATCCACCCCGCATTCCCATGGTGAGCGCGGCAGGAATAGAGGACACTATTCATCAGCTCGACGCTATTCTCCAGCAGATTCACGCCTTGCCTTTAGAGCAAATTGCCGAGAATGTTCATCATTTAACCCAAAATCTATCCGCACTCAGCGGTTCAGCTAATACCCATAAAACTCTGCAGCATCTTCATCAAACTATGGCGCATCTGGCGGAGCTGACCGCTACGGCGAATGCACAACTACCCACCATCCTGAAATCATTAAAAGGGGCGAGCCGCGAAGCGAATGCTGCCTTGCAAGCTGGCAATGGCCTTTTACAGGCGCAGGGATCGGCGGCTAATGCACCAGAATCCACGACGCTTCCCCGCGCGCTTTATGAATTATCGCGCACGGCGCAATCATTAAGGGAACTCACGGATTACCTCAACAGCCACCCTAATGCGCTTGTCTTCGGGAAAAGACCATGAAACCACGTCAATATGTTATTTTATCAGGATTGCTGGCTCTGCTCAGCGGCTGCGCGTCTACACCCACGCAGTACATCACTCTGGCACCGCATTCATCGTCTGTACGTCCCCTCCAATCCGTATTATCGCAACACCAGCCCCCCATTGTCGTTGCGCATATACAGATGCCCGCTGATATTGATCGACTTTACCTAACCACCCTGCAAGGTACACATCGTATGCAGGTGGCGGATCATGTACGTTGGGTGTCTCCGCTGGGCGGTATGACTCAAAAAGTGTTAGCACAAGATCTGGCCACTGATCTGCCGGAAAAAACGGTCTTGATGCCCGGCGATCCATTACCCCGTGATCCCTATCTACTCGTTATCGTGAATGTTCAGCGCTTTTTACCGAGCAACAACGGTGAGGTCACTCTCTATGCAGACTGGTTTATTCGCCAAATGCCCACTGGCAAAATACTGCATCAGGGTCGTACTCAGTTACATCAGCGCGTGTTCGACGCTAGTCCAAGCGCTCAGGCTGCCACGATGAGTCACTTAGTCGCGACGCTGGCCAGTATACTGACCACGCGCCTGAAATGACCGATCTTCTTCGACAGGCAAAGCACCTCAAATCATCGGGTCTTATTGAAGCCCTACTTAAGCAGGAAAAACAATGGAAAAAGGAGATTACTTCATGGCAAATATCGATAAAGTTGACGAGAAAGGGGCGTACAAAACCGAGCTTCATAAACTGCAAATAGAACTCGTTAAACTTCAACGCCATATTATTCAAAAAAATGAAAAGATTCTGGTTATTCTGGAGGGACGCGACTCCGCTGGAAAAGATGGCAGCATCAAACGCATCACTGAGCATCTCAGCCCTCGAGAAACTCGGATCATAGCCCTCGGGAAACCTTCCGACCGAGAGGAAAGTCAGTGGTATTTTCAACGCTATGTAGCACATTTACCATCCGCTGCTGAAATCGTATTTTTTAACCGCAGCTGGTACAACCGTGCGGGTGTAGAAAAGGTTATGGGCTTTTGTAGTGATGATCAATACGAAGAGTTTTTTTCTGAAGTTAATGATTTTGAAGGTATGCTTATTCGTTCAGGCATCCATTTTTTCAAATTCTATCTGGACATTTCCAAGGGCGAACAAAAACGTCGCCTAGAAGCTCGGAAGGATGACCCTCTCAAACAATGGAAAACCAGCCCCATTGATGAGAAAGCGGTCAAGCACTGGAAAGATTATAGTGTTGCCCGGAATGTCATGTTTGGGCGCACCCATACCAGCTTTGCGCCATGGACGATCGTCAACGCCAACGACAAAAAAAAGGCACGGCTGCAACTCATCAAAGGCATGTTGAGCCGCCTTCATTATGCGGACAGAGACCTTGAACTGACGCTCCCCGATCAATCACTGCTGTTCAACTACGACCCACTTTATCTTGAAAACGGTATGATTTCTTCGTAAAAGCTACCATCCTCATTGCGGATGCAGCGAATAGAAATTTTTCGCTGCATCCCGCTCAAGCCGTTTCAGTCTTTTTTACTCCGACGTCGACGCGCTTTACCGTCACCACTTTGACCCTCAGGGAGCGCGCGCTCAAAATCAATTTTGCGATCATCCAGATTCACATTCATAACCCGGATTTCGATTTCCTCTCCAAGCTGGAAGGTTTCTTTGCTATGGTCGCCGATAATTCGATAATGCTGGGCATCAAAATGGAAATAATCGTCGCCTAAGGTACTGATATGAATCAGCCCTTCCACATAAATATCCCGGAGGGCCACGAATAAACCGAAACCCGTGACACCCGTAATAATTCCGGTATAGGTTTCTCCGATTTTATCCATCATAAACTCGCACTTGAGCCAGTTGACGGCTTCGCGGCTGGCTTCATCCGCGCGGCGCTCCGTCATGGAACAATGCTGACCCAATTCTTGGAGCATTTTTTTGGGTAACCAGCGCGGTTCCGCGCCCTCCGCATCCAGCAACGCTTGTATGCCTCGGTGCACGATCAGATCCGGATAACGGCGGATGGGTGAGGTGAAATGCGTATATGCCGGGAAAGCCAAACCAAAGTGCATCCCAGTTTCGGTCGTGTAATAAGCCTGTGATAAACTCCGCAAAATGACGGTCTGGATCAGACTCGTATCACTGCGATCACGGGTTTCTTCGATAATTTTCGCGAGATCCGCGCTGCGAGGATGCGTGGGTAACCGTACCGGCACCCCCATTTCTCCTAGAAAGCGTCGCAAATCCTCCAGCTTGTCGCTGGAAGGCTCGGGATGAACCCGATACAGCATGGGCAGTTCATGAATGCGAAAATACTGGGCAGCACAAACATTCGCCGCGAGCATGCACTCTTCAATAATGCGATGCGCCACATTGCGAGTGACCGCTACGATTTTCTCGATACGCAACTGATCATTATAGATAATCCGACTTTCTTGGGAATCAAATTCAATGGTTCCCCGCCGTTCCCGGGCACCGGCAAAGCTCTGGTACAGTCGATGCAGGGCCTCCAAATGCGGTACCATGGCCGCATCCTGCGCACGAAGGGTTTCATCTCCATCCAGTATGGCCGCCACTTCGTCATAGGTGAAGCGACGCTGTGATCGCATGACCCCTCGCGCAAAACGAAAACGCTGCACTTCGCCAGCGCGGTTCATTTCCATCTCACACAGCATACACAAGCGATCTACATGGGGATTTAGAGAGCAGAGTCCATTGGACAGCACCTCCGGCAACATAGGGATGACCCGGCGCGGGAAATACACCGAATTGCCTCTGGCGACAGCCTCCCGATCTAGGGCAGAATCTGCCTGCACATAGCTGGCAACATCCGCAATGGCCACAATGAGCCGAAAACCATCGTCCAGTTCTTCGGCAAAAACGGCGTCATCAAAATCCTTGGCATCCGCTCCGTCAATAGTCACTAGGGGCAGATCCCGGAGATCGCGACGCCCCTCTTTCATGGCTTCGGGGACTATTTCCGAAAAATGAGCAATTTCTGCGAGCACTTCAGGCGACCACTGATGGGGAAGGGCATAATTACGCAGGGCAATTTCAACTTCCATACCCGGAGCCATATGCTCACCCAATATTTCAACAATTGCCCCCTGGGGCATCGTCCGCCCGTCGGGATATTGGGTAATTTCCAGAGTCACAATCTGACCATGCACCGGCGCCAGCTCACCCCCTTCCAACACCCCAAATTCATGAGGAATACGACGATCTTCGGGTACCACATAATGGGTACCTCCGTCGGCAAAATAGCGCCCGACCACTTGCCGCAGAGCCCGTTCCAAAATCCGCACCACAGTGCCTTCGATTCTTCCGCGCCGATCTTCTCCCACCGCACGGCCGAGAATGGTATCTCCATGAAACACTTTCCGCATTTCTCTGGGCGAAAGAAACAAGTCCTTACCGCCCCCTTCGGGAATCAAAAACCCAAAGCCATCGGGGTGTGCGCTGACCGTCCCTCGAATCAACTCCATAGCCTCGACAATGCCGTAGGCACCGCGCCGATTACGCACCAACTGACCATCTCTCTCCATGGCACGCAGACGTCGGCGCAAAGCTTCCTGATCTTCTTCGGCTACTTCCAGATCGTTGATTAGGTCTCCTAAAGCAAGAGGTTGCCCCGCTTCTTCAAGATAGTGGAGGATAAACTCTCGGCTGACGATCGGACGTTCATATTTTTCTTTTTCTCGCTCAAACATCGGATCGCGCTCACTCAGCGATGCGGGTTCCTGGTTTTCAGGCATTGACAACTACTCCTCGATAAATGATTATTCCGTCCACGCCGAGGTGGCGGAATTGGTAGACGCGCTAGGTTCAGGTCCTAGTGAGCGAAAGCTTGTGCTGGTTCGAATCCAGTCCCCGGTACCAAAAGCAAAGGGTAGACTCTTATGGTCTGCCCTTTTTTTACAAGAAATTGCAGCATTAAACGTGGCTTCATCAATTCACAGTCTCCACCAGAAGCACCGACAACAAAATCCGACGCCTATTTTTGTCACACTATGCGATGAATCCTAACACGCCAACCGCTTTGCCGCGATATCCTCATGACAAATCGGGATGAAGCGCATCCAAACGATTGTGCTCCAGAGAGAGACTTTCCCTTCCAATTTCGTCTTTTGCTCTCCAGTTCCGCGCCAGCGCGTCCAGCGCGTCCAGCACTTCTCGCAGCTCTAGTCCACGCTGAGTCAGGCCGTAGGTAACTTCTGGCGGGACGCTAGGATAATACTCCCGGAAGACGATTTGAGCAGCTTCCAGAGTGCGTAGGCGCTCCGTCAGCATGCGCGAAGAAATGCCGCTCACCTCCCGTTTAAGTACGCCAAAACGCAGAGGGCCGCGCTGCCTCAGTATCCACAAGATCTGCGTAGTCCATGGCCCCATGAGCAAGCGGAGCAAGGCATCCATAGGACATGTGGTTTGTTGTTTAGTTTGTCGAGTCATGGTTACTAATCCGTACCTACTTCACAAAATATACTAAATGGTCTTTACTAAGTAGGCAATATTCACGGACGCGAGGAATTCATTATGAGCAAAATACTGGTTCTCTATCACAGCCTCTGGGGCCACATCGAAACCATGGCTCAAGCTATTGCCGAAGGCACTCAGCAAGTCCCGGGAGTGACCACAGACATCAAGCGGGTGCCCGAAAGCATACCATCAGCAACCTTGGCCACCATGCACGCCAAAACCGACCAGTCGGCCATGGAAGCGCATCCTGATGATCTGGCGAATTATGATGCGATTATTTTTGGCACACCGACCCGCTTCGGCAACATGAGTGGGCAGATGCGCAATTTTCTTGATCGTACCGGCAATCTCTGGCAAGAAGGCAAACTGGTGGGTAAAGTCGGCAGCGTTTTCGCCAGCACAGCCACCCAACACGGCGGACAAGAAACGACCATCACCTCTTTTCACAGCTTTCTTTTTCATCAGGGCATGATTGTGGTAGGGGTTCCCTACAGTTGCCAAGGACTCTTAAATATGGATGAAATTACCGGTGGCACCCCCTATGGCGCGACCACTATCGCCAAAGGCGATGGTAGCCGTCAACCCAGCGCTAACGAGCTGGCTATTGCACGGTTCCAAGGGCATCATGTTGCGGAGATCACCCACAAACTATTCGGTTGATGCCGATACGGCGGACATTCAGCGCTGGACGCAGAGAATACCGGGGAGGTTCCCGCAATGATTGAATGGTTGCATCACTTCCCTGCTCTGGAAACGTTGGAGCATTCCGCCCAAAAACAACTGCTCGCGAACACACAAAAAACGCGATGGGATATGGGACACTCTCTATTCCATACAGGGGCGCCGTGCAACCAATATCTTTTGGTTTTGAGCGGGCACATAAAAGTTCAGCAAATTTCACCAGAAGGCCGGGAAATTGTACTGTATCGGATTGGTCCCGGAGAAGCCTGCATGCTCACCACGGTTTGCCTGCTCACACGTCGTCCTTATCCGGCTATGGGCATCACCGAATCCCCCGTAGAGGCCATTATCTGGCCACAAAAGATATTCCATCAATTTCTGGACACTTCACCCATTTTCCGTCAGTTCGTCTTCAATGCCTTCGGTGAGCGACTCATCGATATGTTTGCGCTGATCGAGGAGGTGGTTTTCACCCGTCTGGATGTCCGTTTAGCCAGAAAACTACTCGAGTTGAGCGAGAATAAGCAGACCATTCGTTGCACCCATCAAGTGCTCGCTACCGAACTGGGTTCAGCCCGAGAGGTCATCACCCGCACCTTAAAGGAGTTTGAATTGCGGGGGTGGCTCCAACGTGGTTCCGGACAAATTCTGATCCTCGATACCCCTGCCTTGCGTAAACTCGCCAGTCCCGCGTAGACATCTTGCGGCATTGTGGATAGTGACAAAGTCACAGACATCCGCAGCCTGTCTGCAATAGGCTGAACCGACATTATGAATATACGAGGCGTTTCAAGCATGGATAAACCCACATTATTGAACGAAGGCTACTTGGATCGCGGAGTGCGTATCCTTGTTGGCATCATTTTGATTGCTTTGGTTTTTGTAGGCCCACACACGCCTTGGGGATGGATCGGCGTCGCCCCTCTGCTCACCGGACTGGTGGGTTGGTGTCCGGCCTACACCCTACTGGGGATACGAACCTGTCCCTTGCGGAACAAGAAAACGCATCCCTGACAACCGGCTATAACCCAGCTTCCTCTCTAGGGGAAGCTTACTCTTCCCAGTGCTTTTGGACACTCCGAACTGCTCGTTCACGAACCTCTTCAGAAAATTGGTTTTTGCCCCGCCCCAAGAAATTACTTAGAAACACCGCCTCAGTGAGCGTCGCCGTGCTATCATTTATTCAGATGTTCTAGTATGGAGATAGCCTGTGAAATACGAAACCGTGGATTTACTGACTATCGGGGCTGGCGGCGGGGCTTATCCTGCGGCTTTTCGTCTGGCACGAGCGGGTCGTTCGGTCGTTATGGTAGATCCCAAGGGGGTCATGAGCGGAAACTGTCTCTACGAAGGCTGCGTGCCTTCCAAGGCGATTCGTGAAACCGCTGAATTATATCAATCACAACAACGCTTCTCCGAACGGGGACTGGCTGGCCGCATTGATCTGGATTTCACGGCGGTCATGGCACACAAGGATGCTGTGCAGGAACGCCGCTATGTCCAACACGCCGCCGAGCTGAAGGCCGCTTCGGGGATTCGCCTCATGCAAGGCACCGCTCGATTTCTCGGACCTCACGAGGTCGTCGTCAGCCATGTCGATGGTGAGCACTATTTTCGCTGCGCCCAAATTATCATCGCCAGCGGCTCGGAGATATTTATACCGCCTCTGCCCGGTGCGGACCTCTGTCTCACCAGCCATGATCTGTATAAGCCCCAATCCGCCCTAAAAAGCCTTCCGGAGCACATGGTGGTTATTGGTGGTGGTTACATTGGTCTGGAGACCGCCACTTTTTTTGCCGCTTTTGGCAGCAGAGTCACCCTACTCCAGAAAAGCGATGCCTTACTGAATGGCATGGACCCGGGAATGGTAAACCAACTCCAACCCCTGCTGGACCCACGAATCACGATACTGACGGGCGTCGATGTTTCTCATATTGAAACGACGCCTGATCAGAAAAGGCGCGTGCAGTTCATCAAAAATGGCGAAGCCCAAAACCTGACAGCGAATGTCGTGCTTATGGCTGTTGGGCGCAAGCCTGTTATTCCAGAAGGGACAACGGACATTGGCATATCCGTCAGCAGAAAAGGCATTGATGTCGGTCCCAGCCTGCAAACGGTCCATCCCCATATTTACGCTTGTGGCGACGTCAATGGGCGAGTACCCCTCTTTCATGCCGCCGTCCGTCAGTCCCTAGTTGCCGCGCATAACCTCCTTGGTGGCCATCAGCCTCTGGATTACGCCGATTTTTCAGGCGTGCCCACCACGCTGTTCACCCTACCAGCGGCAGCTTATATAGGTTTGACTCCGGCACTGGCCGGGACACAGGGCACTCCGCTGGTGACCGGATATTATGATTTTGCAGAAGATTCCCGGGCACAAATTCTGGAACGTATGGAAGGCGGTATCCGCCTATTTTTTGCAGCCGACAGCCTGAAATTACTTGGCGGCTGGGTCGTCGGCATTGATGCCGGTCATCTCATCGGCCAGATTGGCACCGCGCTGGTTGGAGGACTCAGTGCCTACGATCTGGCGCGCTTCGCGGATCAGCACCCGATGAGTGCGGAAGGTATTAGCAAAGCGGCTCGCAGCTTGTTTTAAAAACTTTGGTGCGCTGCGTCCTTCGAGTGATTAGGCACTGACGAGCCTGACGCAACGGACTCGCCATCATATAATCTGCTGCCGTTCATCGGTCGTCTGCGTATATTGATGTTGTATAAGAAACTTCTTGAACTCCATTGGCGCAGGTGCAAGCTGTTTTCCCTTGCGGTGCACCAAATGCCACGCTCTTTGCAGGGGAAACCCAACCACAGAAAGCTCGCGCAGATAACCAGACTCCATTTTTACGAGCACACTATGACGAGCAACCACCGCGAGCCCCATACCCACCTTCACGGCCTGTTTGATCGCTTCATTGCTGTTCATAGTCACCCCCTCCCTCACAGTAAGATCCCGCTCGGCAAAATATCGTAAAACAGTTTCTCGAGTACCTGAGCCGGGTTCTCTTAATACAAAGTGTTCTTGGACCAGTGCTTCCTGAGAAATATTTCGTTGCCAGGCTAAGGGGTGATTAGCCGACGAGATCACAATGAGATCGTTGCGATGAAAAGGCAACGCGACCAGATCTAAGGTTTGTGGCGGCTCACCCATGATCGCCATGTCAATATCATTGCGCTCCAGGCTAGCCAAAACTTCCTTGCGATTGGCAATGTTTAACACAATGTTGACTTGCGGATGCTGCTTTAGGAAACGCGCCAGCAACTCTACCGCAAAGGCATTGGCAGCCGAGGTAACGGCAATGCGCACCAGCCCCTCATCCACAGCCCGAAAGTGTTCTAATGCGCGCGTCAAGCCTTCCAGCTCCACACCAATGCGATCCCCAGAATTCAAGACTTCTTGACCCGCAGAAGTGAGAAAAACTTTTTTGCCAATTTGTTCGGTGACCGGCAAACCGATTTCTTCTTCCAGCTTGCGGATCTGCAAATACACCGCCGATTGTGAAAGGTTGAGCTGAGTTGCCGCTTTTGTGTAGGAGCTAGTGCTGGCTAACATGCGCAGAATTTCCAATTGACGCAGCGTTATATTTCTCATCAAGGTTTCTCTTTATTGAAAGGGGCCATTTCACGGAATTCAGCCGATTTTCATATCATGATATTTATCTATTATATCTATAATATTTAATCGTTTTTGTTAATCATTTGTGCCCTGTACAGTACCAGCTTCCCAACACCAGTCAAGGAAACTGTCATGGACCAATCCTCTCGTTATGCAGACCTCTCCCTTCGTGAAGAAGACCTGATTTCCGGCGGCAAGCACATTCTTGTGGCCTACAAAATGAAGCCCAAAACCGGTTATGGTTACCTCGCCTCCGCAGCACACTTTGCCGCCGAGTCCTCTACAGGTACCAATGTCGAAGTCTCAACCACCGACGATTTTACCAAAGGCGTAGATGCGCTCGTGTACCACATTGACGAAGCCAGCGAAGACATGCGCATCGCCTATCCGCTGGAGCTCTTCGACCGGAATATCACTGATGGTCGTATGATGATCGTGTCCTTTCTGACCCTGGCAATTGGTAATAACCAAGGGATGGGTGACATTGAGCACGCTAAAATCATTGATATTTTTGTGCCAGAACGCGCCATCCAACTCTTCGATGGCCCGAGTAAGGATATTTCCGATCTCTGGCGTATTTTGGGTCGCCCCCTCAAAGATGGCGGTTATGTTGCCGGAACTATCATCAAGCCCAAGCTGGGTTTGCGTCCGGAACCCTTTGCCGAGGCCGCTTACCAGTTTTGGTTGGGTGGCGATTTCATCAAGAATGATGAACCACAAGGTAATCAGGTATTCTCACCCCTGAAAAAAACCATTCCTCTCGTAGCCGACGCGATGAAGCGCGCCCAAGATAAAACAGGGCAAGCCAAGTTATTCTCGGCCAATATTACGGCCGACGATCACCATGAAATGTGCGCCAGAGCGGACTTCATCCTCGAAACTTTCGGTCCTGACGCCGACAAAGTAGCCTTCCTAGTCGACGGTTTTGTCGGTGGCCCAGGCATGATTACTACCGCTCGGCGGCAGTATCCTGCCCAATACCTGCACTATCATCGCGCTGGTCACGGCATGATCACCTCGCCCTCAGCGAAGCGTGGTTATACCGCCTTTGTCCTCGCAAAAATCGCCCGTTTGCAGGGTGCCTCCGGTATTCATGTCGGGACCATGGGCTACGGCAAAATGGAAGGCGAGCATGATGACCGTAACATCGCGTATATGATCGAGCGCGATGAGTGCCAAGGACCCGTGTACTACCAGAAATGGTATGGCATGAAACCCACCACACCCATTATCTCCGGCGGTATGAACGCATTACGTTTGCCAGGCTTCTTTGAGAATCTGGGTCACGGTAACGTGGTCAATACTGCAGGCGGCGGCGCTTATGGCCACATTGATTCCCCGGCGGCCGGAGCCATTTCCTTGCGGCAAGCTTATGAATGCTGGAAAGCCAAAGCCGATCCGATTCAGTGGGCCAAGGAGCACAAAGAATTCGGTCGGGCCTTTGAGTCCTTTCCCCATGACGCCGACAGCCTCTATCCGGGCTGGCGTGACAAGATTGGCGCGCATCGCTAATTGAGCATGCGCCCCTGCGCTTGACGTGCAGGGCGACAACAATCCGGGTAACCCACACAAGCGGGTTTCCGGATTGAGTTGTTGCTGAAAAATGCTTTCGAGCGAACAACGAGAAAGGACATCACTCATGAAAAATCACGATCCTTTGCAGGATTATCGCGTTGATCGGGAGCCTTACTATCAACCTCAACACGATGAAATTGCATTGTTCACCGCCGCCTATGAAAAGCGGCTCCCCGTCATGGTCAAAGGGCCCACGGGCTGTGGCAAGTCCCGTTTTGTGGAGTACATGGCGTGGAAACTGGGTAAACCACTAATCACCGTTGCTTGCAACGAGGATATGACCGCTGCGGACTTGGTCGGGCGCTGGTTGCTTGATGCCGATGGGACGCGCTGGCTGGATGGCCCACTGACCGTGGCCGCCCGTCATGGTGCCATTTGCTACCTCGATGAAATCGTGGAGGCTAGGCAGGATAGTACGGTGGTCATCCACCCGCTCACCGATCATCGACGCCAACTTCCTCTGGATAAAAAAGGGGAACTAGTTCATGCACATATCGATTTTCAATTGGTAATTTCCTACAACCCCGGTTACCAATCCTTGATCAAAGACCTGAAGCAATCCACCAAACAGCGTTTTACGGCTTTCCGTTTTGATTATCCCACGGCAGATATCGAAAGCGAGGTGTTGATTCGTGAAACAGGCATTTCGCCAGAGATAGCGCCGCGACTGGTGGAATTGGCCGAGTGCGCAAGACGCTTGAAAGGTCACGGGCTGGATGAAGGCATCTCTACCCGACTATTAGTGTACGCCGCCCAACTCATCGCCGATGGTGTACCAGCCACACGGGCTTGTCGTATGGCCCTAGTCGATCCCATTACCGACGACGAGGACATCCGGAGTACGCTGGAGCATGCCATAGATGCCCTCTTCATCTGACATGCCGTCTGACGCACCCGCAGCAGAAACCGAAGAGACGATCTGGCGAGGACGCCTGGATTGTGCCTTTGCCCCCGTGCAGACGATATTTAGCGATTGTCTCGCTGTCGCACGAGCGCGGTGGAAGGATGACGAACTCGCCGCTTACATGGAAGCCGCGCGACTACTTTGCAAGCTCGGACGCGGTTCCGAACCGGTTCTCGCATTTTTGGAAGGCTGGCCGGAGGTTGCCCAACAGGTGGGCACGGAAAGCCTAGAAATGGTTATCGACTGGGTCAAAAAAATTCAACGTACCGTCAATGGCAACATCCTAGGCGCTTTTTTTCAGGCGCTTCCTCAACTCTCTAAAAGTCTCTCCAGCCCTGAACTGTTACAAGACTATCTGGAACTCCTGACCGAAGTCGGACAAAAAAGCAGCGCATCCATTCACGGTCACCATACCATTTTACCCAGCCAGTCCTTGCCCGTATTGGTCCATCGGGCTCCTGACTTGCTGCAACAAGTCAGTTTGCGTGGTTTACGGGCATGGACCGAATACGGATTGCGGCATTACCCCAGCAACCCTGAACGTCAAGCCGACTTTTTCGCACTCCAGTCGGCGGATAGTCGAGCCGTATTTCAAAGTCAACGCGGTGGTGTGCTGCTGCACCGTCATGAACGCGAACTGGATTTTTATCTACGGGCGCTCTGGAACGACCCTGAGCCTTTGATTCCCTATTCCGAAGCGTTTGATCTTCTGCGCAAAGCTCAACCCTATCTCAATGCTCAAGGTTTACACATACCCGATATCCGCGAAGATCGCCTAGGCGTCCCCGGTCTGCTGCAATACCACCTCATCCTTGCACATCTCGCCGCGCATCGGCGCTACAGCCAGAGCCTCTTGGCGGACAATTTGAGTCCATTTTTGAGACTGACTGTTGAATTTTTTGAAGATGCACGCATCGACACTTTATTACTGCAACGATTCCCGGGTTTGCGCGGACCGCTGCTTGCCCTGCACCCTCATCCACGGGAAGAGGCTTGCGATCCAGAGCGGGAGTCTTGCATCCGGCATCGCCTGACCATGTTATCGCGTGCCATCCTAGATCCTCAGCACGGTTATCGTAATCCCATATTGCGGCACTTTGTGGAACGCTTTCACACCCACTTTGAGAACGCAAACACCCATAGCATGGTGACGCTGGCTACGGAATACCTCAGTCAGACGCGATTACCCAGCGACGCCTTCGCCAAAATGTTTTTTACGGACACCGTGACCCCTTATCGGGATGACAATCGCCACCTCTGGCGCTTCGTGGATGCCGATGAAGAACGCGATGACACCGACGTCAAGAGCAATCCCGCCATGGATGCCGAAACTGCACTGATTTTTCACTACCCGGAGTGGGATTACGGCAATCAGAGTTATCTACCGGACTGGGTCAGTCTCTATGAACATATTCACCCCAGTGGATCTGCAGCCGAAATCGAGCGTATTCTTCAAAAGCATGCGGCGTTGGCAAAGCAATTGGGACGACTCCTCGACCAAGTCAAACCGCAAGATCGCGAACGCCTCCGTCGCCAGGAAGAAGGCTCCGATCTGGATCTCGACTGGGCATTACGCTCCTGGATAGACTACCGCTCCCGGCAACCCGCCGATCCTCGCATCCACCAGAGCTTTCAGCCGGTTCGTCGGGATCTCGCCGTCAGCCTGCTACTCGACCTCTCCGCATCGCTCAATGATCCGGTGCGTGGTAACCCCGAGCAAAGTTTTCTTGCCCTTGCGCAAGAGGCAGTGACCCTCCTCGCCTGGGCCATCGACCGTTTGGGAGACACTTTCTCCATTGCCGGATTTCACTCTAATACCCGCCATGAAGTCCGTTATTGGCACATCAAAGGCTTCAGTGAAAGTTGGCAAGATGCGGTTCGCGCCCGTCTGGCCGCGTTACAGGCTGGTTATTCCACCAGAATGGGTTCCGCTTTGCGTCATGCCGGACACTATCTTTCCGGTCAAAGAAAAGACAAGCGTATTTTATTGATTTTGACCGACGGGCAACCGGCAGACGTAGATGTTTCCGATCCAGAGTTCCTGATTGCCGATGCACGACAGGCCGTTCTGGAATTACAAAATAAGGGCGTATTCTGTCATTGCATCAGCCTCGATCCCCATGCCGATGACTATGTGCGTAAAATTTTCGGTCAGCAATTCAGCATCATTGATCGCGTCGAGCGGCTTCCCGAAAAACTTCCGGAGATATTTTTAGCACTGACCAAGTGAACACTATATTGTTCATAGTGTCCGTTATTTTGTATAATCTTACCGCACTCCGAGTAGAGTAGAGAGTTGGGCGTCCCCCGCTAAGATTAAATGCCCTGTCGGTGGTGTTATGTGCAACCAGTACGGATGGGATACCGCATGAAGCATAAAGAGATTATCGAAGAGTTGGCGCATCGTTCGGGAATCAATCGATTATTAGCAGAACATGTGTACGAAAATATGATCGACATTCTCCGCGAAGAAATTTGTGCTCAGGAAACCGTTATTCTGGGTGATCTGGGTCGCTTTCATATCCGCATCCGCCCAACAACTGCTGCTCGCAACCCACGTACCGGAGAACCAATCACCGTTCCAGAGCGAAAAACAGCACATTTTCGTTGCTCAAAACGGCTACAGGAGTTGCTTGCCCAGACTTTGCCGGATGCAAAACGATAGAAGCGGCTACTGACAACGCGGTAGTCCGCAAAAATGCGTCATAAAGATTTAGATGTCTATGGAGAGCGCGCATGAACCAATCAAATTTGCCATTTTTCTGGTGGGAAGGCGATACACTGATTGTCAACATTCTCGGGAAGCCCAATGCATGCCGCGACGTTATTGGCAAACCCAAAGGCGCACAACTTAAAGTGAGTGTGACGGCGGAGCCCCACAATGGTCGCGCCACCGATCGCATGGTGCGCTTTCTGGCTAAGGAATTTGGGGTCGCGCCGTCGAACATCGCCGTGGTATTTGGGCGAACGAGCATCAATAAGCAATTAAGAATTAAAGCGCCTACGCACCTGCCCACGGTGTTTCAGGAGTCAGCAGTCAGTAAAGCACTTTTGAATACCTCCTCTTAACCCATGAAAAAAGTCTGCGAAAGGATTCGCCAACTCCGTGGAGAAAGAAACTGGTCCGTACGTGAATTGGCGTCGAGGGCTGATATTTCAGCCAGTGCCCTTTCACAAATCGAAGCGGATCAGAACTCCCCATCGATTGCAACGCTCGGCAAGATTTGCGCCGCTTTGGGCGTCGCCATGGTCGCCCTATTCGAGGACGAGCAGGCAGAAGCTCTGCCAGCGGTGATGCGCATCGGTGAGCGGCGCAAAGTCTATAGCGCGGGATCTAAGGCCACCATAGAACCCCTGGCACGAGGTCTACCGCGTAAAGTCATGCAACCTTTGCTGCTGGTTTTAGCGTCGGGCGGGGAATGTGGTGAGCATCCCTATACCAGCGCAGAAGGTGAAGAGTTTGCTTATGTTATCGAGGGGATAGTACGTTTTGAACAACAGGAGATTTTGACCGAGCTGCACACGGGAGATGCGATATATTATGATCCCCGCCTGCCGCATAACTGGCATAATAATACGACGTCGCCCGCTTCTCTGCTCATCGTCGTGGCGCAATGAATCCGCTTCCACTAAATCTGGCTCTGCTCGCTTTGTTATTATGGCTGACCCTCGGAATTGGCGGCTTTGCTTTGGCAGGCTGGTCGCGAATAGTGAGTCGCCTGATTTTTCTGGTGACGGCGCTGAACGGATTGTTGCTCACAATGGCTGGGTTTCTCGCTCTGCAGAGTACTCCGGATTTATTCAAGATTGGTGGTCCCATACCAGTTTTCCCTTGGTCATTTCGTCTTGACCCGCTGTCCGGATTTTTTCTGATTCTGCTGGGTTTGCTTGCAGCGGCTGTTTCTATTTTCTCTGGCAGCTACTTTCAGTCACTCCCTGTACCGGCACTTCGCCGATTGATGCTGCAGTATCACAGTTTTCTGGTGGGAATGGGATTAGTACTCTTGGCGGACAACGCCTTCACTTTTCTGGTGGCCTGGGAAGTCATGGCACTGGCTTCCTATTTTCTGGTTGTTACAGAACATGAGGAGCCGGGAAACCAGCGGGCAGGATTCCTGTATTTGCTCATCGCGCATCTTGGGGCCTTGGCCATCTTGCTTGGTTTTACCATTCTCGCTGGGCCCATGATTTTACAGGGCGGCGCGTTTAGTGCCATGTTGCATAGCACACTGAGTCCATTCTGGGCTTCTGCCGCGTTTCTCCTGACTTTTTTTGGCTTTGCAGCCAAAGCAGGCCTGTTACCGGTACACATCTGGTTACCGGAAGCACACCCGGTCGCCCCAGCACCTGTTTCTGCATTGATGAGCGGTGCCATGTTGCAGATGGCTTTTTATGGGATGCTGCGGGTCGATTTCCTGTTTTTGCACCAAGAGGCAACTTGGTGGGGTCTGTTTATTTTGATCATCGGCTTGGCCTCTGCACTTTTTGGTGTGCTGTTTGCCGCAGCTCAAACCGATATGAAACGTCTGTTAGCCTATTCATCCATGGAGAATATGGGCTTAATCATGGTTGCTTTAGGACTGGCGCTGGTCTTCCACAGTTATGGATTGAATGCACTCGCAGCGCTCGCCTTGATGGCTGCTCTTTACCATGCCTTAAACCACGCTTTCTTCAAGGGACTGCTGTTTCTTGGCAGCGGCAGTGTACTTCATGCAACAGGCACTGTATCCATGAGCCGTTTGGGCGGTTTGATACGGAGTATGCCGCAAACGGCATTTTTCATGCTGATCGGCGTACTGGCCATCGCTGGGCTGCCGCCATTGAACGGTTTCGTCTCCGAATGGTTGTTATTGCAGGCTTTTTTATTGTCACCAGCTTTACCTCAAGGCACGCTGAGCGCCGTACTACCCTTGGCTGCATCGGGTGTGGTGCTCACACTCGCCTTGTCGGCTTATGCAATAATCAAGTTTTATGGCATCGTCTTTCTTGGACAGGCGCGAGAAATCCTGCATCCGCATGAGAGCGGAATATGGGAGCGTTCCGCGATGGCTTTGTTAGCTTTGTTGTGCGTTACCCTTGGTTTTATTCCGGGAATCGTCATAAATCTGCTACACCCCGTTCTCCATGAATTGATTGGTCAGAGCCTGGCTCCGCAAACAGGTATATGGCTTACACCCATTTCCGCACAACGGGCGAGTTACAGCCCATTACTGTTTATTCTGGGCATGATACTCGCCCTCGGCCTCAGTGTTTTCCTTGTTTCCCGATTTTTTGGTCGTCCCTTGCGGCGCGTCAAGGTATGGAGTTGCGGTTTTCCTCTCCACAACAGCAATATGCAGGACAGCCCGGCCGGTTTTACCCAACCGCTTTTGCGTATTTTTGCGCCGGTATACCAAGCTCAACGAGCACCTGCTGCTGACCCGAAGCAATGGGTCCTGCAGATTGGGGAACCCACATATCGCCTTGTTTATCGGCCTTTGGGTCGCGCAGCCCTATGGATTTCCGGACAGATGCTGCGTCTGCAACAGGGACGTATCACCACGTATTTACTTTACAGTTTTCTTACCCTGCTGATTCTTTTGGCGGTATGGCGATGACTGAAGCGACAATTCTGCAGATAGTGCAAATCATCTTCGTACTTTTCGCGGCCCCCCTGCTTTCTGGATATATTCAGATGCTGCGCGCACTACTGCAGAATCGTCGACCAGCGGGACTGTGGCAGCCTTACCGCGATTTATGGCGACTTTTCCACAAAGAATCCCTTGTTTTTACAGATGCATCCTGGCTTTTCAGTTTCACACCGTACCTCATATTTGCGGCGTTACTGCTGGCTGCTGGTATCATCCCCATCTTGGCTACGGGTCTACCTCTTGCGCCTGCTGCTGACATTATTGCGTTAGTTGGCCTCTTCGCTCTAGCAAGAGTCTTTCAGGTGCTCGCCGCGATGGATACCGGAACGCCCTTCGCGACTTTGGGTGCGCACCGAGAAATGTTGATCGCCGGACTTGCGGAGCCCGCTTTGTTGGCGGCTCTTTTTACGGCTTCCCTGCTCTCTCGTTCCACCTCGTTGAGCATGATCGTGATTCACCTCGAACAACTGCGATTCGCACTACATCCCAGCATGGTTTTTGCTGCGGCGGCGTTTTTCATGGTGTTACTGGCCGAAAATGCACGAATTCCCGTGGACAACCCCGCCACTCACCTTGAATTGACGATGATTCACGAAGCGATGCTGCTCGAATACTCTGGCCGCCATCTCGCACTCATGGAATGGGGTTCAATGATTAAACTCTTGCTGTATCTGGCGATTGGTGTTGCACTATTTTTGCCGTGGGGTATCGCCCCTGTATCAAACGTCGTGGCCTTACTCATCACCGTAGGCATTCTGATTTTAAAGTTCGTCTTTGCGGGTCTATTGCTGGCACTCGTGGAAACGCTCCTAGCTAAATTGCGGTTATTCCGTGCCCCGGAATTCATGGCCACCGCTTTTCTTCTTGGCGTCATCGGCATGTTAAGTTACTTCATGCTGGGAGCCTAACATGCTGGAAAATATTCATGTGGCACTCTGGGGCGTGGCGATACTCAAATTTCTGGCTGCGCTGTTGCTACTACTCGCTTTTGCCATGCTTGCACAAAGACGTCTGTTGACCTTGATTAACTTGTTGGCATGGCAAGGTGCGGTCCTAGCCATTGGCACAGGGCTTATCGCTTTTATGACCAATCAAAGCGAATTGTGGTTTTCAGCGGCACTCACTTTGGGATTGAAAGCATTATTGATTCCTGTCGTGCTGCGCCGGCTGTTGAGACGTCTTAAAGTACGTGGAGATGTCGAGGCAATACTCAATATTCCCCTAACGCTGCTTGCGGGCATCGTGCTGGTCATATTTGCTTTCTCGCTTTCCCAACCCCTCTCAAATCTGTCGAGCACCGTCACGCGCGGCATGGTGGGCATCGCCTTGGCTGCCGTACTCCTGGCGTTTTTAATGATGATTACACGACGCAAGGCCATTTCTCAGGTAGTCGGTTTTCTAGCCATGGACAATGGGCTTTTTTTTACGGCTACTAGCGCCACACTTGGTATGCCTATGATCGTTGAGCTCGGAATTGCTCTGGATGCGCTCATTGGTTTTGTCATATTGGGCGTATTCTTTTTTCAGATGCGAGATACCTTCGATAGCATGGATCTTCAGCATCTTGAAAAAATCCGCGAGGAATAATAACCATGATGATTTACCTCGTGTTAGCGTGTACCTTACTAGGGATTCCCCTGCTCGCAATCTGGGGTTCTGAGCGCTGGGGTGCTTGGCTTTTTATCGTTATTAATGCGCTCACCCTGTTAGCTATTCTTGCGTTATCCGCACGGGTACTACAGAGCGGTAGCTTTACTGCTGGTGACGACCAATTTATGGTAGATGATCTCAACATGCTTCTGGTTCTTGTTGATGGCGTCGTTGGCCTAGGTGCGGCTTTTTACTCCCGCAGCTATATGGTTCATGAAATTATCCATTGGTCGCTTACCCCCGGCCGCATGCGCTTGTATCACGCAATGTTTCAGACTTTTCTTTCGACCATGTTACTGGCCTTACTGACCAATAATATGGGTATTCTTTGGGTCGCTCTGGAGGGTGCAACGCTTTCCACGGTGTTGTTGGTAAGCCTTTTTCACACGGCGGAAGGACTTGAGGCGGCTTGGAAATATTTTATTCTCTGTGGCGTAGGGTTGGCCATGGCGCTTTTCGGAACGATTATGCTGTACTTCGCAGCTCAAAGGACTTTGGGAGACGGGGCCGATGCGTTGCTGTGGACGCATCTGGATGCTATACGTCATCAGCTACAACCGCAGATCATGGCGATTGCCTTTATTTTTATTTTGGTTGGATATGGCACGAAAGTAGGTCTTGTACCGCTTCATAACTGGCTTCCGGATGCGCATGCAGGCGGTCCCAGTTCGGTTTCAGCGGTGCTTTCGGGGCTCTTGCTGAATGTGGCCCTTTACGCAGTGCTACGCGCCAAAGTACTTACCGATGGTGCTCTGGGAACGATTTTCGCGGGACGACTCCTGATGGGTTTCGGTTTGCTGTCCTTGTTGGTGGCTTCATTTACCATGTTGCGTCAACGTGATGTTAAAAGGTTATTTGCGTACTCCTCCATTGAACACATGGGGATTGCGACCTTTGCCTTTGGAATAGGAAGTCCCATCGCGATATTCGCCGGCTTGCTGCATATGATTGGTCACAGTCTGACCAAGTCGTCCGTTTTTTTCTCCGTCGGATTATCCGTGCAAAGCGTAGGCAGCCGTGAAATCCAGCGTATCCATGGCATCATGAAAATCAATCCTTTCCTTGGCTGGGCATTCATGCTGGGCGTGTTATTTATCCTTGGCATGCCGCCAAGTAGTCTTTTTTTGAGCGAGTTCCTCATCATCATTAGTACGCTACAATCTCAGCCCTGGCTGATACCGATGCTCCTGCTAGGAATGGGCGTCGCCTTTGCCGCCATTTTCCCTCGTTTACAAGCTATGGTGTTCGGTTCGATTCCTCAAAATGCAATTCGCACTTCCACGATAGGCAACATCCCCGCCTTTATCCAATTGACTCTGGTTGTCCTACTCTGCGTATTCATCCCCTTGATTTTGGTGCAATGGATACAGCATGCCGCGTCGTTGCTCCAGTGAAACAGGAATTCTGATGCTCAGTCCACGCTTACATGCGCTCGGTACATTCCATCGCCAGGCGGGTGCAGTGACCGTCTGGTCAGGAAAATTGCATCCCGACCAATGGATTATTGCTGCACAAATCATCCAAGATCAGGGCGGGCGCCTTTTAGCTCTTTGGGGTGAAGACCAACTCGATGAAACCACTGAATATCGGGTTTACGCCGCTTTTTTGTCCGAAAGTGGCATCGTCCTCACATATCTGAGCATCGAACCTCACTTATTAGAATTTCCGACACTGACAGATATTTTCCCGGCTGCGCAACGTATGGAGCGCGCCCTATATGATTTGCTGGGCCTGCGCGCGATAGGCAATAACGATCAACGAGCCTGGCTACGTCATGGCTCTTGGGCAGAACATCAGTTCCCCCTGCGAAAGGATTTCTGCACAAACGATCTGAGTGAAGATGAAGAAAGTCACTATCCCTTTCATACCCAGAAAAGTCCCGAAGGTCATGAAATTCCAGTCGGTCCCGTTCACGCAGGCATTATCGAGCCGGGACATTTTCTTTTTCAGGTACTAGGCGAAGAAATTTTGCGCATGGAAGAACGGTTTGGTTATGCGCATAAAGGCATTGAGCGACTTTTTCAAGGGCAAGAGGTGGTTGCGGGGGGGCGTCTGGCGGGACGTGTCAGTGGCGACAACACCGTGGCCTATGCGTGGGCTTTTGCGCAGGCCGTTGAACAAATCGCTCAAGTAGTCGTACCCGAACGAGCGCAATGGTTGCGTGCTTTATGCTTGGAACGGGAGCGTATCGCCAACCATTTAGGCGATTTGGGTGCGATAGGAAATGATGCAGGTTTGGCTTTCGCATTAACCCAATTTCAATCTCTCAAAGAAGATTGGCTACGAGATCACCTGCGCTATTTCGGTCATCGTTACCTCATGGATCGCGTACGACCCGGTGGCGTGGCTTTTGACCTTGAACCCGAAGCCGTGACGACATTGCGTCAATCGGGACAATTACTCCAAGAGCATGTTGACCGTCTTCAAGTTATTCTTTCTGAGCATGGAGGGTTACGTGATCGCGTAGTCAATACCGGCATCATCAGCGCCGAGCGGGCTGCCCACCAAGGTCTTATGGGCGTTGTCGGGCGGGCCAGCAATCAGCCTTGGGATCTGCGTGTGCAATTTCCAAGCTGCCCCTATGATCAACTGAATGTTCGACTGGCCCAGTCAACAGATGGGGATGTCGCCGCACGCATGTCCATCCGCTTCATGGAGATAGCGGAGTCCCTGAGATTACAGAAAGAGATACTGGACCATTTGCCAGAAGGCCATATCGAAATTGGATTAGATATTGAAAGCGTCAGCGGCACCGGTATTGGATGGGTCGAGGGCTGGCGCGGTGAGGTCGTGATGTGGTTGCGTCTAAACCATGGACACATTTCTCGTTGCCATCCTCACGATCCTTCATGGACCCTCTGGCCTGCCTTAGAAGAAGCCGTATTGCAGGATATCGTCGCCGATTTTCCCTTGATCAATAAATCCTTCAATCTGAGTTATAGCGGCCATGATCTGTAAGCACTCCCATGGACATTGGATATAGCAGGAGACACGAATGTATCGGATACTGCAAGAAGCGTGGCGGCTGGGTAAAGTGGGTGAAAGTTTGTCACCGGTTGAACGGAGATCAGTGACGAACGCTCCGGGATTTTTTCACCATAGTATCTGCATTCGCCATGTGGATGCAGGTTCTTGCAACGGATGTGAGCAGGAACTCCAGGCGCTAAATGGCCCACACTATAGCCTAGAGCAATCAGGATTTCGTTTCACGGCGTCGCCACGCCATGCGGATGTATTAACGGTTACGGGACCGGTCACACGGCATATGCGTAGGGCGCTCCTAGAAACACATGATGCCATGGCAGCGCCCAAACGGGTTATTGCCGTGGGAGACTGCGCCTGTTCCGGAGGCGTTTTTCGTGGAAGTTATGCGGTCAGAGACGGTGTTGCAGCAGTACTACCGGTGGATGTGTTCATTCCTGGTTGTCCACCTGATCCCAACGCACTCCTCCACGGTTTGCAGCAGGCTTCGGGCGACATTGATTCCAAAAAGGATTAGCTCAGGGCTGAAGCATTGACACATAGATGAACATGTATTATCGATGTCTAAACCTCTGGAATTTCACTATGAAAAAATGCACGAAAAACCCCATCCCTGCAAAATCCACCCTGACACGCCGACAGTTTGTGACCTACGGAGCTAGTGCCACAGCCGCCCTGTTCAGCTTACCGAGTTTTGCGGGTGAGGCCATGGGGAATATGGTGATGCCCAAAAACAATGCGATGCGCCCCATAACTAAGCCGATATTTTCCGCACCACTGCCTATTCCTCCCGTGTATACCGGTGTTATTGGCCGCGATGGGGTACGCGAGTATCACTTGCGGATCGCGGGCGGCTCCACGAACCTGACTGACGCACACAAAACGGCGTCGTGGGGATACAACGGCGCGTTCCTGGGGCCGGCTTTGCGCATTCCACGCGGCCAAGCACTACGCCTTTATGTGCATAACAGCCTAGATCAAAGCACTACCACGCATTGGCATGGTGCGCATGTACCAGGAACTATGGATGGTGGTCCCCAGAGTTTAATACTACCCCAAAAAACTTGGACTTATGGCTACATCATCGACCAACCAGAAGCAACCCTCTGGTACCATCCGCATCCTGCTGGACGAACCGGTCCGCATGTTTATGCCGGTCTAGCCGGATTATACCTGGTACAAGATGGGACCGATGCCGCTCTGGGATTACCACGCCAGTGGGGCATAGATGACATTCCCCTGATCGTTCAGGATCGTCTTCTCGACCATAAGGGTCAACTCGTTTACATGCCTGATGCGATGGACGTCATGGGCATGAAAGGGAATCGATTCCTTATCAATGGTCGGGAATCGCCGGTCCTGCAAGCACCAGCGCAATGGGTGAGACTGCGAATACTCAATGCTTCTAATGCACGTCTCTACAATTTTGCACTGAGTGGTGACCTGCCGTTCTATGTGATTGCCAGCGATGCTGGTTATCTGGAAGCTCCCGTCACATTACAACGCTTGCTCTTGGCGCCAGCAGAACGCGCAGAAATATTGTTGGATTTACGGTCACTACAAGGGAAGCGGCTTTGGTTGCGGAGCGATTCAGCCGCCGTAGTGCCTGGACTGAGCCTGAACCCCATGGATACAGATCATTTTGATCGCAGTATTTTTGATCTACTGGAAATCCAGGTCGGCCCGCCAGTGGCTCAAAAAGGACGGTTACCGGAACATCTGGTGCCTATTCCTACCCTAAAAGCCAACGCGAAGCCGCGTCGTTTTGTGCTCCGGGGTATGCCTATGCGCGAAATGTCGATAGCCCAGCAAGCATTAGAAACAAGCCCACACAATGGTCCCGCAGAGATGTCCATGGGAATTGGTCGCCAGCCGTTTTTTTCCATCAATGATCAGTACATGAACATGCATATCATCAACCAACGGCTACGCCTCGCAAGCACAGAAATCTGGGAGGTCTTCAATGCGGCGGAAATGGCGCACACTTTCCATGTGCATGGCACCTCTTTCCAGATTCTTTCTCGCGATGGTCAATTACCACCCGCCATTGAGCGTGGATGGAAAGATACTTTGCTCATTCGTCGCGGAGAAACCGTGCGCTTCATTGCGCATTATGGGCAACCCGCGCCAGATGATTTCCCCTATATGTATCACTGCCACATGCTGGAACACGAAGACAATGGAATGATGGGGCAGTTTACGGTGAGTTGAACCCATGACGCATTCATCGCGTTGTACATCCGGCTGCTGACAGAGGATTCACGAACAACGCCCATTGGCTAGCCCGAACTTACAGGATTTCAGCGCGCAAGATCGTGTCATCCCGATCCGGTCCCGTAGAAATAATCGCCAGTGGTCGCCCGGCGCGACGGGCAATAGCCTCTAGGTAGTTACGTGCGGCCTCTGGAAGATCATCCCAGCTCCGTACACCTGCGGTCGACTCCGTCCAACCGGGAAAAGTCTCGTAAACCGGCTCGCAGGCCGCCAAAGCCTCCGCGCCTGCGGGTAATTCATCCTGCACCACGCCATTGACGCGATAACCCACCGCCACGCGAATCTCGGCTAGGCCATCCAGAACATCCAGCTTCGTCATGCAAAGCCCGGTAACGCCATTGACCCGACAGGCGGCCCGCAACGCCACTGCGTCAAACCAGCCACAGCGTCTGGCCCGTCCGGTGGTTGCACCCACCTCTGCGCCTCTTTCTGCAAGAAAAACACCGGTTTCGTCAAAAAGCTCAGTCGGAAATGGACCAGCACCTACCCGAGTTGTATACGCCTTGGTAATACCCAAGACATAGCCAAGCTCTGCCGGACCCACGCCACTACCCGCCGAAGCGCCACCCGCGACGGTATTGGAAGACGTTACATAGGGATAGGTACCATGATCCACGTCGAGCAACGTGCCTTGCGCACCTTCAAAAAGGATTCGCGCATTTTCTGCCTGGAGCTGGGCAAGACGTACCGAGACATCCACCACCATAGGTGCCAAACGTTCCGCCAGACCTAAATACTGATCAAGAATGGCATGGAAATCTTCAGGCTTCTGCTTAAAGTAATGTTCGAGGACAAAATTATGATAATCCAGCGCTTCCCCGAGCTTTGCCGCAAAGCGTTCCCGGTGGAAAAGATCACCCACTCGCAAAGCCCGTCGGGCCACCTTATCTTCATACGCGGGGCCAATACCGCGCCCCGTCGTACCGATTTTGGCGGCTCCTTTGGCACGCTCCCGAGCCAGATCCAGGCTCTTATGGTAGGGTAAGATCAGAGGGCAGGCGTCCGATACAAATAACCGTTCATGCGCATCCGGCATCACCGGCTGCAGTTCATCCAGTTCCGCAAACAGGGCGAGGGGGTCCAACACCACCCCATTGCCGATGAAGCACGATACTCCAGCCCGCAAAATACCCGAAGGAATCAAATGCAGCACCGTTTTCCGGGAGCCGATCACCAAGGTGTGGCCCGCGTTGTGGCCCCCTTGGAAGCGCACCACCGCTTGGCAGCGCTCTGTTAACCAGTCGACGATTTTGCCTTTACCTTCGTCACCCCATTGGGTTCCGATAATAACCACATTTGAATGTTGTGCCACGGACAACTCCACAAAAAAAGGAAAATTGAGCTACTCGGTGCCCAGTGGCTGCAACATCCAGCCCGACGCCGTTTTTTCAATCCAAGCACTGAAACCACGACGCTGTAAAAGCAGTCGATCGGGAGTTTCCGAAGCAAAATCTTGGATGACGATATGACCTTTTTCGCGCTGTGCCTGAATCACCTGCCAAAGCGCAGCATCCGCACCCGCTGGCGCCCAAATCTGCGTACGTTGGCGAGATTCAGGAAATTCCCGAAGCAGGGGCTTGAGATCCAGACTAAAGCCCGTTGCCGCGCGCCGCCGTCCAAAAGCCGCACCGATGTCGTCATAACGCCCGCCCCGCGCCAAGGCCTCGCCGCGCTGCGGACCAAACAGTGAAAAAAGCAAACCCGTATGGTAACGATGACCACGGATTTCGGAGAGATCACATTGTACAGCCAGATCCGGATAGCGCACCCGCAGGACTTCCCAAACAAAACTCAGTTCATCCAGCGCATTACAAACTGATGGATGATGTCCGAGCTGCTGCCGAGCGGCTGCCAAAACGGAAAACTCGCCCTGCAGACGAGATAATGCGTTAAAATCGGCTATCAACTCGGCACCACAGTGTTGCGCTTTCAACCAGTTCCGCACATCGGGCCAGGCCTTCCGTTCGACAAATTGCAGTAGCTCACCACGTAGCGCGCCTTCTAGGCCTGCGGCATCGGCCAAGGCCTGAGAAATACCAACATGACCAATGTCCAGTAGCAAATTGGGCACAGCGCAGTGGCGCAGACTCTCTACCATAAGCGCCAGCACTTCCAGATCACCATCTGGTCCTGCTACCCCAAACAGTTCAGCACCCACCTGAAAAGGCGCACGACTGCCCCCCAGTAAATCGGGACGTGCCCGCAGCACGGTGCCCGCATAGGCTAGACGCCGGACTTCACCTGAGGCGGAAGTCTGGGCGTCAATCCGTGCCATCTGCGGCGTCATATCGGAGCGCAAACCCACCAAACGACCACTATCTTGATCGAGGAGTTTCCAGGTCTGCAAATCAAGATCCGCAGCGCTTCCCGTCAGCAGGCTTTCCAGATGTTCTACCAAAGGCGGCGTTACCTGGCGATAGCCCCACAGTGCGTAGCGATCCAACAGCATCCGACGACAGTGCTCCAAGGCCTCGGTACGCGCCGGTAACACATCTTCAAAACCGCTGGGCAAAAGCCAGGCCGGATGGGATTCCGTAGCCATCAGTGTGCCGCCTCATTTAACGAATGCCTGAAATATTTAAAGAATGGTGAATTTGGACTAAGCACCAGCACGGTCTTGTCAGCCAGCGTATGACGATACGCTTCGAGGCTCCGGTAAAAAGCAAAAAATTGGGGATCTTTGCCATAGGCCGCGCCATAAATGGAAGCCGCTTCCGCATCGCCCTGCCCCTTGAGTTCTTCCTGCTGACGATAAGCATCCGCGAGAATCTGGGTTTTCTCCTTTTCGGCACTCGCCCGAATTTGCGCGGCATCGGCCGCACCCTGAGAGCGAAAAGCGTTAGCTTCTTGATTCTGCTTCGCTTCCATACGCTTATATACGGCCTGTAATACTTCTGGAGGCAGACCAACTTGGCGGATACGCACATCGATCAATTGCACCCCCAGACTCTGCAAGCGCGGAAGCACTTCGCTCATGACGGGTTCCGTAATTTGTTGATGCTTTCCGGTAACTAATGCCGCTTGGGATAATCCGGCGATACGATTGCGGAGCGCCGCACGAATTACGTTTCCGATCTGGCTTTGAGCCGAGGTCTGATCATGTAAATGGCTGTAGAAGGTGACGGGATTATTCACCCGCCATTCCGCGAAAAAACCCAATAAGATCGGCTTTTTGTCAGCGGTCAAAAAAGACTCTGGCGGCGTATTGTAACTTTGCAAGCGGGTATCGACATACACCACGTTCTGCAATACCGGCCATTTTAGATACAGGCCAGGAGACTTGACTACGCCTACGGTTTTCCCGAACTGCATAACCAGCGCATTTTGCGACATGTTGACCGAATAAAAGCTGGCAGAAGCTAAGAGAATTATTGCCAAAACCAGAAGAATCAAACCCCAAGTCCGGTTTTTCATGAGTTATCTCCTGCGCTTGGTATCGTTGTATTCGCAGGACTGGCCGTGGCCGCAGCCGGGGCGACACTGGATGTCGTTGCCGCCGTTGCAGGCAACACCGAACGCGTAGCGGCAGCCGGGAGGCTCGGACTAGACGTTGGCAACTGCAGATGAATAACCGCCGTTCCCTGACTATCCATAATCACTTTTTGGGTTTTTCCGAGAATATCCTGCATGGTGTGCAGATACATGCGCTCACTCACCACTTGGGGATTTTTCTGGTACGCCTGAAGCAAGTCCGTAAACCGCGCACTATCACCTTTTGCGCGATCTACTACCCTTTCCTTATAGGCTTCAGCCGCCGTCACCATCGCCGCTGCTTCCCCTTTAGCCTTGGGAATAATACTGCTGGCATAAGCCTCCGCATCGTGGCGCGAACGCGCCATATCCTCGCGCGCCGTGGTTACATCAGTAAAGGCCGCATGCACCGCTTTGGGTGGGCTCATGCTGAGCACCTGCACGCTGTCAATAGTCACACCGGCATGGTAACGCGTGAGTAACTTCTGAGCAGATTGTTGAACCTGCTCGGCAATTCCAGCGCGACCCGCACTGAGTACTGCGGTCATTTGGCTTTGTCCAATTGCTTGGCGCATGGCAAATTCTGCGCAATAGCTAATCAGTTGCTCGGGATTCGTGGTAGCAAACAAATAATGGCTCGCATTGCTGATACGGTACTGAACCGCAAACTGCACATCCAAAACATCCTGATTAGCCGTCAGCATCATCCCCGGATTCAGGGAATTCACTGCGCCACTATAGCCGAGCACAATACGCCGACTCTCAGCCACCTTGGGTAAATAGACGCTCTCGAAAGGGAAAGGCAGACGATAGTGCAAACCGGGCTGGCTGATACCGACTTCCTTACCAAAACGCAGCACAACACCCTCTTCATCGGGGCCAACCACGTAAATACCAGAGGCTATCCAGAGTAAAACGAGTACGGCGATAACGACGAAAGGCAGCCGATGCAACCATTTGTGGTCCCACTTTGGTCCGCCCGAACCACGACCATTACCAGAACCCAACAAACCCCCAAGCTTTTTGAGTTCTTGGGTAATTTTTTGAATATCAAAGGCTGGCTTCTGCGAATTGGGACGCCGTCCCCAGGGGTTATTATTGTTTCCGTTTCCGCCCGGATCACTCCACGGCATACCGCTCTCCTTCCTCAACGATCTCAGGTATTGTAGGGGTCGAATCTAGCGCCTGACAACCGTTGCTGCGCATTTGTGCACGTAAACGCCGCCAAGCCAGATCGTCAATATCAAAAACGATATGCGTCTTACCCTCATCATCAAAAACTTCTTCTATCACATGGGCCATACGATACAAACAGGCACGCAGTGCTCCCTCTTGAGGATTCAAGGTCAATTCGGTACGTAAAATAGAGCGCCCTACCCTTTGCAGCATGGCTTGCAGCAAGTCAGCAAGGCCCTCGCGATTACTGGCACTCACACGAACGGCTACCAAGCCTCCCGTCGCATCATAGACGCAGCCCGCCCTTTCACCACTGACATCCGCTTTGTTGAAAACCAGCAAACGCGGCAAATCATCGGCACCGATCTCTTTGAGTACAGATTCCACCGCCGCAATTTGCATATCCCGATCTGCAGCACTTCCGTCCACCACATGCAGGAGCAACTGGGCCTGATTCACCTCTTCCAGCGTAGCCCGAAATGCCGCAATCAGATCGGTGGGCAAATCGCGCATAAAACCAACCGTATCGGCAAGAAGCACTGCATCCTGACCAGTTACCTGCACTCGCCCGATGGCGGGGTCCAGGGTGGCGAAAAGCCGATCTGCCGCATAATCACTACTTTCTGTAAGCGCATTGAATAGGGACGACTTACCGGCGTTGGTATAACCCACCAAAGCCACTGTGGGCAGAGGCGCGCGTTGCCGAGCCCGCCGCTGCGTAGCACGATGCGCTGCTACTTTGACCAGTTTTTCGCGCAGAGACTGAATGCGATCCCCAATTAAACGCCTATCCGTTTCCAACTGGGTTTCACCGGGACCACGCAAGCCAATACCACCGCGTTGCCTTTCGAGATGGGTCCAACCTCTGATCAAACGCGTCCGCAGACGGGTCAACTGCGCCAGCTCGACTTGTAACTTACCCTCGTGGGTACGTGCCCTGCGGGCAAAAATGTCTAATATCAAGCCAACCCGGTCAATCACCCGACACTGCCATGCCCGCTCCAGATTTCGTTCCTGAATGGGGCTCAAAGCCCGGTCAAAAAGCACGAGATCCACCGCAGAATCACGCACCACTTCCGCAATTTCGGCTACCTTACCGCTGCCGATAAACGTTGCAGGATCAGGTCGAGTGCGCGGCACTGCCCATAAATCGAGGACATCGGCGCCACTATCTGTGGCCAGATGAAAAAACTCAGCCCCGTCGTCGGGATCTGTCTCGCCATGCAAAATGACATGAACCAGAAGAACCCGCTCGCGGGGCGTGGCTACTTCAACCGCCTTATTCGTCAGAATCAGGCCTCTTCTTCCGTACTCCCCTCGCCTTCGGCCTCGGGCAGGGGTAGACGCACATCGCGACCCGGAACAACGGTCGAAATAGCGTGTTTGTAGATCATTTGGCTCACGTTGTTTCTCAACAAAACAACGAACTGGTCGAAGGACTCGACAAATCCTTGGAGTTTGATGCCATTGACCAGATAAATCGCAACAGGAACATGCTCCTTACGCAGCAGGTTGAGAAAAGGATCCTGAAGGATCTGTCCTTTTTGTTGTCCGGCCATTTTTATCTCCTTGACTATGCTTCATGGCGCTTCTAGGGTAGTGAAAAAGCCTGCGGGACTCCTTGCACTGCATGCTTCTTAGACTAACTCAAAAATAATAGGAAAGCCACGTCCGAAAGTGGTACCCAGTGTCTGCAAACCGCGCAGGAATTGACCTGCAGCCTCCTTGCCTTTAGCTTAGAAGACGAAAGGGATACCGACCAGATGGTCCTCGGCAGCCGAATATCCTGAAATTTGAGGAGAGGGACACGTGGAAAAAACGACCATCAACGATAAGGCACTCCGCAGCCGCGTCAAATTGCTAGGAAATTTGCTGGGCGAGGTACTGCGTGAGCAAGCAGGAACCCGAGTATTTAATGCTGTGGAGCAATTGCGGCAGGGGTATATTCGTCTCCATAAAAAGGAAGATCTCCGCCTGCGAGAACGCCTTGCCAAATTTATTGATGCCTTGCCCCAAGACGATTTGGTACTGGTGATTCGTGCTTTTAATACTTATTTCAGCTTGGTCAATATTGCCGAAGAGGAATTCCAGCACCTGCAGCGACGGCGCCTACTGCAGAAAGGATACGGCTTATGGGCCGGGTCTTTTGAGGAAACATTCCGGGCCTTGCAAAGCCAAGGCATCAATCCCGGCCAGATTCAGTACCTTTTGGACCAAACGCGTTATCTTCCAGTTTTTACGGCGCACCCTACGGAATCCAAACGGCGAACCGTTCTTCACGGGCTGCGCCGAATTTTTGTGGTTAGCAAAAAACTCGACGATCCGACCCTCAGTGATGAAGAAGAAAAGGAAGTCACCGACAATCTGCGAGCGCAAATTCAGGTTCTCTGGGAAACCGAAGAAGTCCGTACCAACAAGCCGCAAGTTCAGGACGAAGTCGAAAACGGACTTTTTTATTTCCGCGACAGCCTCTTCAAAGCGGTGCCCCTCACCTATCGGGCTGCTCGCCGCGCCGCTCGCCGCGTCTTCGACAATGATGACCTGGATATACCCGCCTTTATTCGTTTTGGCTCCTGGATCGGTGGAGATCGTGACGGCAACCCGAATGTGACAGCGGCGATTACCGGATGGGCTTTGCGCACCCAGAGTGTCGAAATTCTCAAGGAATACCAACAAAGACTGAGTGGTCTCTATCAACTCCTCGGCCATTCTAGCCGTTTCTGCGCAATTTCGCCGGTTTTACTGGCTTCGCTGGAGCGTGATGCCGATGATTTTCCCGAGCTTGCCGAGTGGGTGGATCAGCGTTTTCCCAGCGAACCTTACCGTCGCAAATTGCGTTACATGATGACCCGTCTAGATTTACGGTTGCGACAGCTAGAGAACGGTCAGATCATGAACGAGTCCGCTGGCCCCGCCTACGCTGCGGCGGAGGATTTTCTGAGCGATCTGCTCCTCGTCAGAGACTCCTTGCGCGCGCATAATGACGAATACATTGCGGATCACGATATTCAAGATATTATCTGGTTGGTAGAAACTTTTGGTTTTCATCTCGCCAATCTGGATATTCGTCAGGAATCCACCGTGCACTCCCGCACGATTGCCGAGCTTTTTGCAGAAGTACCCGGCTTCGCAACCTACATGACACTTCCTGAAGAAGCCCGCTTGCTGATCCTTTCCGAAGCCCTGCGACGCCCTGGACCATTAGTGGAGAAGCACCCGGAGCTATCGCCTATGGCAGCCGAAACTTGCGCCATGTTTCGTTGTATTGCCCAGTTGCGCCGTGAGGTCAGTGCCGCAGGTTTTGGTAACTACGTTATTTCCATGACCCATGAGGCCAGCCATATCCTCGAAGTCCTCGTGCTTGCCAAGGAATTCGGTCTCGCGGGCTGGTCACGACAGGGGCTGTATAGTGAAATCGCGGTTACCCCACTTTTTGAAACGATCCATGATCTGGAGCGTATGGACACGGTCATTTCGACGCTGCTCGACAACCCCATCTACACCGAAATTCTTGGCAGCCAGGATAACACTCAGGAAATCATGCTCGGTTACTCGGACTCCTGTAAGGATGGCGGTATTTTATCGTCGAGCTGGTCTCTTTATCAGGCGCAGATGCGCTTGGCGGCTATTGCCGACAAGCGCAAAATCCAGATTCGGGTATTTCATGGCCGGGGAGGCAGCGTGGGACGCGGTGGCGGGCCAACCTACGAGGCCATTCTCGCCCAGCCACCGGATACCGTGCGTGGCCAAATCAAAATCACGGAACAAGGCGAAGTACTCTCCTTCAAATATGCCAATCTAGAAACCGCCGTTTATGAACTCACCGTCGGCACAGCCGGCTTAATCAAGGCGAGCATGGGTCTAGTACGCACCATTGATCGCGATAATCCTGCGCATCTAAAGGTCATGGCGGAACTGACCCGCATTGGTGAAGGCGTCTACCGCGATCTCACGGAAAACACACCAGGCTTCATAGACTATTTCTACGAAGCAACCCCCCTCAATGAAATTGCCCAGATGAATATTGGTTCCCGACCATCACACCGGCAGCGCGGAGATCGCTCTATGTCTTCCATCCGGGCGATTCCTTGGATATTTGCTTGGGCTCAATCGCGGCATATTCTTCCAGCGTGGTACGGCCTAGGCTCCGCCATCCTGCAATGGCGCGGCGACCATCCAGAACGCTTGGAAATGCTCCAGGATATGTACCAGCATTGGCCATTTTTCCGAGCCTTGACCAGTAACATCAGTATGGCTATGGCCAAGACCGATATGGCCTTAGCCGGCGAATACGCGGGGCTCCCCAATGATCAGGAATCGGCTGGCCGTGTTTTTCAGAAAATTCGTGCCGAATTCGAACTCAGCCTACAAGAAATGCTGAACATCGCAGGGACCGAAAAATTGCTCTCTGATAACCCCACGTTGGCCTTTTCGCTGCAGCGGCGCAACGTCTATATGGAGCCTTTAAACCATATCCAGCTCGCCCTGCTCCGCCGCTACCGAAATGACGATACGCCACCAGAGTTTCGCGAAATCTGGCTGGACCCACTATTACGCACTATTAACGCCATTGCTGCAGGCCAGCGCAACACGGGCTAAGAGAAAAACACCCTATGACCGAACGCGCGCTCATCCTGGCTTCTTCCAGCCCCTATCGTCAGAGTTTATTGCAACGTCTGCAGATACCCTTCCAGACCGAAGCGCCGCAGGTGGACGAAAGTCCACGCCCTGACGAAACGCCGGAAGCGTTAGTACGTCGCCTAGCCGAGGCCAAGGCTTGGGCGGTCGCGCAACAACATCCCCATGCTGTCGTGATTGGTGCCGACCAAATAGCGGTCTGCGCGGATCGCATTCTCGGCAAGCCCAAAAGTAGCACGGCGGCGCAAGAGCAGCTCCAATGGATGCAGGGCCGTCGCATCGAGTTTTTGAATGGGGTGGCCGTCGTCGATAGCTCTGGTGCCGAAGCATTTTTAGTACCCTACTATGTCTGGATGCGTCCTTTAACGCCTTCTGAGATTCAGGACTACGTGCGTAAAGACCAACCCCTAGACTGCGCTGGCAGCTTCCGCTCGGAGGGACTGGGCATCAGCTTAGTACAGCGTATGGAAGGTGACGATCCGAACGCACTGATGGGCATGCCTCTCATTGCCCTATCTGCTGCCTTGCGTCACCGAGGCTATCCTCTACCTTGAGCGACAAGAGCCTGTGCTAACAGGTTTTTACGCTGGCCATCTGGATGTGCCCCAATAACCACTCGGCCAGTGTTACACTGGAGGTACAACGTTTCGGCGATTTGATCATCAGATAAGATTTGTGATCAGCGTCGTAGATGGTAAGTGGGCGCTCCTTAAAATTCATGGAGTGTCAAATAGCACATGGAGCAGACCCTCTATCTGTCACATAACGTTCCTTGTCTTTTACAGTAATTCGTCTATCTTTCCCTAAAGTTAATGACGAACCTAACCATCAAGGAGAAGTCATATGCCGAGCCATCCGAATATCGCCCTGCTCCACGCCATGCGCCAAGATGGCGCTGCAATAGAGATACCGACCTCGGCGAATTTTTTACTAGAAAATGAGTCAATTTGGCGCGTTGGTAAATCACAAGGATGGCCGTTACTGATTACGAAAATCCGATTGAAATTGCAGTGAAACGGTCGTGCCTGCTGTTTATTACCGTTGTTGCAGGACTCCAGTTTTTTTGGATCATGCTGTTCGCGTCACAACAACAATGGACTATACAAATTCTCATGGCAGCCACAATAGCCTTACTCATACTGGAAAGTAAGGTATCCGCTCGATGTGCGATAGCCAGCGTTCTTATTGTGACAATAATAATTCCTATATTATTTCTGTTCTTAGTAGCTTATGTTGCCATTGGACATGTTAATATCGCAGCACTCGCGCACTCCGAAAAAACAGTTCATTTAGATATCTTCATCCCTATGGTAGTCGCCATTCTGTCAGTTGTTGTGAAATATATATGGGAAAAATAAATATTTTAATGGTTATACCGGATATAAGCGATGCCAATAACAGCAAGTAAAGAATTTTTGCATCAGGCTCTGCATTTTATGTTCAGAGCATGCATTATATCGTTGTGCCTTATTTTCTATGCGGCAGGATTTTATTGGGCGCTAAGCGTAGCTTTTCCATTGGTTGCACCTACATCATTAGCGCCATCTATGATTGGTGTTATATTAATAATAGTTGCTATTTTTATGGTTAAAAAAATTGAAATAAAGTACCGAGCGATGATGCTTTTATCATCGGTGCTTTTTACCATATCTTCTCCTATTCCTCCGTACCTACCTTTGTTTCATAATATACTATCTCTAGTAACGATGCTGACATTCTTATTCTTTTTTTTATTTATAGCACTTAAACAGGGTGCGATTTATGCAATTGCTGCGAGCTTTCTCAACGGTTCATTGGTAACCCTGTTGACTCTTGGTGCTTTTATTGTTGCAGGTCACCGTGATTTCACAGGAAGAGAAACTATCGGAGTAACCTTATTTTTATCAGCAACATTATTAATTATATGTTCGTTATTCTTCAAGGAATCCTTGAAAGGCAAACAGGCGAGCGTACAATGAGATCAAAAGAAACTCTAGCTCGGCTATTTATTATCGGTGGGCTTTTTATTTTTCTATGTGGTACATCTTATTACCTTTATGAACTCATACACTGGCACGGAGAGATGTGCATCAATAAGAAGTTAGCATCTATTTCTGGCATAGCTTTCGGGCTGATATTTGTATTCATAGGCGCATTCATTAAACCATCGAGAAAAAATAACCAGACGGTTACCCCAAGAGCACTTCTATTTGCGCTCTGCATATGTTATATATTTATGGTTTCCGCAATGGAATTAGGTTTGAAGATTAACCTATATGCCATCGTTGTCGGATATGCTGCAACGGCGTATATTTTTGGCGTTGAGTTTAGAAACCGTAAGAAAAATAAACATGCCCGTTAAATCTCAGGAAACTCGTCTACCGCGATATCTGAGGTGCGCAAATTATCACAGGATATCGGCGAGTCAACCGTGCTATCTATAGAGTAATGGCCTTATGTTAATGTTTGCATTGGTAGAACAATAATGACCTGGTATGCAATATACCAACAGCTTGGGAAAACTGAACGTTGTGATGTTAAAATCAAGCTTGGCTTCTCATATCCGGCATTCTTTTTTACCTGGATATGGGCAATTTATAAGCGGCTTTATCTTTTAGCTTTGTTATCATTTGTTTTTGGTATATTAACGCCATTTTCAGTATTTTTTTATGTTATATCAATTTTACCACCTCTAGCTTGGGCGCCGGCGGATGGAACCAAAAATATTGTTTCCTTTGCACTAAACGCCGTACCATTGTTGTTATCGTGGGGAACGCAGGTGAGCCTAGGTTTTTTTGGTAATAAAATTTATAGAATAAATACTGAAAAAAATAAAGATTTTATTTTACATATGGCCACCCATTATAATAGAGGCACTATTAATTGCTATGAAAAAATATTTACAAGCCGATTTTGCCTAATTATTTGGCACGAGGTTTATTCTGGATGTATTTCTGGATTGCTATTGTCATCTGTAACATTATGGTTTTGGATGCACAACCTATTCCCAATCCGATGAACATATATGTCTTCGATGGTGAATGTATGCGTCGAATAACAAGCGGTATTATTTAATAATTGATTCTGTTGGACACATGGATCTGACCTAACCACGTTGCAAGCCCATTAAAATGACTACTTGATTCAATACAGATTATATCTGGCTGATCACAGATGGAGAATTCATTGAAAAAACTATGCAGAAGAAGATCCTGTCTACTTATTTTGATGATAATTTCGTTTGGTTTTTTGGCGTGGGTGCTCGGCATTTTTACAACGCATGTGAAGGTGATCCATACACCCAAGACCTATTATATTTATAAAGATTACACAATGAACAATACAGGTCACACTCGGGCCGAATCGATGATTATTAAAGCGATTCCTGATTCGTTAAAGAAATATCCTGTACTGATTATTAATCTTGCCAATTATTCGGGCTCCCCATTTGATGCGGGCGTAAGAATTGTGCGCATGGGTATTTTCATGAATAAATCACCCGCTCATTACCCCTCTGGATGGGAAAAAGAAACGTGGCCCAGTCAAACGATGTACCTCATAAAATTAGGCAACAGCGATCTTTTTTCTAATGTCCGCGTAAATTTTGCCTTGTGGGTTCGTGGAATCGAGACGAAATCCCCACTTATAAGGCGGGTTGTTCCAGGGGGTGGTTATCAATATCTCATTGGCTCCTCGTCAGATTGAGTGGGTAGGAGAAGAGTTTCTTCCTTGGTGTGTACCTAGCTAGCGAGCCTTCGCTGCCGCAAAGATTGGTTCTGCCATTAAAAAAGGGGGCGATAGGCAGCCCCCTCGACATCAGAACCGCGTTAAATCACTTAACCCCAACTATCTCCACCATCATCCATACCAAAATCATCGTTGGAAGCCAACGAATCATCACCCCAATTGTTATTCGTCAGGCCGAGATCATTATTATCGGTGCCCGCATTACCGGACTCCGCCCCATGACCACCAAAAAGACTTCCTGCCAGTGCCTGCCCGGCAGCGAGTCCAGCACCCACACCGACACCGGTGGCAATGCCCGAAGCCAGATTAGAACCCAAGCCACTCCCTTGTTGGGGCATACCCGTCATCGGAGCTCCGGGATAGGACGGTCCATTGGGACTAGGGAATCCGTTATTCATCCCCCCACCAAATGGACTTCCGGGCTGGCCACCGCTAAAGACCATAGATGGTGACTGACGACGCCGACGCAGGAACATGGAGACAGCCCCTATTAAAATCACCAAACCGAGGAAGAAAACAAGGACCGTCCCCCAATCGCTCTTTTTGGTCGTTGGTTTTGACGCCATTTGTTTGGTGTGGGACTGCACCGACTTTTTAAAGTTTTTCAGCACTTCTGGCTTAACAAAAGGCATGGTCGGCGCCAACTGTTCGGCTTTTTGCAGCGCAGTCGCGGCGCCTGCCCACTGCCCTTGGCGCGCCAATATGCGGGATTCCAGATATTGCGCCTCCGCAGAGTTGGGGTGCGCAGCCAGAACTTCCTGCATCATTTGTTGCGCCTGATCCAAACGACCGCTCTGCACAGCCTGAGTGACCAGACTCACGGAAGGTTCCGCCCAAGCTACTGGAGCCATGATCAGGCTCGCCGCCACCACAACTGCTCCCAAAAATTTTTTATTCATACGCTCCTCCATCATAAAGAACTACATGGACAATATGCGGTGAAGAGTCATCGGAATCAAGGGTAGAAAGTAGGGTGCTAGTGGTCAACCACGGAATTCCTGATCAACTTTTATAAGGTATTATGCTGGGTCGAAGACTTGTTACGCTCATTCATTTGACATGATACCCATTTTTCACCATTATACTGACCGGTCGGTCTAGGCCGTTGAGAGGTATTTTCGTGTTAAAACCACTTCCCAGACCCGTAGCTACGTTAGTGGCCATTATTCTCGGTAGCAGCCTTGCGGCTTGCAGCTTTGAACCCAAACTTCGGGTTCCCCAGGCACCCTCCGATAAAACGCCCTATACAGCGGGCCAAAGTCCCCATAAAACAGTTGCGCCCGGCGGCGTTGCCGGGCAAGCGCAACAGATTGAATATGGCAAAGAACTTCATGAAGAGTGGTGGAAATTGTTCCGCTCCAAAGCACTAGATGAGTTGATTGCCGTGGGCTTAAAAAATAGTCCAACCATTGCCGCCGCGCAGGCACAACTGAAAGAAGCTCAGGCGACGGCACGAGCCAACGCCAGCATTTTCTATCCCCAGATCACCGGCAACTTGCAGGCAAATCGCAGTAAAGCGACTTCTGCTTCTTTTGGCGGAAGCGGTGGTTTTGACTACTCGCTGATCAACGGCTCTGTTGGCGTTTCCTACTACCCGGATATTTTCGGGGTAAATCGACTGGTATACCGTAATAGTAAAGCGCTCGTTCAATATCAGCGCTGGGAGCTAGAAGCCGCGCGCTTAACGCTGACCGGCAACATTGTGACCACAGCCGTGAGTGAAGCTGCGACAGAAGGGCAAATCAAAGCTACGCAATCTATTATTGCTCAAGAGAAAAAGCTGCTGCAGTTGACCGAAAATCAATATCAAGCGGGCGCCATCACCTACAGCACCGTCATGACCCAAAAAAGTCAACTCGCCACAGAAATGGCGACGCTGCCCCCCCTAGAACAACAACGTGCGGTTTATCGTCACGAGCTGGCTATTTTGGTGGGTGCTTTCCCTGCAAATGCCAAGGCACAGCCTTTCGTCTTGACCGATCTGAGACTACCCGAGCATTTGCCGGTCAGCCTGCCCTCCCAATTGCTCAAGCAAAGGCCGGATATTCGTGCCGTACTCGCGCAGATGGAAGCTGCTAATGCGACAATCGGCGAAGCCCGTGCCCAGTTCTATCCAACAGTCCAGCTCACGGCTTCCTTTGGAAGTGCCGCCAGCCATCCAGACTTGTTCTTTAACCCTATAAGTAGCATCTGGAGTCTCGTTGGGGCCATGTCTCAGCCGATTTTTGAGGGCGGCAAACTCGAGGCCCAGAAATCTGAAGCCCATGCCGCTTATGATGTGCTCTACGCTAACTATCGGAGCACCGTGCTCGACGCTTTTGATCAAGTCGCCAATGCCTTGCGAGCGGTGGAGCATGATGCGCAAACGCTCGCGGCACAGCGGGAAGCCGTTGCGGCGTCAGCGGAAGCGCTCAAGCTAGCGGAATCCAGTTATCGGGCTGGCGCCACGGACTATCTGACGCTGCTTACCGCAGAAGTGCAGTATGACACGGCCAGAATAGCGGAAATAAAAGCACAATCTCAGCGTTATCAAGATACTGCATCGTTACTGGTTGCTCTAGGTGGCGGTTGGTGGAATAACCCGGGCGTCAAAACGAACGCCGCGCATTTGCTGCCTATCCACGCGCACAAATCGTTAAAACCAAAGCCCGTGCCTGCAGCAGTAACTCAGCCATGAAATTCTTCTTATTTTTTGCAGCCATCCGCTACGGAGACTGGTCATGAAAAAAGCATTTGTTATTGTCATCATTGTTCTGTTGATCGTTTTTGGTGGCATTTTCGGGTTTAAAGCCTTCGTCAACAGCAAAATTGCAGCAGCTATGGCGCATATGCCCGCGCCAGTGGTCACGGTGAGCGCTGCTACGGCACAAATTGAGCATTGGCATCCGCAACTACAGGCCGTGGCTTCTCTCGCTGCGGTACAGGGTGTGGATGTCACGCCGCAAATTGCGGGCAATGTCACCGCGATAAATTTCCACTCCGGACAATGGGTACAGGCTGGTACACTGCTGGTGCAAGTAGATGATAGTAATCAGCTCGCACAGTTAGCCAGCGATCAGGCACAACTCCATTTGGCGAAAACCAATCTGAAACGTACCCAGGAACTCATCGCTACCAAGGCCGCCAGCCAGTCGCAGCTCGATTCTGCCCAAGCGACCTACCAGACTGATGTTGCGGCTATCAAGGATATCCAAGCGACGCTCAATAAACTGGCTATCCGTGCGCCTTTCAGTGGTCACTTGGGCATTCGGCAGGTCAATGTTGGCCAATACCTGACCCCAGGTACCAAGATTGTCGACCTCCAGTCTTGGAGTCCGCTATACGCGAACTTCACGCTACCCCAGAGTGATCTGCAAAACATCAGCGTTGGCACGCCCGTACAACTGCAGACCGATGCACTCCCCGACCAAACATTTACCGGCAAAGTCTCCGCTCTGGGATCTTCGGTGAACAGCACGACGCGTCAGATTGAGGTTCAGGCCATTATTGACAATGCCAAAAACCAGTTACGTCCGGGCTTGTTTGGCGAGTTAACCGTAGTTCGTGATAGCACCGAAAACATCCTGACTATTCCGGTTTCTGCTATTTCCTACAATACCTACGGTGACTATGTGTATGTCATCAGCCAGGAAACCAAGGGCGGCAAAAGCACTGAAGTTGCTCATCAGCAGGTCATCAAACCCGGCAAACAGCGCAACGGCATGGTCGAAATTCTCTCTGGCCTCAAACAAGGGGATCAGGTGGTAACGGCCGGACAAGTGAAGCTAGTCGATGGCAGTCTCGTAAAAATCAGCAACGAAAAGCATTCGTAAGGCGAAGAATATGAAATTTACTGACACGTTCGTTCGTCGCCCAGTACTCGCCACGGCACTGAGCCTGGTGATTTTCCTGCTGGGACTCCACGCTTACACCATGATGACCGTCCGAGAATATCCGGCGCTGGTCAATACGGTGGTCACGATTACGACCGCCTATCCGGGCGCGAGTCCGAACACCGTGCAGGGTTTCATCACGGCGCGGCTGGAAAAAGTCATCGCCAGTGCGCCAGACATCAATTACATGACCTCCAGCAGTTCGGAGGGGACATCGACCATCACCGTGTATATGAAGTTGAATTACAGTCCCAGCGCGGCCGTGGCAAATATCCAGTCCAAAGTACAGCAAGTAACAGACCAATTACCGACGGGCAGTCAGTTGCCGGTCATTAACGTCACCGTGGGCGACACCACGGACCTCATGTATATCGCCTTTTACAGCAAGGTACTCAGCCAGCAACAGATTACCGATTATCTGCTGCGCGTCGCCCAGCCGCGCCTTGCATCCGTTCATGGCGTGGGTGAAGCGCAAGTCCTGCCACCGGGTGCTGGCAACGGCAACACCTATGCCATGCGGGTCTGGTTGAATCCCAAAAAAATGGCTGCGCTCAATATTACGGCTGCACAGGTTTCTCAGGCTCTGACCGCCAACGACTTCATTTCGGCCGTGGGTCAAACACGGGGGAAAACGGTTCAGAATACGATTGTCGCCACGACCAATTTGCACAACGTCAGCGAATTTCGCAATCTGGTTATTAGTCACTCCGGAAATACGCTGATCCGACTGAAAGATGTGGCTCATGTCGAATTAGGTGCCCAAGATTATACCTCTCAGGCGTTTTTTGATGGCCGACCGGCGGCATTTATCGGTATTCAGGAATCCCCTTCTGCAAATTCTTTGGATGTTGCAGCAGGTGTCAAAAAGTCTTTGGCCGAGCTGGAAAAGGGACTTCCTCCGGGTCTGCACACCGCCATTCCTTACGACGCCAGCACCTTCATCCAGGCTTCCATTGATGAAGTCGTTATGACCATTGGCATTACCCTAGCCGTAGTCGTTCTGGTGATTTTTCTTTTCCTCGGTTCTTTCCGCGCCGTTATTATTCCGGCGGTTGCTATCCCACTATCCATCGTGGGGGCAGGTCTCATCATGTGGTCCATGGGTTTTACGATCAATCTGCTGACCTTGCTGGCGGTGGTGCTGGCTATTGGTCTGGTGGTAGACGACGCGATTATCGTCGTCGAAAACGTCCACCGCCATATTGATGAAGGCAAAAGCCCATTTGATGCTGCCTTGATGACAGGAAGAGAACTTGGTGGCCCTATTGTAGTGATGTCCACGACCTTGATCGCCGTATTTGCGCCGATTGGTTTTATGGGCGGACTTACGGGTAGTCTCTTTGGCGAATTTGCCTTTACCTTGGTCGCGACGGTACTGGTTTCCATGATAGTGGCATTGACACTATCTCCCATGCTTTCGAGCAAGGTGCTTAAACCTACCCAAGAGCACGGCTTCGAACATTTTATCGACCAGCGTTTTGTGGGGCTCAGAAAATTTTATGATCGGATACTGCACGGCACCTTGAATTTTGTGCCTGTAACTATGTTCTTTGCGGTTGTGGTATTTGGGAGCATTTATTTCCTCTATTCCACATCCAAATCTGAATTGGCGCCCCAAGAGGACCAAGGCATTATTTTCAATGCTGGAACAGGCGGTCCCACCATTACGCCAGATCGGTTGGCCAATGATGGCAAGCAGATTCTCAAAGTCTTTGATCAGTACCCCGAGAAAAAAGCCACTTTCATGGTCACTGGTATTTCCGTAGGTAGTGGTGGTGGCTCGAATAGTCTCTTTGCGGGTATGCGTTTAACCAACTGGTCTGATCGCTCGTTAACGGCCATGCAGATTCAGCCCAAACTGCAGCAGCAGCTGCAAAGCGTACCCGGTCTGCAGGTGGCTTCTTTTCTACCTCCGCCTCTGCCCGGTTCCGCAGGCGGTCTACCGGTACAATTTGTGCTGCAAAGCCCCGGCAGTTACACCAAAATCGATCAGGTAGCAGATCAGCTGATCGCCAAGGCCTACAAAAGTGGTTTGTTCTTTTACGTCACCAAGGACTTGCGCATTGATAATCCCGAAGTAGTGCTCAAGATTCATCGCAATATTGCCGCCAACTTGGGGCTGACGATGGCAGAAATTGCCCAAGATCTGCAGCCCTTACTCGGTGGAAATTACGTGAATCGCTTTGATATGGGTGGACGCAGTTATAAGGTGATTCCGCAAGTTCCTGATCGTTTCCGGCAAGATCCAGAAGCGCTCAATAATTATTATATTGCGACGGCTACGGGCCAGATGGTTCCCCTTTCCACCGTGGTCACCATTGAAACCAAGGTAGAACCGCAGTTTTTACCGCAGTTTCAGCAGTTGAACTCCGCCACCATTCAGGCCGTGCCCAAGCCCGGCGTGACTATGGGTGAATCGTTACGATTCTTCAAAACGGCGTCTGAAAAAATGATGCCCAAGAATTTTTCGCTCAACTACGCCAGTCAATCCCGGGAATATATCCAGGAAAGCGGCGGCTTGTTGATGACTTTTGTCTTGGCCATTATTTTGATTTACCTGCTTCTTGCCGCACAGTTTGAAAGTTTTCGTGATCCCTTGATCGTGCTGATTACCGTGCCGATGTCCATTAGTGGTGCATTGATTTTTATCAGCCTTGGATTAGCCTCCATCAATATTTATACGGAGGTAGGGTTGATTACTCTCATCGGACTCATTGCCAAGCAAGGTATTTTGATTGTGCAATTTGCTAATGAAATTCAGAAAACTGAAGGTCTCGGCAAGCGCGAGGCTGTTGAAAAAGCCTCCTCTATTCGCTTGAGGCCCATTTTGATGACTACCGGAGCCATGGTTTTGGGTGTGGTGCCTCTGCTCGTAGCGGGCGGTCCGGGCGCAGTCAGTCGTTTTGAGATGGGTTTAGTGATTTTCACCGGCCTTGGCATCGGCGCTTTCTTCTCGCTATTTGTCGTACCTGCCATGTATATGGTCCTTGCTAAAGACTTGCGCGGGTCAACGCAGACTGCAGAAACCGTCTAAAAGCAGACTTGCTCAGTGCTGCAAAGCCGGAATCCTGACTTGGGATTCCGGCTTTTTTACTTGACAAAAAATAGGGGGGCCAGAAGAATGCCGGGAGCGAGAATATCCGAGCTTGTTTCAGCGCTATGCGTGATATTTTTCGGAATCAAACACCACCATACAAGGTAAACAAAAATGAGTAATCGGGTCTCCTCGAAAGACGGGGTCTCTGCCAAGGGACCGCGATGACCGCCCAACGCATTGATGGCAAAGCCATCGCCAAAAAACTGCAAGCCGAAGTTGCCCTACGCAGCGCAGATTTTTTTGCGCAATATGGCCGTGCTCCCGGTCTGGCGGTAGTGCTGGTGGGTGACGATCCGGCCTCCCAAATTTATGTGCAAAAAAAACGGGATACCTGCACCAGCGTCGGCATTCGGTCTTTCGCCGCCAATCTGCCCAGTCACAGTACACCCGAACAATTACTCAACCACATTACGGAACTCAATCACAATGAGGCTGTAGACGGAATTTTGGTGCAGTTGCCTTTGCCCCCGCAGTTTGATTCCGAAGCCATTATTGAAGCTATTGCCGTCGAGAAAGATGTAGATGGCTTCCATCCTTACAATATAGGGCGCCTTGCCCTACGCGCCCCCCTGCTCCGCTCCTGCACGCCAGCCGGCATCATGACCCTTCTCGCCGAAACCGGCATCGAACTCAAGGGCAAGGAAGCCGTCATCGTGGGTGCGTCCAACATTGTCGGGCGGCCTATGGCTCTGGAGTTGCTGCTGGCGGGCGCCACTGTCACGATCTGTCATCGCTTTACCCGAAACCTTCAGGATCATGTCGAACGCGCCGAACTGCTGGTAGCAGCGGCCGGCAAACCGGGCCTGATTCCTGGGCATTGGATACGCGAAGGAGCCGTGGTTATTGATGTCGGCATTAATCGCCTCCCCGATGGACGACTCACCGGGGATGTGGACTTTGCAGAAGCACAAAAACGGGCCGCGTGGATCACCCCCGTACCCGGTGGGGTTGGCCCGATGACCGTGGCAACGTTGCTGCAAAATACCCTTATTGCGGCCGAACAGCGTATGAGCATGCGTCATGGCTGAGGCCACAGCAACCCCCAACACGACATCGCTGTCGCTCGAGAACCCTGACCTCTATTTTAATCGCGACCTCAGCATTCTGGCCTTTAATCAAAGGGTATTGGCTCTCGCTGATGATCCCCATGTGCCGCTGCTGGAACGACTGCGTTTTCTCACGATCGTCTCCAACAATCTGGACGAATTTTTTGAAGTCCGAATGGCCGGACTGTTACAGCGACGCAAATTTGGCGCTGGCCCCCTCGGGCCTGACATGCTCGGACCCAATCGCGAGATTGCCGCCGTCGCGCAAATGGCCCACGAGATCATTGCCGAACAATATCGCTGCTTGAATCAGCGGCTACTCCCGGCTCTCGCGCAAGAAGGCATTCACCTGCTGCGCCGCAAGGCATGGAAGGCTGCACAAAAGCGGTGGATCAGCAATTATTTTTTCACCGAAGTCATGCCGCTGCTCACGCCCTTGAGTCTCGACCCCGCGCATCCATTTCCCAAGGTTCAAAACAAGGGGTTAAATTTTGCCATTGTTCTCCAAGGACAGGATGCCTATGGGCGACGCAGTCCTATTGCCATCGTCCAGGCGCCGCGCATATTGCCGCGTATCATCCAAATTCCGCCCAACCTAGCCGGACCCAGTGATTTTGTATTTTTGTCGTCCGTCATTCACGAACACGTCCAAGCCCTGTTCCCCGGATTAAGTATCCAAGGTTTTTACCAATTCCGGGTCACTCGTAACAGTGAGCTTTTCGTCGACGAAGAAGAAGTCGATAATCTGCTGGATGCCCTAGCCGATGAATTACCCATGCGCCCTTTCGGTGAAGCCGTGCGTCTGGAAGTCGCCAACAATTGCCCCCGGGAAGTCGTGGATTATTTGCTCACGCACTTCGAACTGGCCGAAGATACCCTGTATGCCCTCGCTGGCCCGGTCAATTTATCCCGTTTGGCCGCCATTATTGATATGGTTCCGCGTCCGGACCTGCTATTTCCCGCTTTCGCTCCGAGACTCCCCCAAACGTGTTCGCGTCCCGAGGATATTTTTACGCGCCTACGTGAGGCGCCAATCCTCCTCCACCACCCCTATCAGAGTTTTAATCCGGTATTGGATTTTCTCCGTCAAGCTGCCAGTGATCCACAAGTTATCGGGGTCAAACAAACCCTTTATCGGACAACCCCGGATTCACCACTGATCGACGCACTCATTGACGCCGCACGCGCTGGCAAGCAGGTCACGGCCGTCGTCGAACTCAAAGCTCGGTTTGATGAGGCCAACAACATCCGGATGGCCGAACGACTAGAAGAAGTCGGAGTACAGGTGGTGTACGGGGTCGTCAATCACAAAGTGCATGCCAAAATGATCTTGGTTCTTCGCCGAGAGGAAGACGGCATCCGACTCTACGCTCATCTCGGTACGGGCAATTATCATCCCCGTAATGCCCGGATTTATACCGATCTCAGTCTGCTGACATCCGACCCCGATATTACCGCCGACATGAATGACCTGTTCATGCACATCACGGGTATGGGTAAGGTCCCGCAACTGCGGCGGCTGCTGCAAAGCCCTTTCACCATGTTCAAAGGTATTCTTTCCGCTATTGAAGCAGAAACTCGGCGCGGCAGTGCAGGCCGCATTATCGCCCGCGTCAATGCGCTGGTAGAGCCCGAACTGATTCGCGCACTGTATCGCGCTTCTCAGGCGGGCGTAGAAATTGATCTGATTGTCCGTGGTGCCTGCGCCCTGCGCCCCGGTATTCCGGGCGTTTCAGATCATATTCGGGTGCGCTCTATCGTCGGTCGCTTTCTGGAGCACAGCCGCGTTTATTATTTTGGTAATGGTCAACATCCCAAGCTCTGGATTTCTAGTGCCGACTGGATGGGGCGCAATTTTTTTCGGCGCTTGGAAGTGGCCGTACCCATATTAGACCCGGACCTGCGTGCCCGAGTTTTGGAAGAAACCCTCCAGCTTTATCTTGAAGATGATTGTAATGCCTGGGCCATGCAGACAGATGGAACCTATATCAGCCTGCGCAGCGAGATAGAAGCGAATTGTAAATCGGCTCAGAACCGCCTACTCGAACATTACAATCGGAGTATCACTCCCCATGCATAACGGCTATTCAACCGTATGATTCAGACACTCATATTGAATAGCAAGGGGGGTGCCGGTAAAACGACCATCGCCACCAATCTTGCCAGCCTGCTCGCGCTTCGCGGTACGGTGGTTTTGGCCGATCTGGACCCGCAACAGTCGGCGACCAACTGGGCCAAACGACGCTCAGCCCGTCTTCCCGCGCTGACGGTCATCAATGACGAGGACAGAGATTTCTCTGGCTATCCAAGTAGTAACTTCGTGGTATTTGATGCTCCAGCCGGGCTCAAGAAAAAGCGCTTGGAAGAAATGCTTAACGAAGTCGAAGTTCTGCTAGTACCCATAGGCCCCTCTCTTTTTGACATAGACGCGAGCCGTCTATTTCTGAATAAGCTTCATGAAATTAAATGTTTTCGCAAGGGCAAAGTGCGCATGGGGGTTATCGCCAATCGGGTGAGCGCACGGACGCGAGGTGCGCAACAATTGCAACAAATCATGTCCGAATGGGAATTACCCGTGGTCGCCACCCTGCGAGACAGCCAGATGTATGTCCACGCCGCGCAATGCGGTGCAGGAATTGCTGATCTGCGTACTGCCGAAAATCGTGCGGAAATCCCACAATGGGCACACATTCTTCGCTTTGTGACGGAGGGATCGGGTGGAACAAGAGCTTAAATTACAAATCATGGAAGACTCTCCTTCCATCTGGAAAAAAATAATCGATTACCCTTTGCTGGCTATCGACCAGGCCTCACCCTTGCTGATGCATGCCTTTTATTACGACAGCAGGGACGGGGCTCTGCAGCGCGCGCGCCTTGCCTATCGAGTTCGTCGTGAAGGTGACGCATGGGTAGCCACGCTCAAAGGCGAGGGACAATCTGCGGGTGGCCTCCACCAGCGTCCAGAATGGAATGTGCCGGTCAGTAGCCAGCAACCTGATCTCACCGTATTCACCGATCCCCAAGCCGTCCAACTGCTCGCACCTTATAGAGATGCATCCTTACAAGCCATCCTTGAAACCCGCTTTGAACGTTATGAGAGCCGAGTCGTCCACTCCGATCAAAGTGAAGTTCTGATTGCGCTAGACCGAGGAGAAATTCTGGCCCGAGGATTGCGGGAAAATATTCTCGAAATCGAACTGGAGCTCGCTCAAGGTACAACTGCGGCACTTCTTGAAATGGGCGAGACGCTTTGTCGAGCGTTGCCATTACTTCCGGATGATGAAAGTAAATTGTTTCGCGGTCTGCGTCTGGCCGGATTAATTGCGGTGGACGGCAAATCGCAACGCGAAGCGGTGCCCGCCTTGCGGCGACGCGAGAACGCGGGAGCAGCGCTCAGCAATTTATTGATTCAGCAGAGTCAGCTACTGCTATATGCCGTGCGTAAATACTGGGCAGAACCCCACACCGAAAACTTTCATCAGCTACGCATTCAGGTGCGCACGCTCCGCGCGTTGTTGCGCTTTTGTCAGGATTTGGATCTGGAAAAGCGTCTTCACCCCGGGCGCTTGGCTTTGCGAGAATGGTTTCACCAACAAAACCGGCGACGCGATCACGATGCACTTATTCATTACTGGGAAGATTTAGCACAGGCTACAGGCGTGCAGCCTGACCCCTTACTCCAGGAACTTCATGCCCGAATAGCTGCAGAACCCGTTGATTTTAAAAATATCATCACCACCACACTGGGTATTTGGGCGCTTTTGGTCCGTCACCCCCTACAGAGCGATCAAGATTTGCAGCACTATGCTGAAAACCGACTGCAGCACGCGGATCACAAACTTCTAACCGCAGGTAAAATGCTTAATGAAGACCCTGCGGATATTCATGCCTTGCGAATTCAGATCAAAAACTGGCGGTATGCCCTTCTGGCTTTATCGACGTTATGGCCGAGCAAGGATAGTAAGACCTTACTGAAGCTTCTAGCAACGCTCCAAGGAATTGCTGGGGAACTACAAGATGCCCACATGGCCGGTTCCCATCTCAAAACACTGGCCAGTAGCCGAAAATCATCCATCGCCTTCAATGCCGGAATGTTATGGGGTTATTTGCAAGGCCGCGAAAGCCGACAGCATAAAAAATTGCGGAAATTTTGGGAGCGCCTAAAATCCACTCCTAGACCTTGGAGCTGATTTTAGTCCTTTATTACTAAACTAAACCTTCACGCTTCCGCTCAATCATATGTCGCAACAGTGCAATTTCATGAGCGAGGCAATATTGTGCGGAGGTTACACTCCATTCTCTGGCCTGCTCTAAGTCATAGCGTTGCGTATCGCATGCTTCTTCAAGTTGCTGGTAGCTCATACTTTCACTTAAAAACCCTGCCAATTCGGCAACTTGATCATTATCTAAAGCCGCTACAGCGGCACCCAAAGAAAGATGGTTTTGAGCACTAAACTGTTCAGCCACCGCAATGGTAGCCGCATCCAGTGTTTTTTCATCATTGAGGGACATTCCCCGATCCAGTGCCATTTGCAAGTCTATAGTGGTCATATTTTTTCCTTTCGTTGAAGCTATGAGTCTTTTCTCGGGTAAGAACGCTGTATCACTTCCGCAAGGTCGCGGGATAATTTGGATTTACGGGCGATTCGCTGCAACGCGGCCCCCATAGCTTGCTGGCGTACGGCATCATAACGTTGCCAACGACTGAGCGGAGTAGCCAAACGTGCAGCGGTTTGCGGGTTGATGTCATCCAGCCGCGCGATCTGTTCGGCGAAAAAAGTATAACCTGAGCCATCTACCGCATGAAATGCGATAGGATTCGCTGAAAAAGCACCGAGTACGGCCCGCACACGATTGGGCACCCTCCAGTCGAAAGCCGGGTGTACTAATAAATGCTGCACATGACGGAGGGTATCAATACGCGGTGCGGATGCCTGAATAGCAAACCATTTATCAATGACCAATGGATAGGCCTGCCACTTTTGATAGAAGTCGAGGAGAATATCTTCTGCATCATGGTGCGGATGCTGAACCAATAACTGAAATGCAGCCAAGCGGTCTGTCATGTTATCCGCCTGAACATATTGCTGCCGAGCGTGCAAAATCATATCTTCATGAGCACTATGATCGCTGCGTATGAGATAAGTTAAAGCCATATTGCGCAACCTGCGGCGACCAATAGCCAAACCATCGCGCTGATAAGGTGCGGCAAGAGATTGATAAAGGCGCAACCATTCCGCATAAAACTGGCTGCCAAGGCGGCCCAGAAGTTTCTCTCTGGATGTATGAATAGCTTCTACGGCAATAATCGGCATTTGTTCGCCTACATAATCCTCAGTGGGCAACATCAGCAGCTCACTACGAAATGCCGGGTCCATCTGCTCGTCCGCCAATGTTGCCGCAAAAGCGTGCCCTAGGGACGCTGACAAAATCTCTGCATGAGAATCTTTCACTCCTGTCAATAAAGCACTGAGCGCCAGCTCCTGCGTATTTTCCCAACGATTGAAAGGATCGTCATCGCGACAGGCCAGAAAAGCACGGGCGTCTTCATCCAGAGGGCTTTCTAGGCGAACCGGCGCCGAAAAACCGCGCAACAAAGAAGGAACAACGGGATTAGGTAACGATGTGAACGTCCAAGATTGCTTTTTTTGTTCCAGAAGAACCACTATCTCGGTATCGCCATTTTCAGTAAGAACCGCCTTTTCACCCTGAGTATTGAGTAGAGCCAAACACACGGGAATGGGCACGACTTCTTTCACCGGCTGTCCTGGCGTTGCTGGTGTTTCCTGTTCCAAGGTCAAGGAGTAGGAATGGTTGACCGGATTATAACTGCCGATTGCCCGGAGCAGTGGTGTTCCAGCCTGACTGTACCACCGACGAAAAGTGGAAAAATCACGGTGATTCGCATCCTCCAGTGCCTCCACAAAATCTTCGATAGTAACCGCATGACCATCATGACGCTCAAAGTAGAGGTCCGTACCCCGACGAAAACCCTCTTTTCCAAGCAGTGTATGCAGCATGCGCACCAACTCGGCGCCCTTTTCATAAACAGTAGCCGTGTAAAAATTGTTGATTTCCGAGTAAGCGTCCGGACGTACCGGATGCGCCAGAGGGCCGGCATCCTCGGGGAACTGGGCTGCCCGCAATCGTCGAACATCACCGATGCGCTGCACGCCCCGAGAATTCATGTCGGCGCTGAACTCTTGGTCCCGAAAGACCGTGAGCCCCTCCTTCAAACTCAGCTGAAACCAATCGCGCAATGTCACGCGATTACCGGTCCAGTTGTGAAAGTATTCGTGGGCAATTACAGATTCGATACCTTGATAATCCATATCTGTGGCGGTTTCCGGGCTGGCCAGCACATATTTAGAATTGAAAATATTCAATCCCTTATTTTCCATAGCCCCCATATTAAAACTATCGGTAGCGACAATCATATAACGATCAAGATCATATTCCCGACCATAAACCACTTCATCCCAGCGCATGGCGCGTTTGAGACTTTCCATCGCTTGCGCGCAGGCATCCGTATCCCGCTCGGCCACATAAATCTCCAGAGTAACCGCACGCCCCGAAGCGGTCGTGAAAGTATCCCGCACCACCGCCAGATCACCGGCCACCATAGCAAACAAGTAGGCCGGTTTAGGAAAGGGATCTTCCCAGCGTGCCCAGTGCATTCCCTCTTCATCGTCACCGGTAGCTACACAATTACCATTAGCGAGAAGCACCGGACAAGTTTTGCGGGAACCGTGCAAGGTGACAGTAAATCGGGCGAGACAATCCGGACGATCTAGATAATAGGTAATACGCCGAAAACCTTCCGCCTCACACTGGGTTAGAAACTGACCGCCTGCATAATATAACCCTGATAAACTCGAATTAGCCGCTGGTGCGACGCTCACTCGAGTTTCCAGCACAAAACACTCCAGTGGATTCAGCAAGGTTAAACCGGTTTCATCCAACTGATAGGCATCTTCAGGCAAAACCAGTCCATCACAGCGAATACTCAGAAGTTCCAGAGAATCTCCGTCCAAGTGCAAGGCATCCACCGGACTTTTTGTGACACGCTGGAAACACAAACGACTTTCCACTTCGGTATGATCCGGCCCCAACCACACCTCCAAAGCGATTTCTGAGACCTGATAAACTGGGGCTCTATAGTCTTCACGATGGATGACGGGGTCGTTGCCGGAGTACTTCATGGGTGACAGACTCCATGGTTCAGGCTACCAATGTGGGTGACAAAGTCGGCAAGGCTTTCTTTATCCAAACCATGGGTGAGGACTGCGTCTCCCTGGGCATTACAGTAAATCAGTGTGGGAGTGGCCACTTCACCACTCTCGCTGAGGAGTTTGGTATTATTTTCTAGCGCACTCATCGTGGCCGCACTCGGATTTTCTGCCGGTGTAATACCCCCCTCCTCGGTCGCCTCGTCGAAGCCTTTTTCATTAGCCGCCATGGCGGCAGCGGGATTTGCGGCTCCTAAAATAGCGGCGGCTTTAGGCGCACTACTGGGCTTCAGAAAAGCCACCACCACAAAGCGCACCCGCAACTTACCCGCATTGATCAATGGTTGAGCTTCTTCATAAAACTTATGGCAATAAATACAGTTAGGATCTACAAAGGCCGTAAGTTCAGGGCCTTTGGTTCCCACCACGAAGCTATCGACCTGAGCCGCCTTTTGCGCCAGAGTCAGGGCACTTGCGGGTTTGGCAATCAAGCCCAGTTTGATCATGGCGGCATGGGCGGCATCCTGCCCCTTAGTGTCAATAACGGGACCAGCCACGAGATATTTACCATCGCCAGTCGCAAATGCAATGGTTGGATGGCCTTGCATACTGACCTCGATACCGGTCAGTCCGCCAGGACCAGGAAAAACCTTTTCCGCGCTAGCCTGACCGTGGGTTACTGCGTCAAGAAGCTTATTGGCGCCGCTCAAGCTCAGCTCAGTCGTAGCAGTCGGCATTACGGCAAAGCGCTCGATAACGGCACCCGTCAGGCCGCCAATAATCAAAAGGCCAACGGCCAGTGCTATAGATGATTTTTCCATAAAATAAAACGCAGTCCTTTTTCGAGTAATACATAGAATATCCGGTGATTCTAAACCCCCGCCCGCAGCAAAACCAGACAAGGCTTTCCGCTCAGATCACGACATCAACCTGTGTTGAAAGACCTTCAGAACCCGTTTTGGTTCCGTCCATTCAAAAGTGCTTTCCGAGACGTAACAATCCCACAACAGCCCCTTCAATGACGAGGGAATCCCGCGTCAGATCTACGGTTATGGGCGCAAAATCCGGATTCTCTGGAAGCAGCCAGACCTGCTGTCCTTCGCGCTGCCAGCGTTTAACTGTGACTTCACCATTCACTCTGGCAACTACCACTTGTCCATTTTTCGGGGTGAATGCAGTTTCATGACGCACCGCCAGAATATCTCCATCCAGAATACCTGCATCACGCATGCTCATACCCTGAACACGCAGTAAATAATCGGCCTCCGACGAAAACAATTTCGGATCTACTGGTAGCTGGCCTTCGCGAAATTCTTCTGCTAAAACAGGTTGCCCCGCCGCCACCCGTCCCACCAAGGGTAATCCTGCCCGTCCTGCTAGGGCATGACTCAGCTTTATACCACGGGCCGTTCCGCCCTGAAGTACGATATACCCCTTACGCGCCAATACGCGCAGATGGGTTTCTGCCGCGTTCGGCGATCGAAAACCAAAAGCTTTCATCAATTCCGCGCGCGTCGGTGGCAAATCCTCTTCCGCCATACGGGCGCGAATCCACGCCAAAATTTCTGCCTGCCGGGGCGTGAGGGCTTCCATAACGGTATCTCCTAACTGGTCAGTGGCGATCTTTCACCTACTTAATATGTAATTTTATACAGTTATATTAGAAGCGCAAGCACCACTTAACCCTCTAACGGGCAGGCTACTATTTGCGACCGCCTTACCGCCAGATTTCTATATTTATTTTCTAGTAGCAGAAACACACTGAACCGAACCCGAAACCTCCACAGATAGCGCCGTTTCACCGGGAGCACTTTCTACAGGGCTACGCGCAGTCGCCGCCATCATCACCCCTGGTACCGTCGATGCTCGTTTGGCAAGGATTTGCACCGTATTTAAACGCATGTCCGCATAACCAAAGTCCCCGCAGGCTGCCATTGCGCGCTTCCGAAAACGTGCAATGGCTTGATGTGACGCCACCTGTTCCGCCGCATCACGAGCTGCCAACGCTGGCTCAGATTTTAGGGAAACCAGTTCCAAACGACTTTGTAATTTACCAAGCACGCGATCAAAATCAGTCAGATTGGTGGCAGTAATTTGCAAATTTTGTTTTACCGTCCAACCGCTACGCTTACCATCCGTGTAATCTGGTTGTGTCTGATACTCATTACTTTGTATCTGCACCCCTTGCACCGCATGTACCTGCTGCAAAGCCCAATGCGTTTTTTTATTCACCGCATCGGCCAATTCCGCCGTATTCTTACCCGATGCCGTTGCCTGCAGCATCGCGCTCATCACGGTATTGGTGACTTGGTAGGGCTGATCTACACTGAGCTGAATTTGTCGTGCCGGGAACTCGGTCGCAGCCAGCGCGGGAAATGGCAAAAATATCAGCATCAACACTTTCCATTTAAATCGCATACAGTATCTCCATACAGTTCATAAGCTTTTGAGGTATCCACACAGCAACGTACATGCGCTATACCGGGAACTCAACCGTAATTATAATGCCCAAATACGGGTGTTGGTATCTCTCTTCGAAGGCCACCAAACCATAAACCGCCAATGGAATCGCATATTATGCACAAAGGATTTTCATGCTGACCCCCGTGACACCCGCGTTGTCTGTGGTCGCCCCGACTTCTCGCACTCAAGCTTCGGCATTACACGTCAGCGCCCGGAAAACGCGTCATATTTTAATTCAATTGCACTATTTACCGCTCATAACTGAAGATTATCTCGGCCTTCACAATAAAGTCCACCAACATTACTTATGGCGTTTCAAAATACCCCAAGCACTACGATCACTTGCCGCTTCTGACTCATGGAAAGACCCTTGGAATCCTCTGGTTATCGGCGCGCTCTATCAATTTGAAGCGGTCCATAATTTACCTATTGTTGCTGGAGTAATGGGCATTCGCGGACTTCCGGTGTCTATTGAGAAGTCGCTCTTAAAGGCCAAAAAACAGGATCCAGATACCTGGACTTGGGTACTGGTCACCAAGTTCCCACGCCCTGAAGAAATTCATATTTTCATGGCCGGACACGGCTGGATTTATCAAAGCAAAGCCAACACCGGAGTGATGCATGCCACACCGGATGGGACTTGGCCCATCTATGCCCGAGATACCCATACCGCCATGATCGGTCGTTTTCCCATACCCGTTCCCAGCGCCCAAGTGCGTCTCTATAAAGCCGCAAAATCAGCAGGCTACGCTCTGAAGTCGGTTCATTACTCCCGCTATCATCACCATTGGGTACAGTATCAAGCCTACGACGACCCCGACATACGCTGGGTCAATTATTTCGATAGAGGCCGCGCGGTCCATTTTTACCCTAGGGCAAGCTACGGATTTCCGCAAAGTGCGGGCTGCGTAGAACTTCCTAAAAATGCCGCACGTCAGGTATTTGCTATGGTCCATTACGGAACCCCGGTCACCATCAGTCACGGTGCCGTCGGCCCGTGGAATAAACCGGGCAGCCAATATGCTGACCGTGGCATTATCATTAAACACCTGCATTTGGCGTATCGCGTAATACCCAGTCAATCATCCCCACGCAGTGTTCATCTGCAGTTAGTAGAAACGCGGGCATCGCATTAAGATGATTTAATGTTCTCCAGCAGCCAGCTTCACCTGGTTAATTTTCACCTTGGCGTGATTACGCAGATTCTGCAGGTAGGCGGTAGAAAGCAAACGACCGCGTTGCTCCTCTAGTGACGCCCGAATTTCTGCCGTCACTTTCGGATTAATGGCAGCGGCTGAGGGCGCGGTGACGCGGGTAACTACAAACAAGGTATATCCATTTGCGGTGCGAACCATGCCCATAGAAGGCACATTATGGGTCGGTGCGGACGCATCGAAGGCAGCACTCAGCAAATTCTGAGGCAAGCCCTGAGGATTTCTTCGCGTGACATCCAGATGCGTTTGGAGGGGATACAGGCCGTGGTCTGTCAGTGACTGCAATTTGCCATCTTTACGCGACACTGCCAATAAATTCTTGGCTTTTGCTTCAGCCAATTGTGCGGCTTTTTGGGTCGTCAGCGTCGCAGTAATCGATTTTTGAACCGTATTCAGCGGTTGCACCGAACCGGGTTGATAATGAATGAGATGTACCGCCAGAAGATTACCATGAGGGAGCGTCAAGGCACTGCTGTTTTTGTTGGCGAGAACGGCCTTACTGAAGGCAAGATCCACTGCTTTTACGTTCGCAAAAGGTCCGTCATCTGTAACTTGACCTTCAGTAAGCACGCCACTTTCCTGTACTTTCAAATGGTATGCTTTGGCTACAGAGGTCAAGCCATCTGCACTGCTGAATAAACGATCTTTAAAGTTTTCTACCTGACCCTGAAAAGCGTTTTCCGCTTGAGCATCCGGCTGTACCACACCACTTTGCGTAACAGACGTCGCTGCTGAATTCTTTTTCGCAAAGTTCTCTGGGCCCAGAATAATGTACTGAACTCGTACCTGTGCGGGCAATGCGAATTGATGCTGATGCGCCTGATAATAACTGGATACCGCTGCAGAACTAGGTTGGGCTTGCGCCACAAAATGCGCATCAGCCACATCAACCGTACGAATATCCCGAAATTCTTGGGACCAACCCCACACTTCGGTAGCGGACTGATTGGAGGCATTCGCCACCACCTGGGGTATCACCTGCAACTGTTCCAATCGCAGACTTTCTCGCAACATGCCCTCAAATTGGGTGGGAGTCATACCATTGGCTGCCAACAACTTCAAATATTTTGCTTTTGAAAAAGTACCTTTCTCCTGAAAATCCGGATTCGCTTCAATTTTTTTAGCTATCACCGCATCCGGAACCTGAAGATCAAGGTGGGCCGCCTCACCCCCCAGCAACAGGTTATCTATTAAGCCATTCAACACATCAGACCCAAAGCTGGGTTGCTGCGCCATTTTCGCGGCCGCCGCCGCTCCAAAAATATGGGTATAACGCGCTTGCGCTTCTTTCAGTCGATTTTGATAAACCGCCTCGGTAATTTTTTGGCCGTTAACCGTGGCGATTGGAGTCGGCCCAGAATCTCCGGATAATAAATATCCGCTCATGCCCCAGAGAACAAAAGACAAGGCAATCAGTATCATAACTACTTTAGCAAGCCATGATTGTCCAAAATTCCGAAACGAATCCATCATAAATCACATCTCCCGAAACGCTGAGCAACGTCACCGCCTAAGTAACTCAGATAACGATCTAATATCTTGACGAAATTAACATTTACTGAAAACAGTCACAACCCGGACAGCGGTAGGACAGGCACAAAAAAAGGCGCCCCTATGCAGGAGTCGCCTTACTTATTTGGCGGGGCGGACGGGGCTCGAACCCGCGACCTCCGGCGTGACAGGCCGGCATTCTAACCAACTGAACTACCACCCCTATATAATGGTGGTGGGCGGTGAGGGGCTCGAACCCCCGACATTCGGCGTGTAAAGCCGACGCTCTACCAACTGAGCTAACCGCCCTAACCAGACGCGCTAGTTTACGGCATCTCGCAGTGCTTTACCAGCTTTAAATTTTGGCGTGCGGCTGGCGGCAATCATAATTTCAGCACCGGTAGCTGGATTGCGGCCTTTGCGCGCTTCGCGGCTGGAAACTAGGAAAGAGCCAAAACCCACCAAAGTAACCTGATCACCGGACTTCAGAGCCTCGGTAACCACCTTGACAACAGCATCCAAAGTGTGGCCAGCAGCAGCGCGAGTAACACCGGCTTCTTCAGCAATTTTCTCGATCAATTCCGATTTGTTCATATTTCTTTCTCCTATTATAGCCTCGGCTACTCTGTAAAAACGTGTACCCACTTTGACCAGAAAACGTTATAGCAGGCTAAAAAAACACTTGTCAAGAAAACCGATGATGTCCACACAAGTCATCCGATTTCTGTAACAAATTCAAGCCAGCAATTGTCGGTAAAAAGCGACGTATAAAACGTCATTATCATAATAAGGTAATAGTAACACGTCACTAATAAATGATTTAATGAAAAATCATCCTCCGGATTAATCATTACCTGAAGGATGATACCATTTAATGCGCTGTCGCTTTATCTTCTGACGACTCCCCTACAGGGGGCACGACACCCACTAGGGGATCGCCACTTTCCGGCAGCGGAGTGGGTGAGGATTCCAATGCAATAGCGAGCACTTCATCAATCCAGCGCACCGGCTTGATAGTGAGTGCATCGCGTACATTTTTAGGGATCTCCTGCAGATCCTTAGCGTTTTCTGCCGGAATCAGTACGGTGCTAATGCCTCCCCGATGTGCCGCCAGAAGCTTCTCTTTCAAACCACCAATTGGCAAAACTTCACCACGCAGTGTTATCTCACCCGTCATCGCCACGGTGGCATTGACCGGGATACTGGTCAGTGCGGAGACTAACGCCGTAGCCATACCAATACCTGCACTGGGTCCATCTTTAGGCGTTGCGCCTTCTGGGACATGGATATGTACATCTCGGTTTTGGTAGAAATCCGCTGGAATACCCAATGCGCGAGAACGCGCACGAACCACGCTCATGGCCGCCTGAATGGATTCCTGCATCACATCTCCCAGCTTTCCAGTAATCAATAGCTTACCCCTACCCGGGACAACCACAGCTTCGATACTGAGGAGCTCACCACCAACTTCCGTCCAAGCCAGACCCGTCACTTCACCTATACGATTTTCTTTTTCTGCTTTACCAAAATCGAAACGCCGTACACCTAAATATTTTTCTAGGTTACGATCAGACACCTGAATCTTGGTTCGCTTTTTATCGAGCAAAAGTTCTTTAACCACTTTTCGACAAATACGCGCCAACTCTCTTTCAAGATTCCGAACCCCGGCTTCACGCGTGTAATAACGGGCAATATCGCGTATTACCGTTTGCGAAATCTGCATTTCATCTTGTTTCAAACCTGCTTTTTCAACCTGCTTCGGTAGCAGATACTTAGTAGCAATATGAAGCTTTTCGTCCTCGGTATAACCGGATATACGAATCACCTCCATACGATCCATCAGCGGTGCCGGAATATTCAGCGTGTTTGCTGTCGTCACGAACATTACCTCAGAAAGATTAAAATCCACTTCCAGATAATGATCGTTAAAAGTAGCATTTTGTTCGGGATCAAGAACTTCTAGCAAAGCAGAAGCGGGATCGCCACGAAAATCCATCGCCATCTTGTCCACTTCATCCAATAACATCAGCGGATTTCGAGTGGCAATCTTCGCCAGGCTTTGTACAATCTTACCCGGTAAAGCACCAATATAAGTCCGACGATGACCACGAATTTCTGCTTCATCACGCACACCGCCGAGAGACATCCGGACAAACTTACGTCCGGTGGCTGCAGCAATAGAGCGACCTAGGCTGGTCTTACCCACTCCGGGCGGTCCTACCAGACACAAAATCGGACCTCGACTGTTGCCGACCCGTTCTTGTACGGCTAGGTACTCCAGAATACGTTCCTTGACGTCTTCTAATCCGTAGTGATCGGCATCCAGAATAGCTTTCGCCCGCTTGAGATCTTTCGTGATTTTACTGCGCTTACGCCACGGAACGCCCACGAGCCAGTCAATATAATTACGAACAACCGTGGCTTCCGCTGACATCGGACTCATCATTCGCAACTTTTTGAGCTCGGCGTCTGCCTTGACACGCACATCCTTGGGCATACCCGATTTTTCGATCTTCCGGGTGAGCTCATCCAGCTCACTACCGCCCTCCTCCGAGAGATCACCCAGCTCTTTCTGAATAGCCTTCATCTGCTCATTGAGATAATACTCGCGCTGACTTTTCTCCATTTGCCGCTTTACCCGGCCACGAATACGTTTCTCAACTTGCAGCAAATCAATTTCAGATTCCATCATCCCGAGCAAATGCTCTAGGCGCGCACGGGTGTCCGCTTTTTCAAGAATTTCTTGCTTTTCCTCGAGCTTGAGACTGAGATGTGCGGCAACCGTATCCGCCAGACGTGCTGGATCATCCATACTCGCCAGCGTTGACAGTATCTCCGGGGGTATTTTCTTATTGAGTTTTACATAAGATTCAAATTGGGCGCTGACAGAACGCATCAACGCCTCTAGCTCACGATCGTTAGTTGCACCGCTGACGACTATTTGCACCTGAGCGCGTAAGGAGTCCTCGGAGGGAAGGAAAGAAACAATTTTCGCCCGATCCGTACCTTCCACGAGTACTTTGACCGTACCGTCCGGCAATTTCAGCAACTGTAAAATGGTGGCTAGAGTACCTATGCGATATATATTTTCGGGTTGAGGATCGTCATCTGCGGCATTTTTCTGAGAAACCAGCAGAATCTGCTTTTCTCCAGCCATCGCTTCTTCGAGAGAGCGGATGGATTTTTGACGCCCTACGAAAAGCGGAATGACCATAAATGGAAACACCACTACGTCCCTCAAGGGGAGCACAGGAACCAACTGCGATTCTTCTTCCACGAGGAGACTCTTATCAATTTGCGCCACGATTTACTCCAATAATTAGGTGATTACCACCAATACAGCAGTAAATGGGGACAACATGCGTCTTTTTCAATGTGCCCCCGCGCTGGATTCAGGCCGGATGCGACATATCTACTTTAGCAGCATCATCGTAAACCAGAAGTGGCTTAGTTCCGCTTTCAACCACCGCAGCATCCACAACAACTTTTTTAACGCCAGACATAGAAGGCAGCTCATACATCGTATCTAGCAAAATTTGTTCAAGAATAGAACGCAAACCACGCGCACCCGTTTTCCGAGCAAGCGCCTTTTTGGCTATGGCCTTCAGCGCTTCCGGACGAAATTCCAAAGTCACGCCTTCCAGTGCAAATAGCTTCTGATATTGCTTGACCAAGGCATTCTTGGGCTCCGAAAGAATGGACATCAAGGCGTCTTCATCCAGCTCATCGAGGAGCGCCAAGATCGGCAAACGCCCGACAAATTCAGGAATCAGACCATAACGCACCAGATCTTCTGGTTCCAAATTTTGCATAAGCATTGCGGCAGTCGCATCCTTGTCCCGTTTTTTAAGAGCGGCATTAAAACCCATTCCGCCTTTTTCGATGCGCGAGGAAACGGATTTTTCGAGACCCGCAAAAGCCCCTCCACAAATGAAGAGAATATGCCGAGTGTCTACCTGCAAAAACTCTTGCTGTGGATGTTTACGACCGCCTTGCGGGGGCACGGAAGCGACCGTCCCTTCGATCAGTTTCAGCAACGCCTGCTGCACGCCCTCACCAGAAACATCGCGGGTGATTGAGGGATTTTCTGATTTACGGGTAATCTTATCAATTTCATCAATATAGACGATTCCGGTTTGCGCTTTTTCGACGTCGTAATCACACTTCTGCAATAGCTTTTGAATGATGTTTTCGACATCTTCACCCACATAACCCGCCTCGGTCAGTGTGGTTGCATCCGCCATGGCGAAGGGCACATTCAACAGACGCGCGAGAGTCTGCGCCAGCAGCGTTTTGCCAGAACCCGTAGGACCAATCAGCAGGATGTTGCTCTTGTCGAGCTCTACCTCATTATCTTTACCACCATGCTCCAAGCGCTTGTAATGATTATAAACGGCCACAGAAAGTACTTTTTTGGCACTCTCCTGACCGATCACATAATCATCCAGAGTCCTGCGGATCTCCATGGGCTTGGGTAGATTATCTTGCCCATTGTTCTGCTGATCATCTAGGATCTCATCCTTAACGATATCGTTGCACAGCTCGATACACTCGTCACAAATAAAAACAGATGGGCCAGCAATCAGCTTGCGGACTTCGTGCTGACTCTTGCCGCAAAATGAACAATACAGCGTCTTTTCACCGCTTCCCTCATGTTTTCCAGCCATCGCTGATCTCCTGCCCTATTCAGGCGGTCTCGTTATCACCGCGATGGGTAATCACGGAATCTACGAGACGGTAGGTTTGGGCCTCTTCGGCCGACATGAAAAAATCTCTGTCGAGATCCTGCTCAATACGCTCCCGACTCTGTCCCGTATGATGGACCAGAATGTCATTCAGCCGTTCACGGATACGCAGAATTTCCTTGGCGTGAATCTCAATATCATGAGCCTGCCCTTGGAAACCACCAGAAGGCTGATGCAACATGATGCGCGCGTTAGGCAGCGCATAGCGCTTACCTTCGGCACCCGCCGCCAGCAGTACCGCACCCATACTCGCTGCTTGGCCAATGCACACCGTACTTACCTTGGGACGGATAAACTGCATGGTATCGTAAATCGCCATCCCCGCCGTAACCGAACCACCGGGGCTGTTAATATAAAGAGCAATATCTTTATCGGGATTTTCGGCTTCCAGAAACAGTAATTGGGCGACCACCAGATTGGCCATCATATCTTCAACCTGACCTACCATAAAAACTACCCGCTCCTTGAGCAAGCGGGAGTATATATCATAGGACCGCTCACCTCGCCCGGTTTGCTCGACAACCATGGGCACATAACCAAGCCCCTGTACGGTTGAGGTCAACTGGTCTCCTGCCTGTTTCCACATGATGACTACTCCTGTTTTATGGACGTAAAGCGTAGTGTAAACCGCCGTCCGTCAAGGGTTGGTAGCGGCGACCGACCCACGACCAATAAGTTGATTAAAGTTGACCGACTCTTCTGTCACTTTAACACGCTCCAGCAACCATGCCACCACTTTGTCTTCAAGCACCATGGCTTCTGCCTGCTCCAGTTGTTCCGGCTTACTACGATACCAAGCGATAAACTGATCGGGATCTTCATACTGTTCTGACATGTCGCGAATCACTTGAGTCACCTCGGCAGAACTAGCACGCAGCTTTTCCCGGCGGACAATTTCCGACAGAACCAAGCCCAATACGACGCGACGTTTAGCGAGCGCATCCAGATCGGTCGCCCCAGCCGTGCCATTCGGATCTTTTTGCAAACGCTCCAACTCCAGTGCAATCATTTGCTTAGGTAACTCTGGCTGGTTATTTTCGGCCATCAGCTCCAGAATCTGGGACTTAGTCTGCGTGTGACTGATGCGCTGCGCTTCCCGCTCAAGATTTTCTCGCACTTCCTGACGCAGCACTGCTACATCACCATCTTCAATACCTAAAGCCAGCGCAAAAGCGGCATCCACCTCAGGTAGCTGAGGGGCTGCCACTTCCTTCACTTGTAGATGAAACTGCGCCGACTTGCCGGCTAGGTCTTCTACATGGTACTCAGCCGGAAATTGCACCGGAACCGTTTTCTCCTCTCCGGCTGCAAGCCCGATCAAACCTTGTTCGATATCTGGAAGTAAACGCCCCGAACCCAAGACCACCGGGTAGTCGGTCACGTCTCCGCCGGGCATGGGTTCACCGTCTATGCTCCCCTGAAAGTCCACAGTTACCCGATCTTCATTTTGGGCAGCCCGTTCTATGGGTAGATAAGAACGCCGTTGCTGACGCATGACTTCGATCGTGGCGTCCACATCGGCGTCCGTGACCTCTGCCGTCTTACGTATGATGGTGGCATCCGGCACTTGCGGCTCAAATTCGGGATAAACTTCCACAATCGCCGTAAATACCAAATCTTCCCCTCGACCGCCTTTTTCGACTTGAACTTCGGGGCGTCCTACCGGCCGCAGAGATTCTTCACGTACCGCCTGCGCGTAGCGATCATTGATCAGCTGATCAAAGGTCTCCATGAGGGCATCTGAACCATACTGGCGTTCAACAATCGCCAGTGGTGCTTTGCCGGGACGGAATCCTGGGAAGCGTGCTGACCGCGCTTTACTGCGTAAACGTTGCGTGACTCCGCTTTCTACTTCACTAGCGGGAATAGTCACATGAATGTGCCTTTCCAGCGGCGCTGCCTCTGGTGTGGAAATTTGCATAAACTGATCCTTGTTTTTCATTTTGTTTAAGCCTAAACACTCATCATAAACACAAGCCAGCGACCTCTCAAGGTCAGCGCAGCCCGCGACTTCCCGGTTTGACGGGTACATCCCCTGCTGCACAGAGTGGACATTCTGCAGCCGTCCAAGTCTGCACGGGTAATTTCAGGAGTGGGAAAAAGGGTATCCCATCGAAATCGTTGATTCCGGCACTGCGGTCAATGATTGCAGAACTGGCCACCACTTTGCCTCCGGCAGCTTCAACCGCACGGATACACTCGCGGGTAGAACCGCCTGTAGTCGTGATGTCTTCCACAACCAGCACAGCCTCTTCAGGCGCCAGCACAAAGCCACGTCGAAGTACCATCTGACCGCCTTCACGCTCTGTGAACAAACTGCGCACCCCGAGAGCGCGCCCACATTCATGGGATACCAGTACAGCACCCATCGCTGGTCCAACTACACAACGGATCGTGCTGCGTAATGGCGTCGGTATACCGGCCACCATGGCCGCACACAAACGCGCAGCATGATCCGAAAACTGCAATACCCTTGCCGATTGCAGGTAAGTATCGCTGTGCAATCCAGAGGACAATAAAAAGTGCCCCTGCAGCAACGCCTCATCTTGTTTGTACAAAGCTACTACTTCGTCTGCTGTCACTTTGGGATAATCTCCATTACTGCAAAAATCGATAAACGGGCACGCGAAGACACTGTCAGTGTGCATATTAGCCGGTTATTAAATATTTTGCCTATCCTACGCCACACGCTGCCACCATGTTCTCCAGCGCCAGCAACGGATCAGCGTCGGCAGTGATTGGTCGGCCAACGACCAGGTAATCCGCGCCCGCCGCGAGGGCCTCTGCGGGAGTCATGATCCGCTTCTGGTCGTCCCGCTTATGCTGAGGCATCCGGATTCCCGGCGTCACCAAACAGAGTCTTGGCAACAGATCACGCAATTGCGGTGCCTCACGTGCGGAACACACTACGCCATCCATTCCTGTCCCTTCAGCAAGTGCGGCCAGCCGCATGACTTGCTCAACGACCGTGGCATTGACACCAATTTCATGCAACCCTGCATCGTCCATACTGGTGAGTACGGTTACGGCAATCAGCAAGGGTTTGGGCGAATTGCCAAGGGTCATGCTATCTACCGCATCACGAGCCGCCATCAGCATTTCCTGCCCCCCGCTGGCGTGAACATTAAGCATCCACACACCCAACCCGGCAGCCGCTTTGCAAGCCTTGGCTACCGTCTGCGGAATGTCATGAAATTTTAGATCGAGAAATATCTCAAAGCCTTTTGCCTGGAGCTTTTCAACCACTGCGGGGCCAGCCGAGGTAAAAAGCTCTTTGCCCACCTTCACCCGGCACTGCCGAGCGTCCAGTCGGTCCGCCAGCGCCAGCGCTGCATCAGCATCCGGATAATCCAAGGCCACTACCAGCGGTGATTTCAAAGACGATGTTCTCCTGAAAAAGTACCCCATTGTCGGCAACCTGGGCAATGCCAATAGTATTGGCTGCTCTGGTAACCGCAAAACTGACACTGAAAAAGTTCCGGCTCACTTTGCCAATCACGCACCGCTGCGGCAATCGCATCAAACAAGGCCGGCTCTGGTGCCGCAAGATCCATATGCAACAAGATCTGAAAAACCCGTAAATTCGGCTGACGGAGCAACACTTGCTGCAGAAATGCAGTGGCCACAGTTAATCCATCCACAGCCAGCAGCGCCTGTGCTAGAAGCTTTACGGCCAGCGTAGAACGGCAGTGTTCTTGCAATCCGCTTTTGTAGTTTTGCCCCTCCGCCCCGAGCTGTTGCGCTGCCCGTAAAAACGACTCAAGCACTAGCAAAATTGCTGAATCAACTTCTCGGTCAAGTAACTTTTGCCACTGCTTCAGCGCTACCTGCCAATGTTCAGCTTCAAAAGCCATCTGCCCCGTTAGAACAAGCGCGCGAGCATCATCAGGCGCCTGCTTTCGTGCCGCATCCAGGTATTCCCTAGCCTGTTTTCTATCGCCTTTCTTTAGACTTTGCTCGGCAAGCTCACCGTAGAGCATGGCGATAATCGAACGTTGTTCAGACTTTCCTTCCTGCAACAAGCGTTTGCGAATGGTAATGGACGAAGCCCACTCACCACCTAATTCATATAATTCTGCGAGGGTAGCAAGCCCTTCGCCATGATCAGGCTGGCTTTCGAGGAGTTCCTTAAGTATAGATTCGGCACGATCCAAAATACCGGCTTTGAGATAGTCCCGTGCGATTTCAAAAAGCACACTTTGTCGCAATTCCAAGGTAAGCGCTGGTTGTTCCAAAAGATATTGATGAACACGCAAAGCGCGTTCCAGCTCACCTCTGCGCCGAAACTGACGCCCAAGGGCCAGTAGGATGTCCACACTTTCTGGATGCTGCCGCAACGCTTCCAGAAAAACTTCGACCGCTTCATCCTGGCGTTCACTAAGGAGATAATTTAAGCCTTGAACATAAACGTCAGGGATAGCCTTGGATACCATCCTTGAATGCGTACCACGACCCCACCAAAAACCAATGACAACACCAAGACCAATGATCGCCGTAATGACGAGGATGACCGCAAGATCCACGTCAGTCAGCGTCCATCAGACCTTGCCAGATACGGTTACCGGAAAATCAACCTGTTCACGCAGCTCCTTGCCGGGCTTGAAATGCGGAACCCGTTTTTCTGGCACCAACACCGGTTCACCGGTTTTGGGATTGCGACCCTGTTTGGCAGGGCGAACATGCATGGAAAAGCTCCCAAAACCACGAATCTCAATGCGCTCACCTTCTGCCAGTGCATCACTGAGATAATCCAGCATGTGGCGAGTCGCCATTTCGATGTCACGCACACTCAGATGGGGATATTGAGCACTAATGTTTTTGATCAATTCTGATTTAGTCATGGATTTAGTCTTCTTTCATAAAATTTTACGCATACATCGGCCTGACGCCACAAAAATTTGCGCTCCGGACCAACACATCATCCAGAGCGCGGACTTACAACTTAACTTTCTTCTTCCTGCTTACGCTTGAGCTGCTCTTTGATCAGATCGCCGAGACTCGTGGTGCCCGTTGCCGCACTGCGTGCATATTGCTGAACAGCCGCCGCTTGCTCTTCATGGGATGGCGCCGCCGTAGCCTCACGTGATTTGGTGCTGAGGGTGAGCGTGCGATTTTTGCGATCGACCATAGCAATGGCGACTTGGATCTTGTCACCAGCGGCCAGAGATTGGCCCTTGTTCAGCTCACGCTGCGGCAAGAAACCTTGAACACCCTCGCCCAGATGAATTTCTGCGCCTCGGCCATCGACCGAAATCACTTCACCTTCCACTAGAGCACCCTTTTCGTTGGCAACAACGAACTGAATGAATGGGTCCGTTTCCATCTGCTTGATGCCCAGACTGATACGCTCGCGTTCCGGGTCGATACTCAGCACCACCGCTTCTAGGGTATCCCCCTTCTTGAAGTCACGAACGGCTTCTTCACCCGTGCGATCCCAAGCCAAATCAGAGAGATGAATCAAACCATCAATGCCGCCATCCAGACCCACAAATACCCCGAAGTCGGTGATACTCTTGATCTGACCGGAAACCCGATCGCCCTTCTGGAAGTTCTGCGCGAAATCATCCCAAGGATTGGGCAAACACTGCTTAATACCCAAGGAAATACGCCGCCGCTCTTCATCGATGTCGAGAATCATCACTTCTAGCTCTTGGCCAACATGCAGCGCCTTGGCCGGATTGATGTTCTTGTTGGTCCAGTCAATTTCGGAAACGTGCACCAAGCCTTCTACGCCTTCTTCGATTTCAACAAAGGCGCCGTAATCGGTAACGTTGGTCACCTTACCGAAAATACGGGTAGATTCGGGATAACGCCGGGCAATATCCCGCCACGGATCTTCTCCGAGCTGCTTCATACCCAAGGAAATACGCCCACGTTCTCGGTCAAATTTGAGGACGAGTACACGCACTTCACCACCGACCGTAACCACTTCGCTGGGATGCTTGACCCGACGCCAGCCCATATCGGTAATGTGCAGAAGACCATCAATACCACCCAAGTCAATAAACGCACCATAATCCGTAAGATTTTTGACTACACCGTCGAGAATCGCACCTTCCTGAATGCTTTCCAGCAGCACACCGCGTTCAGCACTCTGCTCCTGCTCAACCACTGCACGGCGAGACACCACCACGTTGTTGCGCTTGCGATCCAGTTTGATGATTTTCATCTCAAGGTCTTTGCCTTCGAGATAAGCGACATCACGCACTGGGCGCACGTCCACCAGAGAACCCGGTAAGAAGGCGCGTACCCCATCAATACTGACGGTGAAACCACCCTTCACTTTGCCGGTCAGGAAGCCGTGAACCACTGCATTGTCCGTAAAGGATTTTTCCAGATCGACCCAGGTCTTGGCACGGCGGGCTTTTTCGCGGGACAGACGGGTTTCACCCATACCATCTTCCACCAGTTCCAGACAAACTTCTACGGAGTCACCGACTTTGACTTCGATTTCACCTTCAGCATTGCGGAACTGTTCGGCGGGAATAGGACCTTCCGATTTCAGACCCACATCGACAATCACAAAATCGTTATCCACGCGGGTTACAATACCCGTCAGCAACTCACCAGGCTTAAGCCCCTGGGTACTCTGACTTTCTTCAAACATTTCGGCAAAACTGGGTTCAACAAGCACTTCAGCGTTAGGGGTGGTCATAAATTTCAATAGGCCTCATTTACCGGGAGCACCACTGGCGTCCCTTCAATCACTGCTCGATGCCATAACCATGGCGGTTTCAATTCTCTTGCAGGCTGGTTTTTACCCATTCCCGCAAGACCCTGTAAGACTCGGAAACACTTTGAGTGCTGGTGTCGAGGATTCGTGCATCACGGGCGGGCCGTAGTGGCGCGACGCTGCGTTGCTGATCTCGGGCATCGCGCTCCGCAATTTCCGCCACAACGTCGCCGAGATTAGCACTAATGCCCTGTTCCATCAACTGATTTAGACGCCGCTTACCCCTTTCTTCGGCACTGGCCGTCAAGAACACCTTAACGGTAGCGTCCGGAAAAACGATGGTACCCATATCCCTTCCATCAGCAACCAGTCCAGGGGCTTGGGCAAAATCGCGCTGACGCTGCATAAGCGCCGCGCGAACGCCAGGAATAGCCGCTATTTGCGAAGTCAACGCACTGATTTCAGGGGTGCGAATAGCTTCATCAACCACTTGTCCAGCCAGCAGTACCTGCGTCTGTTGGTCGTTTCCGCGAAAGCTCAAGGGAAGACTATGGGACTGCTCAACCAGAGCCTCTTCATCTTCCACAGCAATTTTCGCGCGCTGGGCAGCCAGTGCCAATGCCCGGTATATGGCACCACTATCTAACAAATGCCAACCCAGTTCCTGGGCCAGAAGACGACCCAAGGTTCCCTTGCCGACACCACCCGGACCGTCCAAGGTCACAACTGGAACGATACTCATTCCTCCAGCACGTCCATCATCAACCCCGCTTGTCCCGCCAAAACCGGAAAACTCGGAAAAGAGGTCGCCACATTATTACAATCCAAAATTTCGATCGTGTCAGCAGCGACCAGACCCGCCATAGCGAATGCCATAGCAACACGATGATCACCGTGGCTATCAATCTGCCCGCCCTGTATCTGGGAGGGCGTAATTACGGCACCATCAGGTCGCTCTTCCACCGCGATACCGAGCGCACGTAAGCCCGTGGCCATGACGGCAATACGATCACTTTCTTTAACACGCAATTCCTCCGCACCACTAATGGTGGTTGGTGTTTTAGCGCAAGCGGCGGCAATAAACAGCGCCGGAAACTCGTCAATGGCGAGTGGCACCAGATGCGGAGGAATGTGAATACCCTGCAGCGGCGCATGACGGACGCGAATGTCGGCCACAGGCTCGCCGCCCACTTCCCGCAGCGCGGTCAGATCAATACGCGCCCCCATACGGGTGAGAATTTCGATAATGCCCGTGCGGGTCGGGTTAATGCCCACGCCTTCCAGTACCACATCAGAACCCGGTGCAACAGTCGCGCCGAGCAGAAAAAAGGCTGCCGAAGAAATATCGCCTGGCACCTGCAACTTCTGACCCTGAAGTCTACCACCGCTGTGCAAGCAGGCTGTGGGCCCTGTCTTTTCGACGGCGTAGCCGAAACCTTTCAGCATTTGTTCAGTGTGATCACGGGTCGGCGCGGGCTCCGTCACGCAGGTTTGCCCTGCGGCATACATCCCTGCAAGCAGTACTGCCGATTTTACCTGTGCACTGGCTACAGGTAGATCATACTGGATACCCTGCAAAGGCTGGCCTTGAATGCGTAGCGGAGCTTTGCCATCTTCCGCCGTAATATGCGCGCCCATCGCCATGAGCGGTTGCAAAACCCGCCCCATGGGTCGTCTGTGCAGACTGGCATCACCGACCAGAGTACTGGCAAAAGACTGTCCCGCCAAAACTCCGGCCAGCAGGCGCATAGCCGTTCCCGAATTTCCGCAATCGAGAGGCGCTTGGGGTGCCCGCAATCCCTGCAATCCAACGCCCTGGATACGCAAGTGACCCTGTACTGGGCCTTCTATGGCCACGCCCATTGCGCGGAAAGCCGCAATAGTCGCCAACACATCATCGCCTTCCAGCAAGCCCTCAACTTCGGTAACTCCCTCAGCCAGAGCACCCAGTATTACCGAGCGATGGGAAATAGATTTATCGCCGGGAACCTGAAAACGGCCCTTCAGCGATGCACCAGGGTGAACACGATAGTGGATTTTCATTCAGGAATGCGCCAGAGGAAAATGAAATTGTCTTCGGATGTTGCGGCCTTTGGTTAAGAGACCTGCCAAGGCTTGCGTATCGTCTTTTTGTAGGATCACTTCGGCAGCGGCGAGGTGTTGCTGTAGCGCTTGTAATTGCTGACAAAGAGCATGCCGATTTTCCCGCAGAATCTCGGTCCAGAGCCTCGGATCAGAATCCGCGATACGCGAAAAATCGCGCAAACCACCTCCGGCCAGGTTTTTAAGCCGTGAGGCATCCGCTTCCAAACCGGCCATGTAAGTGAAAGCCAGTAAATGCGGAAGGTGGCTGGTAGCGGCCAAAGCTGTGTCATGCGCTGGCGGCGACATCTCCAGAACATCCGCACCCAGAAACCTCCAGAAGGCACGTATTTTTTGTAAGGCTTCGACACTGGTAACGCCGGCCTGTGGCGTCAGCACGACCTGCGCGCCACGATACAAATCTTCACGCGCCGCAGCAAAGCCTGTTTTCTCGCTGCCAATCACGGGATGAGCAGCCACAAAGCGTGCGCCCAGCAGTTCCGCACCGCGTTCAGCGATAGCGCTTTTGGTGCTCGCGACATCACTCACGATGGCTGTATCCGAAACCCGTTGTGCAATCTCTGAAAGCTGCATCAGCAACACCGCTGGCGGCGTTGCCAACACCACCAAATCGGCGTCTTTGAGTGCTTCAGACAAGACGACCGTTAATTTTATTTGCCAAGATTCTGCCTCGGCGCGCAACGTTTGCAGAGCCTTGTCACCACCATGCAAACAGGCCGCAATATCTCCAGTATATCCAGCAGCCCGCAAGGCTTTGGCAACACTCCCTCCCATGAGGCCCAGGCCAACAATGGCCACCCGCCGGAAGGGAAAAGCCATCATTTTACAGTTCGCGGCCAATCGCCACGGCAACTTTACGCAAATCATCCATCAGGGTCGCCAGCTGCTCAGGACTGAGTGCCTGATCCGCATCACACCAAGCCTCTTCTGGACAAGGGTGAGACTCCACCAGTAAGCCATCGGCACCTGCCGCAATGGCCGCTTTGGATAGTGCTGGCACCAACCAAGCTTTACCTCCTGCGTGGCTGGGATCGACGATGACCGGGAGATGGGTTTCTTTTTTGAGGACTGGAATTGCCGTGACATCCAGCACATTGCGGTAAGAAGTCTCAAAAGTCCGGATGCCGCGCTCCGCAAAAATGATTTTATGATTCCCGTGGGCCGCAATATATTCTGCCGCCATCAACCATTCCTTGACCGTTGCACTAAGACCCCGCTTGAGAATCACCGGCACGTCCAGACGACCCACCTCTTTGAGCAAATCAAAGTTCTGCATGTTACGGGTGCCGATTTGGATGAGATCCACACCTTTTTCGAGGAAAAGATCAATTTTTCGGACATCCATCAATTCGGTCACGATGGGTAGATCAAAGGCATCGGCAGCAGTCCGAAAGTAATCAAGACCCTCATCACCCACGCCCTGAAACGTATAGGGACTGGTCCGAGGTTTAAAGGCACCGCCGCGCATCAGACGGCAACCCGCTTTTTTGACGGCTTCGGCGGAGCGTAGCATTTGCTCCGGCGTTTCTACCGAGCAAGGACCGGCGATCACCTGGATCTGCTTACCACCAATGGGAATACCCCGAACTTCCACAATGGTATCAGTAGACTTGAATTCACGACTAACCAGCTTGTACGGCTTGAGAATGGGCATGACTTGTTCCACTGCGGGTAAAGATTCCAATGCACCTTCTGGCAACAGGCGTTCATCGCCCAGCAGGCCCACCACCGTACGTTCCGAGCCCGTACTGACCATCGGCTGCAGGCCATAATGGCGAATCCGCTCCAGCAACTGTTCCATCTGCTCTGCGCTCGCTTGCGGTTTGACAATGACGATCATGGGGTTATAGGACCTCGCCCAGCATTTTCAGAAAACGATGATTTTCCACCGGCAGGCCCACACTAACCCGCAGATGATCCGGCATGCCGTAGGGGGTAAGGGGTCGGACAATAACCCCCCGATGGAGCAGTGCGTCATAAACACGCTGTCCACCCCCCGGTACGGCGAAGGCGACAAAGTTGCCTGCAGGCGGCAGAATTGTCAATCCAAGATTACGCAATCCCTCCACCAGTGTTTGCAACCCGACCCGGTTATTAGCCCGGGTAGCTTGCAGATGCGCTTGGTCGAGTAAAGCAGCATGCGCCGCTACTTGCGCCAGCGTATTGATATTGAAAGGTTGCCGCACACGTTCCATGACCGCAATTAAATCGGGATGACCCATACCGTAACCACAGCGCAACCCAGCAAGACCATAAGCTTTAGAAAAAGTCCGGGTGACCAGCAGATTACTGAAACGCCCGAGCCACTGCCGACCATCTGGATATGCATCATCATCCATCAACTCGAGATAGGCTTCATCCAATACCACCAAAGCATGGGCAGGAACGCTATCTATAAATGTTTCGAGCGCTGCCGCCGGCAGCTGCGTGCCTGTCGGATTATTCGGATTGGCAATAAATACCAGCCGGGTACGCGCATTCAGCAAGGCCGCCATGGCGGCCAGATCATGCCCATAGTTCTGCGCTGGCGCCCTTCGGACTATGGCACCACTGGCTTGGGCAGCAATGGCGTAGGCGGCAAAAGCATATTGAGAAACAATCACCTCGGTTCCAGGCCCGGCAAAAGCACGGACCGCCATTTCTATAACCTGATCCGAACCGTTACCAAAAATAAATTGCTGGGGTTCGAGATCATGCTGTTCGGCCAAACGTGCCCGCAGCTCTGGCGCCCCACCCTCGGGATACAGCGCCAGACTCGGCAAAGCCGCATGGATTGCGGATAGCGCCAATCGACTCGGCCCCAGCGGGTTTTCATTAGAAGCGAGTTTAATGGCATCGCGGATGCCCAGTTCCCGCTCCAGTTCAGCCAAGGGTTTACCGGGTTGATACGGTTGCAAGTCTGCCACTCCTGCTGCCGCATATTCCAAAAAATTCAGCGCCATTAAAAAACCGCCTTGGGGTAGCTCCCCAGACAACGATAAAAAGAGGCTTGCGAAGCCAATGCATCCAATACCGCAATCACGGTCGGATCTTGGCAATGCCCGAGTAAATCCAGATAAAACACGTACTCCCAGATCGCTGATCGGGCTGGCCTGGATTCAATGCGCGTGAGGCTAACCTCGGCATTCGCCAAAGGTGACAGGAGTGCGTGCAAACTTCCGGGACGATTGATACCCGCCACTACCAGACTGGTTTTATCCATCCCTGTAGGCCGCGTCGCAATTTTACCGATCACCAGAAAGCGCGTGGTGTTTTCTGGATTATCTTCAATACCCGCTTCCAACACCGGCAAAGCATAGTTTTCTGCCGCCACCGTAGTTGAAATCGCCGCGCCTTCGGCATCCACCGCAGCACGTTCTGCCGCCACCGCATTACTGGGGACATCCACCAGTTCTACCTGAGGCAGGTGAGCGGCCAACCACTGTCGGCATTGAGCGCGCGTTTGATAGTGAACATACACCCGCCGAATGTTTTCCATGGGAATGCGGGCAAGAAGATTGTGGACAATGCGCAATTGCACCTCGCCACAGATCTGCAGCGGATAATCCAGCAATAGATCTAGGGTGAGATTCACCGAACCCTCAGTACTATTTTCTACTGGCACCACGCCAAAATGCGCTCCGCCGCTATCTACTAGACGAAAAATCTCCGCAATACCCACCGTCGGCTGAAAAAATGCCGAACGACCAAAATGCTTTTGTGCGGCCATCTGCGAAAATGTACCCGCTGGCCCCAGATAGGCCACCCGCAGGGGCTCCTCTAGAGCGAGGCCCGCCGAGATAATTTCACGATAAATGGTCGCCACCTGCGCATCCGTGTAAGGACCAGGATTTTCGAGCATGATCCGTCGGAGAATTTCGGATTCGCGGTCGGGATGATAAAAATGACGGTCTTCGGCAACACGCTTGACCTCACCGACTTCGAGCGCCAGACGGCCCCGCTCCGCGAGTAGGGACAATAGGTTGCTATCGACCGTATCAATAGCCGCACGTAACTCCGCCAGAGTTCTCAGGGTTGCGGTCAAAGCCCTCTCCTAAACGTGGCGGCGGGCAAAATCCCGCATAAAATCTGTCAAAGCCAGCACCCCCGCTTCCGGCATGGCATTATAAATAGAGGCACGCATCCCACCCAGTAGACGATGACCTTTAAGTTGCAGCAAATGATTGGCATCCGCTTCGTCGAGAAAAGCTTTATCCAGAGCGGCGTTGTGCAGTGTAAAAGGCACATTCATGAGCGAACGATTCCGCCTCTCAATCGTATTACGGTAGAACCCTTCCGAGTTATCTATAGCGTCGTAGAGTATGGCGGCCTTGCGCTGATTTCTTTCGGCCATAGCCGTAAGACCACCGGTCGCTTTCAGCCATTTGAAGACCAGTCCCGCCACATAAATCGCAAAAGTGGGCGGCGTATTGTGCATGGAGTCTTCTTTCGCCTGAACCGCATAATCCAGCATGGTGGGCGTCGTAACGGGAGCATGGCCCAGCAGGTCATCACGAACGATCACTAAAGTCAGTCCGGCTGGACCGATATTTTTTTGCGCACCCGCATAAATGAGTCCAAAACGACTGACCTCTACCGGCTTAGAGAGAATGTGCGAAGACGCATCACTCACTAGAGGAATGTCCCCCAGTTCCGGCACAAAATCGAACTCTACGCCGCCGATGGTTTCATTACCGGCAATATGCACATAAGCCGTATCGGCGCTAATCCGCCATTCCGACTGCGGCGGCACCAGACGCGCCCCTTGGTTGGCATTTGAGGCAGACACTTCTACCGTTGCAAAGCGACGCGCTTCGTTGAGCGCCTTTTCGGACCAGACACCCGTCTGCACATAACTCGCCCGCTGGTGGCCGCGAAGCAGATTGATGGGCACCATAGCAAACTGGAGCGTGGCTCCACCCTGCAAAAACAACACGCGATAATTATCGGGAATATGCATCAAATCGCGGAGATCCTGCTCGGCCTCGGCAATAATCTGCATGTAGTCGGCACCACGATGACTCATTTCCATAATGGAAATACCCCGACCATGCCAGTCGAGCATTTCCGCTTGTACTTGCTCCAGCACTGCATGCGGCAACATGGCTGGCCCCGCACCAAAATTATACACCGGTTGATTCATGGTTTATTCCTCGGGCAGTTGCGTCTGCTCCGCCTCCTCATCTTCGCTCTCGGCAATCAGCGCCATACCAGCAAGTTGCTCACCCTCGCCCAGATTAATCAACCGCACACCCTGAGCATTGCGCCCGGTTCGACGAATACTGTCTACGGCGATGCGGATCAAGGTGCCGTGGTCGGACACCAGCATCAGCTCATCTTGCTCGTTAACGGCCAACGCCCCCACAACATGACCATTGCGCGCATTGGTCTGAATGGCGATAACGCCCTTACCGCCGCGATTGGTCCGCCGGTAATCTTCGACCGGGGTGAGTTTGCCATAGCCATTGGCTGTTGCTGTGAACATGACCTGAGAGGCATCCACCAACTGCGCCGAGATAACCCGATCCTCATCCGCCAAACGGATGCCGCGCACCCCACGAGCATTGCGTCCCACTGCCCGAATGTTATCTTCCGGGAAACGCACCGACATCCCATGCCGGGTAAATAACATAAATTCGCGCTGACCATCGGAGAGACAAACCCCCACCAAGCGATCTCCGTCGTCGAGATTGATGGCATTGATCCCTTGGCTGCGCGGGCGGGAATAATCCATCACCGGCGTCTTTTTGACGACTCCAAGCGAAGTCACCATGCAGACAAACTGCCCCTCGGTAAAATCCCGCACCGGCAACACCGCAGTAATTCGTTCAGTCGGCGCCAGCGACAACAGATTCACAATCGGCTTGCCTTTTGCACCGCGACCGGCTTGAGGGAGCTGATAAACCTTCTGCCAGAAAACCTTGCCCAAATTACTAAAAAACAAACAATAAGCGTGAGTGGAAGCACAAAACATCCGCTCCACAAAATCTTCTTCTTTGGTAGCCGTGGCCATCTTGCCCTTACCACCACGGCGCTGCGCATTAAACACCGTCACCGGTTGGGCCTTGATGTATCCGGCGTGCGTGAACGTCACCACCATCTCTTCTTCCGTAATCAGATCTTCGGTAGAAATGTCTCCCGTATCCGCCACGATTTCACTGCGCCGGGCATCCCCATATTGATCACGAATAGCCACCAGCTCTTCCCGAATGACTTCCATCAGTCGGGTATGAGAAGCCAAAATTTCCAGAAACTCGCGAATCCGGTCCAGCAAATTCAGATACTCGTCACGAATTTTGTCCTGCTCCAGACCGGTGAGGCGGTGCAGACGTAAATCAAGAATCGCCTGCGCCTGAATTTCAGAAAGATGGTACCCATCTGCCTGCATACCCTCCGAGGGCTCGCCGCGTTCTACCAGCAAGGCCTCTACCATACCCGGCGCCCAAGCACGCGCCAGCATTTGCGCCTTGGCTTCGGCAGGGTTTGCGGCCGCACGAATCAAACTAATCAGCGGATCAATATTGACCAGCGCCACCGCCAGACCTTCGAGGACATGGGCACGATCACGCGCTTTCTTCAATTCAAACACGGTCCGTCGGGTAACCACTTCCCGACGATGCTGAATAAATGCCTGCAATAAATCCCGGAGGCCCAGAGTACGCGGCGCACCATCCAACAAGGCGACCATATTGATGTTAAACACGCTCTGCATGGCCGTATGCTGATACAGATTGTTTAGCACCACATCAGCATTGGCATCACGCTTGAGCTCAATGGCGATACGCATGCCCGACTTGTCCGACTCGTCGCGCAAATCACTGATCCCTTCCAGGCGCTTTTCCTTGACCATTTCGGCGATGCGCTCAATGAGCCGAGCTTTATTCACCTGATAGGGCAATTCTGAAATGATAATACTCTGGCGATTGGTTTTATTGTCCGTTTCAAAATCACTACGGGCACGCATCACCACCCGACCACGGCCCGTGCGATAAGCATCGAGACTACCAGCACGACCGTGGATAAAGCCCGCCGTGGGGAAATCCGGGGCGGGTACCAGTTCAAACAAGGTTTCATCGGCCACCTGCGGATCATCCACCATCGCGAGGCAAGCATTGATGACTTCCGTCAGGTTATGAGGCGGAATATTGGTAGCCATGCCCACCGCAATGCCCGCCGAGCCGTTGATGAGCAGATTGGGAATACGCGCAGGCATAACCAGCGGCTCCCATTCTTTCTCGTCGTAATTGGGCCCGAAATCGACGGTTTCTTTTTCCAGATCCGCCAGCATTTCATGGGCAATACGGGACATCCGCACTTCGGTATAACGCATGGCGGCTGGACTGTCGCCATCGACGGAGCCAAAGTTACCCTGACCATCAATAAGCGGATAACGCATGGAGAAATTCTGCGCCATTCGCACCATGGTGTCATAAACAGCCGTATCCCCATGGGGATGATACTTACCAATGACATCACCGACTACACGCGCCGATTTTTTGTAAGGCTTGTTCCAGTCGTTACTCATCTCGTGCATGGCGAAAAGTACCCGACGATGGACCGGCTTCAGGCCATCACGCGCATCGGGAAGCGCACGTCCCACAATCACGCTCATGGCGTAATCGAGGTAGGACTGACGCATTTCTTTTTCGAGACTGACGGGAATAGTTTCTTTGGCGAAGTCTATCATGTGGCGAACGGATATCCCTGAGTATTTTCAACGCGGCATTATGCCACAGCAGGACTAATCCTGCATGTTTCCACTTTGCAGCGCACGAAGACTTTGCAGATATTCCGGATAAGCCACACCGCGCTCCGTAATAATGGCGGCAATCAGGCTCGCCGGAGTGACATCAAACGCTGGATTTCGCACCTCCACAGCCAGCGGAGCCACCTGACGTCCAGCGCATTGCTGCACTTCTTCGGCGGGGCGCTCTTCAATAATGATGCCCTCGCCACTGGGCATGGCAAAGTCCACCGTACTTAACGGTGCCGCCACGTAAAAAGGAATATGGTGATACTGAGCCAACACGGCGAGGCTATAGGTTCCGATTTTATTGGCTGCATCGCCATTGGCAGCAATGCGATCCGCACCGACGATAACCGCCTGGATCAGCCCCTGCTGCATGAGATAAGCAGCAGCACTGTCCGCGTTCAAATGAAAAGCAATCCCATCTTTTTGCAGCTCCCAAGCGGTAAGTCGAGCGCCCTGCAGCCAGGGACGGGTTTCATCGGCATAAATATGCAGATGCTTTCCGGCAGAAATACTGGCTCGAATAACCCCAAGAGCCGTTCCATAACCCCCGGTAGCCAGACTACCGGTATTGCAGTGCGTTAATACACCGCCCTGCTGAGGCATGAGCTCCGCGCCGTAACGACCCATGCGCTGATTATCCGCAATATCTTGCGCTAAAAGATCATGCGCTGCCTGCAACAAGGCTGCCGCCGCCTGTTCTGCCGTGGTGTGTGTTTGCGCTAAGACCAGTTGTCGATCAGTTGCCCACGCCAGATTGACTGCCGTCGGGCGCGCCGCTTTGATTTCGGTCGCAGCACCCTGCAGACGCGCCTGCCAATCTTTCAGTCCTCGCATTTCTTGTACCGCCAAGGCCATCGCGTAAGCGGCCGTCACCCCAATCGCGGGGGCTCCGCGCACCACCATCTGGGTAATGGCCACGGCCACTTCCCGATAGTCGCTCAGGTTCAACCAGATTTCTTGCTGCGGCAACAAACGCTGATCCAGCAGACAAAGCTGGTCCTCTTCCCAACGAATAGCGCGGATATTATCGACAATGGGCACAGCAAACCTCCTCAATGACTGAATGGCGTAGCTTCAGAATGGTGTTCAATATACGGATCACCGAAAAGCCTGTAAAATGCCGCGCAATAACCATTTCCTCGATTCTCGGGGCCACCCGCTTTCACCATCAGGTTCTTTAACCATGCCCCATACCTACCCCGCTCTGCGCCTGCGTCCGAAGGAAGACCGTCGTCTTCGTGCTGGTCATCTCTGGATTTACAGCAACGAAATCGACGTGGTCAAAACCCCGCTCAACGCCATTACTCCGGGTAGCGTCTGCCGCATAGAAGACGCGCAAGGCAAAGCACTCGGCCTCGCGCACGTCAACCCACACACGCTGCTTTGCGCTCGCTTACTCAGTCGTGATCCGCATATCGTGATTGATGAAACGTTTTATCATACCAAGTTGCATCAAGCCCTGCTCATGCGCGAACGTCTTTTTACCGCACCTTTTTACCGTCTCATCCATGGTGAGGGCGATGGTTTACCCGGCCTAATTATTGATCGCTATGAAGACACCCTAGTAGTCCAGGCGGGCAGCTTGGGAATGAATCAGGATTTACCCCTCATTAGCGCGGCCCTGCAAAACTTGCTGAATCCCAGCGGGATACTTCACAAAGCCAGCGGTATCGCACGTCGCCTTGAAGGCTTGGAAGACCGAGTGGAAGTGTTGTTCGGTCACGTTCCAGAACGCCTGCCGGTCTGGGAGAATGGGTGTCTTTTTGAAATGGACCCCCGCGCCGGTCAAAAAACCGGATGGTTTTACGACCATCGCGCTAACCGTCGCCACCTACTCGACTTTGCATCAGGCCGCCGGGTTTTGGACTGTTTTGCCTATCTAGGCGCTTTTAGCATTCCTCTGGCTAAAGCAGGTGCCACCGAAGTCACCGCCGTGGATAGTTCCGCCTCGGCGCTGGCCCTCCTCGAAGAAAATGCCCAGCGCAACCAAGTCACCAATCTGCAGACGATTCATGGGGATGCCATGGAGACACTCGCCAATCTTCGGGATCGCGGCGCACAGTTTGACCTCATCGTTCTTGACCCTCCGGCCTTGATCAAATCCAAAAAGGACTTCAAGGAAGGCAGCATTGCCTATCGGCGCTTCAACGACATGGCCATGCGCTTGTTGGCCCCCGGCGGCATCCTCTTTACCGCCTCCTGTTCGCACCATCTCAACCGTGAAACCCTGCTCGGCCAGATTGCTTTTGCCGCACAACGCGGAGATTACGCGATTATCGGTGAAGGTACCCAAGACATGGATCACCCCATTCATCCTGCCGTACCAGAAAGCAGCTACCTAAAAGGTTTTTTCATCCACCGCCGAGAAGCTATTCCCGAAGACTTGACCTGAGCATCTAAGCACGCGGCTCTTTCTTGTCGCCATGCCAGATGACAGGTACAATCGCGCCCACGCCGTTGTAGCTCAGTCGGTAGAGCAACTGATTCGTAATCAGTAGGTCAGAGGTTCGATTCCCCTCAACGGCACCATATAAAACAGGCACTTAGAAAAACTTTCTAGGTGCCCTTTCTATTTTTCTGGACATTTTCTGGACATTACGCTTTGGTGAGCAGGATAATAAGTCACCGATGTGGGTGACGCATTGCTGAACATTGCGAGGGAGTCGTGTCCAGAATTGTCCAGATGGCGGTGCAATGATGGCCGGTTTCTATGAACAAACCGACCAAGACGGTATTACGATTGGCTGGCAAGCCAAGGTAAGGCGCAAAGGCTACCCGACCCAGTCCAAGGTTTTTAGGATAAAACGAGAAGCCGAGGCTTGGGCGCGGTCTATCGAATCAGAAATGGAT